>CP053449.1:1177814-1925628 GCA_013285465.1 Pseudomonadota bacterium
ATGTTTTTGCTGCTGTCCTGCCTTGGCGTATCCGTGGCGGCGGCCTGTATTTGCGCCCGCGGCTCTTTCAAAACCCGCTGGCAGGAGGCGGATGTGATTTTCCGCGGCACGGTGAAAGAAATCGCAATTGATCACCCGCGTTACTTGAATGTTTATGATGACAAACCGGTTGCCGTCACTTTTGATGTCACCGGATATTTCAAAGGCGGCAACGGCAAAATGACGGAATTTCCTCTGGATAATGCGGCACCGGCGCAGGACGGCGAACAGGTGGAGGCAACAGGCCGTCATATCGTTCCCGAAGAGGATGAAGACAAAACATTCACTATGCATACAAGCCTGCAGAATGTGACCTGTATGGGATATCCGTTCAAGGAGGGGGAAGACTATCTGGTCTTCGCCTATCTGCGCAAGGAAGGCTCGGGAAACCGCTGGTCACTATATCATTATCCGGCAGGCAGCTACGGGGCGGGCGGGCTTTGCGGCGGCACCGTACCTTATGACACAGCGGAGGCGCGGCGCGACCTGAAAGATATCTATAAAGTTCTGGGCAGCACCGGAAGCCGTCGCGGCGGATTGATTAAATTTCCCCTTAATGACTAGGTCAAAAATGCTGCAGTACAGCAACGAAAAACTGCGGAAACGGATATCACTGCCTTGGAAATCGTGCTAGTAATAAAACGGTCTTGCGTTGCAATCCGAATAGTCGAAAAGGAGGCGCGGCATGTCCCAAGCGCAGAAAAAAACAAAGGCAGCAGCCATGAATAAAAAGAAATCCCCCGCAAAACCTGCAGACAGCTTTTTCAGTCATTTCAAAAAACATGTGTCGACAAGCGATTGGCTCAGAATCGGCGATGCGGATATGGGCAAGCTGATCAAGAATCTCTATGGCTGGGTTGAAAAGCGGCAGGCCAAGCATCACAAAATCCGCGTCTATAATGTCGATGAAAAAATCCATGGCTGGCAATGCAATAATACGGTGATTGAAATCATCAATGATGATATGCCTTTCCTGATTGACTCGGTTGCGTCAGAGCTGGGGCATCAGAATTTTCAGATTGCCTATCTGTTTCACCCGGTGCTGGCGATTGACCGCAAAAAAAGCGGTTTGGTCGAAAAGGTCGGGAATAATATTGAAGAAGCGCGTTTGCGCGGCGGGCTGGAATCCGTCATTCATATTCAACTGGAACAATTTCTGCCGGCCAGTGCCTGCGCGCATCTGGAAAAACAGCTCTCCGGCATTCTGGATGATGTCCGGCTTGCGACAACGGATTGGAAGCTGATGCTGGCGCGTCTGCGTGACGTCATCAATACGATTGACATCAAGCAGGCTGACGGCGGCGAACATGAACACAATATCGAGGCCATCGATTTCCTCGAATATGTGTATAAAAACAATTTCACCCTGCTGGGCTATCGTGAATACCAGTTTGCCGCCGGCAAAAAAAGCGGCGATGTCGATGTGCGTATTGCCAAAGACAGTGCGCTGGGGCTGTTGCGCGAGGGGCATTATCCTTTTGATGTGGCGCTGAAGAAACGCGAATATGAGCAGATGCAGCAAGATGAGAATACGGTCGTCGTCAGTAAATGGATTGACCAGTATTCGACAGTGCACCGGCGCGTTCCCTTTGATGTCATCAATGTAAAAGTTGTCGATAACAAAGGCCGCGTCATCGGGCAGCATGTTTTTATCGGCTTATTCACCTCCAGCACTTATTCCTGCCGGACACTGGAAGTGCCGCTTGTCCGCAAAAAAGTGCGTGAAACGCTGGCGCTGGCGAAATTCGGCAGCGACTCCCATGACCGCAAGGCGCTGGAACATATTTTGGAGAAATATCCGCGGGACGAGCTGTTTCAGGTTTCCGTCGCGGAATTGACAAAAACCAGTATCGGGATTCTCGATTTGCAGGAACGGCAGCGCGTGGCTCTGTTTGCGCGTAAAGACCCGCTGGAACGCTATGTGTCCTGCCTTGTCTATATTCCGCGCGATATTTATGATACGCGCTTTCGCCGCAGTATCGAAACCGTGCTGGAAGCACGTTTGCAAGGTGTTTGCACAAATTATCACATTACGCTGGATGACAGCCCGCTGGCGCGCGGCCTGTTCACCATTTTGACGGATCCGGAACAGCTGACGAAATTTGACGCGGAAGCCGTTGAACAGGAGCTGATCGAGATCGGCCAAAGCTGGCAGGAAAAGCTCGGTCAAGAGCTGATCAACCGCTACGGCAAGAAAACAGGCGCTGTTTATGCCCATAGCTATGCCGAGGCCTTTCCTCCGGCCTATCAGGATAATTACGGCATCATCGGTGCGGTGAAGGATATTCCGCGGATCGAAACCCTGCTTGAGCAGAAAGATCTGGAGATCGCCGTTGATCTTTATCAGGATAAAACCAGCGCCGGTGACGGCACCTATCACTTGAAAATCTATCACCAGAGCCATCCGGTGCGCCTGTCCGATATTATGACGGCACTGGAAAATATGGGGCTGGATGCGATTTCGGAAATGCCGTTCAAGGTACGCCCGGGGCGCGGCACGAAAGAGCCGGTCTGGGTCCATGATTTTCTGGTCTCGCCGCGACACAGAGTCAGTTTTGAACTGGAGGAAATCAAGGAAGTCTTTGAAAAAGCCTTTTTGCGCATCTGGGACGAAGTTGCGGAAAATGACGCGCTGAACGAACTGGTTCTGCAGGCGGGTCTGAACTGGCGCGAAGTCCTGATTGTGCGCAGCTATACCAGCTATTTGAAACAGGCACGCTTTGCCTATAGCCGCCGCTATCTGGAAACGGTGCTGACGGAACATGCCGAAGCCGTGCGTGATCTGGTCGGTTTGTATAAGGCGCTGCATAATCCGAAACTGGCGGCAAAGAAACGCGCTGCGGAGGCCGATAAATTCCGCGGAAAGCTGGAAGCCAGACTCAATGACGTCACAAAACTGGACCATGACCGTATTCTGCGCGCCTATTGGACACTGGTCGAAAAGACCTTGCGCACCAATTACTACCAGCGCGATGAAAACGGCAAAATTCGTCCCTGTTTGTCGGTAAAGCTGGACAGCAAGAATATTGATTTTGTGCCGCGTCCGCGTCCGCATGTCGAAATTTTTGTCTATTCCGCGCGGGTCGAGGCCGTGCATCTGCGCGGCGGTAAAATCGCCCGCGGCGGTATCCGCTGGTCCGACCGCCATGATGATTTCCGTACCGAAATTCTGGGGCTGATGAAGGCGCAGATGGTCAAGAACGCGGTTATCGTTCCCGTCGGGGCAAAGGGCGGCTTTATCGTCAAAAACCCGCCGACCGAAGGCGGGCGCGATGCGTTTCTTGCCGAAGGAATCGCCTGTTACCAGCTTTTTGTGCAATCGCTGCTGGATCTGACGGATAATAATAATTTGGGTAAAATCGAACCGCCGGCAAATACCGTGCGCTATGATGATGACGACCCCTATCTGGTTGTTGCGGCGGATAAGGGAACGGCGACCTTTTCGGATATCGCGAATAAATTATCGACCAAGGCCGGGTTCTGGCTGGATGACGCTTTCGCTTCCGGCGGCTCTGCCGGATATGACCATAAAGTCATGGGGATTACCGCCCGCGGTGCATGGGAATCCGTGAAACGCCATTTCCGTGAAATGGGCAAAGATATCCAGAAAGAGGATTTCACAGCCATCGGCGTCGGTGATATGGGCGGCGATGTGTTCGGCAACGGCATGCTGCTGTCCAAACATACCCGTCTGGTCGGGGCCTTCAACCATCTTCATATTTTCTGCGACCCCGATCCTGATGCGGCGGCCAGCTTTAAAGAACGTCAGCGACTGTTCAAGGCGCGCGGCGGCTGGGATCAATATGATAAAAGCAAGATATCGAAAGGCGGTGCCGTTTACTTACGTTCGGAGAAATCTCTGACCCTGACGCCGGAAATCAAAGCCTGTTTCGATATCCGCAAGGATAAAGTCACACCGGACGAGTTGATGCATGCGATGCTGAAAACCGATGTCGAGCTGTTATGGTTCGGCGGTATCGGTACCTTTGTCAAAAGCGCGGCGGAAAGTCATGCCGATGCGGATGACCGCAGCAATGATGCGGTGCGTGTCAACGGGCGTGAAATCCGCGCGGCAGTCATCGGTGAAGGTGCTAATCTGGGCATGACACAGGATGCGCGCGTGGAATATGCGCATTATGGCGGCCGTTTGAACACCGATTTTATTGATAATTCCGCCGGTGTGGACTGTTCGGATCACGAGGTCAATATCAAAATTCTGCTGAATGCGGTGGAACGCAATACAAAACACAAAATGAGCCGCGCCAAGCGCAACACATTGCTGGAGAAAATGACCGATGAAGTCGGCAGTCTGGTGCTGGACGATAATTACCAGCAAAATCAGGCGCTCTCGATGGCGGAATACCGCGCTGCCGGTCAGCTGTCGCTTTACGGAGCCTTGCTGCGTGATTTTGAAAAACAGGGCGTTTTTGACCGCAAACTGGAACATCTGCCGGATGAGGAAACCATCGGCCGCATGTTGCAGGATAACCGCGGCTTGACGCGGCCGGAACTTTCGGTCGTGCTGTCCTATACGAAAATCGTGCTGTTCCAGAATTTGCTGGAGTCCGACCTGCCGGATGAAAAAGGTATGGAAGATTGGCTGGATATCTATTTCCCGAAACCTCTGGAAAAATACCGCACGGAAATTCTAAACCACGGGCTGCGCCGCGAAATTATCGCGACCATGCTGGCAAATGCGCTGGTCAACCGTATGGGGCCGGTCTTTATCAAATCGCGTGAAGCCAAAACAGGGGCGGGGCAGGTGGCCATCGTCAAGGCTTTCCTGATTATGATGCGGGCCTTTGATGTGCCGAAACTATGGGATGCGATCGAGGCGCTGGATAATAAAGTGCCGAGCAAAGTGCAGATTTCAGCCTTGAGCGAAATCTACATATTGCTGAAACATACCATTACCTGGCTGTTGCGGCGTCCGCGCCCGATGGGCTCCGTGACGGAGGAGGTGGCGCAATTGTCAAAAGGCATCACGGAAATTTCCGGCGTGGTGCGTGACCTGATCCCGCATTATGTGCGTGACCGTGTCGAAGCACGCCGCGAAAGCCTGAAAGAGCAGGGCATGCCCGACAAGCTGGCAACGGATATTGCAAGTATCCGCCTGCTGGATGCCGCGCCTGATATCATCAATATCGATCAGTCCTGCAAGGGCAGCTTAAAAGCGATCGCCGGCGTTTATTTCGATGTCGGACAGGTTCTGCGCCTTGACTGGCTGCGTCAGCAATGTCTGTCCCTGAAAACGGAAAATCATTGGCAGGCACGTGCTTTGAGCGGCATGGTCGATGAATTTTACAAATATCAGGCGCTGTTGACGGAAAAAATCGCGACCGAATACGGCTGTTCGGGACGAAAGGGCGATCTGGGCAAATGGCAGCAGGATCATGAAGAAAAATTGCAGAATATTGAACATCTGGTCTCGGAAATTGACCGCTCCCCGGCGATTGATATCCCGATGCTGATGCTGGCGGCGCAGGCCGTGCGGCAGTTTACGGAATAGGATCTGCAAATTTATCATGCATAAATAAAGGAAAGGCGGTCTGCATAGACCGCCTTTCTTGTCATACGGGCCGCTTACGGCTTGGGCTTTAAGCGGCTTTAGCCTTTCCCATGGCGGCTTCCAGATTTTCAGTCAGTTTTGCCATGAATTCCTGTGTCGTCAGCCATTTTTGGTCATGTCCGACCAGCAGGGCAAGGTCTTTTGTCATGTGACCGTTTTCAACGGTCTCGACGCAGACGCGCTCCAGCGTTTCGGCGAATTCAATCACTTCCGGCGTTCCGTCGAACTGACCGCGATAACGCAGACCTTGCGTCCATGCAAAGATCGAGGCGATCGGGTTTGTCGAGGTCGGCTTGCCGTCCTGATGCAGGCGGTAATGGCGCGTCACCGTACCATGTGCGGCTTCGGCTTCGACGGTTTTCCCGTCGGGCGTCAGCAGAACCGAGGTCATCAGGCCGAGAGAGCCGAAACCCTGTGCAACAACATCCGACTGCACGTCACCGTCATAGTTTTTACAAGCCCAGACAAAGCCGCCTTCCCATTTGATCGCGCAGGCGACCATATCGTCAATCAGGCGGTGTTCATAAGTCAGATCACGCTTGTCGAATTCCGCTTTGAATTCCGCGTCGAAAACTTCCTGGAACAGATCCTTGAAACGGCCGTCATAGGTTTTCAGGATCGTATTCTTTGTGGAAAGATAAACGGGATAGCCGCGCTGCAAACCGTAGTTAAAGCAGGCACGGGCAAAGCCGCGGATGGAGTCGTCAAGGTTATACATACCCATGGCGATACCGGGGCCTGTGAAATCGAAAATTTCATGGACTTCCGGTGCGCCGCCGTCTTCCGGTTGGAAGGTCAGGGTCAATTTGCCTTTGCCCGGTACTTTGATATCCGTGGCGCGGTACTGGTCACCGAAAGCGTGACGGCCGATAACAATCGGTTGCGTCCAGCCGGGAACATAGCGCGGAATGTTGGAGCAGATAATCGGCTCGCGGAAAACCGTGCCGCCCAGAATGTTACGGATTGTGCCGTTGGGCGATTTCCACATTTTCTTCAATCCGAATTCCTCAACGCGGGCTTCATCGGGGGTGATGGTTGCGCATTTAACGCCGACGCCGTGTTCTTTGATGGCATTGGCGGCATCAATCGTGATCTGGTCATCGGTTTCATCGCGTTTTTCGATGCCGAGATCAAAATATTTCAGATCAACATCAAGATAGGGAAGGATCAGCGTGTCTTTGATCATCTTCCAGATAATGCGGGTCATTTCATCGCCGTCGATTTCGACGATCGGATTTTTGACTTTGATTTTGCTCATGGCGGTTGCTCCTTGTTTCCAGTGTTCCTGTGATCTTTAAATGCACGGGCAGTATAGCAAAACAGGGCGCTGCTGCAATCATTTATTGGCGTTTGCGGGGAGGAGAGCTTAGTGGTTATAGCGCCGCTTTTTCTGCACGGTGGCGGTTTTGCCGCGCCACCAGTCTTTGCCGTTTTTTGCCGCAAGGCGGATATCATCGCGGGACAAAGCTTTTTTACCGTTTTTCAAATCATCCATGCGGGCGCGCATAAAGTTGCGGAGTTCCTTGTCTTTGCGGGTCGCACGGTCTTCACCCAGGCTGTACCATTGATAGGCCGCAACGCGGTCGCCGCGCTTTACCGCCAGCGCCGCCAGACGCAAATAGCTGTGAATATAGCCGGAACGGGCGCTTGCTTCAAACCAGCGCGCCGCTTCTTTTAAATCCTTGGCAAAGCCGCCTTTGCCTTTGCTGTACAGATCACCCAGAATAAATTGCGCACGGGCATCGCCATCCTGTTCCGCCATATCCATCAGCACGGCAAGCGGGTGGTCGGCATCCTCATAAAGCGGTTTGTAAACAGGGTCGGGATAAACCGGAATCTTTGTCGGTTTTTTATAGCTTTTATCCGCAGCAAAGGCCTGTGCAGGCAGGCACAGCAAGGCCGCAATCAGGAGAAACAGACAATGACGGAATAGCTTGCTCATTTCTTTTTTTCTTTGTCTTTCTCGTGGAAAACAGTCAGGGCTTCCATCAGGCTGTTGCTCTGGATCAGGGTTTTATTCTCCGTGGAAACGGAAAATTTCGCCTGTTTTTTGTGATTGCGCGGCACGGTTTTGGCAACGACAAAGGCGGGTTTTTCATTGCTGCTGCGAAAGATCGAAAACATCGCCGTGTCATAAGTGGAATCCAGCGCGTAATCGCGCCATTCGCCCCGCTGCACGCGCAAGCCGTAGATGGACAGAATTTGGCTAAGCTCATGTTTGTTAAAGGTGACTTTTTGCCCCGGATACCAGCGCCCGTAAAGACTGAAAAACTGTGCCATTCTATTCGTATTCGTTTCTTGTGTCCGTTAACACGCCCTTTAAGCCGCCATTCTAGAACGGTTTGCGGAAAAATGGAAATATTTTAGCGTTTGAAACCGCTGCCGCCCTGCTTTTTCTTGGGCGCGGCGGGGTACAGATCGGGGCTTTCGGAGATTTTTTTACAGCTGTTATAGACAATCTCGGCACGTTTGAAATGGTCGCGTGTTCCGGTCATTTCGGCCAGATCAAGGATGGCGTCATTCAGTTCTTCAAGCGGCATTTCCCCGTTTCCGACCTGCGCCTCGTAAATATTGCACAGCAGCAGGATGACCTGATTGGTCTGGATAACCATTTTTGCCATTTCCACGCCGGCTTTTGTGCCGGGCTTGAACATGTCATTGGCGTTTTTGGTCAGTCCGGCATCAATGGCGGGCTTCATCGCCTCGATATAGGGTTCCAGAACATTTTTGGTGGCAAAGGCGACGCTTTGCAGCAGACAGCGGTAGAAGGTCGTCTGCTCTTCCTCATTCAGCGTGCTGCGCACATCCTCAAACAATTTGTCCAGCAGGTCCTGATTCCAGTCTTTATTCTTTTGTCCGAATTCCTTCCATGACGGAATTTTTGCAAGTTTTTCCTGCAATTCTTCGGGCAAAGCTGTCAGACCGTGTTTGAAATCCATGCGCGTTTTCCTTATTAATTTAACTATCTATAGTAAGTGGCTGCGGCGGCTTGTCAAGCTGGTATTTCCGCACAGGATGGGGTAGACTGACCGCAGCAAAAATAAGAAGAAAAGGAAACAGCACCATGGCTCTGACACACACACCGCTTTGCGATACCTCTTTTAGCGCACCCGATTTTTCCCTGAAAGGCGTCGACGGCAAAGCCTACACGCTGGAGGATGTAAAAGGCGAAAACGGTACACTGGTCATGTTCATCTGCAATCACTGCCCTTATGTGAAGGCGATCATCACCCAGCTGGTGCAGGATGCGAAAGCATTGCAGGAAAACGGTATCGGTGTGATTGCGATCATGCCCAATGATACGGCGAATTACCCTGATGACAGTTTTGAAAATATGCAGATTTTCGCCAAGGAAAACGGCTTTACCTTCCCTTATGTCATTGATGAAAAGCAGGATGTCGCCCATGCCTATCATGCGGTCTGCACGCCTGATTTCTTCGGCTTTAACAAAGATCTGGAGCTGCATTACCGCGGACGTCTGGATGATGTCACACCCTCCCGCGCCGCAACGGCGGAGACGAAGCGCGAACTTCTGGACGGCATGCTGAAAATTGCCGAAACGGGGCAGGGACCGGAACATCAGACGGCCTCGATGGGCTGCTCCATCAAATGGCGGAATGAAGATGCGGCCTGATCCGCGGCAAGGCAGGGCAGGCTGAATTTTTCAGCATGTTCCGCTTGACCTTGCAGGGCATTTCGGTTTATAGAATAGGGTCTTAAAATTGTGGCGGCTGTAGCTCAGGGGTAGAGCACTCGGTTGTGGTCCGAGATGTCGCGGGTTCAAACCCCGTCAGTCGCCCCATTTTCCCTTTTATCCTTTTCACTTTACGCATTAGCGAAGTCTTAACCCGCTATATGTATATTTTTATATGAACATATATAGCGGAGAAAAGGTGATGGCGGATTTAGGCAAAAGTTTTCAGCACGAGCGTAACAGCCTGAAAGTCTACGGCTCCCCCGGCAACCAGTACGGTGACACGATGGTCGGCGGCGAGGATGTCAAAAAAATCAATCAAATGCTGCAAGATGCCTTTGCCGCCGGACAGGCGGGGGGGGGCGAAGCGCTGGTGCAAATCGGCACCCATAAAGGACGGAATATCTTTGAACAAAAGGCGGCTGACCAGATACGTATCAGCCTTGATGATGATGGCAACGCCTATGTGAAGCTGATTATACGCCAGCTTGATCCGGGGCTTGGCTTGCTGGCGCTGGCGGGCGGCTTTAAAGATCAGGGCGAAACGGATCAACAGGCGGCAGACCGTGAGGAAATGGAAGAGGCATCAGGCGCAACCGGCACGCTTGTGTCATCCTATCAGATAGACCGCCGTCCGGTTGCGGGTGATGTGCGCGTCTGGGGCGGGCCGGATCGTGCGGACGGCGTCAAAAACGGTGATGTTATTGCCATGTCGACAACGGCGATGGTGCCGGTGGTGCGTAATGCGCATCTGTGTGATGTGCAGGCGGGGGATGATGCCACAAATGCGGGCTGGGTCAAATTATCCGATCTGACGGATGCCAATGTGTTCGGCATTAAAGGACATGCGGAAATGCTGGAACAGGCGGCAGGGCTTGCGGGGCTTGCGGAACAGCTGCCGCAATCTTTTTCATCGTCGTTACAGGCACGAAATAAGGATATTCTGGTCGGCACTTCGGAAGAGCGGCAGGCGGCGGATCGTTTGATACAATCCTCCCATCAGCCCCCGTCACACAAACAGACTGCGCAAAAACCGCGATTGAAAAAATAATCAGGCTATATTGCCACGGGAGGCGGCGTTAATGCGGCATCTTCGGAGTCGGTTTTTCACCTGCCCAGCGCTGCAGATTTTTGCGGCCTGCGCCGATTAACATCAGCAGCAGAAAAGTGCCTGTAAAGCCTGCCCCTGCGGTATTAAAAATAGTCTGCCTGTCACCGGGCTTCTCATTGGACAGGTGGATGATATCGCGTGCAGTGGTGCGGTCATCAACCTGATGCAACACGCGGGCGCTCATTTCATCCAGATCGGCATAATCCGGCTCGTTGAGGCCGGTAAAGGCTTCAAATTCACCGATACGGCTTTCAAATTCCTGTACCAGATCAAATTTCTGCTGTTCGCTCAGGCGCTTGTCAACAATGACGGATTCCCCGAAACGGTGACTTAAATGCAGGAATTCTTCGGAGTCTTTGGTATTGGCGGCGCTCTCCGTGACATCCTCCCCGCCATAGACCAGAATTTCCTTTAAGCCTGTGGGCGTGTTCAATCCGGTATTCTTTTCGCCATATGAGGATAAAATGTCGAGGGCGGAGCCGTAATCATGCAGCGCGGTTTCCGCGCCCGGCTTCGCCGTGTCGTCCATCGGCAGGCTTTCGGCGATCATTATGCCCGGCACAAGAGCGACGATTCCGATAATGGTGCTCGCCATGGCGGCACCGCCTATGCTTTCCGGGTCAAGGGCGAGTACAGCCTTGCTGAATTTCTGCTTGAATTGTCCCATAATCCGTTACCTCCGCCATGGTCGTTTATAGCGACATAAATTAACATAATAATATGGTTTTGTCAATGGAGCTACAGGGCGGGGGCAAGTAATGCCGCGTCATTATTCGCGGGGCTGTTAACGCGCTTGCTGACGGGATAGGCTTCCAGCCAGTCATCAGGGCAGGGCTTGAGCAGCTTGGTCTCGCCGCTTTCCAGCCATGCGGCATAATCAGCCTTGTCCAGAATAACGGGCATACGGGCATGAACCGGTTTCACGGTATCATTGGCATCGGTTGTGATAATGGTAAAGCTGTGCAGCCTGTCTTCGCCCCATTCCTCCCATAGCCCTGCAAAGCCCAGTGGCTCATGATCATGGCGGCGGATATTGAAAGGCTGTTTGCCGCTTGCCTGTTTTTGCCATTCGTAAAAACCGTCTGCGGGGATGATGCAGCGGCGGTATTTCAAGGCACCGCGGAATGACGGCTTTTCCGCCAGCGTTTCCGCACGGGCATTTATCAGCTTATTGCCGATTTCAATATCTTTCGCCCAAAAGGGAACCAGCCCCCAGCGCATCAGGGTCAATTCGTTCCGTCCCTTGGCTTTCGAAAAACGCACAACCGGCGCATATTGCGTCGGCGCGATATTGTAGCTGGGCGGAAAATTAAACCGCTCCATGACGCCGAACACGTCACGCAGTTTTTCAATCGGGGAATTTTGGCTGTATCGTCCGCACATGCGGGCATTATATTGGCCTGCGGCGCATTTTGCCATATAGAAATTGTTGGAATATCAATGCCCTGCGGCGTATTTGGTTTGAAATTCCTTTTTCGATAGGTGGGAGGCAATGTGGTTAATATATTGTTTAATAATTGTTTTTTCTCAAAGTATTGACATATATCTTAAGCTGATGTATTGTCTTTTATCCGATCAGGATAGAGAAATGCTGAAGCGAGGCAGGTTATGACGGCAGAGAAAATGAATGAATATTTGCTGGAGCTGAATGTTCCCCCGCAACCGCAGCAATTTGTTGTGCTGAATGATGAGTCAAAAAGCGATGCCCTGCTGCGCGATCAGGAAAGACGCGACCTCTATGCCAGTACGATGATGATAAAAACCACTGATTGGGTTATCAAAAGCGGATTGACGGACTCCTTTCAAAGGGCTTCCGTTGCCACGATGCCGCAGCCAGGTCGGGCATGGCTGGTCATCGAATGTACAGAAGCATTGCAGCAAAAACTGTGCGCTGTCTTTCCGCGCAATATCAAAAAATCTGTAAAGCTGGGGCGTGCTGCGTCTGCGCAGCCTGGAAACACGCTCTAAAAGCGGTTCTCTTATTCCACAATCCGCGCTGTGCCGCAAAAGTCTTTGGCATTCGGGTCGTATTGCACCTGCACGGCATCACCGACCTTATAAGTCGCCCGTAGCCCCATATATTGATGGAAATAGCAGTTTTTATTCTGCTCGGGCACATGGAATTCCGTGCGGGCATAGAGATTCTTGCGTGCGGAACCGTTGGACATGATATCGTGCCGCGGCGCAATCGCCGTCACGCGGCCGGTGATAAAGCGCAGTTTCGGATTGTTCTCATGCGGTGCGACAGGTAAATCATACGGGTTGCGCGGATTGGCGACTACAAGCGTGTCTTTCTTGTACGGCTGTGTTTGCATTTGCCTGTCTTTGACGGACGGTTTGTGGAAATTCTTGATGATGCCGGCTGGAATTTTCTGCTGCGGCGTGTCGTCAAAATGGTTCACGACAATTTTGTAAGCATAAAAGCCGCCGGCAATCAGTACGGCGAAAAACAAAACCGCAACAAAGACAACTTTGCGGACATAGTTTTTTGCCTGTTGTTCGGATAAGGGGGTGAAGCTGGTGTTCTGGGTCATGGTCTTTCCAGATGTATAAATACGACCTTATCAGTCTATAGGCTTCCGCCCCTGCGGTGCAATAGTCTTTTCAAACAGATGCGGTGGGCAGCTATTAGCGACGGGGGCGGCTGACTGTCTGCGGCGGGGCGCGTTTGCGTGTTTCTTCGCGCAGATCCAGATGGGATGTGCCGTTTATCATGGCCTCATTGATGGCTGCCATAAAGATATTGGTATCCATATCCAGCCACCATCGCGTCCGCTCCGGCGCGCCCGCTACGTCAACGGGCTGATGCAGCGTGACGCAGGTCGTGTTCTTTGCGCTGACCGAGGCATTGGTGCGGGAGATATTGCTCCATAAAACCGTCACAGGGCAGTATTTTGCCGTCGGATTTTCATCCAGACGGTGATGAGCGAAAAATGTAATTTTCAAATCCGGATTTTCGGGAATGTTTTGGTTGCTGTCTTTTCGGGCGGGCAGGGTGGCGGTAAAAGCGGCTTTCAAATCGCTCTCCTGCGCCTCGTCGATTCCTGTCACATCCGTTAAATCAAGCTGGTTTGCGGCATTGCCGCGCCCGTGAAAACGGCGGCGCAGCTCTTTCAGCGGCAGATTGACCGGGATTTGCTTGTCATTATCCAAAAGAAGGGCAGACCGGTTTTCAGAGATTTCCAGCAACCCGTCAACTTTGCTTGCGCGAAATTCGTAATGACGCGTATCACCTGCGGCACCGCTGACGGGAATACGGACGGCAATCCATTTTTCGCCGCTGTTGCCAAGATATTGAATACGTGATTTTTCCGTCATTTATGCGTGCCTTTAGCTGCTCGGAGCAATTTATTTTCAGCAGAAGGGCTCTGTTTTAACACGAAAATATGAGATATGTCAATAATTATGCAAATTTGTATAAAATTTTATGTAAATTTTCATAAATTGGTAACATTTGTCATATATCATTGTTAAAGACGGTGCGAAATTGCGCGAAAAAAGCGGGTGACAGTCGTTATTCAGCCAAAGCTGCGGTTTCCGGACAATAATAAAAAAAAGACTGCAAAAGGGGAGAGCGGCATGTTCGAGGACGACAAAGACAAGAACGCCACCGATCAGGCAAAGAAAACAACCTTAGATTATGAAACGATTCAAAAATTTCTGCGCGATATGGGGGAGGCCGCTTATCACTGGGACGCAAAACAGGACAGCCTTTCCTGGATCAGCAGTGAATGTAAAGATTTCCGCTTTGCTGACGGCATTGCCGATATGAATGCTTTCCAAAAACAGCTGAACCCGCAGGATGCCGCAGGACGGCAGGCTTTTATCCATGAATTGTCACAGGCGGAGCCGGGCACGAAGCGTGATATGTCCTATCGCGTCAACGCGGCGGATGGCCGTGTTTTTGAAGTGCGCGAAACCGCAACATCTGCGCGTGACGGGGATGGCGGCTGCTATATTTACGGTCGTATTCAACCGCATAAACAGGTCGAAAGCTTTGAAAAGGATAAGCTGACCGGGCTGTATATGCGTCAATGGTTTCTGCACCGCATCACGGCAGAAAGCGCCGATGCCGCAGCAGCAGGGAAAGACGCCGCAGGCCATGTGCTGGCAATCGGTATTGACCGTCTGGCCATGTATAACGAGGCATTCGGCGCACATGTCACGGATGAGATCATTCGCGGTGTTGCGGAACGGCTGGGCAGCTTCTTTAAAGGGCGGCGCATATTGGCGCGTGTCTCCGGTGATATTTTCGGTGTGGCCTTGCCTTGTGCGAATGCCGAACAGGTGTCATCAATTGTGGCACAGCTTTTGGCATCTTTCCGCAGTATTCCGGTCGAAACGGCGGAGGGGCGTGTGCATGTCACGATCTCGGCCGGGGGCGCAGCTTATAACGACGCAGAAGATTTGACGCGGGCCAAAGATTTGATGGTGCAGGCGGAAACCGCATTGCAAGAGGCAAAACGCGGCGGCCGCGGTCGTTATATGAGCTATATCGTCAATGACAAGCAACGCGAACAGTTCCGCACATGGCTGAAAACAAGCGATACGCTGCTGACGGCGCTGGGCGGTAACCGCCTTGTGCTGGCTTTCCAGCCGATTATCGCCGCGAAAACCGGACAGGTGAAATTCTATGAAACGCTGGTGCGGATGGTAGATGCCGACGGCAAGCTGGTGGCGGCAGGGGAATTCATGCCGGTTGTGGAACAGATGGGGATTGCGCGTCTGGTCGATCAGTGCATTTCGAAAATGGCGCTGGAGGAATTGAAAACCTATCCGGATCTGACCCTGTCGATCAATATCTCGGCATGGACACTGGACGAGCCGACATGGCTGCGCTATCTGCTGAAAACGCTCAGGGAAACGCCGGAAATCGCCGAACGCCTGATCGTGGAAATTACCGAAACAGTGGCGCTGAGTGATATGAGCCGCGCCCGTTCTTTCGTCCGCACATTACAGGCGCTGGGCGCGCGCGTCGCGTTGGATGATTTTGGTACGGGGAACACTTCTTTCCGTCAAATCAAGGAGTTGGGCGTCGATATTGTGAAAATAGATAAATCATTTGTCCGCCGCATGGCGACGACTTACGATAACCGTCTTTTTGTACAAACATTGCAAAAGCTGGCTGAGGGGTGCAGCGTGGAAACCGTCGGTGAAGGGGCGGAAACGGCACAAGAGGTCGAAATGCTGCAAAAAGACGGCATCACCTATATTCAGGGCTATGCCTACGGCTTCCCCTCTGTCGAGAGGCTTTGGCTGGGGCAGGATGATCATGCGCGTTTACCGGAGAATGTCCGCGCCTTGCAGGCGGGGGAGAAAAAGCGGGAACAACCCTCATCAGCCGGAGCAGGATAAGCAGCGCATAAAATCAATAAAACTCAATAGGATTGGCCTGAATGTTGAATCATTTTAAGTGATTCGCATGCCAAAACCCCTCTTTTTTCTGCGGAAAAGATTATGACAGTGTTTTTTCTCAAAATTATCTCTAAGAAGTGATATTGTAAGCTATTGATTTTAAAGAGAAAGAAGTGAATCCATATTTTTTGCTTTTTAGGGCTGGACATTTTCATTTTGGCGATGCAAACTCGATTCGCTAGTGGATTTATCTGCTAGCGTCTCCCAAGTACTTCGCTTCGATGTATCTGTCTGCCCCGGTAATGTTTCATTACCGGGGCTTTTTTTCTTTGCCTGCCCCCGCAAATTTGCTAGATTTGCGGGAGTTCTGAAGGAAGAAAACAGGAATAGCAAAACTGACAGGAAGAGGCAAGCTTCATGAAACTACTCGTCCCCGTAAAACGCGTCATTGACGCCTATGTGAAACCCCGCGTCAAAAGCGACCAAACCGGCGTTGAGCTGACCAATGTCAAAATGGACATTAACCCGTTCTGCGAAATCGCGGTGGAAGAAGCCGTGCGCATGAAGGAAAAAGGTATCGCAACGGAAATCGTGGTCGTCAGCATCGGGGAGCCGAAATGCGAGGAAACCCTGCGCAAGGCACTGGCCATCGGCGCGGACCGCGCCATTCTGGTGGAAACAGGCGGGCAGGAGGCGGAGCCGCTGGCTGTTGCCAAAATTCTGAAAGCCCTTGTTGAAAAAGACTCCATTGATACGGTCATCCTCGGCAAACAGTCGATTGACGGTGATAACAACCAGACGGGCCAAATGCTGGCCGCATTGCTGGGATGGGGGCAGGGTACATTCGCCTCTGCTGTTGAAAAAGACGGTGATGCGCTGAAAGTCACGCGCGAGGTTGACGGCGGTCTGGAAACCCTGTCGGTCAAACTGCCGGCGGTTGTCACAACGGATCTGCGCTTGAACGAGCCGCGCTACGTCAAACTCCCCAATATCATGCAGGCCAAGAAAAAGCCGCTGGATAAAATCGCCGTAAGCGATCTGGGCGTTGATTTAACGCCGCGCGTGACGGTTCTGAAAGTCACCGAACCGCCGCAGCGTACAGGCGGTGATCTGCTGGAAGGCTCTGCCGCCGAACTGGTCGGACAGATGATGGAAAAAGTTGGAAACCGCCTTGCGGGTTAAAGGAGATAGAAGAAAATGAGCATTCTCGTTATTGCGGAACATGATAACCAAACAGTAAAAAGCGCGACCCTGCACACGGTCACGGCAGCAGCAAAGCTGGGCGGTGATGTGCATGTGCTGGTTGCGGGCAAGGATTGCGGTGCGGCGGCGGATGCGGCGGCGAAAATCGCAGGCGTTGCCAAAGTGCTGAAAGCCGATGATGCCTCGCTGGAACACCAGCTGGCGGAAAATATCGCGCCGCTGATTGTCGCGCTTGCGGGCGGCTACAGCCATATTCTGGCGGCGGCGACGACCTTCGGCAAAAACCTGCTGCCGCGTGCGGCGGCTTTGCTGGACACGCAGATGATCTCCGACATTTCCGACATCGTCAGCGCCGATACCTTCGTGCGCCCGATCTATGCGGGGAACGCGCTTGCCACCGTGCAAACGGGTGAGGCACTGAAAATTCTGACCGTGCGTACCACAGGCTTTGAGGCCGCCGCAGAGGAAGGCGGCAGCGCCGCAGTGGAAGATGCCGCAGGCGCGGCGGAAAGCGGTCTGACAGGTTTTGTCACGCGTGAACTGACGGTCTCCGAACGTCCCGAGCTGGGCGATGCCCGCATCGTTGTCTCCGGCGGGCGCGGTCTTGGCAGTCAGGAAGAATTCGAACGCCTGATCCCGCCGCTGGCGGATAAGCTGGGCGCGGCAATCGGTGCATCACGCGCCGCGGTCGATGCGGGCTGGGTACCGAATGATTATCAGGTCGGTCAAACAGGCAAACAGGTTGCGCCCGAGATTTATATCGCCATCGGTATTTCCGGTGCAATCCAGCATCTGGCAGGCATGAAGGATTCCAAAGTCATTATCGCCATCAACAAAGACGCCGAAGCGCCGATTTTCAAAATCGCCGATATCGGCCTTGTCGGTGACCTACAGGAAATCCTCCCCGAGCTGATGAAAGTCCTCGACGGCACCAACGGCCTGCAAAAAACCGCGTGATTTGTTTGGAAGGGGGGCGTGAGGGCAAGGGGTTTTATTGTCCCTTGTGATTAGTTGATATATCCGGTTTTTGCCATTTCGGCGTAGCGCATGACTCGCGGGTCAATATTTCCTGCTCTTTTGATAAAGTTCTCAATGATCTCGGCGGCGTGTGGCCAGTTATAGACCGCATGTCCTAAGCCGTGCAAGCCGCTCTCTATGCAGGCAATATTATTTAAGGTTAGGGCATATTCCATCACATCTGTAACGGCGGGATAAAAGATTTCTCGGTTTGGGTCATCTGCTGGATAATAGCTCAGTGTTGTTACATCCCACCACATATAGCAGAAATCATTTAGTTTGTTACCTGTCTCCGATAAATACCCCAGAACAGGTTGGCAACGCAGTTCTAGGCAGTCTCTATAAAGATATTTCATAGACTTTATGGCTTGTAATCTTGTTTTTACAGGGGCTTCGCTGACCTCTATGGCATACGCAATATTCGAGCATGATGGGCTATAAATGTAATCTAAGCCCATACCTAACTGCCAGTCTGTGTAGTATTTGGTAATTTCCGGTAGTTCGTGATTAAGCTTTATAATAAATTCCGGTATTAGTTTCTCGGGAATATCCAGAGGTTCTTGGTCGATTGCAAAGCGCCAATCACCATCTTCCTCGGGATGATCAAAGAGCGATACAATCCATTGCTCAAATAAGTTTTTGTCAAGGGATATAGATGTAATAGCGGATTGAACGTCGTCCAGCAACTCTTGCCAAGATTTCTGCCCCCGCTTGGCCATTTTTTTAGAGCTGCTTGTATAGATGCTGTCCATGCGCATAGCTATATAAGATTCTGCCCATTGAAGCTCGTCAGCGTCTCGGGTTTCAATGGCGTTTTCTATTCGCTTGATTTCTTTGACGCGGCTCATGATTCACGCCGCATCAAGCCGTCCGGTTTGAACAAAAACGCGCACCGCTTCAATCAGCGCGACTTTGTCCGGCACTTGGCGCACGCCGTAACGCGCGCCGGTAATATCGACATTGCCCTTGCGCCAAAAGCCGTCAGGGCAGCAAACCAGCAGTTTTTCAGGGGCGCTTTTCGCATAAAGGCCGAATTCCAGCAGGGAAATCGGCGATTTCGTATCGGGCTGTAGATAGAGCAGGATCAGATCGGCATGTTCCAATGCCTGCAGCTCCCATTCCACTTGCTCGCGGAAATGCGGGTTGTCGATTGTCTGTTCCCAGCTGGCATCCCAGCCTTTGCGGCGCGGGTTCAGCAGCAGCACATTCTCGCCCTGCATGGCGGCGGCCATTTCATCCTGCCAGCGTTCGGCCTTGCCCATTTCGATGGAACCGCCCAGAAACACCGCAGGACGATCAGCGGAGAGATGCGCACTGTAATCTTCGGGGGCTTTAACGTGGATCATGCTCACTTTATTGCCCCGCAACGCCTTCCAGAACATCAAGGATAATATCCGTGGCCGCATCAACCAGCACAACATCATCACCGGCCAGAATACGCTTCAAACCCTTGCGCAGGGGGAGGCGGCTTTCAAGATCATCGGGCAGGTCGCGTTTTTCCAGCCCCGGCGGCAATTTGCCGTTTTTCTCAAGTTGCATCGCCAGCCCGGGCGGAAGCTTGTCTTTTTTCGCAAGGCCGGGCGGCATGGATTTGCCGTTTTTCTTCCCCTTGCCGTTTCCTTTGCCGTGTTTTTCGCTGTCGGTGCTGCGGCGGGCTTTGTAATAATCGCCGATCAGCACTTTTTCCGCCTCGGTAAAGACGCGCTCCAGCACGGCTTCCGTTGTGTTTTCGGCTGTGCGTTTCTTCCAGATAATATCCGACAGTTTAATGCCGTCTGCCGCCTGTACGGGGGAGGCTGTCAAAACCGCCAGAACAACTGCGGCGGAAAAGGTCAAAAAATGTTTCATGTTATGCTGCTCCTAATTGTTTCAGGGCCAGCATCAGCTTTTCATGCGCATCTTCGGCCTCGGCTTGGCGGGATTTTTGCTCGGCAACGACTTCTTCCGGCGCTTTCTGAAGAAAGTTTTCGTTCGAGAGTTTTTTCTTTATTTTCCCGATCTCTGCTTCGACTTTCTCAATCTCTTTCTTGAGGCGTGCGCGCTCCTGATCCATATCAATCACATCGGCCAGCGGCAGAATGATGGTCGCTTCATCCACCACATCCTGAATGCTGCCTTGCGGCGCGTCACCGTCATGTGGCGTAATGCTTTCCAGACGCGCCAAACGCTTGATGATGTCCAGATGCGCGTCCAGACGCTTCAAGTTTTCGTCAGATGCTCCGCGCAGCAGCATATGGATAAACGCCCCCGGCGGCACATTCATATCACCGCGCACACGGCGGACGGTGGTAATCAAACGGATCACCCAATCCATATCGTCAATCGCCTTGCGGTCGATCGCGCTGTCGTCAAATTCCGGCCATGATGCCGTCAGCAACCATTCCTGCTTATCCGTTGCATCGGGGTTTTTGCCGTGCAGATGCGCGTGCAGTTCTTCGGAAATAAAGGGCATCACGGGGTTCAGCATCAAAATCAGCTGGTCAAACACCCATGCGGCAGTGGCGCGGGTTTCGGCTTTTGCGGCCTCGTCATCGCCTTGCAGCAGCGGTTTCGACATTTCCACATACCAGTCACAGAAAGTGCCCCATGCGAAATGATACAGATGGTTGGCCGCTTCGTTGAATTTATAGGCATCCAGCGCTTCGGCGGTTTTTTGGCTCAGCAAGGCAAGCTCGCTGACAATCCAGCGATTGACGGCATGGCTGACCTTTGCCGGATCAAAATCCGCAACGGGTTTACAATCATTCATTTCACAGTAACGGGCGACATTCCACAGCTTTGTGGCAAAGTTGCGGTAACCTTCCACGCGACCCGGTGCCAGTTTGATATCGCGCCCCTGCGCGGCCAGCGCGGTGAGGGTAAAGCGCAGCGCATCCGCGCCGTATTCGTCAATCACATCCAGCGGGTCAACGATATTGCCCTTGGTTTTTGACATTTTCTGCCCGTGTTCGTCACGGACGAGGGCATGAATATAAACTTTGCGGAAGGGAACATCTCCCATGAAATGCAGCCCCATCATCATCATACGGGCAACCCAGAAGAAGATGATGTCAAAACCTGTAATCAGCGTATCGGCGGGATAGTAACGCCCCAGCTCTTTCGTCTGTTCCGGCCAGCCAAGGGTAGAGAAGGGCCACAGAGCGGAAGAAAACCACGTATCCAGTACGTCTTCATCCTGCGTCAGCGTCACATCATCCTTGCCGTAATGTTTGCGCGCCTGTGCATAGGCATCTTCCTCGTCCTCGGCAACGAAAACCTGTCCGTCATCCGCATACCACGCCGGAATCCGGTGTCCCCACCACAGCTGGCGCGAAATACACCAGGGCTGGATATTGCGCATCCATTCAAAATAGGTTTTTTCCCAGTTTTTCGGCACAAATTCCGTGCGTCCGTCTTCAACGGCTTCAATCGCGGGTTTGGCGAGCGTGGCGGCATCACAATACCATTGATCGGTCAGCCACGGCTCCAAGACCGTTTGCTTGCTTTTCTCGTCATAGGGGACGGAATGGGTAATCTCGGTAATTTCGCCCAACAACCCGAGCTTCTCGAATTCTTCGATGATTTTCTTGCGGGCGTCAAAGCGATCCATGCCCTGATATTCCGCAGGCGCGTTTTCATTGATTTTCGCATCGGCATCCAGAATATTGATCAGCTCCAGATCATGCCGCCGCCCGACTTCAAAATCATTGAAATCATGGGCGGGGGTAATCTTCACCGCACCGGTACCCTGTTCGGGGTCGGCATAATCATCGGCGACAATCGGAATCTCGCGTCCGACAAGCGGCAGGGTCACGGTTTTGCCGATCAAATCCTTATAGCGTTCATCTTCGGGGTGAACGGCAACGGCGCTATCGCCCAGCATGGTTTCAGGGCGGGTCGTGCCGACCTCGATAAATTTTGACGGGTCATCTGTCAGTGGATATTTCAAATTCCACATATGACCCTGTTTCTCCAGCATGCTGACTTCCAGATCGGAAACGGCGGTGTGCAGCTTCGGATCCCAGTTCACAAGGCGCTTATCCTTGTAGATCAAACCTTCTTTATACAGCTGGACAAACACCTTTTTTACGGCATCGGACAGCCCGTCATCCATCGTAAAGCGCTCGCGCTCCCAATCGGGGGAGGCACCAAGACGGCGCAGCTGCGTGGTGATGGTATTGCCGGATTGCTCCTTCCATTCCCAGACTTTTTCAAGGAATTTCTCGCGTCCCAACTCCTGACGTTTAATACCTTCTTTGTTCAATTCACGCTCGACAACCATTTGCGTGGCGATACCGGCATGGTCGGTGCCCGGCTGCCACAGCGTGTCATCGCCGCGCATACGGCGGTAACGCGTCAGAATGTCCTGCAAGGTCATGGTCAAAGCATGGCCCATATGCAGACTGCCGGTCACGTTCGGCGGCGGCATCGGAATGGTATAGGCCGTGCGGTTGCTATCCACATTCGCCGCAAACACACCGCTGTCTTCCCAGCGTTTGTAATGTTTATCTTCAACGGATTTCGGTTCGAATGTTTTATCCAGCATTGTTTTTGTCTGTCCCATTATTTTGTGTTTGTGCCTTTGATACGATATGAAATATGCCCTATTTTCCTTGCGTAATAAAGGTTTTTTGGCAAGAATAGCGGGCAAAAGCTTGAAGAAATAAACGAAAGGCAGCCAAGGATGGGGCAAATCATGCAAAAGAACACGGAAAACGGCAGCGCAACAGTACGGATGGAAAGCGACTCGATGGGAGAGATCGCCGTTCCCGCAGACAAATACTGGGGCGCACAGACGCAGCGCTCGCGCGAGAATTTCGAAATCGGCGGCGAAACCATGCCCGCGCCGCTCATCCGCGCCCTCGGCATTCAGAAAAAAGCTGCCGCCCTGACCAATATGGAACTCGGAGAGCTGGAAAAAAATATCGGCGAGGCAATCGTCAAAGCCGCCGATGAAGTGATTTCGGGCGGATTGAACGACCATTTCCCGCTGGTTGTCTGGCAGACAGGCTCAGGCACGCAAACCAATATGAATGCCAATGAAGTCATCGCCAACCGCGCCATTGAAATGCTGGGCGGCAAAATCGGCAGTAAAACCCCCGTCCATCCGAATGACCATTGCAACCGCGGCCAGTCCTCCAATGATACATTTCCCGCCGTGATGCATATTGCTGCTGTGGAGGAAATCAACAACAATATGCTGCCCGCACTGGCGCATCTGCACAAAGTGCTGGACGGCAAGGCAACGGCCTTT
Organism: Pseudomonadota bacterium; assembly: GCA_013285465.1. Classification (NCBI taxonomy): domain Bacteria; kingdom Pseudomonadati; phylum Pseudomonadota; species Pseudomonadota bacterium. The sequence continues at coordinate 1,201,036 of CP053449.1, forward strand.
AAAGACATCATCAAAATCGGCCGCACCCATTTGCAGGATGCCACGCCTGTGACACTGGGGCAGGAATTTTCCGGCTATGCCGCGCAAATCGCCTATGGTATCGAACGCGTCAAAACAACACTGCCGCGCCTGTCTGAACTGGCGCAGGGCGGTACGGCCGTTGGTACAGGACTGAACTGTAAAATCGGCTTTGCCGAGCTGTTTGCCAAAAAAGTCTCCGAGATCACAGGGCTTTCCTTTGTCACGGCGGAAAACAAATTCGAGGCGCTTGCCGCGCATGATGCGGTGGTCGAGGCGTCGGGCGCGCTGAATACGCTGGCTTGTTCGCTGATGAAAATTGCCAATGACATCCGTCTGCTCGGCTCCGGTCCGCGTTCGGGTATCGGTGAAATTCTGCTGCCGGAAAACGAGCCCGGCTCCTCCATCATGCCGGGCAAGGTCAATCCGACGCAATGCGAGGCGCTGACGATGGTCGCCGCGCAGGTGATGGGCAACAACACCACAATCACCATTGCGGGCTCAAACGGTCATTTCGAGCTGAATGTCTTTAAGCCGGTGATGATCTATAATTTGCTGCAATCCATCCGCCTGCTGGCAGATTCCGCGCACAGCTTTGCCGATAAATGCGTTGTCGGGATTGAGGCCAATCAGAAACGGATTACCGAACTGATGCAGCAAAGCCTGATGCTGGTCACGGCGCTGAACCCGCATATCGGCTATGATAATGCGGCAAAAATCGCCAAAAAGGCGCATCAGGAGGGAACAACCTTGAAAGAGGCGGCGCTGGCGCTTGACCTGCTGACAGCGGAACAATTCGATGAATATGTCCGCCCTGAAGATATGGTTGCACCGCGTAAATAATACTGGATGGGAAAATGACGGGAAACAAAATCTCGCCCTGCAAAGTCGTAAAACGCTCCGTCGCCGTGGCGGGGCATCCGACCAGCGTCACGATGGAATTCGCCTTTTGGGAAATCCTCGACCAAATCGCCGCGCGGGATGATATGTCCGTCAGCGCCCTGATTACCGCCGTTGACGACGCCAATAAAGGCAAATGCACCCTGTCGGCGGCCTTGCGCGTTTATATCCTCAAACGCGTCACGCGGTAGGCGGCGCGATATGAAGTGAGGAAACCGCATGAGTAATTTGGCTGAAAAAGAGGGCGTGTGGTTTGTCTATGACGGTGAATGCCCGATGTGCACATCGGCGGCGCATGCCTTGCGGATCAAAAAGGATTACGGTGCTCTTCATTTGATCAATGCCCGCGAAGCCGCCAATGACCCGCTTGTCAAAGAGATCAATCAACAGGGTTTTTATCACGGGAAAGATGCCCTCAAATTCATGGCGCGCTATGGTGACGCGGGCAATGTATTTACGGCTGTTTGGCCACTTCATTCCCGTTCCGCTGACCATGCTGATGGGGAAAGGCTATGCGGAAGAGATTGCTGTGGATGATGAAAGATTTGATATGATTGTAAATATCACGCATCCGTGGTGGGGGAAGATCTATGAATATAAAGGCCGTTTTAAAATTGTGGAGCAGGCTGAAAACTGAGCAGGGGGCGGCGCGGTTTATTGACACGGTTGATTTAACTATGGGATGATTTTAACAATTGCCTGTTATAATAATGGGAAAAGACGATGGGGAATGGAAAATGAGTACTGTAGCAGCACCGGCGCCGTCCGGCTGGTTGAAAAGCCGCTGGTTTGATGTCAATTTTATCGGCCTGATTGCTGCGGTGGCGATTATTGTCGGTGTCACGGCCTATCTTTTTCCGCAAAGCGCGGAACCTATTTTCTTCATGAATGTCTGGTTCTTAGGCTATCACCATGTGATTGCGACCTATACGCGGCTGGTCTTTGACAAGAGCAGCGCCAAAGAATATATCCATCTTCTGACGACGATACCGGCGATTGTACTGATTTTTACCGCGGGGCTGGGCTTTACGGTCGGTGTGGCGGCGCTTATAACGGTGTTCTTCCACTGGCAATGGTTTCACTATACGCGGCAAAGCTGGGGAATAGCCTGCGCCTATCGCAGGCAGGCGGCCAAACAGCCGATGCATCACCCTAAAATTGCGGAAATCGTGTTTTGGAGCGTTCCGATCTTTGGCTTGATCCACCGTTCATGGCAGGGCTGGGATGCTTATTGGTCGGTGCCGATGATGATGCTTCCGGTCGGCGATATCGTCTATTACGCGTTCATGGCTTATGCCGGTGCGGCGATATGTTATTGGATATGGTCGATGGTGCATGACCTCAAACATAAGCAATTTGCCAAATTTTATCATGCCTATCTGGCATCGCATTTTGCGATTTTCTTCATCAGCTATTATGTGATTCCGGATTTAAGCATGGGCTGGCTGGTGGTAAATATCTGGCATAACGCACAATATATCGCCTTTGTCTGGCTGTATAACCAGCGCAAATTCAAAGACGGTGTGGATCCAAAGGCCAAGTTTTTGTCAACGATCAGTCAGCCGCAAAATGTCTGGCTGTATTTTACGGTCTGCATGGTGATTACGACCCTGATTTACGGAACCTTCAAGCTGATTACGGTGCGGCTGGCACCGGGGACGGAAGTTCTCGCGATGCTGATACTGTATCAGACGATCAATTATCACCATTATATCGCGGATTCCATGATCTGGAAGACGCGCAAGAAAAAGGCAGTCGCATCAGGCAAGGCCGCGCGCCCCTATAATATAGATTAGGAATAAAAAAGCGTATGGCAGGTTTTGGCGACTATTTTTCCATACGGCGTTCTGAAAAGGCGATTGCGCCGCTGGACGGGCTGCGGGCATTTGCCGTCATTCTGGTCGTGTTCCGTCACGCGACGCTGCCGTTTATGCCGCAAGAAGGTGCGCTTCTGCCCGTTGGCGGCTGGGATGCGGCTTTTCCGATGATGAATGGCTGGATCGGTGTTGATCTTTTCTTTATCCTCAGCGGCTTTCTGATTAGCTATCATATTTGCAACCGCTATCTGGAAAAAAACACGTCCATGCATTGGCGTGATTATATCTTCCGCCGTTTGCTCAGAATTCTGCCGGCCTATTATACCGTGCTGTTTTTGGTGGTGTTGGGCGTATTTCCCGGATATGTGCCGCCTGCGGGGGACATCACTGCGGGTAATGTTATAAAACACCTCTTTCTGCTGCAGGATTATACCGGCTCCAATCTGCTGGTGGTGTTCTGGAGTCTGGGAGTAGAGGAAAAATTCTATTTCCTGTGCCCGTTTTTTCTGATGGCGCTGCTGAAAACTGACAAGGTGCGCATTCATTATACGGTCATGGCGCTGATGATTGCGCTGCTGCCGCTGATACGCTGGGTGACCGTGCTGATGCATCCTGAAATCAACGATTATCCCGGTTTTTTTACGATGTTGCGCAGCCCGTTTCATGTAACGCTGGACGGTCTGCTGGTCGGTATCCTGTGCGCACTCGTTTATCGCAATAAGCCGCATCTGGAGGCTTTGCGCAAAACATCTGCGCCGGAATGTCTGTTCTGGGGCGGGTTTCTGGGGATTGCCGCTTTTCTGGTATCCGACGACCATTTGCGGCAAATCGGCTTTTTTGACAAAGTCTTCATGGAAAGCTATCTGGCGCTGTGTTTCGGCAGTATCGTTATGGCCTGCCTGCTGGGCGTGCGCGCCTGTAAGCTGCTGTCCGCCCGCATATTGTTTTATATCGGCACGCTGTCCTACAGCCTGTATCTGCTGCATTTTGCACTGCTGCCTTTGGCGGTGAAAGCGACGGCGGTGGTGTTGGCGGGCTATGGCATTAACTGGCTGACCGTACCGGCGGTCGGTCTTCCCGTGCTCCTGCTGATATTCTGGGTGATCTCGCTGAGTGCAACGCTGGCATTGTATTACGGCGTTGAAAAACCGTTCCTGCTGTTGCGTGATGTGAAGAAAAGCAAAAAAGCCTAGGTTTACGGAGTATGGCGCACGTCGTTACTGCGGCGGTTTCGGGCGGAAAGGGTTGATATCGATTTTAATCTCCGGCTTATCGGCCTTTTTCACAACAGGTGCGGCGGCTTTTTCATCCGTCGCTTTTTTCGCGTCTTCCGCGCCGCTGTCGCGTTTGAAATATTTGTCTTCCGCCTTTTTGCGGTTCGCGCCGAATTGCTCCATCAGTGACATGATGGCCAGCGTGTCGCGATATTCGGATTGTTTCTTGAAAATCATCCGGTCGGTAAACAGCTTGTCGTAAAAGCCGTTGGCGGCTTTTTGCGGGTCTGCGCCATGCTCCAGCAATACATGCACGATGTCCTTGTTGCGATAGTCGCGGCGCTCTTTCTCGTTATATTGCGTGGCGTGTTTGATGCCCTGCTGCAGCAATTCGTCATTCTCGATATCGCCTTTTTTCAGGATGTTATGTACCGTCCAGGGGCGGTTCAGCTTGCAGGCCTCGAAAAAGATGTCTTTCAGCCGTTGCTTGTCGCCTTTTTTGATGGCGGCATCAGCCGTTTTTTTGAAGCGGCGTTTTTCGCCCCAGCGCGGCTTCACATTGCGGGAGAAATATTTGCCCTGGTCATAGCTGTCGGCACAACGGTTTTGCAGGCAGAAATCCTCCAGCATTTTCGGAACCAGATCATCCCTGAATTTCCAGCTGCGAAAGGTACGCATATGTTCTTCGGGGTCAGCGCCGCAGGCCAGCAGGTTCTTGATTGTAAATGTCCGTTCCTGACGAACGGCATGATATAGCGGCTCATTATTCCGTACACGCGGGTCGGCACCGTATTCCAGCAATGTGTCGACAATATCGGCATAGCCGAAAAAGGCGGCTTGCCGTAGCGGCAGGTCATCTTCGCCATGAATGTCGAAATCCTGATTATCCAGCACACGTTTGACGCCGCGCAGATCGTATTTGGTAAGGGCGCCGGTGAACTCCCGCATCAGTTTTTCCTGCGTTGTCGGTGCCGGCGGCTTTTCATCCGTGCAGGCCACGTGATGTGCGGCGGTTCTCAGCGCATTGTAAACATCTTTCTTGCCTTGCTGCAGCAGGAAGGCGGGCGGGTTTTTCAGCAGATCGGCTTTCAGTTTCGGGCAATCGGCACCGGCAATCAGGTCAAGCGGGGTTTTGCCGTTTTTGTCTTTGGCAAAGGCATCGGCATGCCATTGCAGCAATTCGCGTACCACGGCGGGGTCGTCCTGCAATACGGCTTCATGCAGGGCGGTGCGCCCGTGATCATCGGGGATGCTCATCATAACATCAAGGCGTTTGCCGAGCAGGCGGACAATATTCAGTTTTTCCTCTTTCGGAGCATAGCGCACGGCAAATAAGAGCGGCGTTTCACCGCCGGCATTTCTGATATTGGGGCTTAAATTGTCATGGCTGTCCAAAAGATGCGTGATATAGGAGGTATTGCCCTTAATCATGTCATAGAAAATGGCGCGTTCAGGCGTTGCCCGCCCGGGCTCGGGCTGTGGCGGAACATATCCGTACATATCCATGTAATGGCTGTAAACCATAAGACCTTCCCACGTAAAATTATAACGGGTTATGGTAGGAAATCTTTCTGAAAATAACAAGAGAAATTCCTGCTTGGCCTGAAAAGGCAGCCCGTGCTATAAACGCGGACGAAAAGAATAGAACAAAATAAAAAGGATATATCCATGCCGAAAATGACCTTTATCGAAAAAGACGGGAACCATTTGGAAGTGGACGCGCCGCTGGGTCTATCCGTTATGGAGATTTCCCACAAACACGGTGTGGATATCGAAGGTGCCTGCGGCGGCTGCCTTGCTTGCGCCACCTGCCATGTTAGTGTCAGCCCCGACTGGTTCGAAAAGCTCGAAGAGATTGAAGAGGATGAGGAAGATATGCTGGATCTTGCCTTTGATCTGACCAAAACCTCGCGCCTTGGCTGCCAGATTATTATGTCGGACGAGCTGGACGGCTTGGTCGTTGCGCTCCCCGAAGCACCGCGTGAGTGGTAGTCTTGCCCCGACATTTCTTTTCTCCGGGATTTTCCTGCGCCTGATTAAGACTATCTTAAATATTCCATAATATTATGAGATAGATTTAAATTCTTGATCAGGGGATGATATGACAGAAATCCGTGAAAGCTTTTCAAAACGTATGGGCGAAATGATCGCCGATGTCATGGGCGTTGATGCCATTCAGGAAATGTATGAAAAAGGCAATCTGACGGAAGAGCAAAAGAAAAAGCCAAGCGGCTTTCTGGCGCTTGATCTCGGTATTGTGACGGCAGGGGCGAAAAACGCGCTGCTGATCGCACAGGCGGCGGAACGGACATTGCAGACGATCGAGCGCGTCGAAACGGCGCTTGATAAAGCACCGGAATTGGCGGCCTCCATCCAGCAGGATATCGAAACCGTACAAACACAGAATTCCTGGGTCGGCACTGTTTCCCGTTTTGTGACAAGACAGCCAAAACCGGAGATCGCCGATAAAATCAAAACATGGAACGACTATAATATGCATTTGAAAGAGCGCTTTGACGGCGAATGCGGGTTTCTGCCATGTGATGATAAAGAATTCGCACATCTTGGCCTGTCCAGCATGTCGGAGCCGCATTTCTCGCTTGTCGAGATTATAGCTCCGGGGGCTGAAGCGCCCGAGCAGAAAAAGAAAGAGGCGATGAAGCCCGAAGATGTCGATACCGTAAAACTGGCACAAACCGTTAATTATCTGGCGCGGCAAGAGGAAGTTATGACCAAAAACTCCGTCTTCTGGAGCTTTAGTCACAGATTAAGCGAGTTCGGCGGTAAAGAAGGAAAAGAAGTTGCCGCCCATCACCGGCCGCGGCATGACGGTCTCAAAGAAATCGCCAATCATTTGTATCATGTGGCTGCGGATATGCTGGAGAAAGAAGGTTATCCCGATGTTGCCAAACAAATCCGTAATGACGAGACGATACAAAATGCGGCGGGCAATATGCTGGGCAAAACGCGTGATGAGAAATTTGAATCCTATGCGGGATCGCCGGCGAATATCATCAATTCCGCCTATGAAGAATATAAGGCGAATGATGATCAGATTACGAATTACGCCGGTTGGGGCACGTCGCGCGGTTATAACGCCACGCAAATGACGGAATTGCTTAATCTGTCCACGATCATGGAGGCGATGCCCGGTATTTTGCAAGGGGCAGGCTGTATTACGGAGAAGGAAGCCGCCAATATGTCGGCGAATACGCAAAGCGCGCTTCCCAATAAAGAGCATATTCAGTCCCGTATTAACGAGTTTTCCCGTGATCCGTGGAATAATGATGACGGCGCAAAGCCGAAACCCGGCCAAAACCGTGTCGTGCGTGTCGAGGTCTAATGGACTGCCGGCACATCGTTTTCTACGGCACGTTACAGCTGGAATGCGATAAATTCCGCGAATTGGAGCTGGACCGGCATCTGGTCTTTGTCTCTGACTGTTTCTTTCGCGGTGATCTCTTTGATATTGAAGATATGCGCACAGGTCATAACTATCCCGCAATGGTTGACGGGGCAGGGACGGTCAAGGGGCAGTTGTTCCATATCCGCGAACCGTCCTTTCTTCATGCCGCCGATCTTTATGAAGGCATCCGCCCGGGTGATGCGCCCGCGCAATCGGATTACCGCCGCGAAATTCTGCGCCTGACCCGGCCGGAGATTGATGCCTGGGTTTATATCTATAATCAAAGCGTTGCCGATTGCCTGAAAATAGACGGCGGTGATTGGCTGACCCATATCGCAGAGAAAAACTGCGGAACCCGCAAACAGGGCTAACCGCATCTGTGCAAAAACTTGCATTCGCAGCTGTCTTCTGTTTATATATTCCCGCAAATCAAATCGGGAATGGAAATATGTCACAGCGTAAACACCGCTTTATCACGGGTCTTTTAACAGCCGCTTTTCTGGCTGTTGCGCCGCCTGCTTTTGCACAGGATGCCGCCGTTCTGGAACAAGACAGCACCGCCGCCGTCAGTATTGTGCAGGTTGATACGGTCAAGCCCGCCCTTGATATTGACGCGATGCGGGAATGGCGGCAGGATTTCCACAAAAACCCCGAAACCGCCTATGAAGAAACCCGCACGGCGGAAAAAGTCGCAACATTGCTGAAAGAATGGGGGATCGAAACCCATACCGGCATCGGCGGCACAGGCGTTGTCGGTATTTTGAAAAGCGCCGATGCGGATGAGAACAGCCCGTCAATTTGCCTGCGCGCGGATATGGATGCGCTGGCCATTACCGAGGCCAATACCGATCTTCCCTACATCTCGCAAAATGACGGCAAGGCGCATGCCTGCGGCCATGACGGTCATACGGCAATGCTGCTGGGCGCGGCAAAATATCTTGCCGAAACCAAGGATTTCACGGGAACCGTCTATTTTGTCTTCCAGCCTGCCGAAGAAGGCGGCGCAGGTGCGCAAGCCATGATTGATGACGGCTTGTTTGATCTGGTGAAATGCGACGGTATTTACGGGCTGCATATCTGGCCGTCACTTCCGGCTGGGCAGGTGGCCGTTGCGGAAGGCTTCATCACCGCCAATAGTGACCGCTTCACCGTCAAAATCACAGGCAAGGGCGGTCATGCCGCCTATCCCGCGCATAATATTGATATTGTCGCGATGGCCGCTGATCTGATTGCGGAACTGCATAAATATAAAAAAGATGAAATCGCCGGAGATGAGGGCGCCGTACTGGCCGTCACCAAAATCCACGGCGGCGAGGCATTGAACGCCATGCCCGAAACGCTTGAACTTGGCGGTACGGTGCGAACCTTTACCGATGAAGATCAGGACAAATTGGAAGCTGCCATCAAGGACATTTCCGAAAAGCTGGCAAAGGAGTACGGCGCTACGGTTGAGGTCGCTTATAACCGCGGCTATCCGGCGGTGCATAACAGCCCTGAGGAAACCGCCGCAGTGCGCGATGTGCTGAAAGCGCAGCTGGGCGAAGAAAATGTCAAGGAATTCACCCGTACGATGGGTGCGGAAGATTTCGCCTATTACACCGAACAGCTGGATGGTGCCTTTATCGCGCTGGGGCAGTGGGACGGCGAAAGCAACAAGATGCAGCTGCACAGCCCGCATTTCAATTTCAATGATGATGTGCTGGAAACCGGTGCGAAATACTGGACAGGTCTGGTCGAGGCACAATTGCCCGTTATCACTCCCGCCGTTGCGCCACCTGTGAAGCCGAAACCGGCTTCAACGCCTTAACGTCCTTGCGCGTAAAGCCCGGGAACAAACCCGCCATAGCTGTTGCTGTAAACCCGGCCATTGGCATCTTTATCGCCATCTCGCGGCTTTGCGTTTTCAGCTTTTTCTTTATTTGCCAGTTCATTAATATGCTGTCTTAAAGTTTTTTCTTTACTCATTGTGATTGCCCTTTATTTTACCGTTTTAAATGTTTGTTTTTCAAATAGCGGCGGAAATTTTGACATTGGCGGCTTTTGCGCTCCGCATGACTTTCCAGCCCGCAAAACAGTTCCGGATGTTTGCGGCTTTCCGCAAGATCGGCGGCGGTCTGTCCACGCTTGTCTTTATCATCGGTACGCGCACCGGCATTTATCAATGTTTCAATCCCGTCGCGAAATCCCCACAAGGCGCACCACATCAGCGCCGTACGCCCGTCTTCAGTATCTTTGGCATGGATATTCGCGCCTTTTTTGATGAGCAGGTCCATTGCATCCCTGTCATCGGCATAAGCCGCGAACATCAACGGCGTCCAGCCGTCATCATCATTGGGTAGGGCGGGGTCGGCGCCGTTTTCCAGCAGGTATCGTACGCATTCCGTATGACCGCTACGCGCGGCCAGCGACAATGCTGTCCAGCCGTAATCGTCTTTACCGTTGATATCCAGCCCGCCATCCGCTATAAGCTGCTGTAAAGCGGCAAGCGCACCGTCTTCCGCATGGAAGAACAGCTTATATTGCGGCGTGTCATAGGGCGGTATAATCATTTCTTTTTTAATCCGTTATTATGGAATAAAAACGATAACCGACTTGCTGCACCTTGTCTATGAAAAATTCTTGCCTTTTAAAGATAAAAAGGTTATGGTAACTGCGATGAAAAACAGTTTAGGATTTGATAAAAGCCCGGCGGAAACGCGTGTGGTTGTCGCAATGTCGGGAGGTGTGGATTCCTCCGTTACGGCAGCGTTGTTGCACGAGCAAGGCTATGACGTCGTCGGCGTGACATTGCAACTCTATGATCACGGCGAGGTTTTGAAGAAAAAGAACGCCTGCTGCGCCGGTATTGACATCTATGATGCGCGCCGCGTCTCCGAAGCCTGCGGCTTTGATCATTACGTCCTGAACTACGAAAACAAATTCCGCCAAAGCGTCGTGGACGACTTTGCCGACAGCTATTTGCGCGGTGAAACGCCGATTCCTTGCGTGCGTTGTAACCAGACCGTCAAATTCCGTGATTTGTTGGCAACGGCACGTGATCTGAATGCCGATTGTATGGCAACGGGGCATTATATCCGCCGCGTGGTCAATGCGGACGGGCAGGCGGAGTTGCATGCGGCCGATGACGGCGGCAAAGATCAAAGCTATTTTCTGTTTGCGACCACGCAAGACCAGCTTGATTTCCTGCGCTTTCCTTTGGGGGAGCTGACAAAGGATGAAACCCGCGCCCATGCCGAACGTCTCGGTTTGATCGTGGCGGACAAACCCGACAGTCAGGATATCTGCTTTGTACCCGACGGCAATTATGCCGAAATCGTCACCAAGCTGCGCCCCGAGGCCGTAAAGCCCGGAAAAATCGTTCATATTGACGGGCGCGTACTGGGAGATCATCAGGGGATTGTCAATTACACGATTGGCCAGCGCCGCGGTATCGGTATCGGCGGCGGCGTGATCGAAGATAATGCTCCTGTTTACGTGGTGGCACTGAATGCGGAAAAAAATGAAGTGATTGTAGGCCCCTATGCCGCGCTGGCGCGGGATGTCGTCGCGATCAGAGAGACCAACTGGCTGATTGATACGGCAGGTCTGGAAAACGGTATGGATATCCATGTGAAATTACGCTCGGCGCAAGAGCCGGCATCTGCGCGGCTTTACAAAGACGCGGAGGGGCATTATTTTGTCGTGCTTGATCAGCCGCAATTCGGTATTGCGGCGGGACAGGCATGTGTTTGTTATGACGGCTCCCGCGTGCTTGGCGGCGGCTGGATTTCCGGTGCAAGCCGTAAAGAAGAGGCCGCGGCGGCCTGAAACAGAAATGCAATGTAAGTAAGCGGGCAGTTGAATGGCGGGAAGCGCATTAATCAAAGCCGTAAAGGAAAATGACTTTCAGCAGGTCTATAATCTGCTGGAAAGCGGTGCCGATGTGCATGAAAAGGATGAAACCTATTCCACCGCTCTGCATTATGCCGTCGATTACAAATGCAATAATCTGAATATCATCAAATTATTGATTCAGCAGGGCGCGGATGTGCATGCCATTAATAAAATCGGCACGCCGCTGGATATCGCCGTGCGTTACCCGAAAGGCATTCATGCGGTGCAGGTGCTGTTGGCGGCGGATGCCAATCCGAATTTTATCGCCAAGCCCGGCCAATATGAACGTCAGACACCGCTGCATTATGCTGCGGTCTACGGTACATCGGAAATCATCAAATTGCTGGTGAAAAAAGGTGCCAACCCGAATGTGCTGGATGGTGCAGGCAATGCACCGCTGCATTGGGCGGTATCGCGCTATGAAGTTGTGGAAACGCTGCTGTCCTGCGGCGCTTATCCCGCAATTGCCGGTCCCTCAGGTATGACGCCGTTGCATGTATTGGTGACGATGGGGGATGAGGCAGAAAATGTCGCCACGGCGGAATTGCTTATTAAAAAAGGCGCACAGGTCAATGCAACGGATAAGATTTTAAAGCAGACTCCGTTCCACCTCGCCGCAAAGGACGGTTGCTACCGCATGTGCCGCTGTCTGTTGCAACACGGTGCACAGCCGCTGCTGAAAGATGCCTATGGCAAACTTCCCGGTCAATTGGTACCGGAACAGGATCGTCCGTTATTCGACAGTTTCGCATCGGGGCATTTTGATACATTGATTAAAGAGCCGGCGGTGAATAAGCCGTCTTTTCATCTGACCAGCTGTTTCGTCCGCTAATCTCCGTTATCTGATGTGGTCTTCCGCCGCGCGGATCAGCCGGTCGACAATCCCCAATTCCATTGAAGAATGCCCCGCCGTGTCAATTGCGTAAAGCTTAGACTTGGGATAATTGATATGCAGCTCCCAGGCCGTTTCAAACGGGCAGATAATGTCATAGCGCCCGTGCACAATCGTGCAGGGAATGTGATGGATTTTCGGCAGATCCTGTAAAATCACATCATCGGGGGTAAAGCGGTTATTGCGGAAGTAATGCGCTTCAATGCGGGAAATCGCAAGATCCTGCTCCGGCTTTTCTTCCGCTGCAGGGTCGGGTTTTTTGCTGCGCAAGCGGCTGAAACCGGTTTCAAAATTGCTCCATTGCTTTCCTGCGGGCAGGTGTATGGCAGGGTCGGGATCGGTCAGACGCTTGTAATAACTCTCCAGAATGTCGCCGCGCTCTTCTTCGGGGAGGAAATTGACAAAAGCATGATGGACATCGGGGAAAATCTTTTTCATACCGTCCAGAAACCAGTCCAGCTCTTTTTGCCGCATCATGAAAATGCCGCGCAAGATCAAACTTAAACAGGCTTCGGGATGTGTCTGGGCATAGCGCAAGGCCAGCGTACTGCCCCATGATCCGCCCCAGACATGCCAGGTTTCGATTCCCAGCATATTACGCAGGGTTTCGATATCGGCGACAAGATGTTCGGTCGTATTGTCATGCAGTTCGGCAATCGGCGTGGATTTTCCTGCGCCGCGCTGGTCAAACAGAATAATACGGCAGGTCAGCGGATTAAAAAAACGCCGCATATCGGGGTTACAGCCGCCGCCCGGCCCGCCATGCAGGCAGATGACGGGAATGCCCGCAGGGTTGCCCGATTGCTCCCAATACAGCATATGCACATCATCCACAGGCATCATGCCTGTCTCATAAGGCTCGATGGCGGGAAACAAAGGACGGAAATTATCTACGGGCGTAACAGTGTTCATGGAAATCAGAATAATGTTATTCTATGATCATGGAAAGAGCAGGAAGAAGAAAAATATGAAACCTCTGATCGGCATCACATTGGACTGGCAAAAAGACGGCAGTTTTTCAAAACGCCCGCATTATGCCCTGCGCACACATTATTTTGATGCCGTGGCGGCAGCGGGCGGGCTGGGCTTTGGCATTCCCTATCAAAAAGACATGATTGCGGATTATGTGGCGCGCTGTGACGGCTTTCTCTCCCCTGGCGGCGAATGCGCATCGCCTGCGGAATGGTATGTGGCGGAAGAACAAAAAGACGGGCAGGGCGGCAGTCCTTATGATGTGTCGCCGCGTGTGGCGTTCGAGCTGGCTTTGACGCGCGCTTTTCTGGATGCGGGCAAACCCGTTCTGGGCATTTGTCAGGGGATGCAGCAGCTGGGCGGCATGCATGGCTGTAAAATGACAGGGGATGTTCACAGCTATTTGAAGACGGACATCAATCATGCTCCCGGCATCACACCGCCGGAGAATTACGCCTATGATGTCACAATTGAAAAGGGCAGCCGCTTATGCGGGATCGTCGGCACGGAAACACTGCCTGTGAATACCGCCCATCGCGAGGCATTGGTCACGGCAGGACCGGGCGTGCGTATCAGCGCCCGCTCCGCAGATGGCTGCATTCAGGCGATCGAGCTTGAAAATCACGCTTTCGCCATCGGCATCCAATGGCACCCCGAATATTTCATTAATGCGGAAACCCGCGGCCATCAAAAGATTTTCGAGGCTCTCGTCGCCGCAGCAGGGAAATAGATTTTATCTCTTCAGATAATTGCGGAAGGCGGTTTGGCGGTTGCGTTTGGCGGCTTGCTGTGCTGCCCGTTTTTCGCGGCCGCGTTTGATGCGGGCTTCATCCAGCAGCTGGGTCGCCTGTCCGCCCGCACGTTTGGCAAGGCTATCGGCGCTTTGCTCCTGATCATTCACAAAATCAATATCCGCCCCGGCATCCAGCAGCACCTTGACGCTGGCGATATCTTTTTTATAGATGGCGCACATCAGCGGCGTCCATTGCATCTCGTTGTCGGCATCGTCAAGTTTTGCGCCGCATTCCGCCAGCATCTGCACCGCGGCGCTTTGCCCGCTTAACACGGCACGCATCAGCGGTGTTTCCCGATCATTATTCTTCATCTCAATATCGGCATGGGCATCAAGCAGCATTTTTATGATGCGCAGATGTCCGTAATTGGCGGCATCATGCAGCGCGGCCCAGCCGCTGACACTTTGCATGTTCACATCGGCTTTTTGCGCAATCAGCCATTGCACAACCTCTTCATTGCCGTCGGCTGTGGCAAAAATCAATGCTGTGCGCCCGTGCTGGTCGGTGGTGTTGACGGTGATTTTCTCGCGGCGCATCAGGTCGCGCAGCTTGTCCCAACTGCCCGTTGATGCGGTATCGAAATAGGAATGGTCTTTATCAAGTTCCATGAAATACTTTATATCCGGCTTTCTGCTGGTGAAACAATTTCAATAATATGGCAAATAACGGCAGGAATGTCAATCAAGAACGCGAATCTGTGCGGGATGGGTAACGGTGATAAAAGGGCCGTTCAATTTAAACAGCCAGCCGCGCACTTCGATGTCCTTGTCGCGCCAGTCTTGCGGCGACAAGCCCGCCTTGCGGAACAGCGGCAGATTTGCGCGGCGAATGCCGATAGAAAAATCCGTGCGCCAGTCGGACGCAAAATTAAGATACAGGAATTCACTTTTCAGGGCGGTTTTCGTCACGGTACCGCGCACAATCTGGAATTGGTTTTTCTGTTGCAGCAATAAATCCGTCTCTGCGGCACTTTTGATGCGCCACTCATCTGATGCCCATAAACCCTTTTCGGCTTGACGGGCGGTTTCTTCCAGATCAGACCAGTTTTGATTCGGCGCGGGGGAGGGCAGAACAACAGCAAACCCTGTGGCCAACAAGGCTTCCGGCGTGTTATCTGCCAGCTTATTCGCTTGCTCCCGAAAGGCGGGCGGCGTCCAGATATCCGCAGCATATGCCGCAGAAATGCCGGAAAACCAGCAAAAAGCGCAAAATAAAAAGAATCGGTACGGATAAGCCAAGAGAATCACATGTTTCATGCCGCAAAACTTTACGACTGGTTAAAAGCCTCTGTCATAACAGGTCGAACAATTTATAGAATCTTAACCGCAGCTTGTCTACATTACATAATATTGTAATATTATGTCTTTTTAGGGGGCGGTAGGCAAATTTTTCCTAGTGTCAAAAGCTTGTTAAGAAACTCATGGCATCATGGGAGTATAGAAAAAAAGGGCGAACAGAAGTTTCGCAAATAATAAAAGACTTTAAACTTAAACTGAGGGCAAAAAGAGAGAGAAGATGGTCGATAACACAAAAAATGAAGACGACATCAATCGCAAACCGAAGCTGCAGAATTTCCGCCACAAAACGGAATATATGCGACAGGGCGGAGGCAATGGCGGGCTCCGCCACCGCGAAACGCTGGAATGGCATCTCAGCCAGGACGTTTGCGACTATTTCGATGACGAATGTCTGGACATTGGTGTTGAAGATCTGACCGCCGTGCTGAAAGACAGCCGGACGGGGCAGGCGTTTCTGGAGGATGACAAACAGAAAAATCTGGTCATCAATTTTGACCGCCAGATCTCGATTTCACAATACTATCCCGATATGAACATGATCACATTAAACCCGAATCATCCGAAAATGGTTCTGGTCGTTAATCTGATCCGCGAGCTGCGCCGCAGCTGGCAACATATGCGCGGAAAACTGGTAAATCCTTTGAGTTTTCAGCCGGATGAGGCGGTTTTGTTAAACCGCGCCCAACAGGCGGATGCGACGATGATTTATGTCCGTATCGCATGGGAGTTGAAACTGAACGGCAAGAACGAGCTGTGGGATCATCTGCTGGCGACGTCCAATTCCGATATTGCCCGCAGTTTTGAAATGCGCGCACGGTCCGATTTCCGCTCGCTGAACAACGGTGACGCCGCCCGCACGGCCTATGATATGTGGTTTGCGGATGAGCGCATGAAATTCCACGATAAACGCATTATTCACCAGATGCTGCTGGACGATAAAGGCACGGATCATTACGAAGACGGTGTCAGCACCATGTCGGGCCAGATGCTCTACGGCGTTGCCGATATGCCGCATGGCCGCAACTATCTGTCGCTGCCGGGGCATAAGCCGCCGACGGATCGCGACTATGTCACGGTGGAAGACCGGTCCAATGCCAATTTCCTCTGGTTCATCAAATTCGAGCGCAGTTTCCAAATGCGCGAGAGAGAGATGATGCAAAAAAAAGCTGCGGCGCAAACGAATATCGTTGACATTCGTAGCTGGAAAAAGAACTATGCAGAACAATAGATTGAATCAGATTCTTAAGGTAAAGGTTTAATTCAAAAATGGGTGTGTACGATTATCGCGAGCAGCTGCTGACGACGGGGCAGGCGGATATCAATCTGCTTCTTCTCAAGGACCTTCTCAAACTCTCCGGCGGCGATTCCAATATTTTGACGATTCCGCAATCGCTTCATTATTTGCGTCAGGCGCTGGATATGCTTGGGCGCAGTCCGACGGCGAAGAAAATTCTTCTGCAATGCGCCAAGGCGCGGCTGTTGATCAATCCCGATACGCTGCTGTCAACGGGCGAAACGCTGTTTCATCCCGATGACAATGTTCTGGATGTGCCCGCTCTGCAAGGTGTGCGCGGCGCAGAGCGGCATAAGCTGATGCTGGCGGAAATGACGGTTGCGCTGATTGCAGGATTGCGCGAAGCGTCCCATTATCACCGCGGGCAGGCCTTTCACCCCGAGCTTTGCGTCCCCGATTACCTGCATCTTGCGCGCAGCGCCGATGCGGATCGCGTGGCTTTTGTTGTTCTGGTCTGTGATGAGCTCCGCGAAGCGGGCAATCCGCTGCCTTGGCGTCACCTTCTGGCGGGCGAGACGGGCGATATTGCCGAAGTTTTTGAAGAAACCATGCTGCGGCATGACAATACCGAAATCGCATTGCGCGCCGCATACCGGCACTGGTTTGATTCCGGTGACCGCGAGGCCGCATCCGAGCACAAAGCGCTTGAAAATCTCGACCGGCTTCTGATGCATCTGCGCAGCAGCGGCGCGATGAGCGACTGGATCGGTCAGGCCGATCTGGCGGCGCCGACATGGGTGCGGCTGGGCGAACTGCCTGGGGGCGGCAATTATCTTGACCGCCGCCGCAATGCGCTGATGCGTCACGGCTATCGCGCACAGCCCTCCGACCTGTTCAACAGGGCGCATTTCAAGCAGATTATGCGCGAGCTTTTCGCATAGATTTCCGTTAGAAATTTTTTGACAGCATTGCCTGCCCGTGCTATTTGAATAAGACATAATCCTTTTTCAAATAAACCTTAAGGGAAAAGCGCATGGCACGGTATCGCGGCTACGACAAGCAACACATCATTGAATCGCTGCAAAATGCGGAAAATTTTCTGCGCAGCCTGTCCATCGGCCCGGCAACGGAAGAAATGCTGGATGAATGGCTGAAGGAAGAGCCGTATAAGGACATCAGCGCGGCGCAGATCGACAAAGATCTGGTCGAAGCCATGCAAACCAGCGATGCCACCACGGTTTTCCTGCGCTCCCATGAAATTTTCCGCGCCCATGCCCTGACCGATACGGCAGGCAAAGGCCGCAATGTTTACGAAGATTTGATGTGCTGGGGCGCCTTTGCCGGTATGGTCACGCATGAGCTGCGCCCGTCGGATACCGAAGAATATAACCATCTGATCGAATTTTACGGCGATTATATTCAGGCCAAAATTGATCCTGATACCGCTTTGTCAAAACAGGCGCTTGATGCCAGCAAGTTTTTGCAGAAAGTCGAAAAAGATTACGGCACAAAAACCGTCGGTCAGGCGATGGAGGTGCTGAAAGACGGTTTTGCCAAAAAGGAATTCCGCGATCATCAGATGAAAGAGGCACTGGCCGCAATCTCCGGTCTGGAAGCCAATTTCAAAGACGAATTAAAGGCACAATCACCATTTCAGGCTTACGGCATTGTTGTGGATTATGACGGCAATAATTTTCAGGAAATTCAGCGCCGCGCCAATGAATATCCTGCCCAAACTCTATGAAGTGCTGGAAAAATACCACGATATGGACGAGGTCGATCTCGGTCATGTCATGCTCGGCTCCGTCACCAAGGATCAAAGCAAAAACGGCGTGCTGTTTTTTGCCACCGAGCGCACCGCACAGGCCGTCATGCGCGCCTTGCCGGACCAACAGCTGGTCGATTATAACGGCGATCCGGTCCGTTTCGCCCCGCCGCGCCCGAAAATCAGCCGCCTGACCCGCCCGAAAACCCCGTAATTTACGCCGACAATAATTTGACATAATTAAAATTTTGCGGTATAAATAAGGCTGTGTTTTGATTATTTAAACGGAGCGGTTAACAATGGCGGACAGCAAAAGCATTCTTCAAGATCTTTTCAAAGATATGGGGCAGGCCATGATCGACGGTCAGCGCATCGCGCAACGTGCCGAGCAGGAATTTATCGAACATGCCCGCGGGAATAAAGCGACGGAAGAAAAATGGGAAGATGGCGCGGTCTCCGAAGAGAAAATAAAGGCCGGCAAGACATCTGCCAAAGCTTCAAAAGGCACATCTCAAAAACGATAAAATTTACAGTCTATTCTTTCGGCTCTGTCGCTGTGTCCACAACGCAATGACCAAGCCGTATATCTGTTAAACCTTCTATATCAGTATTGATGAAAGACACAAATTCTCCGGTTTGCCTGTCAATGTGAAAGCTAGCGGCTTGTCCGACCTCATCTGTACCCGTTTTCACTAGAAATGAACCAGGATAATGGCACGAGCTATGATCGTAGCTCAATTGAAAAGTGAAGGGCTTCTTTTCTTTGCAAGCAAACCGCGTTTCGTTCTCTTCCCCCAGAAAATTATAACCAATAATTTTTGGGCATGAATATTCCGTCGTTTTGAAATCTAAAAAATATTTGGAAGGGTAGGCAAGCCAGTCACGTTGTTCACACATGTTTTGACCACAATGGATACTGCTTTCGAATGTGCATGTCAGCATGGCATCTTCGGATATATTGTAGGTCGGCGTTTTGTGGACAAGGCAGGCCTGCGCCGCACCGTGCGCCATGCACAGCAAGACTGTCCAGGCAGCAAAAAACAGCAGAATTGCGTTTGTTCTAAGCTTTTTCATGAGATGCATCCTTATTTCAGTCGACCGATTGTGACGCAGCCGTATTTTTGGGGAACATCAGCATTGCCGTTCACAACAATATAATCTGTCCCGTCAGTATTCGGCAGAATATCAACAATACGAAATCCTTGATAGCCTGGGGGAAAGCAATCTTGCGGCACGGTTTGTTGTGTCATTTCTTCAGTCGTTGTTTTTCCGTCTTTGGCGCTGAATGTAATGCGCTGCAGATTACGGATTGCATAGGGATCGCCCTTTTGTAACAGAAAGAAAGGCATACGGGTGCTATAGGGGAGTGTTTGTGCTTTTGCCCAAATTGGCGTGCCTTGTAATTTCAAGATATGAATGTCCTCTGTCATTTCCTGCCTGCGCCGATCATTCGTTTTATCCCAGCCATAGACAGCGTAAACATTGTTTTTATAAACAAGCAGCGCGGTTTGGGATAAGCCGTTCCCTGTGGATTTCTTCTCTGTGCTTAAAGTGTTTTTGGTAATGAGAGAGAGCGTGGAATCGTATTCCCAATAAGTCGGGTGGGAAGAATGCTTTTCTTTCGTCACACGCTCAAAACCCAGAATGGCGTAATGCCCCTGCGGCGTAATGGCAAAAGCCGGACTGCTGTGGTCGCCGCTATGAATTTCAAGAGATTGTTCAGTTTTATTGATTGTGGTGTCCGTAAAAACCGTCAGACGGTAAATCCCGTTTCCTCCGGATAACAGAACGGGCTGTCCCTCGCTGTTGATTCCAAGGCCGTAGGAGAGGCGGTCTTGTAACTTACGGGAACGTATGATTTTAAGTTTTCTGTCTTCAAGCTTTGCCCTGACCAGTATGTTTTGCCGCTTGTCAGGCAGGCCGAGCAGACTTGACGGATCAAAGCGGCGCTTGTGATTATGACCGGCCAGCAGCAAGTCGCCGTTCGGCGCTTTTGCTATGGAATGAACATAAAATTCAAAGGGGAGATCGTAAATCAAAGGGGCTTCCCATGGTACCTTTGTATTGAAAACATAGTAATGCAGGCGGCCGAAAACGATGATGTCATCGTCCATGCGCACAGCGCCGTAACCGAGATGGCCTTTCCCGACATGTGTATAAACCGGATTGGTGGCCTTGGAAGGGGTGGGGAAGAAGATTAGCAGTAGCGATATGCTGATAACATACAAAATACGCATTTTAAGCCCGCGGGCCATAGCGGCGCTTTTGCGGGATGCGGAAATTGCATTGCTCGGGCGCGGCTTGTGGCGCGATCAGTTTGCGTTTTTCCATTTCACTGATGATATCCTGTGCAACGGTGTCAATACTGCGTCCTGCGTCAATTTTCGGCCAATCCGTGACGGTTTTTTGCTGGGCAATCTGCATTTTGACAATCTCCGCCGTGGCATCCGAGGCATCGGTTCCGGTCTCCGCGCGTTTGGTGACGCGGTCAATCAGCACATCTTCATGCGTTTCCAGCCAGAATCCGGCGAAAGCAACGCCTGCCTGCTGCGCGTAATCTTCCTTTTCCTTGCGTTGGTTTTCCGCCACCAGCGTTGAGGTCCAGATCACGGATTTGCCTTCCGCCAGCAATTCTTCGGTGCGGCGGTTCATTTCGGCGATCACCTGTTTGGTGACCTCCCATGTATAACCGTCCTTGCCCAGCCGCGTTGTATGCGGTACGCCGAGAATATCCTTACGGATCGGGTCGGATTCCAGCACAACGGCCTCAATGCCGCGGGTGTCTTTCAGCTTTTTGGCGATGGCGTGCGCGGCGGTGGTTTTGCCGCTGCCGGAGAGCCCGCCAAGCGCGAGCAGAAAGTTGTTCTTTTGTGCTGTGTCTGACATGGGATATTCCAATATGTTTTAAAAATGCTTTTTGTGATGACCAAATAAAAAAGCCACGTTTATTTTTTATTTGTACACTTTTGTCTAAATTCAGCCTGCGCCGATTATAAATCGGCTTGTCTTCATTAAGACATCCAGTGATGACCAAGTCAAACGGCCCCGTTTAGGGGCCGTTTGACTTGGTCATGGTGGGCGTAACTGGGATTGAACCAGTGACCCCTACGATGTCAACGTAGTGCTCTCCCGCTGAGCTATACGCCCTTGACCATGTATAAAGATCGGATATATGAATAGCCGCAAGCGGCGGGGCTTGTCAACCTTTTTTCGGCACTTTCCTTTTTCTCTGCGCTCTGTCAGAATCTGCTGACAGAAAGGAAGAAAAACCATGCCGCTTTACTTCGCCTATGGCAGTAATCTTTGTCCGCAGCAGATGCAAAAACGCTGTGCCGATGCGCGTTTTGTCACCATTGCCGCGCTAAAGGATCACCGCCTTTGCTTTCCCCGCATTTCCCGCACATGGGGCGGCGGCGGTGTTGCCGGTATTCTTGCCCATGCCGGGGCGACCTGTTTCGGCGTTGTTTATTATCTGACGGAGGATGATCTTGCCGCGATGGACGGTTATGAAGGCCATCCGCATGATTATTTCCGCGCAGAAATCAATGTCGCGCCGCCCGAAGGCGAGTCCTTTGCCTGCTGGTCCTATTTTGCCAACCCGCAGGAGGGCGCACCGTTCCTGCCTGTCGCCGCCTATCTTGCGCGTATGGTCAGTGGCGCAGAGGCGCATGGTCTGCCGCAGGAATATATTGATGCATTAAAAGCGCAAAAAATACTGGCAAAGCATGAGGAAGTTTGATATATCTATTCCGCTTTTGTGAAGGATGGCGGGGTAGCTCAGCTGGTTAGAGCAGAGGAATCATAATCCTTGTGTCGGGGGTTCAAATCCCTCCCTCGCTACCATCACCAAGCAAAAAGGCCCCTTGAATGGGGCCTTTTTGCTTGGTGATCACTGAAGTCTTGCCGAAAGACAGCGGATTTACAATCCGCGCCTCTTGAGGCTTAGACGCAAGTGCGCAAATAAAAAGAAAGCCCCTAAACGGGGCTTTTTTCTTTGGAGTGGGTTAAGACATAATCTTAAACCAAGTCTTGACAGCTAGGTTGAGCCGATCTTGTTCTAATTCATCCGTAGCTGTGCAATGGGCAATAGGTCCTCGTAACAAGTTGAGCTGGTTTGTAACATTGCTAACGGCTGTTTTTGACTGAAAGATAGGGTCAAACAAGTCCCAGTTATCGGTTATTAACTGTGCCAGTTCTCCAAATGTCGTGTAATCTATCAAGTTATCAGAGCGCGGAGTAATCCCGCTATCAATCTCTTTTTTGCGACTAGCGTTGGCTTTCTTTCTTATTCGGTCATCATCGACACGCTCGCTATCCCACCAGTCGGCTCCTTCAGCTTCTATCATTACATCGGCAACGAGTTTTCTTATTGAGTTCTCTAAGCAATAAAAAACTTCGTAAAACTCTGACATTCTTGCAGCTTCTTTGCGAAGATCCGCCTCAAATTGTTCATATTCCGAGAATTTTCTGCTTTTAGACTTCGTTTTTACGTGCCCGAGAGAAATATCATACTTTTTTTCAATGTTTCTTAGGCCGGTTGTGATTTGCAACCCAGACATACCTAAAGCTCGTATTAATCCATCAGGTCTTTTAGGCATCTTCTGCACTCAATAAATTTTCTTTTAGGCTTTTGAAAATAGCGTCAAAAACTGCAGGGTCAGAAGTTGCAGGTAAGTTTAAATTGATAGTGTAGCCAAGATTTAAGCCAATAGAAGGAGACGGTTGCGAATTTTTTGCGTTGTGATTACTTTTATCATCCTCCATGTTTGGGGGATTGTTGTCAATTTTCGCGATGTGATTGTTTTCTTCATCACTAAAATCAGAGAAACTTTTTAAATGTTGAATGCAACTGACTATCAATTTTACAGGGTTTGAGTCGTGGGCATGACCAGTTTCTTCAACAACTAAACCTATTAGCTCTTCATCGTTCAGTTCGTGCATATACTCATTTCGCACATACAGAGGAGCATAGGCATCTTTAATGCATTGCGCTATAGCTTTGCCAGAGGATGTTGGGTTGCGAAATTTTCGATAGGTTTCATTAGGCGTACCGTCAGAATTTACTAAACTGATTTTCTTTAAAAAAGAGTTGATTTGATCGCCAGAACCTCCTGGTATTTTTAGAATTGTTTTTACGAAATCTAGGGTGACACGCTCAGGCACCCCTGCTTTCTTGATACCGTTTAAAGCTTTATCAATATTACCAGGAGATGTGATGTATGGTAAAGTTGCCATAGAAAGTCCTTTTTGGAAATTGTACTAGTAATTTTATAATATAAAAAAATACTACTTCATTTTAAACGAGCAAACCAGCGTCGAATTGATCACTTTCGGTGTCGGGCGGGTTTCGCGTTCGACCCGCATATTGAATTCTTCCAGCAGGGACGGCTTCACCGGATCATACAGCAGCGCATGCAGCCCTTCGGCTGAGCGCAGCGCAACCTCCGGCTCGTCATGTGCGGTGCTGCGGATTTGTTTCAGAACCTCTTTCTTGTCCGCGACAAGGCTTGCCACCATCACCAGCGCGGTATCACGGTAATCATATGCGCTGCCCGAGCTTTGCGTGAAATGCAGCTTGTCACTCATGCCGAGTTTTTCAGCCAGCGCTTCGCCGCGTTTGACGGCGGCTTCATCCATATCAAGGCAGGTAATTTTCATGCCCGTTTTCTGCGCCATGATAATGGCGGTCAGGGGCAGGGGACCGCTGCCGATAAACACGATTTCCTTATCCGGGTGTTTGCTGATGGAGACCTTTTCCAGCTCAAGATCGACAAGGTCAAGATAATTCTGCAAATACCAGAATTCATTGAGATTTTCTTCTTGAAAGTCGGGATTTTTCAGGAATTTGTCAGAGAAATAAAGCTCCATCGCATATTCGGCTTCCGAGAGTTCCGCCAGCATGGCGCGGCGCACGGCGCGGATTTGCGGATTATCCAGCACCTGCTTTTTCTCGGAGTCAGAGAAATGTTCTTCGGCCAGCACGATGTTTTCCACCAGCGCGGACAGCGTTTCGGTAATCAGGGGATTGGTCGGGGAACGGTCACTGGCAGTTTTCAAGACCTCATGCGCGTAGAGTACCTGGGAAATCAACTCCTCTGCACAAATCTGCCGCACGATCTGAGGCTGTGCTGCCATTTTTCCCCTCCGGTCTTATCGTTGTGTGTAAAAGCTATGTTAATAATTATATTTCATATGTCAATAAAGTTTTTACAGATCACGCTATTTTGCCGCGATTTCCTTGAAAATATTTGACATAATGTTAATTAACTGTTAATATAACCGCTGTAATAACGGCAGGCAATAAGAGGTAAAAAACGTGATGATTGGGGGACCGCTACCACCGTCGGAACTTCCCGAGGACCCGCAACTGCGGGCAGAGGTGGAGATTGCGCGTCCCACACCGGAAGAAATTCAACAGCAATTCATCGATGCGGTCAAAAACCGTGACTATGATGCAATCTCCGCTACATTGGCACAGGGCGCGGATATTGACGCGGAAATAATCGACCGACAATATCGCGGTTACCGCAGCCACGGCAGCTCTTACTATACACGCACATATACATCGCCGCTTTTCTATGCGCTGGAGAAACAGGACGGGCAATTGCTGGATTTTCTGGTTGCACATGGCGTAGATGTCAATCGTGTTGATGAGAATAAAACCGCCGCACTAACCCATGCGGTTTACAAGGAAATAAAAGGCTTGGTGAAAACAATCGCCACCGCCCCGGGATTTGACCCGAAAACGGCGGCGAACAAGGCGGCACTGCAAGCTGCGGAAAACATAAAGCATAACGGCCCCGCACAAAAAGAGCTGTATAAATACGCCAAAAGCATTTTCGCCGATCCGTGGCAGCTGGTTGATGATGACATCATCAGCCGCGTTAGCTTTGACAAAGACGGTATGCTGGAGGTCACCGACCAGTTCAATTTCAAAGCGGGGGAACGTGTCCGCCATATCCGCGATTTTGAATTCGGCAGTATTCAGACAACATCCTGCTTTTTCGCTGATATGCCTGCCAATATGCGCGCGCAGTTGAAAGAAGCTTGGGATGAATTAAAAGCCGCAGGCGGCGGCAAGAATGCCGACCCGCAAAGCATGAATAGCGTGCGCTTGCGTCAGGTCACCCGCCGCGTTTCGCAAACACAGTAAAAAGGTAGAGATTGATGTCAATCAGTGCAAAAGAGATGGGAGAATTGCTGGAAAATATAGATTACGCAGCCATTGAGCGCGCTCTTCTCCAAGGCACAGATGCAAATCTGCACATCAAAGACCCTTACCGCACGAGCGGAACCCTGTTATATCTCGCGGTATATAGGCAGGATCCGACACTGGCGGATATCGCCTTGCGTCATGGCGGCGATCCCAATCTGGGAAGCGAGAATTCATCGCCATTATACAAGGCCGTCCATGAAGGTTATTTCAGTTTTTGCCGTCAGATCACCGAGGCCGAAGACTTTGACCCGACCACGCCTCTGAACCGTAAAGCCTGGGTATTGGCGGAACGCTATCAAAATGAAAGCCCGCGCCATGCGCAAATCTACCGCCTGCTACAGAATGTCTTTGATACGGCGAATGGCTGGAAAAAAATGGATGACAGTTCTATCCAGCACATTTCCCGCACACCGGACCAGATGATCGAAGTTACGACAATTTTCAATTTCCGTGCCGCAAAAATGAAGGAAATCACGCGCGATTACGCCACCGGACGCAGCGATGTCGAAAGCACCTATTTCGCCGATCTGCCGCAAAATGCCCGCGAACAGGTTGTCGAAGCTTTGACGGAATTGCAGAAACAGGATGGCGGTCAGGATGTTGACCCGCGCAGCCTGTCGGGTGTACGTCATATCCAGCGCAGCCGCGGGAAACAGGTGCAGACAAAATCATGAGCAAAAAAGACGATAAAAATTGGCAGAAAGAATTCCGCAAGGCGCTGAAAGCGAAAGATTGCGCCGCGCTGGATATCGCGCTGCAAAACGGCGCAAACCCGAATGCCAAAGTCACGATTGACGGCGACCAATACGGTTCGGCACTGTGGTATGCGCTGGTCGAAGAGGAGCTGGGGCTGGTCAAAACCCTGCTGAAATATGATCTGAACCCGAATAAGAAGGATGAGGATTACAGCTGCCTGCCGCTGCAATATGCCGTGGATGAAGATTTGATGGATGCGGCGCTGGCCATCGCACAGCATGAAAGACTGGCGCTGTTTTCCGAAGATACGCAAGAGGTCTACGAAGAATCCGAAAACAACCGCGATGATGATGCGGAATATGAGGCGCTGTACCGCTGCCTGAAAGCACGGATCGAAACCGCTGACGGACCGTGGCGCAAAATCTCCAATGACAGCGTGCAATATACGGAATTCGCCAGCGCGGGCATGGTTGAAATCACAGATGTTTTCAATTTCCGCAGCGGCAAACAGACGCATATCATCCGTGATTTTGAGACGGAAACAACGACCTCCACGGATTGCTATTTCGATGATGCGCCGCGCGCCGCGCAAAAGATTATCAGCGAGGCCTTCGCCGCATTGCAAAAGGCGGGTGGCGCCAAAGAGCTGGAGCCGCATCAATTCGCGGGTATGCGCTATGTTTCACGCCGTACTGTGAAAAGGGGGTAATCATGGCAATTGATTTAGGTTTTGACGATCATTGGGATCCGCCGCCGCCGACGCCCGCACCTGCTCCTGAAAAAAAAGAGGAGAAAAAGCCCGACTGGCAGGCGCTTTTCGTTAAGGCGCTAAAGAAAACGGATTATGACGGCGTCAAAGAGGCGCTGTCCAATGGCGCAGATCCGGAGGTGAAAATCCGTGTTCCGCGCGGCTATGATTATTCCGACCTCACCTATCAAACGGCGATGTTTTTTGCGCTAAACCATATCAAGGACACCCGTATGATGGATATTCTTGTCGCGGGCGGTGTGGATGTGAATGCCGTTGACGGCAACAAAAAATCGCTTTTGCGGGCGGCTGTCGGCAATAATTATGCCGTATTGGCGCTGCATGTGGCGAAATATGACGGTGTGGATTTTACTTCCGCCGGCGCGCAGAAGGCTTACGAACTGGCAGCGGAAAAACGCCATAAAGAACCGCAAATGGAGGCTGTCTACCGCTATCTCCATATGAAGCTGGAGGAGCTGAAGGGCCCGTGGCGCAAAACCGCCGATGACAGCATCAAATATGTCAGCTACGACAATGACGGCATGACGGAAATCTCCGACACATTCAATTTCCGCGCTGCAAAGCAAAGCCGCGTCATTCGCGATTTTGATACCAAATCCATGCTGACGACGGAAACCTATTTTGCCGATATCCCCGTCAATGCGCAGGGCTTTGTGCGCGAAGCCTTTGATGAATTGAAAAAACAGGGCGGGGCTGTAAAAATCGATCCGCATATTCCCGGCCATATGCGCCGCTATGTCAGCCGTAAAAGATGATTGCCGGAAAGCTCGCCTTTGTTTTGGCCGCACTGGCTGCTTTGTTCCTGCTGGAACGCTTCAGGTCATTTATCAGAAAAAATAAGCATCATGCTGAAGATATTGTAAAAAACTTTGCGCTTTGGGGCCTAAATGCGCTGTTGTCGCTGGCGGTGATCCTGCCTGTGACAAAACTTGCCGCAAGTGTTGATCTCTGGGGGCGGGGCGCGGGCGGCATCGTCAGTATTATCCTGCATATCCTGCTGCTGGATTTCTGGGTCTATTGGTGGCACCGCGCCAATCACCGTTTTGACTTTCTCTGGCGGTTTCACCGCGTGCATCA
This sequence comes from Pseudomonadota bacterium, assembly GCA_013285465.1. Lineage (NCBI taxonomy): Bacteria > Pseudomonadati > Pseudomonadota > Pseudomonadota bacterium. The sequence goes on from CP053449.1 coordinate 1,228,977, forward strand.
TCTCGATAAGATGCTCGATACATCAACGGCGGTGCGCTTCCATTTCGGGGAGGTATTTTTATCCGCGCTGGCGCGCATTCCCGTCATTCTGCTGTTTGCCATCCCGTTTCGCGATATCGTCATTTTTGAAACCGTGCTGCTGATTGCGGCTTTCTTCCAGCATGCCAATATCCGCCTGCCGGAGAAACTGGAAAAACCGCTCTCCCGCATTATCGTCACGCCTTCCATCCATTGGGTGCATCACCATGCCGACAGCCGCGACATGCACAGCCGCTACTGCCTGCTGCTCAGCATCTGGGATCATGTCTTCCGCAGCACCACAAACGGAACCCGCAAGGAAGATATGGCACTCGGCGTGCCGGGCGATAAAGACCGCAGCCTGCGGGATTTGCTGCTGCTGCCGTTTCGTAGAGGCGGGTAAGGCGTTTTAATGTAACTCATGATGTTTCGCACCATTGGTTTTGTGGTAAATTTCTACTGCTTGGTAAAGCTTGACCGTCTTCTGCCCGGAAGGACAGTATTTGATCCCGGATTCGGGATATGAAGAGTTATTTGCACGCCAAGCTGCAAAAGGTTTTCGGGGTAAATCTGGCTTAAAGAAAATATAGTAGAATGGTGGCGGGCTGTCCTGAATATTTGGAATTGCAATCGAAATAGCGCAGGAAGCAACGCCGGGAGGCATGTTTTTCTGGCATACCGTATGTTTCTTCTCCCATTGAGCTTTCCATTGAGCCTTCTCCGCTTCCGTCATAGTGCGAGAGCAGCGGTATTCTTTCCAGAAAAGATGAGAATAGCTGTAAATGCCAATATATCCAATCAGGCCACCCCAGATAGCCACATATAGGGCGAAAGCCGCAAGACGCCATTTCAAAACGGGTTTGCGCTCGATCAGTTTTTTGTAAAGGAAATATCCGACAAGCGGCACACCGATATAATATCCTGTGTATTCCAGCGCGGATATTAACCAATCAACCCTTTTTGTGGCGGCAGGCCAAGAGATAAACAGGATGACTGCGAGCGTAACAGACGCGATGAAAAGGATGCGCAGGCTTGCACCAATTTTCTCCTGTCCGTCCTTTTTATGGGGATGTCTAAAAAGAAAATAGGTTGGAATGATGACCATAATTAGGGGCGTGATAATCAAAAACCAGAATGCCGAAAAATGCCTTAATGCAATTTCAATTCCCCACTCTCCAAAGCCGTTCCAAAGCGGAGGAGCAAAAAAACCGAAAGTCAGCACGAAAGCAACACACAGACTACTGATAACTTTAGAAGCTATGCTCATCTTGAGGTTGATCTTTCCTTAGTGAAGGGGACAGATTAAAAGGAAATTACCGCTGCTTCTACATCCCCGGCAATTTCGTGACCGTCACGGCGTTTTCAATGCCTTCCGGCTTGCCGACGATGACAAAGCTGAGATCATCGGCGTTCAATAGCCGCTCCGCCACGCGCTTGACATCGTCTTTTGTCACCGCCCGCAGCATATCGGCATAGCGGTTGATATAATCAATATCGCGCTTGTTTTTCTGCAATCCCGACAACATGCCGGAAATCGCATCGCTGGAGGTCAGCGCCAGCGGGAATGACCCGATCAGGTAATTCTTTGCCAGCCGCAGCTCTTCTTCCGTTGGCCCGTCCTTGGCCAGCCGCGCCCATTCTTCTTTCAACAGCGCGACGGCTTTGCCCGCGCTGTCATTGGTGGTGGCAAACTGCCCTTGCAACAGCGATGCGGCATCGGAATCGGAAAGCTGGGTGTAAATACCGTAAGTCAGCCCGTGCTCCTCACGCAATGAGGTCATCAACCGCGAGGCAAAACCGCCGCCTCCCAGAATGTAATTCATCACGCCTGCGGCCATATAATCATCATCCTGCGGCGAAATGCCCTGATGCGCGAATTGGATAATGCTTTGCGGAATTTCCATGTGATAGACATAGGTTTTGCCCAGCGCCTTTTCATTCAGCGCGGATTTATGCTCTTTTTCTTCCGCGGGCGTGCCTTTTTGCAGCCCGCCGAAAATATCATCCAGCTTTGCCGCCAGCTCTTCCGCGCTGATATCTCCTGCGACCGAGATTTGCAGACCTTCGCGCACAAACTGCTTTTGCGCCAGTGCTTTTAAATCAGCCGCTGTGATTTTTTCGACGGTTGCGGGATTGCCTTGCCCGGGGCGTTCATAAGGGTGTCCGGCAAAGATTGTACCATTGAACAGCCGCGCTGTTGTCCAGCCCGGATTGCCGAGATTTTGGCGGATGCTGTTCAGCGTGGCGCGTTTCATCCGCGCCAGCGCATCTTCTTCAAAACGCGGCTGTGTCAGCGCCAGATGCGTCAGCGCAAAGGCTTTATCCTGATATTTTTTCAAGGTTTTTACCGAACCGAAAAAGCGGTCGCGCCCTGCGGAGAAAGACAGGCTGATGACATGATCGGCCAGCTCTTTCTGAAAAGCCTGACTGTCGTAAGATCCCGCGCCTTCATCCAGCATAATCGACATCATATTGGACAATCCGGCAGCGGCAGGGTCTTCCAGCGTCATGCCGCCGGGAAAGGAGAAATCAATGGAAATCACGGGAACGGAGCTGTCATTCACCAGCCATGCTTTCAACCCGCCGGGGCTGGTGACTTCTTCAATCGGTACGCGGCTTTTATGCTGCGGCGTTTCCGCACCGTCTTTCAGCATCTTTGCCAGTTTTGACGGCACGGCGCTTTGCGGCGTTGTCGCGGTTTTTTGCAGGAAAACAAAACCGATAATCAGTGAAAAAATAGCAATACCGACCAGCACCCAGGAAAAGGGGGATTTCTTCCATGCATGCGCCGGATGCGTTTCTGCCGTTTGCGTTGTCATGTCTATCTTGTCCCGTTATTGTGTCGTTTTTTGTGTCTCTGGCAGCAGAATACCGGTAATGGCGGCTTTGCCGTCACCCAATATATCCCGCGCGGCGGCATTTACATCTTCCAATGCGGCATTTTCGATACGCTCCGTCCAGTATTCGACATAGTCCATATCAAACCCTGCCGTCAAAGCCTGCCCGAACACCATCGCCGGATATTGCAAACTGTCCCGCGCATAAACCGCGCTGTTAATCATGCGGTTTTTCGAGGTCGTCAGCTCTTCCTGTGTGACGCCGTTTGCGGCAATCTCGTCAATTTCCGCCAGCAGGGCTTTTTCAACCGTTTCAATCGCGACACCGGGGGCGGGAACGGCATAGAGCACAAAGCTCGACGGGCCGCGCTGCACGGCGTCATAGCCGCTGCCGATGCTGGTGGCGATTTTCATCTCGATCACCAGTTTACGGTAAAGGCGCGAGGTCGTGCCTTCGCCCAGAATATCCGATAACAGCTCCGCCGCTTCCGATCCGTGCGGAGCGCGGTAATAACGGCGATAGGTCGGTGCCTGTACTTTTTCATCTTTCAGCACGATCCTCTGATCCGCCAAAAGCGGCGCGGGTTCAGTCCATACACGCTGATAATCCGCTGTTTCCGGCGGGTTCGACAGCACGCCGTAATAGCTCTCCGCCAGTTTGCGCAGCTCCTCCAATATGATATCGCCCGCAACGATCAAAATCGCATTGGCGGGGCGGTAATTGGCGTGATAAAAATCCAGCGCATCCTGCCGCGTCAGCCCTTCCATTTCATGCCGCCAGCCGATCACCGGAATGCCGTAAGGATGGTTGACGAACAGCGCACTGTTCACGGCCTCACCCAGACGGGCGGAGGGGTTGTTATCCGTACGCTCGCTGCGTTCTTCCAAAATAACCTGCCGCTCCCGCGTCACCGTTTCTTCGGACAATATCAGGTTTTTCATGCGGTCAGCCTCCATCGCCATAATCAGCGGCAGCTTTTCCACCGCGATATTTTGGTAATAAGCGGTGAAATCCTGCGAGGTAAAGGCGTTATCCTGCCCGCCGTGACTTTTGACGATTTTTGAGAAACTGTCGGGTTCAATTGTGTCGGTTCCGGTAAACAGCAAATGTTCCAGAAAATGCGCCACGCCCGATTTGCCGCGTTTTTCATCCGCCGCACCGCTTTTATACCAGACCATATGCGACACAACAGGCGCGCGGTGATTGGGGATCAGCACGACCTGCATACCGTTCTCCAGCGTAAAGCTTTGCGCGCCAAAGCTCTGCGCCTGCGCCGGATTGATGAAAATCAGGCTGCACAAAACCATGCATAGCGTCAGCGCCGTGTAAAAAATCTTTTGACAGTGTACGGGTTGAACCGATAGAAAGAGCATGAAACATGTCCCCTTTAAAAAAACCGTGTAACAGGAACAGTTATGAGCAAAACAGACAGCGCTGTAAAGGAAATTCTGGCTCCGTACCGGAAGGAGATCGACGCGATTGACAAGGAATTGGTCGCGCTGCTGGTGCGCCGCTTCCAAATCGTGCAGGAAGTCGCAGGCATCAAAGGCCGCCACGGCATCCCCTCCGTGCTACCGGATCGCGTTGATGAAGTGCGGAATAACGCCGCCGATATGGCTGCCGCGCAAGGGCTGGACAGAAAATTTGTCTATGACCTTTACACCCAAATCATTGATTACGCCTGCAGTTTTGAGGACGACCTGATGGACGGGAAGGCGCAGCAGTGAAGCAGGGGCTCGCCGCGCGGATCGCCGCTGCACGCGTTTTGGGACGCATCCTTGAACAGGGTCAGACGATTGATGATGCCTTCGCCGCAGAGCAGGGCGGGCAGCTTTCCCCTTCAGATAACGGCTTTATGCGCGCCCTGGTGATGACAACCCTGCGTCATTGCGGACAGATTGACGCAACCCTGCGCCCGTTATTGCCGCGCCCGCCGCATAAAATCAAACCGCCGCATCTTTTGAACATCCTGCGCCTTGGCGTTGTGCAGCTTCTATGTATGGAAGGCGCGGAACATGCCGCCGTTGATCTGTCGGTCGAGGCTGCGGCGAAAAACCGCAAAACCGCCCCCGCGAAAAACATGGTCAATGCCGTGCTGCGCCGCATCCTGCGTGAGGGCATAAAGCTTGATCCCGATACGCAGCGCAATATCCCGCAATGGATGTATAAAAGCTGGCAAAAAGACTACGGCGCGGAGGTGGCGCAAAAAATCGCCGCCGCCGCTTTGGTCGAACCACCCTTGGACATCACGGTCAAAAACGCGGCGGAGCGTGAAAAATGGGCGGAAAAACTCGATGCCGTCATTCTGCCGACAGGCACCTTACGCTGTGCATTGCAAAAAGGCGATATCACCGCCATGCCCGGCTTTGCCGAGGGCGCATGGTGGGTGCAGGATGCCGCTGCGGCCTTGCCCGCGCAGGTGTTGGCGGAAGGCCATGATTTGAAAGATGCACAAGTCATTGATCTTTGCGCCGCGCCCGGCGGTAAAACCATGCAGCTTGCGGCATTGGGCGCAAAAGTCACCGCCGTGGATAAATCAAAAAAACGGCTGGAGATGCTGGGGCAAAATCTGAAACGCACCGGATTATCGGCAAATGTCACGACGGTCGCAGGGGATGTCACGACATGGCAGCCCGCAGAACAGGTTGATTACGTGCTGCTGGATGCACCTTGCAGCGCGACGGGCACGCTCCGCCGCCATCCCGATCTGCTGCATTTAAAGCAGGAAGAAGATATCGCCGGACTGGCCGCGTTGCAGGAACAGGCTTTGCAAAATGCCGTCCGTATGCTGAAACCCGGTGGCACGCTGGTCTATGCCGTTTGCGCCCTGCAAAGCGCCGAAGGCGAGGAACATGACGCACCGCAAGGCACAACACGCGTGGCGATTGACGCTTTCCCGCTTGCGGCGGACAAAGCCGGAAATCTAAGAATTTTCCCCTTCACGGATGCGGGCGCCGCAGGCGGCATGGACGGTTTTTTCATTGCCCGTTTTCGCAAGGATTGATATGATGAAAGCTATGGAACAGGATATCCTCATCGCACCCTCAATTTTATCTGCCGACTTCGCCAAACTGGGCGAGGAAGTCCGCGCCATTGATAAGGCAGGGGCGGATTACATCCATATTGATGTGATGGACGGGCATTTCGTGCCGAATTTGACCATCGGCCCGAATGTGGTGAAGGCACTGCGCCCGCATACGGATAAGGTTTTCGATGTGCATCTGATGATTGCACCGGTTGACCCCTATATCGCCGCTTTTGCCGATGCAGGAGCCGATATTATCTCTTTCCATCCCGAGGCGGGCGCACATATGCACCGCACGATCCAGATGATTCAAAGCCACGGTAAAAAAGTCGGCATCGCGCTGAACCCCGGTACGCCGGTATCCGTGCTGGACCATATTATCGGCGAGATTGATATGGTGCTGATTATGACGGTCAATCCGGGTTTCGGCGGGCAGGCTTTCCTGCCGCTGGTTGATAAAATTCATGCCGTGCGCAAAATGATCACCGCCGCAGGACGCGACGGTCAGGTCGATATTCAGGTTGATGGCGGTATTACGCCCGAAACCGCGCCGCTTGTCATTGCCGCGGGGGCAAATATTCTGGTTGCGGGAACCGCCGTGTTCCGTGACGGGCCGGAACATTACGCCGCCGCAATCTCCGCCTTGCGCAGCAAATCACTCTCTGCGTAAAGCTCTCCTACCTTTTGCCGGAAACCTCCGGCGGCCATGCGAAGAAACGTAACGAACGGGGCCGAAGCCCATGCAGGATGACAGATCAATGCCGCAGGAAACGGGATTCTTCAAGAATCTCTCTGCCTATGCGCATCAGATCAAATGCCGCTCTCCGCTTTACGACATGGCGCTTGGCCGTGCCGCTTCCGTTGATGACGCGCCATTGGTTATTCCCCCCGATCCGTGGTCGGGCGATGCGGGGCGGGGCTATGATATCGTGCAGGGCTTATATCTGTTCGACGGGCAAAGCTTTCGCAGCATTGATGTATTGTGGGAACCGGAAGGCTTCCATGACGGCTGGCTGTCATCCATGCACGGTTTTGACATGCTGCGCGATTTGCGCGCCTTTGGCGGAGAGCGGGCAAGGCAACATGCCCGTTATCTGATTTCCGACTGGCTTGACCATTACAGCCGCTGGCATGCGCTGTCATGGCGGCCTGATATTACGGCGCGGCGGATTGTGCATTGGCTCTCCGCCTATTCCGCCTTTTGCGCCAGCGCGGGCGAGGAATTCCGCCATGCCATGCTGGAAAGCCTGTCCCGCCAGATCAAACATCTGTCCAAACATGCGGGCGAGGGCGATCTGCTTTATACGGCAAAGGCGTTGTTTTACGGCGGTATGGCGATGGGGCAGGAAAAATACTGCCGTCAGGCACTGCATATTCTCGCTGCCGATATCCAGAATGATATCTTAAGCGACGGCGGCCATAAAAGCCGCGCACCGGAACAGCATCTGGTCTTTTTGCAAAATCTGCTGGATATCCGTGCCGCCATCCATCTGGCAGGGCTGTCCGTACCGGATTTTCTGACCCATACCGCAGGAAAAATGGCGGCGGTGCTGCGCAGCTTGCGCCATAATGACGGCGGGCTGGGACTGTTCCACGGTGGCGGCGCGGCAGGCGGCAGCCTCTGTGATATGGTGCTGGCGCAAGCGGGGGCTTCGGGCGGGCGACCGCTGAAATCGCTGGGCGTGACAGGCTATGACCGTATGTCACAGGGGCGCACGACGATCATCATGGATACGGGCAAGCCCTCGGACAGGCAAAACTATGCCGGATTACTGGCTTTTGAAATGAGCGCGGGGCGTGACCGTCTGATCGTCAATTGCGGCGCATGGGCGGGCCATCCGGCATGGCAGCAGGCACTGGCCTCGACGGCGGCGCATTCAACCGTAACGGTGGAGGAAAGCAACGCATTGCCTGCAAAGGGCGCAGAGATACCGCTGAAAAAAATCGCGGTCACAAAAATACGCGAGGATTTAAACGGCACAGGGCTGATTGATGCAACGCATGACGGCTATCTGGAACGCTTCGGCGTCACGCATCGCCGCGTTATGACGTTAAAAAACAACGGTAACCTCTTGCATGGGCAGGATATTTTATCAGGCATGGATGGCGCCAGCTTTGCCGTGCGCTTTCATCTGCACCCCTCCGTCCGTGCCTCCGTCATCGGTGACGGTACGCGGGTCTTGCTGCGCACAGGCACGGGGCAGGGCTGGGAATTTACCTGTAATGGCGGCGTTTTCGGCTTGGAGGAAAGCGTCTATTCCCCCGGCAGACATGCCGACACCCCCCGCAAAACCTTGCAAATCGCCGTTTATGCCCAAATTTTCGGCCAAAAAACAATCGTGGACTGGAACCTGTCCCGTATATAACCCATCCTCTTAATGAGTAAGGCCGTTGGATGATGACTAATAAAAATTGGATATCCAGTATAATACGTTATCGTGTAGCGATATTGCTGATAATCGTTATGGGGATTTCTGCCTATCTTGATGGTTATTTCTATTTTGGTAGCGCACCTCACATCAAGCTGATTAAAGTGATTAATGAACCTATATTTGCGCGTACCAATAAAAAAGCGTTCTCTGGCGTAGATATTTCGAAAGATGTTCAAGAGATCATTAAAATAGGGGCAGATGCCGAAGAGGCCATTAAAATACTTAATAGTGCGGGAGTTGAGTTAAAAAAGATGCAGAAATTTAAGTATAAGATGTTTGGAATCACCGACCAGAGTCTTGATGTTTATAGTGGTAGCCGTCTCGTGAATAATTTCCCATTTTTCTTTTTTTCTTTTATATGCGCGGATAAGTCTTATTTTGACTTGCAGATTAAAGAAGGGCGCGTTTCTGATATCAAAGCCAATATATCAACCGTCTGTATATGAGAGTTTTCATGTTGAAGAATTTATATAAGGCTTGGTTCGGATTGCTGCTTTGTTTCTTTTTGACAGGGTGTATGTCTTCATCTTTCACGCAGTATGAAAGTTCGCGGCTATATTTGTTGCGTAAATATGCAGGGTTCAAAGTTGAAGATAAAAACACACCCCATTTTAAACTGGTATATCGGAATACCGAATACCTAGTTAAAGAGAATGCCAAGAAAAAAGACTTCGCACTGTACAGTCTTGCTATGGGGTATAAGGCCAAAGAGGAAAATGCGGTGACAGTTGGGGCGAAGTGTGAAGGCCCTGTAGAAAAGACAGTTTGGTTTACGGGTTGTTTTCCGCCTCCAGCGATTTTGATGAAGCTGATGTATGTTTATAATACAGCGATTATGGATCAGCCGGACTTCCCTAAAGCGTGGGAATGTATCCGCGATGATAAAATGATGGAAGGCTACGAAAAGGGTATCAAAGAAGAAGAGGAATATGTGCGAAAATCCACAAAAGAGTCTATTGAAAAGTGGAAAGAAAAAAGAAAGAAATCTCTTTTATATAATGACTGATTACAGCTATTGGGTGAAGAGAGGGACAAAATAATATTTCATCCTGCGCACTTTTAAGCCGTATTTGGCGCGAAAAAACTGTTTTTTCCTTACTTTTTTCAGGATGCAGCAAAAATGCCGTTAACCAATTCTATTTATAGGCAAGTAATTGTATTTATTAAATAAAGCGCGCATGTAATGGTTAATAAAGTGTTAATCGCCTGTTTTGGACGGGGTAAAATGCGTATATGTTAACCATATTTAACCCCTGATTAACCATTTCTTAACCAAAACCCCGCTATACTGAAATTATGGATGGAGATTTATTTTAGTGGTTTCTTTTAAATCTCGTTTCATCTGTGCCTCCTCGTAGTCTTTTGCCCGGCCCGTGTGCCGGGCATTTCTTTTGTGCCGTATTTTGGGTTTGAGAACACGGCAGCAGCGGTGTATATCTGTAAGACAAAAGGAAAAAGACAATGGATGTCATCGACTATCAAAAAACCAAACCCGTTGCGCTCTGGCTGTATAGCTGTGCCTTTCTGATCTTCTGCATTGCGGTGGTGGGGGCGATTACGCGACTGACGGGGTCGGGGCTGTCAATTGTCGAATGGCAGCCGGTCACAGGCGTGCTGCCGCCGCATGATGCCGAGTCATGGAACAAGGTTTTCGATCTTTATAAAGAAACGCCGCAATATCAGAAAATCAATGAAGGCATGTCGCTGGAGGAATTTAAATCCATCTTCTTCTGGGAATGGTTTCACCGCCTGCTGGGGCGTGCCGTCGGCGCGGTCTATCTGCTGCCCTTTCTGGTCTTTCTGGCCATGAAACGCATCCCCCGTATTTATTTCCCCAGCTTTGTCGGTTTTTTCCTGCTGGGCGGGGCACAGGGCGTGCTGGGATGGTATATGGTCAAAAGCGGGTTGATTGATATGCCTGCGGTCAGCCATTACCGTCTGGCGGCGCATTTGTCGCTGGCGCTGATTTTGTTTTCGCTGATTTTGAATATGGCTTTAAAGCTTTCGGTGCCGCCGTCGAAAAACCGCGCGATTCTGTTCCCGCTTTATCGCATGGCGCGGCGCGTGATTATACTGCTGGCGCTGACCATTATCTGGGGTGCGCTTGTCGCAGGCTCAAAAGCCGGATTGATCTATAACAGCTTCCCGCTGATGGGCAAATATCCGTGGCCGACGGAGGGGCTGGATATGGCGCCGCTCTGGATCAATATTTTTGAAAACCATGCCACCGTCCAGTTTATTCACCGCGCCTTGGCGGTGCTGACGGCGTTTTCGGTCTTGTTCCTTGTCGGGCGCAGTATGAATTTCCAAAAAAGCCCGCGTGTTTCATGGGCTTTCGGGCTGGCGGGTTTTCTGGTGATTGTGCAATTTACGCTTGGCATGACAACATTGCTGACGCAGCTGATGCTGCCGGTCGCCGTGCTGCATCAGGCCGTGGCGGTCATGCTGCTGGGGTCGCTGATCTGGGTGCTGCATGAATTGCCGCCGGAAGATTACTCGCTGGATAAGAACGACAAATGATGACATGTCCCATAATTTAGACGATATCACACCCGAATTACTGCTTTACGCCTATACGGAAGGCTTGTTTCCGATGGCGGAGGGGGCGGAGAGCAGCAAGATCTACTGGTTTGATCCCGAAATGCGCGGCCAGCTTTCCATCTCCGGTCTGCATGTGCCGAAAAGACTGCAAAAAACCATCCGGCATTACCCTTATGATATACGCGTCAATACGGATTTTGCCGCTGTCATCAAATCTTGCGGCGTGTCAGGGCGCTATCGGCCGGAAAGCTGGATCAATAAGACCATCATTGATCTTTATACGCAGCTGCATGATCTGGGCTTTGCCCATTCCGTCGAGGCATGGGACAGGGAAACGGAGGAGCTGGTCGGCGGTGTTTACGGCGTGGCGCTTGGCGGCGCGTTTTTCGGGGAAAGCATGTTCCACCGCGCCACGGATGCCAGCAAAATCGCTCTGGTTCACCTGACGGCAAGGCTGTGGCGGCAGGGTTACCGGATTTTTGATACGCAATTTGTGAATGATCATCTCGAACAATTCGGCGTTTACGAATTGCCGCGCGCGGAATATAAGGCGCAGCTCGCCGAAGCGCTTAAAAAGCCCTGCGTGTTTTATTCGGATTTAGGCTCTGACGGCGCGGGCGGTTCTTCATCGCTGGCGGAATCGCCTGCGGAATCATCACCGGAGACAACAACCGCGCCTGCGGAGCTGGCTTTGGTATCGGATTTTTTGCAGTCAATCACCCAGACATCAAAGACCGGATGATCCATTGCCGACAGGGCAGGGCTTGAGGCGAACATCCAGCCGCTGAAAACCCAGCGCGTGTTCTTTTTATCATCGCTTTCTTTCGGCTTCTTTTTTGCCGCATCAGGCAGCACATGTTCCCAGATTTGCAAGAAAGCGGCGCTTTCCGGCTGCTTGGTCGGCGGAGTCTTGCGGCAGGCCTGCGGACGGATGAACAATGTTTCCCCGAATTTGACCGTCTGGCCGACAGGCACTTCAAAGGTCGAGGTGCGGGCATAGGTCTTATCAAGGCTGCGCAATACGGCGACATCCATATCCGTCATTTCAACGGGCTGCGGCTGTGCCGGCTGAATTTGCGGCGGCGCGATCCGGTCCTGTTGCTGTGCAAAGACAGGCGCGGCTGTCAGAAACGGCACGGTCAGACACAAAACAGCAAACCATGATGCTTTGCGGTGATTATTCTCCGTCTTCCGGCGCATCATCTGCTGCATCATCCTTTGTTTTGGTCATGCTGAAAATAACCTGCCCAAGCATTTGCTCCAGCCCCGGCGGCGATTGCGTGTATTCGATACGGTCACCTGTTTCCAGATATTCCTCATCGGCGCCGATTTCCAGCGCAACATATTTGCCCCCCATCAGCCCTTCGCTGGACAATGTGGCAGAGGTATCGAGCGGTAGTTTAATACCGTTATCAATGTCCATCTGGACAATCGCTTCATAGCTGTCATTGTCCAGATAAAACCCGGCAACGCGTCCGACTTTGACACCGCTGATTTTGACAAGATTGCCGACATTCAAACCGTCAATCCGTGAAAAACGCGCTTCCACCGCGTATCCTTCCACCGGCGCAAGATCAATGACTTTATAGGCAAAGGTTAAAAACGCCCCTGTGACAGCAAGGACGAGCGCTCCCAAAACGGTTTCAACAAGGTTGTTATTATGCATATTTTTCTCTTCTGCTTTTTAAAATCTTAAAAATTATTTCGGCGGCACCCACGCCGTGTAATCCCCTGTGGCGGCGGCGCGCTTGCTGCCTGTGGCTTCACCTGGCGGCAGATAGGCGTTTTCCGTTCCCGTCCGGTTTTCATGGTGCTTTTGCTGCCATTTTTGACGGTAAGCTGTTTTTTTACGCGGTGCGGGCGGAACTTCATCCGTTTGATGATGCATCCAGCCATGCCATTCGGGCGGGATACTGCTGGCTTCGGGCGTGCCTTTGTAGATGACCCAGCGGCGTTCACGCTTGGTGCCGCGACGCGGTTTACCACGGTAATAAATATTGCCGTGCTGGTCTTCGCCGACACGTTTTCCGCGCCGAAGCGTAAAGAATAAAATCTGTATATTCGACAATACGCTGAAAACAGAAAATTTTGCCATTACTCTTACCCGAGAATCCTTATTTATTGCAGCGTCTATTCTTGCACAACACGCCGCGCTACAAAACTGTTTTTTCAAGCTTTGGCGCTGTGCCGTATATTTCCGTTGCGGTTCTGATATAGTTGTTTGTGATGTCTGTGACAAGAAATTTCGTCATGCCGTCCCGGCCGATGGCTGAATCGATTTCCGGATGGCGTTGAAGATAGTCGACCAGTTTGGCCGGAATGATTTCATCCTGTGAGATTACATGCACATGCGGCGGCAGCAGTTCTTTCAAGTAGGGGCGCAGGAAAGGATAGTGCGTACAGCCCAGTATAAGCGCCTCTATGCCGTGTTCCAGCAGCGGGGCGATGTAATCCGCCAGAATGGATGGAAGCCACTTCTGGCCGTTATTTTCGATCAGCGGCACCAAAAGCGGCGCGGCGGCGGCAAAGATTTCTATTTCAGGGTCAAGTTTCTGCAATTCCATCTGATAGATCTGCGACTGCACCAGCCGTTCGGTAGCCAGAAGGCCGATTTTTTTACAGCCATATTCCAGCGTTGCCTCCAATGTCGGAATCACAACCCCCAATACACGGCGGTCGGGAAAGTTTTCGGCCAGATAACCCTGCTGCAGCCGCCGCAAAGCCGCAGCGCTGGCGGTGTTGCAGGCGACAATCACCAGATTGCAGTCTTCCTTGCGCAGCAGGTGATCAATGGCCTGTTCCGTATAATCATAGATGGCATCATTCGAGCGTCCGCCATAAGGCAGATGCAGTGTATCGCCGAAATATACGAAGTCGTGCCGCGGCAGAACTTGCCGCGCCGCTTTCAAAATCATCAGGCCGCCAAGCCCGGAATCAAAAAAACCGATACGCATCATAACGGGATGATACTAATTGCGGCGAAGCAAAAAGAGAAGGCCTGTTTTTAAAACAGGCCTTCTGATTTCTCTCCAACTTTTAAAGTCGTATATCTTGCTTTTTTATTTTGAATAACTTTTTGTTTTTGCTGCTTTGGCGCGATTTTGAATGTCGTCTGCAGCTTTTTTAACCTGTTTTTGTGCAGCCGTGTTGAACACATCTGCGGCCAGGCCGACAAACATGCGGCGGCTTTTATCCATGATATTGTGGATGAAACCCGAGGTTTCTTGCTTGCCGGTTTCGCTAAGCTGCATGGAGTTTTTCAGTTTTTCACCCCATTTGCGGACGGTTGCTTTCCCTTTCCATGCCACGCCTGTACCGACAGCGGCGGAGGCAACACCTGCAACCATCAGAGCGATCGGATTGACAACGCCGATAGCGGCGGCTGTAACACCAACGATTTGTGTGGCAACGCCCAGAACGGCTGTTCCGGCCAAAGCCGCGCCGCCAAAGGCCGCGACACCGGCAGCTGCGGCAACCGTTACACCTGCGGCAGCGGCAACGCCGCCTGCAATGGCAAGGCCGTTCAGACCCCAGCGCAGGCCGGTTCCGATAACTTTTCCGACAAAGGAGCGACGGTCAGGATTTTTGCGCCATTCTTCGATTTTGCGCTCCATAACCTTGTCCATTTTTTCATTGTAAAGGGCGCGTTTGAAATGCCGGAAGGCGAAAAACGCCGGGATAGCCGTCGGCGCGAACAGCGCCAAGGCAAAGAAACCTGTGAAAATTTGTGTGATGGCGGTGCCGACCATAAAGGGGGCTTTCATCAAAAGGGAGGTACCAAAGCCGATAGCTGTTGCCAGACCGCCCATTTTCGCACCGTCTGTGACTGAATCTTTCACGATCGGATTTTTGCGGTTTTTCCATGCAACTTTTACGCGTTGCTCAAGCTCCCACATAAAGCTCGGATATTCTTTTTTCTCCAGTGCCATGAGTCTAAACTCCCTCATTCAAAATAAGATTACACGCCTTTGTATTCCATCAGCCCGCTTAAATCAACGGATTTCGGTACCTTTTCCGCAATATGACTCACCCTTTTGCAGAATCGGTGCGTTAACTAGTTATTAACATATACAGATATTTCCATAATTTGTCAAGTATTATGGAGGATTGCATGCTTTATCGGAGACACGACAGCTATGAAATAAAGCGTAATTGGCGCAAATGGCATGGCAAATGGCATGATGGTTAACTCTTAAAAATTAAATGGAGGAGTTAGGTATTGTGTCCCCAGCTTTTTCCAAATGGAGGAGTTAGGTATTGTGTCCCCAGCTTTTTCCCTCAGATTTTTCCCCGATTTTTAAAAACAGGATTATTTTCAATATTGCGTTTTTAGGATAAATAAACTAGGTTGAAAACATTCAAAGTAGTAATAATTTCAAGGATGTACCATGCCAGATCCATTGCCAAATCTTCTTTATAATCAAGATAATAACGCCGTTTTTGTTCCCGATCACTTACCTTTAGTTTGTCTAACTTTTTACCTTTTCCTTGATTTTGACGATGAAGAGACGAGAGCAACACAGCTTCAAGATCTTTTTTATAAATACGAAAACTCTGACTTTTTTCAAAAATTGCAATCTGCTCTTGAAGAAGACCCCCAAGCAAAAGAATGTTTAGCTATGGCTCAAGAGGCCATTAAAAAAAAGGAAATTGAGCCTTATGAAAGAGATACAGATTTCCAAAACTACGAAAATGACAATAAGATAAATTTACCAGAGTTTTATACCATTAGCTTTTTAATTTGGGCTGAGAAAACGGGCTTCAATATTCCACAACTTATACTTAAAGAATTACAAAACAAGATTGAAATATACGCCCATAATAGGAGCTATCGCGAAGAGTACAAACTAAACTTCCCCTATATAACTCAAGAAGAGTTCAATTTCAGGGTAAAAGAACCCTTGTGGAACATGACGGATGCCTTACTTTACGTACTTGGATATAAAAGCAACAGAAATGACGATCAGAAAGTTGATTTTTTAAAATATAAAAAACGTGTAAAAAGGCTAACAAAGTATATCTTAGACGCTCGTCAGACAGGTGATTTAAAACTCCACGGATTTGACGATCATTTATACGACCATGATCAAAAAGATATTGAAGAAAAAAGATTAAAGTCTTTCTATAAAAGCCGTGTAAAACCTAAAGAATTTATCACGTTTTTAAGCGGGTTATCTTTGGATTTACCGATTATTGAACAATACATATATCCTGATGAACCCACGGTAGAAGAAGCTTCTCTCCCTAAGCCCTTAGAATTTGAAGCTATACTTCACCCTATTATCATAAAAGGAGCATATAAACAGTATCAAAATGAACACTTCCGAGATGCGGCTCTAAATTCTATTGTGGCTGTTTTCGACTACCTTCGAGAAAAAACAGGGCTTAGGGATGATGGAGACCGACTTGTTAGCAAAGCCTTTGCGTTAGAAAATCCATTTATTATTCTAAGCAATATAGCGACAGAGTCAGGAAGAAACGATCAAAAAGGATTTATGAATATCTTCAAAGGGGCTTATCTAGGGATACGCAATCCAAAGGCGCATACATTAGAAACTAATTTAACAAAAGAAAAAACCGCTCAATACCTTATTTTTGCGAGTTTACTTGCTAGAAGAATTGATGAAGCGACTTTTCCAAAGCAGAATGGAAATCTGGGGACAAAATCTGGGGGCACAGTACTCATTAAATAAAGTGGAAAGTTGTGGTGCTACCGGATTTTGGATTGTCACATCGGGGGCTGTCTAACCCGCAAGAACGGAGGAGGTGTCTTTCAGCAAAATTCTAGGCGGCGATATAGCCCTGCAAAAGTTCCGGCGACAACGGCATCAGGAAAGGGCCGTCCGTCCAGAGCAGGGCGCAGCGTACCGTTTTCCCCGGATAAATATGCTGCAATGTTGTGTAATACATACCCATCTGGCGTAAATAGATTTCCGGCACATGTTTTTCGATTGCCGGCGGCGGACGGTTGGTTTTGTAATCAATCGCGTAAACTTCGCTTTCCGTGACAAACAATCTGTCAATCACCCCCGAGACCGCGAAAAACGCGTCCTGATGGTCTTTGCGGCGCACACGGCCATGGAAGGGAACCTCGGCTTCGGAGCCGGGGCCGAAAATCGGTGCAAATTCGGTATGCTGCAATACGGCCATCACTTCGCGGCAGATATCCGCCTGTTCTGCATCATCCAGATCATGCACGCGGCGCGAAAGGTAACTGCGGGCGGCATTTTCACGCGCCTCACCATCCTGCGGCAAAGCGGGCAGCATTTCCAGTAATTTGTGGGTAATCAAACCGCGGCGAAAGCGGCTTTTATCTTCTTTACCCAGTAAAGGCGAACGCGCGGCGGGTTCATTATCCAATATCCGTGACGGTGCCAGCGGTTTTGACGGCACGGGGTCATCCTCCGGTTTTGTCCGGCACCAATCCGGCACAGTTGTGATCTTGGCAATCCGCGCCTTTTCCGGCGGCGCGGCGGCATCTTCCACAACGGCACTCACATCCCGGTGTTGCAGACGTAAAGCCGGAGACGGCAGGCCGTCAGGCGTTTCCTGCACGGCGGCACCTTTGACATCAAAATCGATTTCCTGTGCAACCGGCTGCAGGGAACGGTAAAGTGCGCTGTACCAGCAATCTTCCGGCAATTTACTCGAGGGTTTCTTTTTATAGCCGCAGATATAGAGTCTGTCCTCGGCGCGGGTCAGGGCAACATAAAGCAGGCGGCGGTATTCTTCTTCCTCCTTGCGGCGCAGCTCGCTGACGCGGGCGGTATAGGTCGGGTCTTCCATTTCCTGACGCGGCGCCCAAAGCGGCAGTGCCGTTTTATGCGGCGGTGCGTGCCACAGCAAGCGGTCACGGTTCTGGGTATTATCTTTGGGATGCGACAGCGTATCGGGCAGGAAAACAACCGGTGCCTGCAGACCTTTCGAGCCGTGCACCGTCATAATCCGCACCTGATCGGCATTTTCATCCTGCTCCTGCTGGCGTTTGATTTCCGTCTTGCCTTTTGAAAACCAGTTCAGAAAGTCCTGCAAGGAAACGATGCGCTGCTGTGCATATTGGAAACAGGCATTCAGCAATTCCTCCATCGGGTCCAGCGCATCATGCCCCAACCGTCCCAGTACCGCATGGCGTCCGCTGACGGGGCTGGCTGGGCAGGGGGCATTCAGCAATCCGGCGAAAAAACCGTAAGGCGGCAATGTTTGCGCCTTGTCGATGCAACGCGCCAGATAACGCGCCACCGTCTCATAATCCGGATGGGTTCTGACGGCCTCGTAAAGCGAGGTTTCGCGGTTGCGGCATAATCTATACAGGTCATCCTCGTCCAGCCCGACCAGCGGTGTTTTCAGAAACGTTGCGAGCGTCAGATCGTCTTCGGGCATCAGACCGAAAGCGGCGGCGGCGATCAAATCCGTCACGGCGAGCTGTTCGTTCAAGACCATACGGTCAACCCCTGCCACAGGAATATTGCGTGATTTCAACGCGCGGACGCATTGATCAACAAAGACGTTCCGCGTGCGCACAAGGATCATCACATCGCCGGGGGTAATCGGACGGCCGCGTGCCGCCAGAATTTCACCATTATCAATCCAGCCGCGCAGCGTATCGGCGATTTTCTCGGCAAGGCGCATGCCCGCATCTTCGGTCTGGCGAATGGCAAGCGGCAACACCCAGCCGTTTTCCGGCGCGGCGGCGTCCTCATCGGCGGAGGTGATGACGGGCCACATTTCAACAAGGCCGGGATGTGCCGCGCGGTGCGGAATGTGACGGATTTCCGCGCCTGTCTGCGTCACAAGACCGCTGCGGTTTTCAGGCAGGGCGAAGAGGGTATCGACGAAATGCAACACTTCCGGTGTGGAGCGGAAAGAGACTTGCAGATCGATCAAGCGCCAATCCTTGTCGGAGGCTTTGGTGCGGTCGCGGAAATAGTCGCGCATCCGTGCAAATTCGGCAGGGTCGGCACGTTGGAAACTGAAAATCGACTGTTTTTCATCTCCGACGACAAATAAGGTGCGCAGACGGTCAGTTTCGGCATCACGTCCTTGCCCCGCGAAAAATTCCTCGGTCAGAGCGGTAATGACCTGCCATTGCTCGGGATTGGTGTCCTGCGCCTCGTCAATCAGGATATGGTCAATGCCGCCATCCAGTTTGAACAAGACCCATGCAGCATCGGATTTTTCGCTGAGCAGGTCACGGGTACGGTAAATCAAATCATCATAATCCAGCAGAGCCAGATCATCTTTTGTCTGCTGATACAGTGCCAGAATATGCGCACCGATCCTGAGAACATCCGCCGTGGCCTGTACCAGTCCGATGGCCTGCAGACGGTGATGCACCTCCAGCACTTTTTCAGCCTCGCGCAGCATGACATCGCCGATATTATCCATTTGCTTCTGCGCGGCCTGTGTACCCATGCGTTTACGGATTTCATGCTTGCCGGTCAAAAACGCGCCCTTATATATATTAAAAGCGCGCCGTGCAGGTTGCGGATTATTGGCGGCAAGCCAGTCCTGCATTTTTTCTGCGGCGTCCAGATCGGATTTGCCGCCGTGAGAGAGTGCGTCACAGGCGGCGCGCAGATCGGGAAGATGCACGGATTGCGCCTGCGCAAAATCGGCCAGAACGGTTTTTTCCGTTTCCCCGGGCGTCAGATCGAGCGCGGCATAGATTTTTTCAATCACGCCGTCATAGCCGCCTTCATGGGTCAGCAGATAAGTCAGGCGGCTGCGATTGCCTGTCAGTTCGGTCAGCAGAGTTTCCATCTGTTCGGCATTCAGAAGCCGCGTTAAATGCGTGAAAGCAGTGGCAAGAGGGCTATCGGGCTCCTGCCGGACGTCGCGGATCATAGCGGATTGACATTTGGCGAGGTAATCCTGCGCCTTTCTTTCATCCATGACTTCAAAATGCGGGGAAAGCTCGGCCTCGATCGGGAAGCGGCTTAAAACCGACTGGCAGAAAGAGTGAATGGTCATGATTTTCATGCCGCCTGCCGTATCCACGACACGGGCGAACAGGCGGCGGGCCACACGTACCATTTCCGGCGACGGCGCATCACCTGTTAATTCCGTCAGTTTCGTTTTCAGCTTTTCCTCTTCCATCACCGCCCATTTTGACAGCACGTCATGGATGCGCAGTGCCATTTCCGCAGCTGCGGCTTTTGTAAATGTGATGCACAGGATTTTCTCGGGCGGCGTCGGGGCGGCAGGATTTTCACCCGTACCGGGCAGCATCAGGCGCAAGACGCGGTCTGTCAGGATTTTGGTTTTGCCGGTTCCGGCAGAGGCGCCGACCCAGACGGTTGCGCCCGGATCGGATGCGGCACGCTGCGGCACATTCGGATCTGTGGCAGCAATGCCGGAATCGCTTGCGGGCAGGGGAGAATGATTCGTATCATGCCGCGCATGGTCGTTTGCCATAATTTATTAGCCTTTTTAAGGATTTACCTTGCAAACAGCATAGCAAAGAACCTGCCTGTTGGGGAGCGGTTTTTCAAAATTCTCCCCTTGCATGGAAAATGGCAGGGCAGAAAAAAATAACGGCTACTCCATTGATAATTATAACGATTATACCCTCATGGAAACATTTTACATATTTTTGTTTGACAATTATTACGGAAAATGGTTAACTGAATATTAAGGGATATGTAACAAATCGTTAACCAAGTTTAACAAAAAGTTACAAGACAGGGTTTGGAGTTAATTCAAGTAATAGGGGAATAAAACAATGGCACGCATCTTGGTCGCAGAACATAATGAAGAAATCGCAGCTTACCTGGCATCATCTTTGAAGGACGGCGGACATAACGTCATCCTGACAGATAATTCGCTGGACGCGTGGAGAACATCAGGCCAATTCGAATTTGACGTGCTGATTGTCGATATCGTTATGCCGGGCATGGACGGTTTTGTGCTGGCGCAAAAAGCGCTGCAAGCCAATCCTTACCTGCATGTTATCTTCATCACGGGATTTGCAGCTGTTGCAATGGATACATATAACTCACCGGATTACTCGCCGCAGCCGGTTACGACGGCACCCTTCCACCTGAAGGATATCTCGGCACGGGTCCGTTACCTGATGGGCGATCTGACGGCACTGCCGAAAGCCGATCCGGAAATGTACGCGAGCGGCACGGAAAATATCGTTTACGCAGACTTTAAAAGCAGAAAGCGCTCGTAAATCAGGCAAAAGTTTTTTTAAGGCAAACCTGCTACGGAACAATAGCGATTGAAGTAGTGGTTTAGTACTCCAAAACTCTGGAAAAGGTGTCAGGAAACTGACACCTTTTTTTTCTGTGCCCTTGTTTCATGCCTGTTCTGCGCGGTAAACTGAAACCGTAATCTGGTCAAAGGATGCACGGTTTTGAAATATTTTCTGCTTTGTGCCGTTTTCATCACGGCTTTGTGTCTGCAAATAGCGCCTGCTGCGGCTTTTGGCGGCAAAAAGGATGAGGGGGCGCTGGAACAGGCTGTGATCGAACATGGCGGCTATCAGCGCATATACTGGATATACGATCCGCGTAGCGGAAAAGAGCGGGCGGCGGCAGGCAAGCGTCCGCTCATCCTTGCGCTGCATGGCGGCGGCGGGAAAGCAGAGAAGTTTCATACCTCTTTTGGTGATGCGACGTCTATGCGGACGCTTGCTGACCGCGAGGATGTCCTGATCGTCTATCCGCAGGGCTATAAGCGTCAATGGAATGACGGGCGCGGAGTCGACCAGATTCCGGCGCAGAAGTTGCAAATGGATGATATCGGATTCCTGTCTGCCTTGATCGACCTGATGATCGCAAATCGCGATGCTGATCCGTTGCGCGTCTATGCGACAGGGATTTCCAATGGCGGCTTCATGTCCAACCGCGCAGCCTGCGAATTATCCAAAAAAATAGCTGCGGTCGGTATTGTGACAGCGGGGATGCCTATCAGGCTGGCGCCGTTGTGTAAGCCGGAAGCTCCGGTGGCCGTCTTGATTATGAATGGCACACAAGATCCTTTTTGTCCTTTTAACGGTGGCATGGTCGGTCGCAAAAAAAAGCCGCGGGGAGAGATGATGTCAACGCTGGACAGTTTTTATTTCTGGCTGAAACAGGCGGGATACAAGGAGGCTGCGCCGTTGATCCGTCCGAAAGCATTGCCGGATAAAGATAAAACAGACGACACCCGTGTGTTTAAACAAAGTTTTCGTGGTGATGCGGGACAGGAGGTTATGCTGTATACGGTTGAAGGTGGCGGGCATACGTGGCCGGGCGGCAAGCAATATTTGCCGAAATTCCTGATCGGCAAAGTGAACCGCGATATTGACGGTATAAATGAAATCTGGGATTTCTTTGCCCGCAATCCGAAGAAAGCGATCAAAAAGAAGGATTAGCGCTGAATCTGGATCAGCATGCCGGAGGTGTTTTTCCCTGCGCCGAATCCGCCGTAGCGGTACATGCTGCAACGCCAATTTGTTGCGGGATATTCTGCAATCATTGCTTGGGAAATTTTGAGGGTTTTGTGAAGTGATTGTTTTTTATTGTTTTTTACGGGAAAAATTTTCTGCATCAGGTTCTCTTTCGTTTTTCTGCGGCGGCTTCTGCCTTCTATCCGCTTTTCCTTTGATGATGCGTTTATACACAATCCTGCCCCGCAAGTCAAGACATAATGTAAATACATATTAACCGGATGCGACTTAAGCCTGCGTTTAGGCCGGAGCTTAACGAAGTGTTTTGGCAAGCCGGTCAAGCACGGCATTGACAAGTTTTTTCTCGCTTTTGTCAAAGAAGGCTTCGGTTACATTCAGGTAATCGGAAATGATGATACCGACATCAATATCGTGATGCGCCAATATCTCGTAAGTTCCTGCACACAGGATGTGCAGCAGCAGCTTATCCAGCTTTTCCGGTGTTTTGCCGTCCAATGCGCCTGCGACCATATTGTCAATATCTGCGCGGCGTTCCGCATAGCCTGTTACGATGGATTCCAGCAGTTCCTGATCGGCAGGGACGAAGAGATCCTCATCCATCTTATAGCCGAGCCGATGGGTGTTATATTCGCTTAAAACGGCTTTGATATCCTGTTCCTGATGGAATGCCTGATACAAAACCTGTACAGCGGCGAGCCGTGCTGCGGAACGGCGGGCTTTCTTCGAGCCCTCATTTAATTTGACGTCACGTTTCACGACGCATTCGCTTTCTGAAGTTTTTCATTAAGATTACTGACAAAGGTATTGAAATCAGAGACTTCTCTGAAATCCTTGTAGATCGAAGCATAGCGGACATAAGCAACGGAATCAAGCTGCGCGAGTTCGGCCATGACCTGTTCGCCGATCATCAGGCTGGTGACATCAGATTCACCGGATTCTTCCAGACGACGGACGATATTGCTGACTGCGCATTCGATTTCGATACTGCCGACAGGGCGTTTTTGCAGCGGCAGACGCAAGGAGCGGATCAGCTTGTCGCGGTCAAAACTCTCGCGGCGTCCGTCCTGTTTTGAAACCGTCAATTCGCGCAACTGCACACGTTCAAAGGTCGTGAAACGTGTGTTGCATTCACCGCAGGTGCGGCGGCGGCGGATGGCGGCGCTTTCTTCGGCCGGTCGTGAATCCTTGACCTGTGTATCATTATGTCCGCAGAAGGGGCATTTCATGGTGCTTATCCTCTTTGTTGTTTATACCAGATCCTGATAAATCGGGAAGCGTGCGCAGAGCTCCGTCACGCGGGCAGCAACGGATTTTTCAACCGCTTCATTACCGTCAAGGCCGTTTTTGGCAAGGCCGTCGAGTACTTCCAGAATCATCTCGCCGACAAGGCGGAATTCGGCAATGCCGAAGCCGCGTGTGGTTGCCGCCGGGCTGCCCAGACGGATACCGGAGGTCACCATCGGCTTTTGTGGGTCATTCGGCACGGCGTTTTTGTTACAGGTCAGATGGGCGCGTTCAAGGCTGATTTCCGCATCGCGGCCTGTCAGGCCTTTCGGACGCATATCCACCAGAACCATATGGCAGTCGGTACCGCCCGAGACGATATCGAGACCGCCGCTTTTCAGCGTTTCCGCCAGAATACGGGCATTATCCAAAACGGCTTGCGCGTAATCCTTGAAGGCAGGTTGCAAAGCCTCAAAGAAGGCGACGGCCTTTGCGGCAATCACATGTTCCAACGGGCCGCCTTGCAGACCGGGGAAGACTGCGGAGTTGATTTTTTTGCCGATGGCCTCGTCTTGCGACAGGATAATGCCGCCGCGCGGGCCGCGCAGGGTTTTATGCGTGGTCGAGGTTACGACATGGGCATGCGGCACCGGATTCGGATAGAGCCCTGCGGCAATCAGACCCGCGTAATGCGCCATATCCACCATCAGATAAGCGCCGACTTCATCAGCGATTTCGCGCATGCGTTTAAAATCAATCACGCGCGGATAAGCCGAAGCGCCTGCAATAATCATTTTCGGCTGATGTTCCAGTGCCTGTGCGTGCAGCGCATCGTAATCAATCAGATGATCATCATCGCGCACGCCGTATTGAACGGCTTTGAACCATTTTCCCGACATATTCGGTGCCGCGCCATGTGTCAGATGGCCGCCGCAGGCCAGCGACATGCCCAGAATGGTATCTCCGGGGGACAGCAGCGCCAGCATCACGGCCTGATTGGCCTGTGCGCCGGAATGCGGCTGTACATTGGCGAAATTGGCACCGAAGAGTTCACAGATACGCTCAATCGCCAGCGTTTCGGTTTCATCAACAAATTCACAGCCGCCGTAATAGCGCTTGCCGGGATAGCCTTCGGCATATTTATTGGTCAACACGCTGCCTTGTGCTTCCAGCACGGCGCGGGAGACGATGTTTTCAGAGGCGATCAGCTCAATCTGGTTTTGCTGGCGGTGCAGCTCATGTGCGATGGCTTTGTGAACGGCAGGATCCGTTTGTTCCAGTTTGCTTGCAAAAAACATGTGTTTCTCCTGTTCTGCGCTGTGTTGCGGCTTTGTCATGGACATATGGATGGCTCCTTCTATTCCCGTGGTTTAAGACATTTTTGCAACGCGCCCTGCATGGCGGCCGCCTTCAAATTCCGTATTCAGAAAAACGCGGGTAATATCTTCCGCCGTAATCGTTCCTGTGACGCGCTCGCCCAGCGCCAGAATATTCGCATTATTGTGTTCGCGGGCAAGGCGGGCGGTGGTCGTATCGTGGCAGAGCGCCGCGCGCACAGCCTTATTACGGTTGGCGGCGATACTGATACCGATTCCGGTGCCGCAAACAATGATGCCGTAATCCGCATCGCCGCCCGTGACAGCTTCCGCAGCCTTACTGCCGAAGTCGGGATAGTCGACGGAGGTTTCGGCATCATGCGTACCAAGATCGGACACGTCATAGCCGTCCTTTTGCAAAAATGCGATAAGGTGGGTTTTTAATTGAAAACCGCCATGGTCTGAGGCGATTGCAATACGCGGTTTTGGATGCGACACGTTCTGCTCCCATCAATAAATAGAGTAATGCGTCTGTGTTGCATACTAGATATAGTGTTTTATAAGGGAAGTTCAATCGTTTTTTTGCCTTCATCGAGAATTTCCCGCGCCAGCGGGATCGAAACAGGGCGTTTTTGCGCCAAAGCGGCGGTATCAAGCGCGGCGGCAAGGCTTTGGACGGCGCTGCAGTTGCGTTCCGTCCTTTTCAGAACATATTCCGTGACCTCGGGGGAAATTTTTGTCTGACGGTCGGAGAAATATTTCACAAACAGCGTTTTTAAAAGTGAATCATCCGGCGGCAGCAGATTGACCGCGGCAAAGGTTTTTAGGCGTGACAACAGATCGGGCAGGGGGCAGTCCCATCCGGCGATATCCGTTGTCGCCGTGAGGAAAAAGCGTCCCTTTTCAATGCCGTGGATATTATAAAGATGAAACAGCGCCTTGGCACAGTCATCATCCTGCAAGGCCGTATCGGCATTATCCAGCGCGAAACAGCGGGCCGGTTCTGCGGCAGTGCTGAAAATCTCGTCCTTGTGCAAAATGGCGGGGGTTAACAATACGGCATTGGTTTGCGCCGCCCAGAGAGACAGCAAATGACTTTTGCCGGAGGATTCGGGGCCGTAGAGAATCGCGCCTGCGGCCTCCCAATCCGGCCAGCGGGCCAGATAGTCCAGCGCCGTACGGTTGCAGTCCGACGGCAGCAAAGCGCCGCTTTCTTCCGTTCCGGCAAGATCAAAGAAAAGTTGCTGTTTCATACCCGTCACACCGGTTCCGGTATTATTGTTGAGGAACAAGCTGATAGGGCGGCACGTTTTCCACCGGCATCTGCTGCGGAACGGTTTCCGGCTGTACAGGCGGCGCATAGAATTGCGGTGTGACATGCAGCCCGTAGACGCGTTCTTCGGCGCGGTCGTAAGGAGAGCTGACAGGGACGGCAAGCTCCAGCCCTTGTTGGACAAAGGCGCGGCGCAGCTGGTCTTCCGATCCGCGGAAACTGATTTTTGTTCGTGCCGAATTGCGTCCGAGTGACAGGACTTCAATATCCTCGACGCTAAAGGTTTCTTCAACACGTTTCTGGATGGCCAGCCATTCCCCCATATTGGTAAAGGCGATATCGGCAACAATCGGCTCCTTGCCTCCGGTTTTCTGCACAGGTTCCGCCGGTGTTCCGCTATGAAAAAATCCGGCAAGACCCGTTTGCGGCGCAACAGGTTTCGCCGCGGCTGTTTTGGCTGTCTGTTGCCAGCGGTCTTCCAGATAGAAAACGGTTTTTGCAATACCGTCGGTGAAGAGAGCGCCTTCCAAATTTTCGCCGTTATCCAGATTAACGGTGCGCTTATGCGCCATTTCGTCACCGTCCAGCGCGTAAAGATGCAGCAATCCGTAGCGGAAAGAGGGGTCTTCGACTTCAAAAATCGCCATCACCGCATCGGTTGCCTGATAGCGCTGCATCAGCCTGTCAATCGCATCACGGTTATGGCGGACCATATCGGATTCTGCGGCAAGGCGGAGATCCGTGCTGTCGCCTGCAGGAACCCGCACAGGTACAAAGCTGCGGCTGTGATCATGTGTCTGCCACGCTGTCAGCCAGGGATTGCGCGCACCCCAGAAAACGCTGCCGGTTGTGATATCGCTGTAACGGATGACAGGCAGAATCAGAACCGTGTCAGGCATGCTGGTTACCAATTCGCCGTAAACACGGGACTGGAAAAACTTTTTGGTGATCTCGGGACGGAAATAGAAAGTCAGTGTTGCGATATAGCGCACATCGGACACGGCCTCCTCATTTATTTCGAAAGATTCAATCAATGTGCTGATTGTTTGTTCATCCGCATCATCCAGCACAGCCTTGCGCCGTGTCTGATCAGGAACCAGCCTTTCGCTGAGCATTTCAAAAGCCGTCTTTCGCGCATTGCGCAGGGCGGCGGCGCGGGCGGCGGCGGCATCCTCTGCCGTTTCATCAACGGCAACGCCGGTTACGGCAAAAACACCGGCTTCCGCGTCCGTATCGCGGGCGGCGGCATGCGATGCTGTCATCAAAAGCGCGGCGGCCATAAAAATGGCGGCGAAAAATAAATAACGGAAAGAGAACATCGTTCAAACTTACCTTTCATCCTGCTGATACAGTTCCGGCGGAATGAATTAATACGTGACATTCCTGCCTGTACAATAATAAAATGTTTCTTGAAGGTATCACAACCTTAATTCGGCAGAGCCTGTCTCTGCTGCTTGAGGACTATACAAGAGGGAAAGGGCAAAAACAATGCACATCAAGAAAACAGATAAAGCGGCACAGCAAGCCTGGCAGGGATGGGTGAGCTTTACCAAAGCCATGACCATCGCGACCGGCGGTTCGGTTCTGCTGCTTATTCTTTTGGCGCTTATTTTCACTTAAAAAAACATTTGTCCGGTCAGCCCTTATGGGGCGGTGCGGGGAATTCCCACTTTATTTCCATCAGGTTTCAGTAATAATCAATGCGTTTTTGGACCGTTTACATTTTTGCAGTTTTACTCTTTGGCGCGGCGGCCATTTTTAATGCCGCGCCCGCTGTCGCGCAGGGCCTGCCGAAAATGCTGATTATTAACGGCAATGCAACCTCCTATAAGATCATGCCCTTTATTTATCATGCGGAAGGGGTGGAAGGGCAAGCGCCTGACTTCAAGAAAATATCTGACCTTTACCTGCACGGGAATACGCAGGCGCTTAATTTTGAGCGTTTTTTGCATTTCGGTTATGAAGAAAAGCCGTACTGGCTTCTGTTCCGCATCTCCAATCTTGCGTCAAATAAAAAGAACTGGATACTGGATCTTGGACGGCACAGTAGCGGCGCCTACGGTTTTGCTGACCGCATCATGTTTTTTGCACAGGACGAAACCTCCCCTGTCGTGCAGGACGGACGCATTTCTGGTTTCAAAATACAGCATGAGTTGCAGCGCAAAAACGCTGTGCCTGTGACCGTGCTACCGGGGCAACAGCGTATATTCGCCTTTTATATTGAACCCGCGCCGGGCATCCCGGCTGTGATGACGCCGGTACTCTATGAGGCTGACATTTGGGCCGAAAAGGTTGAAACAAAGCTTGGGCGGTCTCTGAATTTTGTGCATTTCGGCATTCTGGGATTGATCTTCTGCTTTTTCGGCGTTTTCTATTTTCACCGCAATATCTCATTGCTGATTTTCCCGGGCTATCTTGTCAGTAATTATCTGCTGTTTATCTCCACCGACCAGTTGATTTCTTTTGATCATGCGATTGATATCGGGCTGGTGCCGCTGTTCCATATGTTAACGCTGTGCTGTGCCTTGATGCTGTCTTTGACATGCCTTTTGCGGCGGGATAAGCAAATTCAGCGTGTTTTGTTCAGTCTGGTCGTCTGTTTTGCCTTGCTCAGCGGGTTGTTCTTTTTCTTTCCCGCCGTGCGCGATTTACTGTTTGGCGGGTTGATGCTGCGCTATATGGGGATTGCCAGCATTCTGCTGATTATCGGCTTGTCGGTTCTGGCGCGGCTGCGCAGCGGGCAGGGCCATCATTCCGCCTATATTCTGGCATGGCTTATTCTGCTGTTCGGGGCGATATATCAGGATATGGCGCTGGCGCGCGCCATTCCCGCGACGCCGCTGAACATGAACGGTTATTGGATTGCTTTTGTGCCGCATCTGCTGCTGCTCTCCTTTGCGGCCGTGCGCAGCTATTACATTTCCGCCGTCGTGCAGAAACAGCTTGATTACGAGGAAGAGCATGAAAAGAAAATGTATGAGGAGCTGCGCCGTGCCAAAGAAAGCGCCGATCAGGAGCGTCTGATCAATGTTCTGAGTAAAGAGCGTGAAATGCTGGCCGAGCTGCGGGAGAGGGAAGCGGAACAAAAGCTGGAACTGCAGCAGGCAAAAGAAACCGCGGATCATGCCAATAATGCCAAATCGGCCTTTCTCGCCATTGTCAGCCATGAAATCCGCACGCCGATGACCGGCATTATGGGGATGCTGAAGCTGCTGTTGGACACGCCGCTGGATAAAAAGCAGAAGGAATATGCCGAGACCATCCAGTATTCCGGCGAGACACTGCTGGCGCTGCTGAACGATGTTCTCGACTTCTCCAAAATTGAAGAAGGGCGTATGGAAATCGAACGGGTTGATTTCGACCTGCATAAACTGATTAAAAGCGCGGTGATGCTGATGGCCGGGCGCGCGGATGAGAAAAATATCAAGCTGGAATATAATATCTCCCCGAATGTGTCGCCCGCCTTGCGCGGTGATCCGACCCGCATTCGTCAGGTGCTGTTGAATCTGATCGGGAATGCCGTCAAATTCACCGAGAAAGGCGGCATTACCGTTACCGTGCGTATGGCGGAGAACTCCATACCCAACAAGCCGCAAGTCTATTTTGCCGTGCAGGATACCGGTATCGGTATTTCAAAAGAAGGCAAGAAGAAGCTCTTTACGCCCTTTGTGCAAGCCGATAACAGTATTGCGCGGCGCTTTGGCGGAACGGGTCTGGGGCTGACCATTTGTAAAAAGCTGGTTGATGCCATGGGCGGTGAAATTCATGTTGATAGTGAGCTGGGCAAAGGTACGGTCTTCCATTTCACACTTATTCTGCCGCCCGCACATGACCAAAGCATCGCCGCACCGGAGCGGGAGGAAGAAGATCAGAAGGCCGCCGCCGCACGTCCGCTGAATATTATGGTTGTTGATGATAACGCCGTGAACCAGAAGGTCGTGAAAGGGCTGCTGGATAAATACGGGCATAATGTCCGCACTTTCTCGCAGGCACAGAAAGCCATTGATGTGCTGACCAATCAGCCCGATATTCATATCGTCTTTATGGATATGCAGATGCCGGAAATGGACGGGGTCACGGCAACGCAGAAAATCCGCGCCATGAGTGAGGCGCATATGAAATCCGTGCCGATCATTGCCATGACAGGGAATGTCATGGATGAAGACATCCAGCGCTGTAAAGCGGCGGGTATGAACGGCTATCTGGCCAAGCCGATTGACGAAGAGAAAATGAATAAGCTGATCGCCCAGATCGCCCAGAAAGTGTACAGCAATGGTGCACCGAATGTGACACCATCTGCGCCCGCATCTGCGGCTCCGCCACAAGCGGCCCCCGCACCCAAATCGGCTGAAAAACCTGCGACTGCGCCGCAGCAGGCACAACAGCCGCCTGCTCAAGCTGCTCCGCAACCCGTGGTAGCGCCGCAAGAACCGCCGAAACCGGCAGAGGCTCCTGCGCCTGCTCAACCGGCTGCACAGCCCGCGCCGGCGGCTCCGGCAGCAGAAGAAGCCGCACCAAGCGGTGCCGCCCTGCCGGACAAGCCTGACCTTTATGATAAGGCCATGATGGAAAGCCTGCGCAGCGCGTTAGATGCGGGTGATTTTGAATCCATGATGAAAGATCTGTACGACAAATCAGATGAACTGATCGTCAGCCTCAATAAGGCGCTGGCGGATAAAGACGCGAAAGCGCTGTTTGGTTTCGGTCATGATTTAAAGGGTATGACGGCCAATTTCGGTATGAGCGGGCTGTCTAAAATCGCCGCTGCCATCGAGGCGGGCGGACGCGCCGAAGAGCCGAATATGGAAGAGCTGGCCAAGCTGGTCGCACAGCTGGAGCCGCAATATAAAGAGCTGCGCAGCATTCTTGATAAATGGCTGCCGATTGGCTAAACCCTGAAGGGTTTTCAGCCGCTCAATCTCTTGTAAAAAAAATCTCGTGATATTAATAAAGGCCGCCGGTGCCGGTGCTGATGCTGGAACTTTCATCCTGCGCTTCGATCGGCACAAGTTTTTCACCATCAAAAATGACGGGGCGGCTGGACGGCTCGGTGCCGTGCAGGAATGCCTCCCAGATCACATGTTCATCTTCCGCCTCGGCACGGGTGCCATCCGCACGGTTGATCTGGACAAGGCGGATACCTTGCGGTACGCGGAACGGTACGGCAGGTTTGTCTTTGAGTGCCGTTTCCATGAATTCCTTGAAAACCGGAACGGCGACACGCGATCCTGTTTCTTCACGCCCCATCGGACGGGGGGTGTCAAAACCGATATAAACCCCGACGACCAGATCAGGCGTATAGCCGATAAACCATGTATCCTTGGCTTCATTTGTCGTGCCTGTTTTTCCGGCCATCGGGCGGTTCATGCTTTTCAGGCGGATGGCCGTACCGCGCTGAACCGTGCCTTCCATGATCGATACGATCTGATAGGCGTGGCGCGGGTCGAGAATCTGTTCGCGGATATCGGGCAGGGCGGGAACATCCTGTGCATTCCAAGGAATCAGCGGACCGCAACCTTCACAGGGGCGGGCATCGTTTTTCGCAATCGTGTGGCCTGTTCTGTCCTGAATACGGTCAATGATACTGGGATAAATGCGTTTGCCGCCGTTCACAAAGCTGGAATAGCCGCGCACCATGCGCAAAAGCGTTGTCTCGCCTGCGCCAAGTGCCATGGACAGGACAGGATCAAGATCATCAATGATGCCCAGACGGTGTGACATTTCCGCAATTTTTTCCATACCCAGCTGATGCGCAAGCCGTACCGTCATCAGGTTTCGGGATTTTTCAATCCCGACGCGTAGCGGGGTCGGGCCGTAAAATTCATGGCTGTAATTGCTGGGGCGCCATTTGCCCAGCCCTGCACCCTGATCCAGTACGAAAGGCGCATCCAGTACCAGCGTGGCAGGTGTATAGCCTGTTTCCAGCGCCGTTGTGTACACAACAGGTTTGAACGCACTGCCGGGTTGACGCTGCGCCTGTGTGGCGCGGTTGAATTCGCTGATTTCATAGCTGAAGCCGCCCACCATTGCCAGCACACGGCCCGTATGCGGGTCAATCGCCACCAAAGCGCCTTGCACTTCGGGAATCTGGCGGTAATGATGGATTTTGCCGTCTTTATCATCCGCAGGCTCGGTCAGAATGACATCGCCGGGCTTTAAAACCTGCGTGACGGAAGTGATTTCCGGCCCGCGTGAGAAGCTGGATAAACGCTCGCGCGCCCAGGTCACATTTTCAAGCGGAATGGTGCCTTTTGTACCGTCACTAAAGCCGATCTGTGCGCGGCTTTTATTGGAATCCAGCACGACAGCCAGACGCCAGTCTTCTGCGCCGACGGGCTGCGTGATTTCCATCAATTGCTGTTGCCAGTTTTCCAGCGAAGCCATTTTTGCAATATGCTCGCGATGGCGGCCATGTCTGCGGTCATAGGCAACAAGGCCGTGCCGCAGTGCTTGTGATGCGGCTTTCTGTAATTCAGGTATCAGGGAGGTATGCACGACCAGACCGCCTTTATACAGCGTATCTTCACCATATGTTTCGATCAGGTGGCGGCGGGCTTCCTCGGCAAAGTAAGAGGCGTTGGTATAAATTTCCTCATTTTCCTGTGCGACGGTTTTCAGCGGTTTTTCCTGCAATGCCGTCAATTCTTCCGGCGGGATATGGCCGTCCTCGCTCATCCGTGACATGACCCAGTTCCGCCGCTCGAAGGCGGCATCATAATGGCGTGTGGGGTGGTAGTTATTCGGGGCTTTCGGGAGCGTGGCAAGATAGGCCGCTTCCTCGATTGTGACCTTGTCGATGGTTTTGCCGAAATAATACAGAGCAGCAGCGGCAACGCCGTAAGTGCCGGCGCCCATATAGATTTCATTCAGATAGAGTTCGAGAATCTGTTCTTTGCTAAAGGCGCGTTCAATCCGGAAGGAGAGGATCATTTCCTTGATTTTGCGTTCATAAGAGACTTCATTGGTCAGCAAAAAGTTTTTGGCAACCTGCTGCGTAATTGTCGAGGCACCGACGGGGCGGCGCTTGCCGTGATTGCGTATATTGGTGTGAATGGCGCGGGCAATGCCCAGCGCGTCAATACCGGGATGGGTATAAAAATTCTTGTCCTCGGCAGAGATAAATGCCTGTTTGACATGATCGGGGATTTCGCGCAGCGGCAGAAAAATCCGCTTTTCTTCGGAAAATTCCGCCATTAAACGCCCGTCGGACGTATGGACGCGCGTGATGATCGGCGGTTCGTAATTGGCCAACTGGTCAAAATCGGGCAGGTCGCCACCGTAATAAAACAGAACCCAGACAAAAATACCGATGCCGCCGATCAGTGCAATCAGGCCAAGCGAAAAAAGAGCAATTAAACCGCGAAAGAACAGCGACATTTTTAAAACCGTTATTTTTATTTTGTATTCGCCCTACCGGAAGGCGAAGCGTTCTTAAACCGCCAGCTGGATCGGCCCTTCGGCGCGGCCGTTGATAAACTGGTCTACATATTCATTGCCGGAATGTTCGATATCGTCCGCTGCGCCGCGCCAGATAATGCTGCCCTCATAGATCATGGCGATATCATCGGCAATTTTGCGGGCACTGGCCATATCATGGGTGATTGTCAGGGTTGTTGCCCCCAGTTCCTTGGTGGCTTTGACAATCAGCTCATTAATGACATCGGCCATAATCGGATCAAGCCCTGTGGTCGGCTCGTCAAAAAAGATAATTTCGGGATTGGTCGCAACGGCACGCGCCAGCGAAACGCGTTTCTGCATACCGCCGGATAATTCCGCAGGGAATAGCGGCGCAATGCGCTCCCCCAGTCCGACGGAGCGCAATTTTTCAATCGCGATGTCATAAGCTTCTTTTTTGGAATATTTGCCGGATTGCAACAGGCCGAAGGCGACATTGTGCCAGACGGGCAGACTGTCAAACAACGCGCCGCCCTGAAACAGCATACCGAATTTATTCATCAGATGATCGCGCTTATGCACCGGCATGAAGGTAATGTTCTGGCCATCGACACTGATTTCGCCGCGGTCAGGCATAATCAGCCCCAGAATACATTTTAGCAGCACGGATTTACCGGAACCGGAACCGCCGATAATCACAATGGATTCACCTTTTTTCACATCCAGCGATGCGCCGCGCAGCACTCGGTTGCTTCCGAATGCTTTATGCACGTTCTTCAATCGCAGTTTGTAATGATCCATCTGTCAGCTTTGCCTTTTATTTCTACGAGAAGAACAGTTTTGTCAGTACGAAGTTGAAAATCAAAATCAGGATCGAGGAGGAGACGACCGCATTCGTCGTCGCGCTACCGACGCCTTGTGCGCCGCGTCCTGAATTAAACCCGTGGTAGCAGCCCATCAGCGTCACAATAAAACCGAAAACCGAGGATTTAATCAGACCGGAGATCACATCCATCGATTCAAGATATTCCCATGTATTGCGCAGATAGTTCTCGGGCCCGAAATCCAGAGAATACACCCCGACGACATAGCCGCCGAAAACGCCGATCACATCGCCGATCAGCACCAGTGCGGGCAGGGTTAGCACACCTGCGACAAGGCGGGGGGCGATCAGATATTTATAGGGATTGGTGGACAGCGTTGTCAGCGCATCAATCTGCTCGGTCACGCGCATCGTGCCGATCTCTGCCGCAATCGCCGCACCGACACGGCCTGCCACCATTAATCCGGCCAGAACAGGCGCAAGCTCCCGCGTCATGGACAGAACCACGACCGTCGCAACAGCGCTTTCCGCATTAAAACGGGAAAATCCGGTATAGCTTTGCAGTGCCAGCACCATCCCCGTAAACAGGGCGGTCATGCCGACAACAGGCAGGGAATAATAGCCGATTTGTACCAGCTGCCTGAGCCAGAGCCGCAGATAGAACGGTGCGGCAAAGGAATGGTATGTTCCCTTACCGGCAAAAGAGGACAGACGCCCGACGGCGCTTAAAAACGCCATTGTCGTTTGTCCGACAGTCCTGAACGGTTTAAAAAGAGTTGCCAGCATACTGCTTCCCGTATTTTCTTCTGCTTGTTTTGTTTTGGCTCAATAGTTCTTTTTAAGGGGCTTCACTCTGTTTTTCCAGCGTTTTTTTTGAAAAACGGCAGATAAAAATTATATTTCATTATAGCGGCGCGGCGCAATCTTGCCGAGCCCTGTTAAAATCTCGTAACCGATGGTTCCCGCATCCGCCGCCAGCGCGTCTGCTGTCTGGTGACGCCCCAAGATTTCAACCCTATCGCCGCACTTGGTTTGCTCTGCTGCGGCGCTGATATCCACCGTGACAAGATCCATGGACACACGCCCGACAACCGGAGATTTGATCCCGTGGCAATAGACAAAGGCGTTGCCGTCCTGTTCACGGCTGCTGAAGCTGCGCAGATAACCATGCGCATAGCCCAGCGGAATGGTGGCGAGAATGGTCTCATCCTTTGCGCTGTGCCATGTCGCGCCGTAACCGACGGCATCGCCTTTTTTCAGCGTTTGAATCTGCAGGATCGGCGCGGTCAGAAAGAGGCAAGGCTGCATTTCCGGCTGGCGGGGGCTGACTTGCAGCCCGTAAAGCGCCGCACCGGGACGCACCAGATCGCAATGGAATTTCGGATCATAAAATATGCCTGCGGAATTGGCGAAGCAGCCGGGCAAATCGCGCAACTGCGTTTTGGCGTGATAGAAATTCTGCCACTGCACTTCATTCATCGCGTGATCGGGGGTGTCGGCGCAGGCCAGATGGCTCATCACATACAGAAAGCGGATGGCGGAAAAACCTGCACGTTGCTGCTGGAACTGCCGGAATTCTTCGGGCGAAAGGCCAAGACGGTGCATGCCCGTATCCACATGCAGAATTGCAGGCTGCAGACTATCCGTTTCCGCTGCGGCGCTTTGCCACAAATGCACCTCATGCAGCGTATTAAGAACGGGGATTAAATTATTATGAATATAGGGTTTTAATGCGCTAGATGTCTGTGCGCCGCCAAAGCCGTGCAGCACGGCAACCGGCCAGTCAGGGAAAGCCTGACGGAATTCCAGCGCCTCATCCAATGTGGCGACAAAAAAGAAGCGGCAGCCTTCCTGATGAAAAGCGCGGCTGCATTCCAGCATGCCAAGTCCGTAGGCATCATCTTTTACCACGGCGGCGGCGGTTGCTCCTTCGGCCAGATGGCTGCTGATGATGCGGTAATTCGCGGCAACGGCTTTCATATCTATGTTGAGAGAAAGGGCAGGATTCTCCGTCATCACGGCCTCCTAGCGGGACGAATCATGGACTGTGTCGAGATCCGAGAAACGGGTATATTGACCTTCAAAGAACAGCCTGACTGTGCCGATCGGACCATGACGCTGTTTGGCGACGATACATTCGGCAATATTGTGCATTTCCGTGCAGCGCGCCATCCAATCATCGTGGCGGTCATTGAATTTTTCATCGCTTTCTTCCGGCCGGCGGGCAGGCTGGTCCCGTTCCAGATAATATTCTTCACGGTAAAGGAACATGACGACATCGGCATCCTGCTCGATTGAGCCTGATTCGCGCAGATCGGAGAGCTGCGGGCGTTTATTTTCACGCGATTCGACCGCACGGCTTAACTGCGACAGGGCCACAACGGGCACATGCAGTTCTTTGGCAATCGCTTTCAGCCCGCGGGTGATTTCGGAAACTTCCTGTACGCGGTTGTCTCCGCCGCGCCCGCTGCCGGACAATAACTGCAGATAATCAATGATAATCAGACCGAGATTTTCCGTCCGTTTCAAACGTCGCGCCCGCGTGCGCACCGCGCTGATGGTCAGGGCAGGGGTGTCGTCAACAAAAAGCGGCACGGTCGAGAGCAACCGGCTGGCTTCGATAAATTTCTGGAAATCGCTATCCATCAAATCGCCGCGGCGGATTTTATCCGAGGGTACTTCGGCAATATCGGCAAGAATACGTGCCGCCAGCTGTTCGGCTGACATCTCAAGCGAGAAAACGGCGGCGACGGCGCCTTCCTGACCATTGGTCTCCAGATAGCGGCGGGCGGCGTTAAAGGCGATATTCACGCCCATCACGGTTTTCCCCATTGAAGGACGTCCGGCGACAATCAGCAGATCCGAATTGTGTAATCCGCCCAGCTTGGCATCAATATCGCTCAAACCCGTTGTCACACCGGTGATTTTACCCTGATTTTTATAGGCTTTTTCCGCCGATTTGATCGCCTCGGTCAAAGAGGTGGAAAATTTCACAAATCCGCCGCGCGCTTCACCTTCCGCTGCCAGATTGAAAAGCTGCTGCTCTGCCTGTTCGATCTGGGTGGAAGCGGGGAGGTCGATATTCGGGCTCATCGCCTGATCGGACACTTCTTCGCCAAGCGCAATCAAGGCGCGGCGCAGATGCAGTTCGTAAATCGTGCGGCCGTAATCCCAGACATTGACGACATTGACGACGTTCCGCGCCAGTTCCGCCAGATAATCGCCGCCGCCGACATGTTCCAGCTCTTCATCTTTGTGGAAATATTCCTTCAGCGTGACAGGGCTTGCTTCCTGTCCGCGATCGGTCATTTTGCCAATAACCTCATAAATGCGGCCATGGGCGGGATTGTAGAAATGTTCGGGATGCAGAAAGTCGCTGACTTTCTCAAGAGCGCTGTTATTAACCAGCAACGCGCCGAGCAATGCCTGCTCGGCCTCCATATTATGCGGCATGACGCGGTAACCGCCACTGGCTTGTTCGCCTGCGGGCCCCGTATCTCTTTCGCTTTCGATCGGTTGAATCTGTCCTGTCATAGCGAAGGAGAGTAACAAATCTTGGAAACAAACGAAAGAGTTTTGTCCGCCTTCGCAGTCGTGATAAACTGCTTTTTGAAAGGATTTGAAAACGCATGATCGTTCAATGCCCTGAATGTCATACAAAATACCGTCTGTCGGCCTATTTGCTGGGCCGCAAAGGGCGTGATGTGCGTTGCAGCAGCTGCCGTCATGTCTGGTTTCGTGCGGCGACAAAAGCCGAGCTTGATGCCGAGGCGGAGGAGGCCGTTCTGGTTTTCGAGGAAGCTGACCGTCACCTGACGGTGCAGGAACTGGAAGAAGAGATTGCCAGCCACCATGAGGATGAGCCGGAAGGGGCGGAAACTGATGAGGCCCCGCCGGAAGAGACGGAAGGCGCGAATGACAATGCCATGGAATGGCGCTTTATCGCCGCATCTTTTGCCGCATTTCTGTTTTTGACCCTGCTGATCGGCCTTGTCTTTCCCGAACGGGTTATCCAGCATTTTCCGCAGACATTCCCTGTGTACCGGGCCATAGGCTTTGTCGGTTTTCCGCTGGCATTGCAGGCAAAGGAAGCATCTTACCGGGAGGGGCCGGGGGGGCGGAACATGCTGTTCGTCGCGCTGGAAATGACGAATACGGCAGATGAGGAACAGATGGAGCCGCCCTTGGCTGTGACTCTGCTGGATCAGGACAGGCGCGTATTAAAAATATGGGAGGTCCCCGCGCGCGGACAGGCTGTTGCGCCCGAGAGCGCAAAGACGGAACTGAAATTTTCGCTGGCTGATGCACCGCCTGGCGGTAAAACCGTGGTGATCCGTCGCGATTTACATCATTTATACGGCATCCTTGATAAAAGCCGACCGGAAGAAAAGGCGGATAATCATGGCCACTGACGGTAAAGATGCGCGCATACTGGTGGTGGATGATGAGCCTTCGGTGCGGGAATTTGTCGAGCGCGCCTTGCGCCATTACGGCTATGACGTGACGTCAGCCGCCGATGGCAATGCCGCCATCGCCGCCTTGTCGGACGGCACGGTTTTTGACATGCTGCTGACCGATATTGTCATGCCCGATCTGGACGGTGTGGCGCTTGCGTTGAAGGTCGCCAATGACTGGCCGGACACCAAAATCGTGATGATGAGCGGCTATACCCAACAAAGGCAGCGCGCCCATAATCTGGAAGAGCTGGTCGAGGCCATTATCAGCAAACCGTTCAGTATCGAGGATTTATGCGAGCAGATTGATGATGTCCTCAGCGGAAAAAGCAAAAATCCCGCCTGACAAAGCCGAAAAAATGTGATATTCCTGCCTGACCTTATAAGGAAAACAGGCAAGCAGCAAAGAAGTGACGCCCGAAATCATGCAGCAGCAGGACAGTCAAAATCCGCAAACACATGCCGTTCCCCGCCATGTCGCCTTTATCATGGATGGTAACGGACGCTGGGCTAAAGCCCGCGGCCTGCCGCGCGTGGAAGGTCACCGCCGCGGTTCCAATGCTGCGCGCGATACGGTGAAGGCGGCGCATAAGCGCGGCATCCGCTATGTGACCTTTTTTGCCTTTTCGGCGGAAAACTGGTCCCGCCCCGCGGCGGAAGTCAAAGAACTGATGAATATGATGCGCCATTATCTGAAACATGATGTGGAAGAGCTGCAAAAATACAATGCCCGCCTGCATGTGATCGGTGACCGCACCCGTTTGCCGCAGGATATCGTGGCGGAAATCGAAAAATGGGAAGAAACCACCAAAGACAATAACGAGATTGATGTCATCATGGCACTTAGCTATGGCGGGCGGCAAGAGCTGATCCGTGCCGTTCATAATATTGCCCAAGCTGCGCAGCAAGGCGAAATATCTCTTGAAGAAATAGATGAGGAATTGATATCCAAACATCTGATGACAAAAGATATTCCTGATCCTGATCTTCTTATTCGTACCAGCGGTGAGCAGCGTATCAGTAACTTCCTGCTGTGGCAGATTGCCTATACGGAATTCTATTTCACCGAAACGGCCTGGCCGGATTTTGCGGAAAAGGAGCTGGATAAAGCCCTTGAATCCTATGCCGGACGCGACCGCCGCTATGGCGGGTTGCCTGATGCAGAGCCGCGTCAGGCTTCAGGGGGCTGATTTATCCATGAGCAGCCTTGCAAAACGCGTCATTTCAGCATGTGTCATGCTTCCCCTCGTTCTTGCCGCGATGTGGTATGGCGGTTGGGGATTTCTGATTTTTATCTTTGTGCTGACTGTGGCCGCTGTTTTTGAATGGGGGCGGATGGCACTGTCGGGAGATAAAAAAGCAAAGGATTTTGTTATTTTATCAGCGGGTTATCTGTACATTCTTTTTGCAGCCAGTGCGATGATTTTCCTGCGCCTGAAGAATGAAAACGGTTTTGCGCTGACTTTGCTGGTCTTTGGCATGATCTGGGCAACGGATATTTGCGCCTATTTCTCCGGAAAAACCATCGGCGGGCCGAAAATGGCACCGAAAATCAGCCCCAATAAAACATGGGCGGGGATGATCGGCGGTATGCTCGGTTCTGCCGGCGTGGCGGCACTGTTTACGCTGGATGCCTACAGACCCGCGGCTTTGGATGATTGGAGCCTGTTATGCATGTTAATTCTGGGCGCCTGTTTTGCCGTGATCGGGCAGGCGGGTGATTTACTGGTATCCGCGATGAAACGCAAATACGGCGTAAAGGATACCGGGCATTTGATTCCCGGACATGGCGGTGTGCTTGACAGGATTGACGCGCTGCTGCTGGCCGCACCTGTATTTTCGGCCATTTTGATCTTTGGGGGGTAACCATGCCGCAGCTACAGCAAAACAGGCGACCGGCAGCGCAACCCGTACCGGCACACAGAAAAATAACGGTTCTTGGTGCCACGGGCTCGGTCGGTACAAATACACTTGACCTACTGGCTTCCGATAAAGAGAGTTTCAGCATCTGCGCATTGACGGGCGGGGGCAATGCCGCGCTTTTGGCTGCGCAGGCGCGGCAATTCCGTCCGGATTTTGTCGCTCTGGCAGATGCCGGCGGATACGAAACATTGAAAGATGCGCTGGCAGGAACAGGTATTGCCTGCGGTGCAGGCGAAAATGCCGTGATGGAAGCCGCCGCGATGGCAGCGGATGTGACGGTTGCGGCGATTTCAGGATTTGCAGGGCTGAAACCGGCACTGGCGGCAATAGAGCAGGGCAATATTCTGGCACTGGCAAATAAAGAGTCCCTCGTTTGTGCGGGGGCCTATATGACCGTTGCGGCGCAAAAAGCCGGCTGCGATATTCTGCCGGTGGATAGCGAGCATAATGCGATTTTCCAGGTTCTGGACAGCAAGACTCCCGAAAGCGTCAAAAGGCTGATTTTAACGGCCTCCGGCGGGCCTTTCTTGCATAAGAGCCGCGCGGAAATTACAGATGTTACCCCCGCCGAAGCTGTGGCGCATCCGAACTGGTCAATGGGGGCGAAAATCTCCGTTGATAGCGCAACGATGATGAATAAAGCGCTGGAAGTCATTGAAGCGCATTATCTTTTTAATGTTCCGCAAGAAAAAATAGATGTGCTGATGCATCCGCAATCCATCGTCCATTCCATGGTTGAATATATTGACGGCTCTATTCTGGCGCAGCTGGGAGCCTCGGATATGCGTACGCCGATTGCCTATGCGCTGGCATGGCCGGAACGCATGACAACGACAGGGGAGAGCCTTGATTTGACAAAACCGCAAAATTTGGAATTTTTACCGCCCGATGTTGCGCGTTTCCCCGCATTGGCTCTGGTGCGGGAGGTTTTGCAGGCCGGCGGCGCAATGCCGACAGTGTTTAACAGTGCAAATGAAGTGGCCGTTGCCGCATTTTTGGATGGCGCAATCGGCTTTACCGCGATAGAGTCTCTTGTCTCCGCAGCTGTTGAAAATGCTGCAGGCCGGATTCCAAGCCCGGAAAATCTGGATGATATTTTCGCTGTAGACCAAGAAATCCGTGCCTTTACGCGTGAGCGGATTGCGCAGATGCCCAAAACACGGTTATAATAAAAGTATAAAGATACAACAGAAGAACAAGGATAAGAATCGCTATGGATATGCTGACAAACCTGCTGGAAACGCCTTACGCGTTTTTAAGAGATTACGGGGGACCGTTCGTTCTGGTCATTAGTATTCTTGTCTTTGTGCATGAATGGGGCCATTACATCATCGCCCGCTGGTGCGGTGTAAGGATCGAAAAATTTTCCATCGGCTTCGGACCGGAGATTTTCGGCTGGACCGACCGTCATGGTACGCGCTGGAAGTTCAGCTGGATTCCGCTTGGCGGCTATGTCCAGATGTTCGGCGATTCAGACCCTGCCAGCAGCCACCATGATGACGAAGTCTATGATGAAAACGGCAAAACCCGCAAAATGACCAAAGCGGAGAAGAAGGTCGCTTTCTATACGCAGGATCTCTGGAAACGCGCGGCGATTGTGTTCGCAGGCCCTGCGATTAACTATATTTTCGCGATTATTCTGCTGACCGGATTGTTTATGT
The DNA here is from genome assembly GCA_013285465.1 of Pseudomonadota bacterium. Classification (NCBI taxonomy): domain Bacteria; kingdom Pseudomonadati; phylum Pseudomonadota; species Pseudomonadota bacterium. The sequence continues at coordinate 1,271,295 of CP053449.1, forward strand.
TTCATGGCCAGCCTTACACGCCGCCGATTGCCGCAACACTGGTTGAGGGCGCACCGGCCGAGATCGCGGGCGTGCAGCCGGATGACAAGATCATCGCCTTGAATGGCGAGAAAATGCAGCGTTTTGAGGATCTGGTACGCGTGACATCCGTCAATCTTGATACGCCGATGGATGTGACATTGCTGCGCTCCAACGGTGACGGTACATGGAATGAAGACTCGCCGGTGACGCTGAAAATAACGCCGACCGTCTATGAAGTGGAAGATAATTTCGGCTTCCGTCACGAAATCGGGCGCATCGGTATTTTCAGCCCGACCGGGCAAAGCGGCCTTGAAAAGCACAATGTCTTTACGGCTTTTGGCGCATCGGTTTATGAAAGCTGGCGCTTGACCGCGCTGACGCTGAAAGGCGTGTGGCAAATGATCTCAGGCACAAGGAATGCCGAAGAGCTTGGCGGTATTTTGCGCATGGGTGCTTATGCGGGTGAATTCGCGCAGGCGGGAATTGTCTCATTCATTACCTTTGCCGCATTGCTGTCGATTAATCTGGGCTTGATCAATCTGTTCCCGATCCCGCTTTTGGATGGCGGCCACCTTGTTTTTTATGCCTTCGAGGCTGTGAAAGGCAAACCGCTTTCCGCCAAAGTGCAGGAATATGCGCTGAGAACGGGGCTGGTGATGGTGCTGGGGATTATGCTTTTCGCCACATGGAATGATTTATCGCAGCTCAAGTTCTTTGAATATATCGGAAGTTTTCTTTCTTCTTGACAATTCAAAGCGATAATGCTCTTTTTTAAGAAACGCCCTTATATGGCGAAGGGGGAGGAGCATGCATATTGTGTCAGGATTATCATCCGTAAAAACTGCCGTTATCACTGTTTTGGCTGTGTTTATCATAGCCGGATGTGCCGCGCAGGGGACACGTTATCTGAGTGTTGAGAAGATGACGCCGCCGGAAAATACTTATCAGCGCACATTATTTCAGCAATATCTGGATTTGGCACGTGAGCAGGCCGCACGCGCCGATTATGCGGATTCCGATGCCTTTGCCCGCCGCGCCGCCGCTGTTGTGGACGGTATGACCGTGCTGCCGGAAGAGATTTCCGCCCGTCAACTGCCGGAAAAAAGCGTCAAAGTACTGACATCCGCCCGCAAACGGCTGATGCGTGCCTTCGGCCATCCCGATGGCCGTGTGCGTGTGCCTTATGCCTTGGCGACGGCACAGACGCAGTTTGACTGCTGGATGGAATTGCAGGAAGAAGGTTACACGCCCGACGAGATTGCCGTCTGCCGCAATCACTTCTTTGCCGCGCTCAGCAGCGTAGAGTGCGATCTGTTTCCTTCTTTTGGCCGCAGAGAATGGGTGATTTATTTCGGCGATAAAAAGGACAATCTGGATGATGCCGCTTTCACAACTATCGCCGTTATTCAGCAATTGGCACAAATTTACGAAGACACGACATTCATCATCAACGCCCATGCAGACGATATGGCCGGAAACTATGACAGCAATCAGCAGCTATCGCAGCGACGCGCCGATACGGTGATTAATACGCTGGTTGACGGCGGTCTGCATGAAAACCGTATCGTAACCGTCAAAAGCTGGGGGAAAGGGCGTCCTGCAATCATGACCGAAGACGGTACTGCACGTCCGGAAAATGACCGCGTGACCGTGCTGATGGCCGATCCGATGGAATAATTTTCCATCAAACCGTTTTTTGCCCTTATTTTTATCAAAAACATGTAAAAAACCGCGGAAATCCGCGGTTTTCTTCACAGAATCTTTATCTTCGGGTGCTATACTGGAAAGATAAGTACCATTTCCAGAAGAAGGGCGCTCCAACATGCCGCATTTGCGCAAATTCCGCAATTGTTTCTGTGCTTTGCTGTTGCTTGCAATGGCATCGGTCAGTACGGTTGCGCGCGCAGAGGGAATGAAGGCTGCCAAAATCAATGATACGGCGTGGACGACGGAAGATGACAGCATTTCCGTTGTGTTTAAGCCCTGCCGTGAAAATGCGGAAATGCTGTGCGGTTATCTGAAAACGGCCTCACCGGAAGCGGTCAAGCGCTTTGGTCTTTCAGCGCCGCCGGAAAAGCTGGGCGGGTTGTGCATTATTGAAGGATTGCGCCCGGAAAGCGGCAGCCGGTTCAGCGGCGGACGTTTCGTCAATACGCAGGATGACAATGTGCGGGCGGCGCGTGTTTCTCTGCAACATGCCCCCGGGGCGAGCTTGAAGGTCGTCGCGGCGCGCTGGATCTTCTCGCGCACACTGCTCTTTAAACCCAATCCCTATTAAAAGCTTTTACGCTTATTTCAGAACGGTTTTTCCGGCGTAACGTGCGGAATGTCCGAGGCTTTCCTCAATGCGGATCAATTGGTTATATTTCGCTGTCCGGTCGGAACGGGCGAGGGATCCTGTCTTGATCTGTCCGGCATTGGTCGCGACAACCAGATCGGCAATAGTGCTGTCTTCCGTCTCACCTGATCTGTGCGAGACGACAACGCCGAAACCGGCGCGTTTTGCCGTTTCAATCGCCGCCATGGACTCGCTTAACGTGCCGCATTGATTGACTTTGACCAGAATGGCGTTTCCGGCCTTGGTATCAATACCCTGCTGCAGGCGTTTTACATTGGTGACATAGAGGTCATCCCCGACCAGCTGGACGGTTTTACCCAGCTGTGATGTAATATTTTCCCAGCCTTCCCAATCGTCTTCGGCCATGCCGTCCTCGATGGATTTGATCGGGTATTTTTTGCACAGGTCAACATAGTATTTCACCATTTCATCCGAAGACAGCTGCTTGCCTTCGATATGGTATTTGCCGTCATGATAGAATTCGGTAGAGGCGGGATCAAGCGCCAGCACGATATCTTCGCCCGGCTTATAACCCGCCTGTTCGATCGCGGCGGTAATCATATCCAGCGCTTCGACCGCTGATCCGATATTCGGAGCAAAACCGCCTTCATCGCCGACATTGGTGTTCAATCCGGCATCGGAGAGACGTTTTTTCAGCGCATGAAAGATTTCCGCGCCCATGCGTACGGCTTCGGCGACTGTCGGTGCCGCAACAGGCATAATCATAAATTCCTGAATATCGATCGGGTTATCGGCATGTGCGCCGCCATTGATGATATTCATCATCGGCACAGGCAGCAGATGCGCAAAATTACCGCCCAGATAGCGGTAAAGCGGCAGACCGTGATAATCGGCAGCCGCTTTTGCCACGGCAAGGCTGGTGCCTAAAATGGCGTTTGCGCCAAGGCGGCTTTTGTTTTCCGTCCCGTCCAGGGCAATCAGCGCCTGATCGATCGCCAGCTGGTTGACCGGATCCATACCGCAGATCGTATCGGCGATATGGGTGTTGACGGCCTCGACCGCCTGCAGCACGCCTTTGCCGCCATAGCGTTTTTTATCGCCGTCACGTTTTTCCACGGCTTCATGCGCGCCGGTTGATGCGCCTGACGGCACGGCGGCACGCCCGAAAGCGCCGCTATCCAGTAATACATCGACTTCCACCGTCGGATTACCGCGGCTGTCCAGAATTTCACGTCCTGTAATGCTGATAATTTGGCTCATAACATCCCTCTCTTAAAATAGCTGAAACCATCTGTTAGCAACATATCTCCGGAAGGGGGCAGGAAACAAGTCTATTTTTAGGGCTCGGCGGAAAAAAACAAAAAAGACTTAAGCATTTGTTTGCACTTTTAATGTTAATCTGGCTAAATAGAACTGTGGAGTGAATATACGCGTAGGAGCAATGATCACATGTTCAAGTCAAGTTTTTCCCGTTTTTTCAGCATGATCGGCATAGGCACTTGCCTGCTGGCAGCTGCCCCGACAGCCGCAAAAGCGGATGTTTACGTCTATACCGACCCCGATTACAAATACATGTTCTCGGTTCCCGATAGCTGGGCAATGACAACGCCGCGTACGCCGCATACGCGTGTGCGCTTTACAGGCCCCGTGCCGGATGATCTTGCTTATTGTGAAATTGCCGCCCAGCGGGACGGGCGTTTCCAGATTTATCCGAAACGCCATATGGGAACGGCTGTGAACGAGAATTTTGACGCGGCTTTCTGGACGGACGAGGTCCGCCGCCGTTTTGACAATCCGCATATTCTTCATGTCCGCTATCCGGCGGGAATCGATAAAGCCGATTCCTCGATGGCGCAACTCGCTTATGACTGGCCGGTTACGGAAAGAACGCCCTCTGCCGCAGGCAATGGCGATGAAGAGACAATCCGTATGCGCGGCATTATCCTGACAGGCGTTTACGGCGATACCCGCTATACGATGACATGCGGCGCACGTCTTGAAAAATACCACCGCTGGAGCAAGCTGTTCGGCAGTATCGTGTCCTCCGTTACATTGGATGACCGTTACAATATGTTCCCGACAGGTTATTACCGCGACTTCCTGAGTGATAAATACAAGAAAATCATTCCGCATCCGGGCCTCGGAACTTCCGTCCGGCGCTAACGGAAAAAAGATGTTCAAATTTTCTTATTGTGCAGATTTACTGCGCCGGAGCGATCCGGCGCAGTTTTCTCTGTGTTTGTTTACGCCCTTTCCCGGACGGGAAGGGCTGTTTAACCTTTATGCACTGCTGCATGAAATCCGGCGCATTCCGCATCAGGCAACAGATCCCGCTGCTGCACAAATCCGTTTGAAATGGTGGCATGACCGGATTGATGATCTTTACAACGAGACTGTTCCGGCAGGGCATCCTGTGCTGGAGGCTTTTCTCCTGACCAAGCCGCGGCAGGGAAAAGAGGCTTTGCAAAATTATATCATGGCCGTGCAGGAGATGCTTTTTACGGAAGATGCTCCAGCGCTGTTTCAAACGGCGGAAGAGTTGAAACGCCTGTCCGACAGGCTCGCCTGTTACATTCTCGATATTCCCGTTGACGAGCGTGCTGATCCGGCGGTCTTTGCGGCGGCAGATCTGTTGCTGGGGGTGACGCGCCGCCTTGCCGAACAGAAAGAACCTGAGCTGCCGCCGGAATTCTGGCAGGATAAAGATGCGGTCAGAAAAAAAATACAGGACGTAAAGCAATCCGCGGGCACCGCCCGCAATGCACAGAAAAAAATATCCCGCAGCAAAAAAGGGCGCGCGGTTTATTTGTCACAAGCGCTTGCCATGCAGCAATTGCAGCAAATCGAAAAAACGGGATATGATTTGCGGGATAACCGTTTGACGGCTTTGCCGCCTTTTAGCACATTACGCTTGCTGCTGCGGGTCGGATTAGGGCAATTTTAGCCGGATCAATGTAAAGCCGCTTTTTCAAGTTTTTGGAAATAGCTGTCCACACCGTCAAGAATGGCGGTAGCGATTTTTTGCTGATGCGCGGCGGAACTCAGTAATATGGCCTCGCCGCGGTTGCTGACAAAACCGGCTTCCAAAAGGACGGAAGGGGTATCGGGCGCTGTCAGCACAGCAAAACCGGCAGAGCGGTGCGGTCGGCCCAGCAGGCGAATCTTGCTTTTGCGGAACCCTTTTAGCAGCGTTTCCGCCAAGACATTGGAATGGTTCATCGTATCGCGCATCGCCAGATCAATCAGAATATTGGCGATATCCTTATCCTGCTGCGATAAGTCAATTCCGGCAATTCGCTCGGAAAAGTTGGCATTTTCGGCCAGTTTTGCGGTTTCCTTATCCGATGCCTGACGGGACAGCGTATAAAGAGAACTGCCGCGCACATCCCTGCGGCCGATCTTATCGGCATGGATGGAGATAAAAAGCTCTGCGCCTGCTTTACGGGCAATGCTGACGCGTTCGCGCAAGGGGACAAACACATCACGGTTGCGCGTCAAATGGACTTGATAACGTCCGGTACTCTCGAGTGTTTTTTTGATCTGCCGCGCCAGTGACAGCGTAATATGTTTCTCGTAAATCTTGCCGTTCACGGCACCGGGATCCTTGCCGCCGTGTCCGGGGTCAATCACGATCGTGTAACGCCGGATGACCGGTTTGCGGCTGGGCAGGGCGATGATCGCAATCTCCGCATGTTCTTCCGGCGGCGGATTATCGGCGATGATTTCTGCGATGCTTTCAGGGGGCGGTTCCGCAAGAGGCGTTGCGGGCGTCGCCTGCGGGCGCGGCGCCATTGCTTTTTCCATACCCGCATCAGCGGCCGGTGGTGAGGCGCGCAGTATAAAAGCCGTATTACCCCCCGTTTTCCGGCGTTGCCAGACGGCACCGATATTTTCAGAAAAAACCGCGGGAGAGGCATCAATCACATCCACGACAATCCGGGCGGGGAGGCCGTCCTTACCCGGCAGAAAAAAAGCCTGCTTGATCGTCAGGCGCTTTTTTAGCTCGAAAACAATGCGGCCGGTGCCTTCTTCGGGCGTGCCGAAACGAAAGGCTGATACGGGAGCACGGTTTTCCGGCTTGAAGGCATCCGTTTTGAAAGCTGCGCCGGGAATATCAAGGACAAGCCGTTTCGGGTCATCTAAAAAGAACGCGTCAAAATCGCTGTCCGCAGCCAGTTCGGTCACGATCCGGAAACTGGCGGGATCGGGTTTGCCAAAGCGGATGTTATCAACATCCACAGCCTGCGCGGTTGCGGGCATAAAACCCGTTAAAACCGCGCAGAAAGCGCAAAATACCAAGAATATGCCATATGTCCCCAAGTGTCGCATTTTTGCATTATAGGAGATATTTTGATTGTATCAAAGGCGGAATTCATGTATTCTGCCCGATAGGATTTAAGGCTGTCTCTTTTATCCGCGTCCCCCCGCCAACAGCAATGCAAGCAGGGTTCCGCGAAAGAGTTATATCTATAAAAGCGACAGTAAACAGGCCATATTTGAACATATGGCAAAAGTAAGTAGGTTCAGGCTGGCTGGAAACAGTGTTTTGAAAGTTTTTTCAAATGAACATCTCCGGCCCAGAAAGTTTTTAGGATTTTGCGTATCATGGTTCAACATCAACACCTTACAAGCGAACGGCGAATGCAGACGCAGACAAGGTGCCTTGCGAACATCATCGAACAGCAATATGTGCCGGAAAGGACAATTTCCGGGGCTTCCGCCAACTTTATGTCAAGCCTGAAAATGTAAATAACCGAAGCCTTTTAAAGAGTGTCTTTAAAGCCGGTTTCGCGTCTGCGGGAACATGTCCGTTCCGTAAAAGCAGGCGTACACATTATAAGGATTGACGCCCATGACAAGACGTATGCTGATAGATGCGACCCACAAAGAAGAAACGCGGGTCGCGATCGTTGCCGGCGATAACCGGCTGGAAGATTTTGATTACGAAAGCGCATCGCGCAAACAGCTCAAAGGAAATATTTATCTGGTGAAAGTAACGCGGGTTGAACCCTCGTTGCAGGCCGCTTTCGTCGATTTTGGCGGAAACCGTCACGGTTTTCTGCCGTTTCCCGAAATTCATCCCGATTATTACCGTATTCCGATTGAAGACCGTCAGGAACTTCTGGAAGAAGAAAAACGGATTACGGAAGAACATGCGGCGGAAATAGACGCCCAGGCCGAAGCGGAGGCCGAAGAGCAGGAACGCCGCGCCAGTAAAAAATCCGGCAAAAAAGGTGATGATAACGACCATGACGAGGAAACCGGCCGCGGCGTGCAAACCGTCGGCGGCGAGGATGACGAGGCCGAAGAGGAGGAGATCATCCCCTCGCAAATGAAAATCAATATCAAACGCCGCTATAAGATTCAGGAAGTGATTAAACGCGGTCAGGTGATGCTGATCCAGATCAACAAAGAAGAGCGCGGCAATAAAGGCGCGGCGGTATCCACCTATATCTCGCTGCCCGGACGTTACTGCGTGCTGATGCCTAATTCGCCGCGCGGCGGCGGAGTCAGCCGTAAGGTCGGTAATATGAAGGACCGCAAAAAACTGAAAAAGATTCTCGGCGATCTGGACATTCCGGAAGGCATGTCGGTTATTCTGCGGACGGCGGGAGTCGAGCGCAGCAAGGCCGAAATCAAACGCGATCTGGATTACCTGCTGAAGCTGTGGAACGATATCCGCGAATTGACACTGCAATCTACGGCGCCCGCAATGGTGCATGAGGAAGGCAATCTGATCAAGCGCGCCGTACGCGATTTGTACAAACGCGATCTGGATGAAATTCTGGTCGCGGGTGAAGAGGCCTATGAAACAGCGAAAAAGCTGATGAAATCCCTGATACCCAGCCATGCGCGCCGCGTAAAACTGGATAAGGAAGAAACACCGCTTTTCGCCCGTTACAATGTCGAACACCAGATTGATGAAACCTATGGCACGACTGTGCGTTTGCGCTCGGGCGGCTATCTTGTCATTAATCCGACAGAGGCGCTTGTCTCCATTGATATTAACTCCGGTAAAGCGACAAAAGGCCGCCATATCGAAGAAACCGCGCTGAAAACCAATCTTGAAGCCGCCGAAGAAATCGCACGCCAATTGCGTTTGCGCGATCTGGGTGGGCTGGTTGTGATTGACTTCATTGATATGGAAGAAAACCGCAACAACCGTACGGTCGAGCGTAAATTGAAAGAATCAATGCAAGGTGACCGCGCCCGCATCCAGATCAGCCGTATTTCGGCCTTTGGATTGCTGGAACTGTCGCGTCAGCGTTTGCGCCCGTCACTGGTGGAAAGCAACTTTATGACCTGTCCGCATTGCGCGGGCAGTGCCGTTGTCCGTACGGTGGAAAGTGCCTCTGTGATGGTTTTGCGCCATCTGGAAGAAGCATTGCTGCGCGGCAAACCGAAAGACATGGTTGTTCGTGTGACGCCGGATGTGGCCTTGTATCTACTGAACCAGAAACGCGCCCGTCTTTATGATCTTGAAACGCGTTACGGCATTAATGTCACGATCGAATCCGACCATGAAGTCGCATCGCATCAGGACTTTACGCTGGAGGTTATTGCAGCATCCGGTAAACGTCTTGAAGTGCAAATGCCGCAGCATGCGCCGTTGCCGCCGCCGCCGCAAAATGACCGGCAGCAAGGAAATAATAACCGCCGTGGTGACGGCGATTCCTCCTCTCAGGATGAAGAAGGCGGCGGACGTAAACGCAGCCGCGGCGGCCGTCGGGGAGGGCGTAGACGCCGTGGTGGCCGTGGTCGTGACAATGCGCAGCAGCAAAATGAAAACGGGCAGGAAGAGAACGTAAAAGAAGACAATAATAACCAGCCTGGCAAAGAAGCTGAAACCGCGCAAGACACGCCGGAAACAACGGAAAAGCCGCAGAAAAAAGCGCCGGCAAGACGCAGAAAACCCGCCGCCAAAAAAGCGGAGAGTGAAAACACTGCGGCAGAAGTAAAAGACGCACCGGAGTCCCAAACCGCAGACAAAGAAGCGGAGAAGGCACCGGCGGAAGAAAAGCCGAAAACAGCTGCCAAAGCGGCGCCGAAAAAACGTGCGCCGCGTAAAAAAGCCGCACCGAAACAGACAGCCGCTGAAAAGAAAGCCGATACGGAAGAGAAAGCCACCGGCAGCAATAACGATAATATCGTTGTACCGCTTGAAAAACCGGAAGCTGCCGCACCGGCAAAAGAGGAGGCGCAACAAGGCGATACGCCTCCTGAAAAAAAGAAAAAAGGCTGGTGGCAAAAGCTGAAGGAATAGCTGCGTCTCCCGCCAAGTAAAGACAAAATGAAAGCCGCTCCGGTTTGGGGCGGCTTTTTCGTGATAATCCTATACCGTTTTATCTGATTTTGTTAGTTATTAATTTTTATGGAAATAGCAGAAAGCGCAATAGGCTAGAAACAGGTAGGCCTTAAAGAAAAAGACGATCGCCCCCACATACGCGATACTACCGAGTAAATAAATTACGAAAACGATTGCTGTCTGGGCAACAAAGCTTTGGGCCGCTCTGTAAATATCACCGAACCCACCTATGAGTATCACATCAGGACTAACCATCAACCAAAACATGATGCCCATCAGTATGAAGTATCTACACACATCAGTTAAGGTGATATCTTGATATAATGTTTGTTTTTTTTTAGGCTGGCCGAAGTGTCTAATATAATTGTTCTGGCTGAAATCCATATTCCAACCAAACCAAAAGAAATAAAACGGCAAAGCCAATAGAAGCGGTAATACGCCAAAATTAAAACAATACTGAAAAGTCTCCAGCAGATTTTCATCAAAATCACTTTCCATTAAAAACGGGAATAGATGGTATTTGACGTGCCAAAAACTTATAACGAAAGCAATACCATTAAATGCGAGAGCCATTATCAGCATATGCACGCAAAGTTTATACGCCATGTAGACATCAGGTGACTTGATTTCAGATCGGGATAAATTCGCGGGGTAAGCGATCTCATCCAACAGAGTGCCTGTAAGTTGCCGCTCTTCTTCGGGAGGCAAAGTTAATATTTTGCTACACAGTTTGTAAATCAAAGTTTTTTTGCTCAAAATTAATCAATGAAGCCAGTATTATATAATTATAGCCCATAATTTCTTTATTCTAGCCCCATTGCAGACTTAATAAAGAAAAAACACCCCGGACATTCTTGCCCGGGGTGCTTTTTTCTCGTCGTCTATATATGTTGCCTTTATTTATTACCTTTTATAGGTCTTATCTAAGGCGCAACAGTTCCTCTGTCATCTGGTCGGTTGTCGAGATCACCCGCGTATTTGCGGAATAAGCCCGCTGCGTGACGATCATCTTGGAAAATTCTTCCGCGATATCGACATTGGAGGCTTCCAGTGCGCCGCCTTCAACATCACCCGCGCCGCCCGTTCCGGCTTCGCGGAGGTTGAAGCCGCCGGAGATATCCGATTCACGGAAAGCCGTTCCGGTGACTTCCTGCAAGCCGTTCGGGTTCGGGAAAGTTGCCAGCGGCAGTTTGTAAACCTGGCGGCTTTGGCCGTTGCTGAACTGGATGGAGACGATGCCTTCGTCATCAATGCTGACACCGGAACGCAAGCCCAGCTCCGACCCGTTCTGCTGTGCAAAGCGCACATCATAAGGGCTGGAGAATTGCGTCATTGTTGCAATATCCAGATCAATATCCTGCAAGGCCGAACCGTTTCCAAAATCGATCCCCGTCATCGACAGCAGTACCTCGCCATTTGCATCCGGCGTCGCGTTTAGCTGACCGGCACCGTCGAAATTGATGGAACCGCTGGTCAGGGTCAACCCGCCCGGTGTCTGGATTTCCACATGCCACCAGCCTTCGGTATTCGGTGTGGTGGCCGTCGCAGCCAGAGCCGTCGGCGCAGCAGGAGCGGCTGTTGCACCGATGGCGCCTGCAAGGCCAAGCCCGTCAGTCAGCGGTGTACCTGCGCCCTCAGCCAGCGTCAGCGTATCACCGATATTGCGGGCTTTGATCTGCAGCTGTCCGTTGGCATCCAATGTTGCGAAGGCGACAGGGTTACCGCCGACATCCGTAATGCTGTTGATATCGGACAGCAGTTTGGCCAGATTTCCATCCAGAGTGATTGTGACCGGACCGGTGGCGCCAACGGTAATGTCAAACTGATCGGTTGCCAGAATGTTGGGGTCGTTGGACAAGTCACCGGCAATGGCGGTCAGGTCAACGGTGCCTGTGACATTCGCTGTGGGTGTTATATGTTTCTGCATATTGATAACCAGATCCTGCGGTGTGCCGAGGCTGTCAAAGACCCTGATGCTGCGGGAGAAGTCAGGCGTGAAGCCCGGTGCCACCGGATAGGCTGACTGCGTTTCGGTCGCATCAAGGTTAACGCCAAGCGCTGCCTGCGTGGTCGGGTTGGCAACGCTGCCGACCGAGGCAACATCGACCGGAACCAGCGAGGTAATATTTGCCTGACCGGCGGGCAAAGCGCCGTTCTGATCCAGCGGCCAGCCCATCAGGAAAAAGCCGGAAGAGTTTTGCAAAATGCCGTTTTCATCTTCTGAAAAAGACCCTGCGCGGGTAAAGAGCGTTTCGCCTGTTGCCGCAAGCGAGTCCTGCACCACGAAAAAGCCGTTGCCGGAAATCGCCACATCGGTTGTCGAGTTGCTTTGTTGCAGAATACCCTGCTGATCGACCCGTGCCGTTTGCACTGCGCGTACCGAGCCCGGCGTATAAGCCGTTGAGCGGCCCGTCGTTGTCACAAGGCTGGAAAACAGCGCATCGGTCCGCTTGTAACCGGTGGTGCTGACATTGGCGATATTGTTCGAGATCATCGAGATTGACTGCCCTTGTGCCGCCAGTCCCGAAACTGCTGTAAATAACGATCCGAAAATACTCATTTTTACTCTCCTTCTTCTGATGTTCTAATGCTTTGTTATCCGTTTAAATTGATGTGCCGGGCTGCGTTGCTTTCCGCACATCGGTAATCGAGACTTTTTCACCGCCCGCAACAATCAGGATGACATCTCCGTTCACACCGGATTCAATCCCTGTCACACGGCTGGGAACGGTTGTCGTCACGTCCACCGGCTTGCCTTCCGCATCCGTAGAGGTAACGCTGATACGGTATTTTCCTGCGGGCAGGGGCGTTCCGTCAGGTGCAAGGCCGTTCCATGTATAGTCATGTTTGCCGAATTCGCTTTCCCCCGAGACACTTAGAACCGTGTCGCCATCCTCGTTCAGGATGTTGATCTGCGTGCTGACGGCATTCTCGCCGACGGCATAGCCCAGCGTTGTGGCATTCTCGCCATCAAACATGAAATTTTCGCCCAGTCTTTCAACGTCAAGACCGATAAAGCCCAAGCCGATACTGGTAATGTTCAAGACATTCAGCGCCAGCATCTGTTCCATCATTTCATTGGCTTTGATCTGCTGTTCCACGCCTGAAAAGGCAACCAGCTGATTGGTAAATTCCGCAGAATCCATCGGATCCAGCGGGTCCTGATTTTGCAGCTGTGTTGTCAAAAGCAACAGAAACTGGTCAAAATCCTTATTCAGGGTCGCAGCATCGGCTTTTGCGGCTGATGCCGCCGCTGCCCCTGCTGTTGCTCCGCTTACACTGTCCACCATACTCTCATCTCCTTTTTTTATATAAGTATGTTTACGCTGTCCTTTTTCAGGACATAGTCATTTGCATGCGCGGCGTTCATCATGCCTGCGGCCTGTTCTGCCGCCGTCATGTCACCGTCTTCTCCCTGCATGTAAAAATGGAATTTCTGTCCGCTGTCACGCTCCGCCTCCGCTTTTTCAAACTGATCCTGCCCGGAGGCGAGGTCAAAGCTGAGGGCGTTATCGCCAAGGTCGATACCGGCCTCTTTCAGGGCTTTTTCCAGCGCCTGTGAATCCTTGCTGAGCATCTGATAGGTTTCCGGTTTTTCCACCAGCAGATGCGCCTTCATCGCGCCTTCTTTCCCGAAGATCATTGTCACGGCAACACGCCCCATGGCGGCAGGCTCCAATTGCAGGGTCATTTGCTGGATACGGTCCGCCGCATTGCGCTGCATCGTCAAAAAGACCTTATGCATGGCAGGAGACTGAAAACTTCCGGCAGCCTTTGCCGTGGCGAATTGCGGTAGGCCGGATTGCTGTGCGAGTTTGCCGTCCTGCCCCAGCAAAGATTGGCCATCGGGACCTGCCTGCGTTCCTGCGCCTTGTTGCGGGAAGCCGCCATCAGGGCTGTCACCCGCAAAGCCGCTGCCGTCACCAAAAGCGTTCGTGCCTGTCTGCCCTGCATTGGCGGCTTGCTGCTGTGCTGGTGTTTGTTGTTGTACCTGCTGCTGTTGCGGCTGTGCCTGTTGTTGCGCATTTATTTGCTGCGCCGGAGCGGGGCGGGGCTGTTCTTTTGCCGCATCACCGTCTTTTGCTTGAACCGCCTGCTGTGTTTGCGGGGTTTGCTGTTCCTCTTGCGCCAACAGCAAAGCCGCAGGCTGTGACAACTGGATACCTGTCGGAGGTGTTTGTGCCGCCGGTGTTTGGGGGCGGGCGTTCTGTGCCTGCAGTAATTGCGCCAATGCGGCAACAATCTGTCCCTGAGGATCGTTTGCGGCAATATTTTCCAGTCCCAGCCCCTCTGTCTCGATCCCAAGGGAGAGCAGGATCTCTTTCAAAGCATCCGTATCGCCGGCCTGTGCTTGTTCCAGCAGGGCAGGATCAATCTCCGTGCCTTGTGCCAGCTTTTCCAGCAAGGCTTCAATGGCTGTACCTTTAACATCCGTGTCTTTGACAACAATGTCTTGTGCTGTGTCCTGAGGATGCTCCGGTTTTGCCGTCTCGGCTGTTTTGGCGGCTTGCTCCGTTTTGACCGGAGGTTCTTCTTTCTGCCGCGGCGTTTCGGTCAGGGCGGCAGTAAATTCCTTTTTATTGCAGGCAGCGTTTTCCGCACATGCCTCTCCCTTCCGACCGGCGCCGAAATTCTGCGGCGCTCTGGCCTGCGGGGGAAGGTTAATGATGCTGTCTACTGCGGTCATTGTCTCTGTCCTGTTTCAACTGATCCGCCATGTAAAAATACGCATGACGGTTTTTTCCACAGAAATACTCTGCAAGCAGCGTGCCAGTTTATTTAAGATATTGATTAATAATGATATTTATTTCGGGATGGAGAGGGAAAACCGCCGAAAAGATGACTTTCCAGCAAAAAGGCAAAAATGCGCCAAAGACTCTTCCACCGCGGGCGGCAAAAGATTCCGCATCTTTTCGATAAGACTCGGATTTAGGGATTTTAGTGACGAGGCGGCAACCGTTCTTCGACACGGCGCACATTGCTGCGCGGACGTGATGTTTCTCCCCGTTTTTCCACGGTTTCACGGTCACGGGCGCGTAAAAAGACCAAAGCCTTGTTCAAAGAAACACCTGCTTTCAGCTTTAGTTCTGCCCGGTCTGTTATGCCGTAGCGACTGCTGACATTCGTTTTCATGGCACTAATATGGAGGTAAAGGTCATATTGGTTATCTTTCACGCGTTTTGCGTAATACTGGCAATAATAGCTCTCCTTTTCAAAGGCCGCGACTTTGCGTCCGCAACGTGCATTCAGCTCTTTTGCTTCCATGTAATCCGGCAAGGCCGTGATTTTACGCGGATAGTCGCTGTTTTCGTTAAAAAGGTCTTTAATAAAGCCGAACATTTTTTACCTTCCGGTTTAATGAATAAAAGGGTTTGAGATTGATAGTCTTTTTTGCGCATAATGCACATTATTACGCCCGCGTTTGCGTGCAATTTTCTTTTCACATTTCTTTTGCGGCAGTTTTTCCAGTTTTTTTCTCAGGCGTTCCTCAGCTTCCGCATCATATTTCTTAATGATATCGACAGCATCCGCAAAGCCGACACGGCTTTGCAATACAACTTCTCCGACATCGGTTATTTCACCATCCATGATCGTCGCCGTCCCGCAGTAAGAAAACTTGATATCGTAGTAATGCCCGTCTGTCCGGGCAGCATAAAACTGCGTTTTGTAGCTGTCGCGTCCCGTAAACCATGTCGCAACATTTTGACCGCAGAGCCGGTTGACCTGATAAGCGCCGTCACAGCTTTCTTCGATTGCCGTGAATTTTCGCGGATAGCTTTTTTTATTAAACAGCGATTTGATATAACCGAACATTACGTCTCTTCCTAATGCCGCATCGGATTTGATGCGGTCAGGCGGTTCTGCACAAGACGCACATTATCATCGCTCCGCGCTTTTTCAATTTGCTGCTGCCGCGCACTGTATTCCAGATGTTTGTTATCATGCATGCGGCGGTCGGTTTCTTTATTGTCGTATTTGCGGAGATCGGCTATCGCCTCGGCAAGGCTGAGGCGGCCGCGCACCGTAATCGTATTGCCGTCCATATCTTCGCGATGATAGGCGCATTTTAAGCTATAGCTTTTATCTTTATTACGCTCGGCATAAAATTTGACCGTATATTCCATGCTTTCCCAGCGGACATAAGCCCCCATATCACTAATCTCATGACCTTTCATCCTTTGCGGCAAAGCCGTAATTTTTTCCGGCTCCGCTTTTTTGTTGAACATTTTTTTGACAAAACCAAACATGTTTTTTCCTCTGCTTAAAAAAATTAATGCCCCATCGGGTTGGCAAGTGTCAGGCGCTGCTGTACGCGCCGGACGTTGTTTTTGCCCCGTTTGGGTGCGATATAGCTTTTTTCAAATGCCGCATGATCGCTTGCCGGCAAATGCCCCAGACGGTTTTGTGTTTCGCGGTCATCATGCGCTCTGACAACGCCGATCGCCTCGCTTAGCGGGATTTCACAGCGCAGCATCGCTTTGCCGCTGTCACCGTCATGGTCATTATACTTCACATAGACGTTATATTTCTTGTTTTCAACGCGGCGCGCATAAAGCTGATAGCTATAGGAAAAAGTACTGTAGCGTGTAACATCACGACCGCATAATTCATTGACCTTGTATCCCGGCCCTTTGGAGGGAAGGGAGACAATCGTGCGCGGTGTCGCGTTGCAGTTAAAGATGTCTTTCAAAAAATTCACAATCTTGCTTTCATCTGTTTTAAATCAATGCCCGCGCGGGTTGGAAACCGTCAGTCTTTGCTGGACGCGGCGAACATTATTGCGTTGGCGCGCGGGGTCCACAAACCGTTTTTCAAAAGCGGGATGATCGCTTTTCGGCATATGCCGCACCCGGCGGTAGGTTTCTTTATCATCATAGCTACGGATAATTTCCATTGCCTCGGCAAGCGGCACACTGCAGCGGATCATGGCTTTGCCTTCATCCGATGAGCCGTACCAATATTTGACCATGATGTCGTAATCCATATCCTTTGTGCGTTTGGCATAGATTTGGCAATTATAATCCAAAAAGGAATATGCCGTCACACTCTGCCCGCAGATCTGATTAATATGCCGTCCCTCTACTTGCTGGGGAAGGGATGCAATCGTGCGCGGCATCGCATTGCAGTTAAAGATGTCTTTAAGCCAATTCATAAAGCATTCCGTTTCGGCCGTGTCTCATGTATATTTGTTGTGTTACCATACTATAGAAAGACAGGGCTATTATGTCAATAAAAAACGGGGCTATTTACACCGATTTATCCTTGGACGCACTTGGCGGAATTGCCGCAGCACTGGCGGATTTTGTGCAAAAAGGAGATGTTATTTTACTGGAAGGTAATCTGGGCGTAGGCAAAACGGAATTTGCCCGGATTTTTCTGCGTCATTTGACCGGAAATGACGGGCTGGCCGTGCCAAGCCCGACCTTTACGCTGGTGCAGCAATATGACACGCCGAAAGGCGAAGTGTGGCATTTTGACCTTTACCGGCTGGAAGACCCTCTGGAAGTCGAGGAAATCGGCTGGAATGAGGCTTTAACCCATGGTATTTCCCTGATAGAATGGCCCGACCGCCTTGGCCCTTACTTGCCGGAGGATTATTTGCGTCTGCGCCTTGATTTTTCGGACAAAGGGGAGGATTTGCGCGATATCAGTGTCACGCCCTGCGGCGTATATAAAGACCGCCTAGCAACCAACTGGAAAATATAGTAAAAATGTCAAAAACATCCGATCATATGCCGACACAAGCCGTTATTCTTGCGGCAGGTTTCGGCAAGCGCATGCGCCCTTTAACGGAACACTGCCCGAAACCGCTGCTGGAAGTGGATGGCAGGACGATGCTGGATCGTATCTTCGATGCGCTGGTTGAAGCGGATGTGCGTGATGTGATCGTTAACACGCATTACCTTGCAGAACAGGTAGAAGATTGCTGCCGACGCCGCAAGGATGTGAATATTCGTACCTCCTATGAAACGGAGATACTTGAAACGGGCGGCGGCGTTAAGAAAGTTTTGCAACATATTGATAAAAATCCGTTTTATGTTTTGAACGGCGATGTCATCTGGCAGGATTTTCCCGGTCATGCACCCGCTTTGCAAGGGCTGGCCGGCACATGGAATCCGGAAAAAATGGATCTGCTGTTGATGGTGTATCCGCGTGAAAAGCTACCGGAAGGCAGCGGTTTGCAAGGTGATTACGAGATAGATGATGCGGGCAGGCTGCAGCACAAAATCGGCGGGCCGTATGTATTCGCAGGACCGCGCATTGTTTCCCCGGCATTATTTGACAATACGCCGGAGGGCGCTTTTTCCTTCCTTGACCTGTTTCACAAGGCGCAGAATGCGGGCAGGCTTTACGGTTTTATTCATCAAGGCGCATGGCATCATGCCGGAACACCGGAAGACCTCGCCGCGATCAACGCAATTTACCGCAACCCGCGAAAGATGGCGGCGACATGAGCACAGCCTCCTTCCACGCGATGATTGATATGCAGCGCGGGGCAGGGCGTCTGCCTGTCTTTAACATTCCCGCAGGTGTGTCTTTTGTCGATAGGCTGGCACAAACCATGCTGGACTGGGCGCAGGATGATGCCTTATCCCTGTCGCAATATCTGGTGCTATTGCCCAGCCGCCGCGCCTGCCGCAGTCTGCGCGAGGCTTTTCTGCGCCTGACGGATGGCGCGCCGCTGATCCTGCCGCGCATGCAGCCGATCGGCGATGTCGATGATGAAGGGCTGGATGTCCTGCTATCCGCAACATTGGCCGAACAGCCAGATGCGCCCGCTGATTTTCTGGATATTCCGCCTGCGATTACCCCTTTGCACCGTCAGATATTGCTGGCACGCACCATTCACGCCGCCAAAGGCGGGGCAGGCGGCATCGTACCGTCCTATGAACAGGCGCTTTCCCTTGCGGACGAGCTGGGAAAACTGCTGGATGAGGTGCAGACGGAACATCTCAGCTTTGACGGGTTGCAGGATCTGGTTCAGGAAGAAAAATTCGCGCAGCATTGGCAGTCCACCCTGACATTTCTCAGCATCCTGACCGAACACTGGCCGGATATTCTGGCCGAGCGGGAAATGATCGATCCCGCCGCACGCAGAAACCGTTTGCTGGAGGCACAGGCACAGCTGTGGCAGCAACAGCCGCCGCAGCAAAAACTGGTGATCGCCGGTGTCACGGGCTCCATTCCCGCCGTGCGCGATTTGATCAAAACCGCTGTGGCGCTGCCGGATGCGCTTATGGTTCTGCCCGGATTTGATCCTTTAATGTCCGCAGAAGACTGGCAGCATGTCACGGATGAACATCCGCAATTTTATCTGAAATTATTGCTGGAACATCTGGGTATGCCGGGCAGTGATGTTGCACTTTGGCCCGGAACGGCAGCGGATACGCCGACGGCGCGGCTGATTTCCGAAACAATGCGTCCCGCCGTCACGACAGACCGCTGGCGCGGGCTATCCAATCGCGATATCGATGAAAACGCGCTGGCCCATATCCGCAAAATCGACTGTAAAACCGCGCAGGACGAGGCGCTCGTCATTGCACTTGCCATGCGCGGCGCATTGGAAACGCCGGAGAAAACCGCCGTTCTGATTACGCCTGACCGCAATCTGTCACAGCGCGTCTTGGCCTGTCTGGAGCGCTGGGATATTGCCTGTGACGATTCCGGCGGAACACCGCTGTCGGAAACGCAGGTCGGGCGTTTTTTGCTGCTGGTTGCCGCCGCCGCGCAGGAAAAAGACAGCCCTGTCGCCTTGCTGGCCTGCCTGCGCCACAAGCTGACACATGCCGGTTTAACGCAAGAGGAGATAGATCTCTGGCGCAATTTGCTGGACAGGGAACTGCGCAAACACACGCTGCTGAATATCACAACGCGGCTGGAAGAGCTGGGAGATCACGGTGATCTGCCTTTGCGCGGCTGGCAGCATGTACATGATTGTCTGGAACATTTGCGTCTTCTGACCGGTGGCACGGCACACAGTCTGCCCGCATGGTTTGACGCGCATCTGGCGGCTGCCGAGCAGCTTGCCGCAACGCCGGAGGAGGCGGGAGCGGAGATTTTGTGGCGCGGCGAAGACGGCGAGGCTGCCGCAAGATTTTTGCAGGAAATCGCGGAGTTATCCGGTGACGTGCCGGATTTGAATGATGCGCAATATGTCGCATTGCTGCAAAATTTGATGAAAAACACCGTCATACGCCCGCGCTATAATCTGCATCCGCGTCTTGCTATTCTGGGACAGATGGAGGCACGCCTCTACAGCGCCGATCTGGTCATATTGGGCGGATTGAATGAAGGCGTCTGGCCGCATGACCCCGGCCATGACCCGTGGATGTCGCGCCCGATGCGCAAACAATACGGCTTGCCGCCCGCCGAACGCCGCACGGGAATGGAGGCACATGATTTCGCGCAGGCCGTTTCCGCGCGGGAGGTTATCATTACCCGCGCCCAGAATATCGAAGGCACACCGACCGTGCCTGCACGCTGGCTGCTGCGGATGGAAACCGTCTTGAATGCCGTCGGATTATCATGGCCGGTTCAGCGCGATATTGCGGGATATGCCGAAATTCTCGACAGACCGGAGCAAACGCTGCCTTGTGCGCGTCCCGCGCCGTCGCCGCCGGTTGCCGACAGACCGCGTAAACTATCCGTCACCAAGGTCGAGGCATGGATGCGTGACCCTTACAGCATTTATGCGCGTTACGTTTTAGGTCTGGAGGCACTCGATCCTTTGGAGCGCGACCCCGGTGCCGCGGAACGCGGGCAGATCATGCATAAAATTCTGGAGGATTTCGTGCGTGACCATTGCATGACAGGCGTGCCGGACAATGCTTATGATCTGCTGCTGGAATACGGGCAGCGGGAATTTGAAAATATGCGCCTGCCTGATGATATTTACGTGTTCTGGTGGCCGCGCTTTGAAAGATTGGCCGATGCGCTGGTCCGGCATGAACGCAAATGGCAGCGTGAAGCCGTTCCCGCATTGGTCGAAGCCTATGGCGGGCGTGATTTTGATGCGCCTGCCGGCGTTTTCAGACTTTCGGCACGTGCCGACAGAATCGATACCATGCGTGACGGCAGCGGCGCGGCGATTATCGACTATAAAACCGGTACGGCACCACAGATCGGCGATATCGTCGCCGGATTTTCACCGCAATTGCCGCTGGAGGCTTTACTGGTTGCCGGCACGGCCTTTTCAGGGCTACCGTTATCGGAAACGGCGGAATTGTTGGTCTGGCAGGTTTCAGGCGGGCATCCGCCGTTTCAGGCAAAGAACTATAAGGCTGACGATATTCGCCGCGCCATTGATAATGCCGCGATCGGTTTCCCCGCATTGGTGGCGGCTTTTGATAACCCCGACACACCTTATTACGCCGTGCCTGATCTGGATAAAGCGCCTGCCTATAACGACTATGCGCATCTGGAGCGTCTGGGCGAATGGGGATATGTTGAGAAACTGTAAAAAAAAGTGTAGATTGTACTGATTCTGTAAAAAATAGAGACGGATATCGGAAAGACTTAAGACGTGGCTGGCAAAGACGAGAATAAGAAAAAACCGAAGGATGCCGAAAAAAAGCATGCCGCCAAAGCTTTTGGGGAATCCCATACGCCTCATGACGAGACTTTGGAAGAACAGGCTGCAAAAACCGGCAGCGCCGTCAGCCTTGAACAGTTTAAAAAACGCGCCCGCGACGAGAAAATCCGTCAGGATCACTTTGAAAACCTGTCCGCCTTTATCCAAAACAAGGCGGCACAGATTTCCGCGCATTTTCTGCTGCCCGCCGGATCAAAAGTTGCTGATATGGGCTGCGGTACGGGAGAGATCACCTATGCGCTGGCGCTGCTGAATCCGCGTGTGGAGTTTCTGGGGATTGACCGCGACCCGAAATCCATCGAAACCGCAAAAAAGAATTATGATCTGTCCAATCTGGCCTTCCGCTGCGAAGCCATTGATGTCTCCAGCTTCCGTGACGAAGGGCTGGATGGCATCATCAATTCCAATATTCTGCATCAGGTCTATTCCGAACACGGCTACAGCATGCAATCGGTGACCCAAACGCTGGAAGCGCAGATTAAAAAGCTGAAACCGGGCGGTACGATGCTGATCCGTGATTACATGATGCCGCCGGCAAACGAATTTGCATTGCTGGAATTCCCGTTATCACATAAAAACGGCAAAAACGCCGTCGACATGTCCGATGCGGATTTGCTGATCCGCTTTGCGCAAACGGCACGCCCCTTCGATTCCGCCGGCTGCGAAGGCTTCTTTCTGGAAGAGCTGCATGAATTGCTGCGTGAAGATACGCGTTTGTTCCGTCTGCCGCGCAAATGGGCAATGGAATTCCTGTACCGTAAGGATGAGCGCGTACGCTGGGAAAAAGAGCTGGGACAGGAATATACTTTTTTCACCTATCAGGATTACCGCCGCGAATTTGCCCGCCTTGGCATGCGCATGGTCTATTCCGCGCCTTACTGGAACCCCTGGGTAATGGAGAACCGTTATAACGGTAAATTCCAGCTTTATACCGAAGACGGTAACCCGCTGCCGCCGCCCGCCACCAATTATTTTATTATCGCGCAAAAAGCGGGCGAAAAAGGCAGTCTGCTGTTGGAAGAACGCCGCCCGCTACAGGACAAGCCGTCCCATCTGGATATTGTCACCGTGCGCGATACGCGTAGCGGTGAATTGCATGAAATGGTGCGTGAGCCCGACGCCTATGCCGATATTATTCCCTACCGCCTTACCGAGGACGGGCGGTTGTTGATTTACGTTATCAATGGCGCGCCACGGCCTGTCGTGAATGCCGTGACCCGCGGCAATACCAATCTGGATGGCAAAACATGGTCCGGACATTTAATCGAGCCCATCACCATGTCCGTTGACGAGTTCGGCAGCAATGCCGCCGCTAATAAGCTTGCCATTCTGAAATTTGTGGAAAAACAGATTAACCTGAATCCCCGACCGCATGGCGAGGTCGAAGTCGGCCTGCCGTATTTCCCGTCACCCGACCGCATTGATGAGGCCATTGAGCCCGTCTATGTCGAAGTGCGCGCACCGAAAAAGTCGAGCTGGCGTTATCTGCCGCCGCTACAGGAAGGGGACCCTTCCTATAGCGCCTGGGGAAGGATTTGCGAACTTGAGGCAACGGATATTCTGCATGCCGCACAGGTCGGCGTGCTACCTGATCCGCGGCTTGAAATCCGTGTTTTTGAACTTATGATGCGCCTTGGCCTGCCATTCCCGAAATGGGTCGGCGAGCAAATGCCGACCAGGGGGAAAAAGCGCAGCACAATCATCGCAGAAGACGGCGTCGCAATTCTGGACGCCATCGACAAAAAAACATTCGTGGAAAGCGATGCCGCCGCCGAACATTTGCGGGCGATCCGCTCCGTATTTGTGGAGGAGGGACATACGCAGGGCACAACACGCGGACTGACCTCGCAAAATGTCGAATTCATCGTGACCGATGACGGTATTGAAAATATCGCCATCGTCCTGCCCTTGACTCATAACTGGGATGACGGCTTGCTGGTGGCGCTGGACCCGCAAATGCTGCCCGCACCGCAGCGGATGGGAGCCTCCGGCGCGATGCTGACCGCCCCGAGCTTTGTCCTGCCGAAAGATGTGCGCAATGTGCAGGAAGCCAAAGCCTTTATTGCCAAGAAATTCAATCTGGAACCTGCAGATGTCAAACAACTGGGACAAAGTTACTTCACCCATACCGGTGTAACACCGCAAAGAGTTTACCCTTTTGCCATCATGGCGGATGCCCAAGCCAGCTTACCGCCCCGCTGGAAATATTGCGCCGCAAAACGGGTGTGGATTTTGATGTATTGCTTCGGTTGTTTCAGCGGTGATTTGCTCAAAGGGCTTGCCCGCACACATATGCTGCTGGATCAAGGGCATGGTCTTGCGCCCACCCGCCGTGCGGAACTTGGAAAAACCCGTGATTTCCGTCTGTCGCTGGAAAAAGAAGAGCTCTATCAGGCCGGCATTAACAGCCCGCACCGTATTCCCTCGCGCATTTTGGGTGAAAAAAGCTATCAAGGACATATTCATCTGGATAAAACCAAAACCGTCAATTTGTCGCAGGAGCTGATCAATGCCAGTATTCGCGTTGATGTCGGCGAAAGCCTGACGGCAATTCGCGATGCTTTTGTCTCGCTGACGGAAACAAAAGATGTTCGTGCGCTGGATAAAGATATTCACGGCGTGAAAGAACAGCTGCTGAAAAACAAACCGCTGGCTGCCCCGAAACGCAACGAGCCCGGCAGCGGGCCAAGCGGCGGGTAAGGAGCTGATTGATGACGGCGCAGGGTGTTCCGCAAATTTTTGACCGCAAAACATTGCGCACAAAACGTGACCGTGCTGCGGCACAAGCCGGCGCGCACGACTTCCTGCACCGGCAGACCGCCGAAGCACTTTATGAAAGACTGCTGCCTGTCAAAACGCCGCTGGCCGATCTGTTGGTATGGGGCGGTCATTCCGGCAGGCTGTGCCGGATGCTGGCGGAGAAAGCTGATACCAAAAATATCATCTGGGCCGATTTATCACGAAAATTGCTGCAAAGCCATAATCCGGAAAATTTGCCGCAAAACTGCCGGATTGTTGCGGCGGATGAGGAGTGCGTTCCTTTTCCGCAGCATTGTTTTGATGCCGTTCTCAGCAATCTGACCCTGCACAGCGTCAATGATCTGAAAGGCGCGCTTATTCAAGCGCAGCGTATTTTAAAACCTTCCCGTCCGTTTATGGCGGCGGTTTTCGGCGGCGTAACGCTGGCTGCCTTGCGTCAGGATCTGTTACGTGTTGAAACGGAGCATAACGGCGGTGCCGCACCGCGCATCTTCCCCTTTGCCGATATCCGTGCGATGGGCAATATGATCAAGGCGCTCGGCTTTGCCGAACCTGTGATGGATAGCGAGCGTTTTGACATCAGTTACAGCAGTCTGGAAGATGCTTTGGCCGATCTGCGCGGCATGGGTGAGGGCAATATCCTGACAAACCGCCTGAAAAAGCCGCTGACGCGCAATATGCGCGATATTCTGGCGCAGGATCTGCTGCGCCAAGGCTCTCTCACCGTCGAAGTCGAGATTGTCTATATGATCGGCTGGTCGCCGAGCAGGAAAGGCACTGCCTGAAAGAAGGACTAGTGCAGTCTGAATTCAGCATCGGAGAAAGCAAATTCCTCCGGCTTGATCAGCTCTTTATGTGCCACCACGACAGAATGCAGTTTTCCCTCAATTTCACGCGCCCAGAAATCCAAAAAACGCTTTAATTCGGGAAAACGGGGCGCCAGATCATATTCCTGCCAGATATAACTTTGCAGCAGCATCGGATGATCAGGCAGGTGATACAGAATTTCTGCCGTTGTCAGGCGGTAATCTTGCAATTGGAGCTCAAGGCTTGTCATATTCTTATAACTCCCTATATATTTATCCGTAATTCTTATTATATTCGATTGCTTTTCTATCAATCCTACTAACAATATTACCAAAAAAAACTTTAGAAATCATCTATTTTATGCAGGGAAGGGAGGCAAGAGACTGTTTTTGCAAGAAACTTTTTTAAGGCCAAATATAAAAAAACAGGGCATAAAGCCCTGTTTTTCCTGTACTGTGCCTATATTTTTGTGGGTCTTACTGGCCACGCATTTTGCGTTGAACTTTCATCATCAGACCCGGCATTTTCTTGGCCATGGTCATTTTTCCTTTGATGCCGCCGTCATTGGCTGCGGCTTGAAGCTCTTTCATATCCGCACGGATTTCCTCATCACTGCAAATAGCAACGAAAGCTTTCTTCTGGCCTTCCGGCAGTTTTTCATTCGCCTGTACGATTGCGGCAAAACCATCCATCTGCTCATCAAATGATTTGTCCTGCAATGCGGCAATCTGTGCCTGCTCTTCTTTGCTGAACAGGTTATTTACCATCTCGGACAGTTGTTTCGGATCAAACATGTTTTTATTCCCTCTCATCGTAAAATATTTATGCGAGCCTTTAATCTGTAGCTCCTCTAAAAACCTGAAGTTAACATATCATTAATATTTTACTATGTCAAATAAAAAGCACGGAAAGTCCGGGCAAGAAAAAGCGGGATGCCCGAAAGCATCCCGCTTAATCTGTTCAATCCTTAGATATTAAGGATTAAAGGCCGAATTTCTGACGCATTTTCATGGCCAGCTGCATGCCTTTTTGCATCAGCTGCGGCTGCGACAGTTTGCCTTCTTGTGCAGCTTCTTCGATGTCCTTCATATCCTGACGGATTTCGGGGTCGCGAATAGCTTGCGCCATAACTTTACCTTGCGGGATTTTCGCGTTGTTTTCGAAAATCTCAGCCAGACCGTCCATTTTTTCTTCAAACGGTTTGCTTTCCAGTTCGACGAGTTTTTGTTGCTCTTCTTTGCTGAAAAGCTGGTTAAACAGTTTTCTCATATCTCCGGGATTCATAGCGGCTCCTCCTTAAAAATGGGCTGTGGTTTCGTTTTATTTTCCTTATTTTGGAGGGCAGATTAGCATATGGCATAATCACCCGCAAGGATAAAACATAAAATAATTTGATAAGGAGGGCACAGGAATTCTAAGACGCGTTGCTGGCAGCATCGGGAAGGGCGTGAGCGGAAACGGTTTCCGCCTCCAGATGGCGGTTTTGCGCCGCGGTTACAAAAAGCTGTGCCGCGCCACTATAGGCCGCATCCGGTGCAAGCGTTTCGGCAACCAGTTTCTGCACATTGTCACTGTTTTCACCCGCGGCATTATGCGCGATGGCTTTTTTGATATGCACGGTATGTGCAATCAGTTCCGCGCCGCCCATCTCAAGACATTTTGCCGCATAGACCTGCTTGATCGTCTCTTGTTCGACAATGAAGAAAATATCGTATTTCAGGGCAGGGGGCATATGTTTGGTCAAAGACAGCAAAACATCCACATCGGCGCAGCGCAGATACTGGGCGCGGTCAGCCTGCAGCCAAGCCTGTAAATACGCACCGGCAGAAGACAGATCCCGGCTTTCCGCCTGCTGCTTGCCCGAGGCCACGTAATCATCCAGAAAACGGCCGCCGTCAATCACCATCCGGTGTGCGTCCTCCAGCAGTTTATCAAAACGGATATAATTCACGCCGCGGAAACGGTAGCCGTCGAACTCTTTATAAAAAGGACCACGGTCAAGCGCGATAATATTTCCGAATTGATAACGCGCGGTCTGTTCCGATGTCTTCAGCGCTGCGCAAAAACGGATATATACACCGGCAATATCTTCCGCAGACAGGTGCTCCAGCATCGGATGTGCCAGTTCTCCCACATCACTTCCCGCACCGTCCATTGCAGGCTGGGGCAGACCGATTCCCTTAAAGCCTTCCTGAAGCGCCGCAGCAAGCGCTGTATCATCATCCTCCGCCGCCAATAATGCCTTGTCCAGCAGCAACTCCAGTGACAGGCGGTACATTTGTGTCGCCGTCAAAAAATGCGCCAGCCGTGCCTGTGCCGTTTCACCGGCACCGATATCCCAGATATTGAAATATTTATCGGAGACCAATATGTCCGCAGCAGAGCCGATAGTGCTCTGAATATTCTGCGCATCCGCATGGACGGGGATGGGCATTGTCAAAGGAGTGCGGTCATGCCGTCTGCCGCTGCCCTCCAAAAATTCACCAAGTGTAAAATAATAAGACATGTGCTTCTTAAATCTTTTGTTTTGTGGTTTCTTTATCTCCGCACGCCGGTCCTCATAATATGCTAGGCGAAAGCCTTACGATATTGTACCCTTGAAAATAGAAGAATATCAAACAGAACATCAGTTTTCTAGAATATGAGCGGTTCCGGCTTTTTCATCGATAAAACACTGACGGCGGAGACAACAAGCAAATTCTCCACGCGTTCCCGTTTTCTTATTGTTGCGGCAATCAGCATCCTCTATGGCGTGATTGCTCTTGCGATTGCCGCATTTTTTCTGAATATGAGCAGCCACTCCCTGATGGGGGTGACCGCTGTCTATATTTATGGAATTCTCGGCGGGTTGGCGATTTTGATGCTGAAACGCATTTTTGCCCGCGCCGAACAAAACCGCCAGATTCTGTTCGATGTTCTTGATCGTAGCCCGGATGCCCAGGCGATCACGGATCGTGACGGCAATATTCTTTACGCCAACCAGACATGGAAAAATCTGTACGGGGAAAAAGACGTTCTGGCTTATCAGGATGTTGCGGATATTTTCTTTCGTCCTCACAAGCTGCGTCAAACCCTGCAGGCCTATTTCACCAAACATGACGGCACACCGCCCGCGCAACAGGATTTTTCCTTTGTCGGGCGTGCAACGGATAATACCCGCTGGCTGAAGGTGATTGTTCACCCGATTACGGACTGGCCCGATCATAACCAGTGGTTTGTGCATGACGTCACCCATGAATATCAGGAACAGCAGGTTTCCGAAGAACAGTATCAGGAAATGAAAAGCCTGTTCTCCCATCTGCCTGCGGGGCTGTGCATTACGAATGAAGATGGAATTATTATTCAAATAAACAATAAGTTAAATGATTTTCTTAATGTTATAGACAAAAAAGTAAAGTTCCATGATCTCTTTGTCACGCCGCCCGAGGATAAAAGCGCACCATATTCTTTGTTTAAAGACGGCCGCAAAATCCAGTCCGGCCATTACAAGATAAAATCCGACAGCGGCGCGGAAAAACATGTCTTTTTGCTGCATTGCATTGTGCCGCAGAAAAACGGCGCCATACGCGGTTATACCGTCTTTTACGACCCGGCAGAGCAGACGGTCGCGCGGAAGCAGGGAAATGCCGAAAAACTGGCCGAGGATATCGGGGGCTATTTTCAGGAACTGTTTACAGCGGCACCTCTGGGGATGTGTACGGTTACCGCCGATCTGGAAATCACGCATTGCAACAGCGCCTTTACGCATCTGTCCGGGCGTGAGAACTGTCTGAACATGGCGCTGTCCTCCTTTGTGGTCAAAGATCAGCAGAGCCTGCTGCAGCAATGGATTGGACAGATTGCCGAAACGGACGGACGGGAGAATGCGCACGCCCTTGAAATCGGCTTTTTGCAGGAGAAGGGGCAATTGCCTGTCTGTGTTTATGCGCATAAAATCACGGAAAACGAGCTGGCGCTCTGTTTTGTCGATTTGACGCAACAGAAAAATCTGGAGCAGCAATTCAGCCAATCGCAAAAGATGCAGGCTGTCGGCCAGCTTGCCGGCGGTATTGCACATGACTTCAACAATCTTTTGACAGCGATGATCGGTTTCTGTGATCTGCTGCTGCTGCGCCATAAACCGGGTGATCCGTCCTTTGCCGATATTATGCAGATCAAACAGAATGCCAATCGCGCCTCCAATCTTGTCCGGCAATTGCTGGCGTTTTCGCGCCAGCAGACCCTGCAGCCGAAAGTGCTGGATTTGACGGATGTGCTCAGCGATTTGTCGCATCTGTTGCAGCGTCTGATCGGTGCCACAATCCAGATGAATATTAAACACGGCCAGAACCTTTGGTCGGTGAAATGTGATGAAGGGCAGCTGGAGCAGGTCTTGATCAATCTGGCTGTTAATGCGCGCGATGCCATGTCCGGCGGCGGTACGCTGGACATTATCACGGAAAACTACAGCAATGGCAAAATGGAAAGCCTGGGCGAGGATGAATTCCTGCCGGTCGGGGACTGGGTGCTGATCAAAGTCCGCGACACCGGTACCGGTATACCGCCTGATGTTATGCGCCGGATTTTCGAGCCGTTTTTCTCGACCAAGGAAATCGGTTCCGGAACGGGACTGGGACTATCAACGGTTCACGGAATTGTACACCAGACCGGCGGTTACTTGAGCGTCGACAGCGTTGTCAATGAAGGCACGACCTTCACGATTTATCTGCCGCGCCACCAGATTCAGGACAAAGGCGACAGCGCCGAGAAAGCCGAAGCCGAGAAACCCGTTAAAGACGAGGCCTCTGAAGATTTGACAGGAAGTGCAGCTATCCTGCTGGTCGAAGATGAAGATGCCGTGCGGACTTTCAGCTCCCGCGCGCTCAGCAACAAAGGCTATAAAATCGTTGATGCCCCGCATGGCGAAGCCGCGCTGGAGCTGTTGGAAAATATGAAGATCGATATCGAATTGCTGGTGACCGATGTCATTATGCCGGAAATGGACGGCCCGACACTGGCGAAACATTTGCGGCGGCTTTATCCGAAGCTGAAAATCATCTTTATGTCCGGCTATTCCGAGGACCGTTTTAAAGAGGAATTCGGCAAAAATACGCATTTCCTGCAAAAGCCGTTCACGCTGCAGCAGCTGGCGAAAAAGGTAAAAGACGTGCTGGAAGAATAGTGCGGCTGCCGCCTTAAAAAAATCCCTTGCATTTTTTTGGAAACAGGCGTATTTTCGCCTTAAGTTTTATACGTCATGTATAAAGCCTATCTCCTGAAATTGACTGCTGGATTTTGGAGGTGAGCTTCTCGAAAGCTCGCCCTTCACGCTTGGCACATTCAGGATTTAAACAATATGTTTGGAATAAAGATGAAAACGACACCGCTTGAAAAACGCATTGCCCGCATCGTTGAGCCCGTTCTGGAAGATATGGGATTTGAACTGGTGCGCGTCCGCCTGATTGGCGGTATGCATAACCCGACCCTGCAAATCATGGCCGAACCGCAGGCGGAAGACGGTATTATGGGTGTTGAGGATTGCGCGGATATCAGCCATGCGCTCTCCGCCGTACTGGATGTCGAGGATCCGATTGAAAACCGCTATACGCTGGAAGTCAGCAGTCCGGGGCTGGATCGCCCGCTGACACGCCCGAAAGATTTTCTGCGCAG
Organism: Pseudomonadota bacterium; assembly: GCA_013285465.1. NCBI lineage: Bacteria > Pseudomonadati > Pseudomonadota > Pseudomonadota bacterium. The sequence continues at coordinate 1,301,730 of CP053449.1, forward strand.
TACCGGTCTGGAGGCACGGATCGAGCTTGATCCGCCTTTTGAAGGCCGCAGACGTTTCAAGGGCCGCATTATGGCGGCAAATGACAAGGAATTCACATTGGAAACGGAAGAGGGCGAAAATCTGGAGATTGATTTTGCCGCCGTTTCCCGCGCAAAACTGGTTCTGACGGATGAATTGCTGGCAATGGCAAAACAGCAGCAGGAAGCCGCACAAACAGAAAAACAACAAGACGAAACACAATAAACAAACCAACGCAAACAATAAGCAAAAGAGGACGAAAATGGAAATATTACAGGTTGCAGACGCCGTTGCGCGTGAAAAAGGCATTGAGCAGGAAGTTGTTCTGGCCGCAATGGAAGAGGCCATTCAAAAGGCAGGACGTTCCAAATACGGCCATGAATTCGACATTCGCGTGACCATTGACCGTCAAAACGGCGATATCAAACTGTTCCGTTATCAGGAGGTCATCGAAGATGATGCCGAAATGGAAAGCGAAAGCGCCCAGATTTTCCTGAAAGACGCTCTTGTTACGCATCCTGACATTAAAGTCGGCGAGTTCATCATCGAACCGCTGCCGCCGCTGGATTTTGGCCGCGTTGCTGCGCAAACCGCGCGTCAGGTCATTATGCAGAAAGTCCGCGAAGCAGAGCGCGAGCGTCAGTTCGAAGAATACAAAGACCGTGTTGCCGAAATCGTCAACGGTGTCGTCAAACGTGTGGAATACGGTAATGTGACCGTTGATCTGGGACGTGCCGAGGGTTATATCCGCCGCGACGAAACCCTCCCGCGCGAACATTTCAAAAACGGTGACCGCGTCCGCGCCTATATCTATGAAGTCCGTCAGGAACAGCGCGGCCCGCAGATTTTCCTGTCCCGTACGCATCCGGCTTTCATGGCGAAACTGTTCCAGCAGGAAGTGCCGGAAATCTATGACGGTGTCATTGAAATCAAAGCCGTTGCCCGTGATCCGGGTAGCCGTGCCAAAATCGCGGTACTGTCCTATGATAACTCGATTGACCCGGTCGGTGCCTGCGTCGGTATGCGCGGAAGCCGCGTACAGGCGGTTGTAAACGAGCTGCAAGGTGAAAAAATCGACATCATTCCCTGGACGGAAGATGTCGCGTCCTTCGTTGTCAGCGCACTTGCGCCTGCACAGGTCGCAAAAGTCGTTCTGGACGAAGATACCCACCGCATGGATGTGGTTGTTCCCGATGAACAGCTTAGCCTTGCCATTGGCCGCCGCGGCCAGAATGTCCGTCTTGCCTCCATTCTTAGCGGATGGGACATCGACATTATGACCGAGGCTGAAGAGTCCGAGCGCCGCAATGCCGAGTTTAAAACACGCTCCGCTCTGTTCATGGAAGCGCTGGATGTGGATGAAGTGATTGCGCATCTGCTGGTTATTGAAGGCTTCTCGACGATTGAGGAAATAGCGGAAACCGACATTAACGAACTGGCCCGCATTGAAGGCTTTGACGAAGATGTTGCTGCCGAGCTGCAAAACCGTGCGCAAATCTATATCACGCAGAAAGCGGAAGAGTTTGAAAAGAGCTGCAAAAAGCTGAAAATCGCTGAAGATTTGATCGGCGCACAAGGCTTGACGCGCGAAATGATCATCACATTGGCCGAAAACGGGATCAAAACGCTGGAAGATCTGGCAGATCTGGCCTCGGATGAATTCATCGAATATATCGGTGAGGAAAAAACCGATCAGGATCATGCGAATACCGTCATCATGGACGCACGGAAAGCTGCCGGATGGTTCGCTGATGAGGAAGAAGAGGCTGCGGCGGAAGAAGGCGAAGACTCCGCTCTGCTTGAGGATGCACCGCAAGAAGCATCCGGCGCCGCATAAGCCGGCCCGTAAAACTGCCGTTTTCCGCCCTGTTTGCAAAAGGACGGGGCGGGAACGGTTCAGATTATTTACTGGTTTTTGACGATGAAATGGTGTAGTGCTATAAAACTGAAATCCGGTTTTTCCGCATAAAACGGGGAACGGATGAAAAAAGAATGAAGTATTTTAAGGATTTGGATTGCTGATGGCTGCTGAAAGCAAGGAAAAAGAACGCAAGAAACTAAGCCTGTCTGACAAAGGGACGCTGAGCCTCAAAACCACGCCCCAGGCTCTGCAGGATAAAACATCCGCGCCCGCGAGAGGCGTGGCGGTGGAGGTGCGGCGTAAGCGTACTGCAGGAGGCGCGTCGCAATCCGACCAGAATGAACAAAAAGATCATCACCTGACCGATGAAGAGCGTGAAGCCCGCCTGAAAGCATTGCAGGGTGCCGATAAAAAGGACGCCTCCGAAGAAGCCGCTGAAAGCGCTTTACCCAAGCCGCCGCCGATTGCCGAAGCGGCCCGCAAGAAGCAGGAAGACGACCGCCGCCGTCAGGAGGCGCAGGAAGCGCGTGAAAAAGCCGCGCTTGAAAAGCAACAAGCCGAAGAGGCAGCCGTCGCACCGAAATCGGAGGCTGAACGCATTGCCGAGCAGCAGGCTGCCGAAACAACACTTGACCGCAAGGCCACAGGACGTAAAACCGCCGGCTACCGTGTTGAGGAAGAGGCAAAAGAAACCGATGAAAGCCGTGAAAAGAAAAAACTGGCTGCACCGGTCAAACGCAATGACCGCCGCCGTGATACCGGCCGTTTGACGGTCACGCAGGCACTGAATAAGGACTTTGACGGTACCGACCGTATGCCCAGCCTTGCCGCACAGCGCCGTGCCCGTGAAAAAGAACGGATGCGGATGAAGGCTGAAAAGCAAAAAATCGAACATACCAAACAGGTGCGCGAAGTCACCATTCCCGAAGCCATCACGGTGCAGGAACTGGCGAACCGTATGGCCGAACGCGTTGGTGATGTCGTCAAGAAACTCATGGAAATGGGTGTCATGGCCACAGCCAACCAGCCGATTGATACGGATACGGCAGAACTGATTGTCGAAGAATTCGGTCACCAAAGCAAACGTGTTTCGGAATCCGATGTTGAAGAAGGCCTGATGGGTGAAGAAGATGATCCGGCAACGCTGAAACCGCGCCCTCCGGTTGTGACAATCATGGGGCATGTCGATCACGGTAAAACCTCTTTGCTGGATGCCATCCGCGAGGCTGATATCGCCGTACATGAAGCCGGCGGCATTACCCAGCATATCGGTGCCTATCAGATTACGATGGACGGCAAACAAAAAATCACCTTCCTTGATACGCCCGGCCACGCCGCCTTTACCGAAATGCGTGCACGCGGTGCGGATGTGACGGATCTGGTTGTGCTGGTCGTTGCCGCCAATGACGGTATCAAACCGCAGACGATTGAAGCGATCAGCCACGCGAAAGCGGCAGGAAAGCCGATTATTGTCGCGGTCAACAAATGCGATCTTGAAGATGCCGATCCCGACAAAGTCCGGCAGGAATTGTTGCAATATGAAGTTCAGGTAGAATCTTTCGGCGGTGAAATCCAGTGTATCGAAGTCTCCGCGAAGACCAAACAAGGCCTGAAAGAGCTCGAAGAAGCCATTCTGCTGCAATCTGAAATACTGGAGCTGAAAGCCAATCCCGACCGTTTGGCCGTCGGTGCAGTGGTTGAATCCAAACTGGAGCAGGGACGTGGTCCCGTTGCAACAGTTCTGATTCAGCGCGGCACGCTGAAAGTCGGTGATATTTTCGTTTCCGGTCCCGAATGGGGGAAAGTCCGCGCTCTGACCAATGATCACGGCAAAAAACTGAAAAAAGGCGTCCCCGGTCAGCCTGTCGAAGTACAGGGGCTGAACGGTTTGCCGAATGCCGGTGACGATTTTGCCGTTGTGCAAAGTGAAAGCCGCGCCCGTGAAATTGCCGAATTCCGTACACGCCGCAACCGTGCCTTGGCGATCGCCAAGACCAACCGGACGGGGCTGGAGCATCTGATGCACCATATGGAGAAAGGCAATGTCAAAGAGCTGAATGTCGTCATCAAAGCCGATGTACACGGTTCGGTCGAGGCCATTATGGGCTCGCTTACGAAACTGACGGAGGACAATCAGGAAGTCCGCGTGAACATCCTGCACGGCGCAGCCGGCGGTATTACCGAATCCGATGTCACGCTTGCCCATGCTTCGGATGCACTGATTCTCGGCTTTAATGTCCGCGCCAATGCGCAGGCACGGGAGCTGGCGCGCAAAGAAGGCGTAGAAATTCGTTATTATTCGATTATTTATGAAGCAATTGACGATATCAAAGCCCTGTTGAGCGGTCTGTTGTCACCGGAAATTCGCGAAAGCCAGATCGGTTACGCCCAGATTCGTCAGGTCTTCCAAGTCAGCAAAGTCGGTAAAGTCGCCGGTTGTATGGTCACGGAAGGTATCGTCAAACGCGGTGCGGGCGTCCGCCTGCTGCGCGATGATGTCGTTGTCCATGAAGGCAAGCTGAAAACGCTGCGCCGCTTCAAAGACGAAGTCAAAGAAGTGCGTGAAGGTTACGAATGCGGTATGGCGTTCGAGAACTATGACGACATGAAAGAAGGCGACGTCATCGAAGTGTTTGAAAAAACCGAACATGCGCGCGAGCTGGAATAATCAGCTTTCTTAACTTTTCTTTTCATAAAAATCAACATGTTACGGGCAGGTTGAAAAAAACTGCTTGCGCATAATTTTCATTTTGCGCCATAATCACATGTTGGATCAACTTTAGAAAGGGCCAAAGCCAATGGTTATCTTGTTTACAAGACCCCTTGGACATTGACTCTTCTCCGCATTCCGCCCGTTTAAATTCTGTAAATTTTTGCGGCGCACCCGAACCGGAGAGGGCATGTTCAAACGACAAAGGATATTCCTTTGCAAAACATTGTTGCTTTTCGGAAAAGGCGCACCGCTGTCAGTTATTTTTGTTTAACAAAAAAACAATTATAGGCGTTCCGTCATTTCAAATAGCGAAAAGCTTTTGAAAGAAGATTGTATTTAGACGAACCAAAAAATACGGGTGTATTAAGCTATGTTGGAAGAAACAGAAGAAGAAAAACAGGAAGAAAGAGAACGCCTCGCGACTCCGGTCAGCGCGTGGGACACATGGTGCTATTTCTGGCGCTATATGATGTCAACGCCCGGCTGGGTGTTTACGGCGGTGACGCTTGTCATCATTGCCTCGGTCTGTGATATCGTCGTGCCGGTCTTTTCGGGGCTGATCGTCGAAGCACTTGCCGAAGGATATGCGGGAACGCCGGATCAGCTGCGCCCCGCCTTATGGGCACTGGCGGGCTATATCGGCTTTAACGTGTTGCACCGCGTCTTCTTTTTCGGAAGCGAGATGATCTGGATGCGCATTATCTCCGACAAGATGCATACGCTTGTCGCCGATGCGCACAGGAAAGTCCTGCGTCTGAGCACGGATTGGCATGTGAACAGCTTTGCCGGCTCGACCGTCCGCAAAATTACGCGCGGTAAATGGTCGTTCGACACCTTTAACGAAGCGGTGTTCACAGGGCTGTTGCCGACTTTGCTGGTTCTGATCGGTCTGTCGGTCGTCCAGTTCTCGCATTGGTCAACAATGGGGATGCTGTTCGTTGTCGGATTCTCGATCTATATCAGCCTGAGTGTGCTGATGGCGACGAAATTCGCGGCTCCTGCGAACCAGGAGTTCAACAAAAACGACTCCCATCTGGGCGGCTGCCTTGCCGACTCGATCACCTGTAACGCGGTGGTCAAAGCCTTCGGCGCGGAAGACCGCGAAGATGCCCGTCTTGACGGTGAACTCAGCACATGGGCACGCTTGCTCAAACGTGTATGGTTCCGCTTTGTCGTTGTCGGTACGGTGCAGGATTTCTATCTGTCAGCTTTGCTGGCCGTGATTATTACGCTGGCAATCCTGCGCTGGGGAGCAGGCATCTTTACCCCGGGTCAGGTCAGCCTTGTTATTGCAAGCTGTATGATGATCCGCGGTTATGTCCGCAATATCGGTAACACGATCCGTGTCATCCAGAAATCCATCAACGAGATGGAAGACGTGGTACGGATCGACAAGATGGAGGTTGGCGTCGCCGATAACGACGGTGCCGAAGACCTGAAAGTCAAAAAAGGCCGCATTGTTTTTGAGGACGTAACATTCCGTTACGAAAATCAGAACAAGGAGACCTATAAAGACTTCAATCTGGAGATCAAACCGGGTGAAAAAGTCGCTCTGGTCGGTCATTCAGGTAGCGGTAAAAGTACCTTCGTCAAGCTGTTGCAGCGTCTGTACGATCTTGAAAAAGGTCGTATCCTGATCGATGGTCAGGACATTGCGGATGTCACACAGATGAGCCTGCGCAGTGCCCTTTCTATGGTGCCGCAGGAGCCGATGCTGTTCCACCGCACGCTGGCGGAAAATATCGCCTATGGTCGTCCCGGTGCGAGCGAGGAGGAAATCGCCGAGGCTGCGGAAATGGCCTATGCGCATGAGTTCATTAAAGAATTGCCCGAGGGCTATCGCACACTTGTCGGTGAACGCGGTATCAAGCTCTCCGGCGGTGAGCGTCAGCGTGTTGCCATTGCCCGTGCCATGCTTGCGGATAAGCCGATTTTGATTTTGGACGAGGCCACATCAAGCCTTGATTCACTGTCGGAATCGCTGATCCAGAAGGCGGTGGAAAAACTGACAGATAACCGCACGACCATTATGATCGCGCACCGTCTGTCCACCGTCCGCAAGGCTGACCGTATTCTTGTCTTTGCAAAAGGCAAGATTATCGAGCAGGGCAGCCATGACGAGCTGATCAAGCGGAAAAACGGTCACTACCGTAAACTGCTTGAGATACAGGCTGCCGGTTTCGAGACTCCGGATGAAGACGACGCATCCGCCGGTCTCGTGGCCTAAGACGGCACGCATACCGCAAAATAAAACGCCCCTTCTGCCATAACGGGAGAAGGGGCGTTTCTTTTATCTGTTTCAAAATGCTTAAAGGTCGGACGGGCCTTTTTTATTTTTATTGCGGCGGTCAATATGCCGTATTTGCGGCGTATTGTTTTGCTGCGGTGCTGCGGGCTTGGCCGCAGGCTCATCGCAAATGATGCGTCCGACATTTTTACTATGTCCCGCTTTCAACAAGGCGCTTTCATGCGCCTCGGCAACATTCAGACTATGGCCTGCACGGACTTTACAGCCCGCGCCAAGCGCGCTGCCGTTAAAGCTGTGACCTGAGACCGCATAGGAGTTCGCGCCAAGGCGGCCAAGGCTCATACTATGCCCTGCGTCCAGCTGGGCATTCTCGCCGATATCTCCTGCGGTCAGGCTGTGACCGGAGTCAATTTCCGCATCATTGCCGATGCTTTGCGCTTGAAAACTGTGTCCTGCTTCAGCCTGCAGACTGTTGCCCGCCGCTTTCAATGTGATTTTGTGATCGGAATAAAGGGTGACATTATTGTTCGTATAGCCGTCAACCGTCAGATTGCTCTTATCAGAGCCGCCTCCGGAGATATTGCCGATGGATACATTGCTGAAATTACCGCTGATGCGGATATTTCCGCCAACGATATCGCCGCCGGAAATCGACACATTACCATTGCCGCCATCTTCAACCTTGATCGTGGCACCGTTTTCGACATCTCCCTTAACATGCAGACCGCCGTTTTTGATTTTAACCGTTGCGCCGGCACCGATATTCCCCGTCACTTCGACAGGCCCGTCATGGCTGAATATATCGCCTGCGGCAATCTGGTCGATGATTTTTGTCTCTTTTTTCGGGGATTTGCCGCCGCCATTGCCGTCGACGCGCTTGCCGTTGATATAAATGGCCATTTCACTCTCCATTTGCTGTAAAATTATTGTCATAATTTATACGCGAAGGGGATGGACTTGTCAACAGGGATTGTGATTTTTGCCCTCATGCTGTATGACTGAAGGCGCAAAAACAAACGGTAAAGAGAATATAAAGACAATGAAAAAACTGGATCTCAGCAAAGCGCGCGTCTTGACCGGTGTCAAACCGACCGAAGCGCCGCATGTCGGCAACTATATCGGTGCCATCCGCCCGGCGATTGAGCTGGCGGCGCAAGCGGCGGAATCTTATCTGTTTATCGCCGATTATCACGCGCTGAACATCATCCGCGATGCAACAGAGCTGAAAGATTACACTTATCTGGTCGCCGCCTCATGGCTGGCACTGGGGCTGGACCCTGCGCGCACGGTTTTTTACCGCCAATCCGATATCCCCGAAATTTTTGAAATCACGACGATCCTCTCTGCCGTCACGCCGAAAGGCTTGATGAACCGCGCCCATGCCTATAAAGCCGCCATTGATAAAAACAAGGAGGCCGGAAAAACAGGGAATGATCTTGATCTTGGCATCAATATGGGGCTTTACACCTATCCGATTTTGATGGCTGCCGATATTTTGACGCCGCGCGGCACAGTCGTTCCCGTCGGCAAAGACCAGATTCAGCATGTGGAAATGACACGCGATATCGCCGGTTCCTTCAACCATATCTTCGGCGATGTGCTGACGCTGCCCGATTTTTATGTGCAGGAAAGCACGGGGCTGCTGCCCGGAATTGACGGCCAGAAAATGAGCAAAAGCTACGGCAATCATATCCCCGTCTTTATGGACAGCAAAAAACGCCGCAAACTGGTGATGAAAATTGTCACGGATTCCAAACAGCCGGACGAGCCGAAAAATGCGGATGAAAGCATTATCTATCAGCTATATTGCCATTTCGCCAATGATGCGGAAAAGGCGGAAATGCGGCGCGGCTTTGAAGAAGGCGGCATGGGATACGGTGATGCAAAACAGCAATTATTCGAAGCAATTGAGCGCGATCTGGAAGAGCCGTCAAAATTGTATAACGAGCTGCTGGCCGACCGCCCGAAAATCGACAAATGGCTGGAAGAGGGGGCGGAAAAAGCCCGCGAAACCGCACAGAAAACACTGCATGACATGCGTCATGTCATTGGTCTGTCTTAATTCCGGTTGTTAGTGAAGGTATTTTTTACGGTACCGGTTGCAGGCGGCAACAAGATTGTCATACATGACTTTTTCCAGCTCGCCGCCGTTTTCACGGACATTATTATCCAGAATATGCTGTACGGCATCATGATGCGCCATCACAATATCGATGGCATCCTGATTAAAGACTTCCATGATTTCAAGGAAATTCACCAGTACATCGCAGATTTTGGAAATCAGCGGAAACTGGAACATGGCCCCCTGCGCATTCAACTGCATGGCAGGGTAGAGCATTAAAAAAACCGCATCTTCCCAATTGAGCTCAGGGTCTTTTGCGCCTTCAACGCCGTTTTCCAGCAGAACAAGCAATTTGCGCGCCAAGGGCACAAAATCAATATCATTGTAATCAATGAACATCTGGGCGCGTTCGACACGTTCGGAGGCGCAACCGCCCCGACCCAGCTTATCCTTAAGCTGGTTCTCCGGCATCACAAGCTGTGTGCCGTGCTGTTCTGTCCCTGTTCCTTTTTTCATACGCCCTCATTCATTCGCTTCTGCACGAATGCCTGTTCTCATATACATGACATACATGTATATGTATGATTTTGCTACACTTCTGTTCCATATTGTGATAGAAAACAAAGCAGTTTCATACTATTTTAGTATATATAATAAAAGTTACAAAAGCATAAAGTTACGAAACGGCGTCAAAAAATGGCCTATGATTTCAAATCAGTACGTGTACTGGTTGTCGAGAGTTCACCCCCGCTTTTCCAGCTGATCAAAGGCGTATTGGGGCTTTTCGGCGTGTCGGACATGAATGTCGATTCTGCTTTCACGGTGGAGGAAGGCTTTGAAAAATTTATCCGTAAAAATCACGATCTGCTGATTGTTGACTGGATGGATACACCGGATAGCGGTATTCGGCTTGTCCGCAAAATCCGTACACATGCCGATTCACCAAATCCTTTTGTGCCGATTCTCATGACGGCAGGTTCCGGCCACTCCAACCGCGTCATCAAATCGCGCGATGCGGGCGTGACGGATTATCTGGTCAAGCCGTTTTCCGCCCAGATGCTGGCCAAACGTATCGAACATATTGTTGAAAAACCGCGTCCCTTCGTCTTTTACACTGATGAAGACGGTAAGCCCGGATATGTCGGTCCCGACAGGCGTACAAAACAGCAGCCTTTCGAAGGGGAGGAGCGCCGCCAATCCGTCGACCCGAAAACCCAGGGCACACCGCCGCAGAAAAAGACCTCCTGATACCCGCATGCGCTGCCGGCGAAGAACATGAAATGATTCGCAATTCCGGCGCATTTTTGTTATAACGTCGGGGCAGTATTCTTTATGCTTTAAGCACGATAAACAGAAAAGGACAATCGGCAAGATGAGCTGGACAGACGAAAGAGTCGAAACACTGACAAAAATGTGGAAAGACGGCCGCAGCGCCGCTGAAATCGCCAAGGAACTTGGCGGCGTAACGCGGAATGCGGTCATCGGTAAGGCTCACCGCCTCGGCCTGTCCGGACGGTCTTCTCCGATCAAGAAAAAGGCGAAAGACGACACAAAAAAAACCGCAAAAACGACGACCGCGAAAAAAACCGCTGCCGCGAAAAAACCGGCGGCAAAGAAGAAAGCCACTGGCGAGAAAAAAGTTGCGAGCGCCGCACAACAGAAAATTATTGCCGAGGCCATTAAAGAGGCCGTTGCCGAAGTTGACCGCGAGCTGGAAGGCGGCGTTGCGCTGCTGGATCTGACGGAAAAACTGTGCCGCTGGCCGATCGGTGACCCTCAGGAAAGCGATTTCCATTTCTGCGGCCTTGCCAGCATGCCGAACCTGCCTTATTGCGAAGAACACGCCGCAGAAGCCTATCAGACACCGCGCAAGCAACAGGGATCGAAAACCCGCGGCGCATTGAAGCTTGTCGGCGATGCCAAAGCCGGCGCGAAAGGTGACGACGATGATGACGATCTGGATGTCGATGATGTCGATGTTGATGCGATCGACGATATCGATGATGATGACGATGATGATACGGATGCCCTGAAAAATGCCAAATAACGCAGTATCGGCAGAAAAGATTGTTGTTGCGGCACTTTATAAATTTGTGTCATGGGACAAACTTGCCGATAAACAGCGTGATATCCGCAAAATCTGCACCGATAACGGCGTCTTCGGTACATTGCTGCTGGCAAAAGAGGGGATTAACGGCACAATTGCCGGATCACGGCAGGGCATTGATGCCGTTCTGGATTTTCTGCACAATTATCCCGAACTTTCTGATCTGGAGCATAAGGAATCCTTTGCGGCGGAGATGCCTTTCTATCGCATGAAGGTTCGCTTAAAAAAGGAAATTGTCACCATCGGTGACCCGGATGTTGATCCGAATAAATGTGTCGGCACCTATGTCACGCCGAAAGACTGGAATGATATTATCAGCGACCCCGATACGATTGTCATTGATACCCGGAATGATTACGAGGTGCAAATCGGCAGTTTTCGCGGCGCTATAAACCCGAAAACCGGTAGTTTTCGTGAGTTTCCACACTATGTGCGTAAAAATCTGGATCCGCAAAAGCATAAAAAGGTCGCCATGTTCTGCACAGGCGGTATCCGCTGTGAAAAAGCTTCTGCCTTTATGCTGGGCGAGGGATTTGAGGAAGTTTACCATCTGCAAGGCGGTATCCTGAAATATCTGGAAGACATGCCGCAGGACAGTAGCCTTTGGGACGGCGAATGTTTCGTCTTTGACGAACGCGTTGCCGTCAAGCACGGGCTGGAACTGGGTGAACACGCGCTTTGCCGTGCCTGTCGCCATCCGTTGTCGCCTGAAGATTTGCGCCATGACAGTTATCAGGACGGCGTATCCTGCCCGCATTGCGCAGGGCAGCTGACGGAAAAACAGCGCGCCGCCGCCGCCGAGCGGCAGAAGCAGGTCTTGTTGGCTGAAGAACGCGGCGAAAAGCATATTGGCGCACAATAAAACATAAAATACAAAAGAAAATCAAAATGATAAAAAAGTTTTTTAATCTTTTTTCCAAAAAGAAAAACACAGCTGCGGATTTTGATTTTGCCTTTGCGGATGTCATGACGATTGTCAAAGCGGCAGGGGACAAAACACAGGAATTGCAGGGGCATGTCGTTGCTATTGATAAGGAAGACGGCTCTCCGGTTTCCATTGCCGACCGCAAAAGCAGCCGTATTGTCATTGAGGGACTGCGCAAGCTGACGCCTGATATTCCGGTCATTTCCGAAGAAGCCTCGAAAGAAGATAACGCCAAAGCCGCAAAATCCCGTCTGCACTGGGTTGTTGACCCGCTGGACGGCACGCGCACTTATCTGGACGGTCATGAAGGCTATGGCTGTCATCTGGCGCTGATGGACGGCGATACGCCTGTGCTGGGCTTTGCTTATTTTCCCTCCGCCGATCCGGACAAGCAGGAATTTTACTACACGGCTGAAGATGGAAAAGCCTATCTGAAAACAGGTTCCGGTGACCCTGTCCGGTTGCAGGTTAGCAAGCCATCGGCCAAAGAAACAAAACTGACCGCGGCAACCGGATGGAAAGACAAAACCCTGTCACTTGACGGCACGGAACTGGATTTAAAGCGTGCTGTCGGCGGCGGGCGGCTTTGCGTTACTGCCGCAGGAAAAACCGATATCGCCGTTTTTAACGGCTGGTTCAGTGATTGGGACCTTGCCGCAGCCCATGCCATTATCAAGGCCGCAGGCGGCGATCTGCTCAATATGGAGACGGGCAAGCCGATTACCTATAGCGATAAGAACTATGCCGTACCGCCGTCTCTCGGCGGACATCCGGAGGTCGTGAAACGTCTGCTGGATCAAGGATTCCACGAGGCCGCGCGCAGCAAACCCTATGGCGGCGCGTATAAAAAACGTCACAACAAATAAGTCTTAAGAAACGGGCAGGGTGGTTTCGACCAGATGCACCCAATAGCTGGCGCCGATCGGTGCCACCGCATCATTGAAATCATAATGCGGACTGTGCAGCTGCGCCTTTTTCTCTTCATCAGCCTGACCAAGCGCGATATAGGCGCCGGGGCATTTCTCCAGAAAGAAAGCAAAATCCTCACCGCCCATGGTCGGTACGAATTTCACATCGACATTCTCTTCCCCGACGGTTTTCATCGCCGCCGCAGCCGCCAGATCGGTTTCCGCCACGGTATTGACGACAGAAGGATAGCCGCGCGTATAGCTGAAATCCGCCGTGCAATGAAAGGCCGCCGCCGTTGCTTCCGCCATTTCGCGCATGCGGGTTTCAATCATATCGCGGTTTTCCGTGCCGAATGTCCGTACCGTACCGCCAAGACTAACCGCTTCGGGCATGACATTCAGGCTGTCGCTGCCATCCGTGCGGAACAGCGTCACGCTGATAACAGCGCCCTGCATCGGGTCCGTTGCGCGGCTAACCAGTGTTTGCAATGCCATAACAAGGCTGGAAGCCGCCGTGACCACATCAATATTCTGATGCGGCATGGCGGCATGGCCGCCTTTACCGGTGATTTTGATTTTAAAACGGTCAGAGGCGGCCGTCATCGCACCGGCGCAAATGCCCATTGTGCCTTTTTTCATGGCAGGCCAGTTATGCAGCCCGTAAATCGCTTTGCAGGGGTATTTATCAAAAAAGCCTTCTTCCACCATCACCCGCGCACCGCCTTCACCTTCTTCGGCAGGCTGAAAGACGAAATGCACCGTGCCGTCAAAACTGTCCGTATGGCGGGACAAATATTGTACCGCGCCCAGCAGCATGGCGGAATGGCCGTCATGGCCGCAACCGTGCATTTTTCCGTGATGGGTGGAGGCGTAAGAAAGGCCTGTTTCCTCGGTAATGTCCAGCGCATCCATATCCGCGCGCAGGATGACTGTGGTATTTTTATCCTTCGCAGGGCCGTTTTTGCCGTGCAAAGTCGCAACAATGCCGGTTTTTGCCCAGCCGCGGGTATAAGGCACATCCCATTCGTCAAGGCGGGCGGCGATATAATCCGATGTCCAGAATTCCTCAAAAGCGGTTTCGGGATGTTTATGCATCTCGCGGCGCCAGACGGCAATATCGTCTTGCGTTTCTTTTATTGCGGAAAGAACGGACATGGAACACAGCCTTTCTTGCTATCATTCGTGGTGATGCGTGATCAGCGGAAACGGCGTCTCAACCAGTCATCGCGGTGCTTCCTGATTCCCTCTGTCAGATCAGGCTTATCCACCGAACCATAGTCACGTTTGGCCAGATTTTCAATGGTATCCTTGAATTTGTCCAGCATCGTGCTACGCTCGAAGCTGATTTTAATTTCTTCGCCTGTCTTTTTATTTTTCAGGGTCGGTTTATTCCAGGCATCCACCATATATTGCGCCATAATCGGCAGACCTTCGACACCCATACGGTACCAGTCTTTGGAACGGTCGGTCATATCCGCCGTGCCAACGGTTTTATCAGATACTTCCTGCAGGCCCTTCGGCGGCTCACATGAACGGAAGCCAAGGCGTTCCGCCGTTTTTTGAATATATTCATGCTCCATATGGGCGACAAAACAATCTTCCGGCGGCTCAACCAGATAAGCGCGCAACGTTTGCGCCACAACCATCAGGTCAAAAACACCGGGAATGCCGTTCAGCCCCGCGATACGCGTTGAGCCGATTTCAACCCATTCCGTACGCTCGACACCGTTTTCTTCCACATTATGCGCATAGGAGATGGACGTCGCGACGATTTCGCCGTCCTCATCTTCGATCAGCACGATTGAGCCGTTATCGGCGCGCTCTTTCAGCACATCGGGGTCACGGTCGCGAACATTGTGGTGTTTATTGGCTTTGTAAAAATCGAGAATTTTATCAATATCTTCCACAACAGCCATGCGAAGATAGTAGGTCGGAATTTCTTTTTTATCTTGAGCGGGTGGCGTCGGTTTTTTGTCCTGTTCCATGGAAAACCTTTCTTTACAAAAGAATAATGGCACGAAATATTATATGTCACCCTATTAGCCACAGTATTTATAGCAAACACATGCGTGAGTCGCAAGATAATTTCACCTGCGGCATTGACATTAACACCAAAATATCAGACGCTTATGGTAAAATTAAGGGTGATTAGGGAAAAAGAGCCCTGTAAGAAAAAGAAGAAAGAAGAAGAATGACGATTTTGAAAATTTATACCGCGCCCGATCCGGTGTTAAAACGCGTCGCATCGCCCGTGGACAAGGTTGATGATGCTTTGCGCCGCCAGATGGATGATATGCTGGAGACCATGTATGATGATGACGGTATCGGTCTTGCCGCGCCGCAGGTCGGGATTTCCAACCGCGTATTGGTGATTGATCTGGAGCAAAAAGACGGGGCAGGGCTTGGCAAAAAAGGCAACCCGCTTTATTTCGTCAATCCTGAAATCACATGGTTTTCGGAAGAACACGCTGTTTATAATGAAGGCTGCCTCTCCGTACCGGAAATGTATGCCGAGGTGGAACGCCCCGCAAAAATCCGCGTCAAATATCTGGATTATAACGGAAAAGAGCAGGAGCTTGAGGCTGACGGCTTACTGGCAACCTGTCTGCAGCATGAAGTTGACCATCTGGACGGTATTTTATTCATCGACCATTTATCAGCGCTGAAACGCAACATTATCCTGCGCAAGCTGAAAAAACTGACCAAACTTTCTGAAGCGGAAGCTGTGCCGGTTTAAGCGGCATCACTGGTTTTAAAATGCCGTTTGGCCTCATCCCACAGCGCATCCATTTCCTGTAAATCCGACTGTTCCGGCGTTTTGCCGCGTTTTTTCAGTTCCGCCTCGATATAGTGGAAGCGGCGCAGGAATTTCGCATTGGTCTTGCGCAGGGCTTCTTCCGGGTCGATTTTGTGCCAGCGCGCCAGATTGGCGATGACAAACAGCATATCGCCGATTTCCTCCTCGAAATTCACCTCATCGGTGGCGTTGCGCAGCTCGTCAATTTCTTCTTCGAGCTTATCATAGACGCCGGAAATATCATCCCATTCAAAACCGACGCGCGCCGCGCGTTTCTGCAGTTTTTCCGCCCGCATCAGAGCAGGGAGGGACAGAGCAACACCGTCTAAGGCACTGCCATCACCTTCTTTTTTCTCTTTGCGCTCTTCCGCTTTGATATCTTCCCAGTTTTTTAAGACCGCATCGGATGTTTCCGCCTCTACTTCCGCAAAAATATGCGGATGGCGGCGCACCATTTTGTCGGAAATGATCGCGGCAACATCTTCAAAATCAAACAAATCTTCCTCTTTGGCCATTTGTGCATGAAACACGACTTGCAGCAGCAGATCGCCCAGCTCGTCCTTCAGCATCGCCATATCGCCTTTTTCCACCGCATCGGCGACTTCATAGGCTTCTTCGACCGTATAAGGAGCGATTGTGGCAAAATTCTGCTCCAAATCCCACGGACAGCCGTTTTCCGGATCGCGTAACTGTGCCATAATATCCAGCAGGCGGGTGATTTGTGTCTTGTCTTCGGACATTGCTTGTCTTTCTCCTTCAACTTTCTTGGAATGCCTGTTATAACGGCAAAAAAACATAAGGACAATAGGGCCGCCCGATGATTGAAGATAATGAACTGATCCGCATAGCCACCGAAACCACAAATCCGCGTGACCTGTCGCCCTCGATGGATGCCGGCGGCGTTGCCAGTGCGCTTGTCACCGAACAAGGCACGGTTTTTACGGGCGTCTGCATCAATACGGCGTGCAGTATGGGGTTTTGCGCCGAGCATAATGCCATCGGCACGATGCTGACGGCAGGAGAGAGTAAAATCGCCACCATTGTTGCCGTGGATGACGAGGGGCGCATCCTGCCGCCTTGCGGGCGCTGCCGCGAATTTATCTATCAAACCGACCCTTATAACAGCAATACGCGCGTCTTACTGCCGGGCGGGCGTGTTAAATCCATTGCCGAATTACTGCCCGACCATTGGCGTGAAGATAAAACCGCGCGCGAACTGGCCGCAAAACAGCAAGACAGTGCGTAAAATGACTTTAAAAAAGCCCCATAAGATTATATTTTTACTTATTTTTATATTCTGCACGGCGATTTTTTCGCTTGGATATCACTACCGTTATTATCTCTACCGGACAAGTCCGACATTAGATGAAGTGAAAAGCGGGACTTTGCTCAGTCTAAAGGCCGAAATTGCCGCCAAAGGCTTCACATGGGGCAGCCCGGTTTTTCTGCGGCTGTTCAAAGAAGAAAAAGAGCTGGAAATCTGGCTGCAGGACAGCGAGAAAAGCCGCTACCGCCTTTATGACAGCTTTGATATCTGCAAATATTCCGGAAAATTGGGGCCGAAACGCCGTGAAGGTGACCGTCAGGCGCCGGAAGGCTTCTATTATGTGCCGCAGGACATGCTGCACCCCAACAGTAAATTCCATCTTGCGCTTAATCTCGGCTATCCCAATGACTATGACGCCGCGCATGGCTACAGCGGCAGTTTTCTGATGATCCACGGAAAATGTGTTTCTACCGGCTGCTATGCCATGACAGATGAAGTGATTGAAAAAGTCTATCTGCTGGCCGAATCCGCGCTGCAGCAAGGGCAGGAGGCGGTGCCCGTGCATATTTTTCCGTTCCGGCTGGAGGAAGACAAGCTGAAAGCGCATAAGAATTACAAATGGTATGCGTTCTGGAATGACCTGCGTGAAGGCTATGCTTATTTTGAACAGCACCGCATTCCGCCGCAGATCGTCGTTGAGGATAAAAAATACCGCATCAAGGATGCGCAACGGGGAATATGAGCCACGCATATTTTACAGTTCGCGGCTATACGGCAGATTACGCGCCTGAACGGGGAAAAAGGGCACCCTGCTTCTCTCCTATTTTAATTTGATAATATATATTATGGAAAATACTGGATGGATTCCCAAGAGGGCTTTGCAGTATAGACAGTATAGACTATCACTGTTGTTTCTCAAAGACTTACAAAGATGCTGCTATGTTATTTTACGCGCTCACAACGCTCTGACAGTATAAAGACAGCATCAAATAAATTTTGCGCGGCG
Source organism: Pseudomonadota bacterium (assembly GCA_013285465.1). Classification (NCBI taxonomy): domain Bacteria; kingdom Pseudomonadati; phylum Pseudomonadota; species Pseudomonadota bacterium. The sequence continues at coordinate 1,319,643 of CP053449.1, forward strand.
AGAAACGTCATTTTATTTTCACCGCAACACCGGATAAGAAAAAACGCGGCATCCTGTGCCGCGCTTTTCTATTTATTCTGCGTTCAGATCAAGATGCGGCCTGATTGCCCGGTTCCTCGTCATCATCTTCATCATCGGATTTATCTTCCGCTTTTTTGGCATCTTTCAGCTTGGCGTCCTTTTTCTTTTTGGCTTTCTTTTTGTCGCTATAGACAACCAGCGGATTTGCATTGTTTTTGACATGCTCGGCTTTCACAATAACTTCTTCAACATTGTCTTCGCTCGGCACTTCAAACATGGTATCCAGCAGCAAGCCTTCCAGAATGGAACGCAGACCGCGTGCACCTGTTTTACGCTCAATGGCGCGTTTGGCGATTTCATGCAGCGCATCATCTTCGAATGTCAGCTTCACATCTTCCATATCGAACAGACGCTCATATTGTTTCACCAGCGCGTTTTTCGGCTCCGTCAAAATCGTGACCAGTGCTTTTTCATCCAGGTCTTCCAGCGTTGCCAGAACCGGCAGACGACCGATAAACTCCGGAATCAGACCGAAACGCATCAAATCCTCAGGCTGAACTTCGGACAAAACGTCACCAACGCGGCGCTCATCCGGCCCTTGCACATCTGCGCCGAAACCGACGGTCAGATCACCGCGGCTGCGCTGGGAAATAACTTTTTCCAGCCCTGCAAAGGCACCGCCACAGATAAACAGGATATTCGTCGTATCCACTTGCAGGAATTCCTGCTGCGGATGCTTACGACCGCCTTGCGGCGGAACCGAGGCAACCGTGCCTTCCATCAGTTTCAGCAATGCCTGCTGAACACCTTCACCGGAGACATCGCGCGTAATCGACGGATTATCGGATTTACGGCTGACTTTATCGATCTCGTCAATATAAACGATCCCGCGCTGTGCGCGTTCCACGTTGTAATCAGATGATTGCAGCAGTTTTAATACAATGTTTTCAACATCTTCACCGACATAACCGGCCTCGGTCAGCGTTGTCGCATCGGCCATGGTGAACGGCACATCCAGAATACGCGCCAATGTCTGCGCCAACAGTGTTTTACCGCAACCTGTCGGCCCGATCAGCAGAATGTTTGATTTGGCGATTTCGATATCGCCGTTACGCTGCATTTCTTCCAGACGTTTATAGTGGTTGTGAACCGCAACAGACAGCACGCGTTTCGCGCGTTTTTGTCCGATAACGTAATCATCAAGAACGCCGTTGATTTCAGCAGGCGTCGGAATGCCGTCGCTGCCGGATTTGACCAGTTGGTTTTTGTCTTCTTCCTGAATGATGTCCGTGCAAAGCTCGACACATTCATTGCAAATAAACACGTTCGGTCCCGCAATCAGCTTGCGTACCTCGTGCTGGCTTTTGCCGCAGAAAGAACAATACAGTGTATTTTTTGAATCGCCGGAACCTGATGTTTTGCTCATTTTTTCTTTACTTACCTTTTTTTTGTCTTCAATAATGACCGTGTGTTTGAACAGGCAAAACCAGCGGTCTTATACCCTCAGAATAGAACAGTCATTCTGCCTTGCCAACTCCAAAAGTAAAGAAAAAAGATAAATAACTTCTAAAGAATTGCGAAAAACATGAACGTCGAAGAATTGCTGGAAAATTTTGCCTTATTTGAAGACTGGGAAGACCGCTACCAGTACTTGATCGAACTCGGCAAAAACCTGCCCCCTATGCCTGAGGATTACAAGACTCCCGCCCATAAGGTCGAAGGCTGTACCGCGCAGGTCTGGATGGTTTTTATTCCGACGGAAGACGGAAAATTCGACTTTCTGGCCGACAGCGATGCCCATATCGTCCGCGGGCTGATCGCCATTTTACACATTCTTTACGCCGGAAAAACCGCCGCAGAAACCAAAGGTTACGATATTGAGGATATTTTTACCCGCCTGGGCCTGCAGCAGCACTTAAGCGTCAACCGCCGCAACGGTTTTTACGCCATGGTCGGTCGCCTTCAACAAGCGCTGGCCGCGCATGGATAATGCATAAAATGCTGGACAGCCTGCGTTTTTACCTTTAACGTCAGCGCAATCCTGTCGGGGTGTGGCGCAGCTTGGTAGCGCGCCTGTTTTGGGAACAGGAGGCCGGAGGTTCGAATCCTCTCACCCCGACCATTTTTTCAGCCAATTCCTCCTCTATACAAAATCTTAACCTCTCCGGTGTTATGATAAACACATTCTTGTCTACAACATGAGGGGGAATACCCGATGAAACGTCACGGTATTGTTGTCAAACCCGAAGGTGATCTGGGCGCAACCTTTAATCCGGCCGCCGTCGAGGACAGTCCCGGCCATTTCCTGATGCTGGTGCGCTCCGTTCCCAAAGGCTACGAGAAAATCGGCGCGGTGAATGCTTTTGACGACAATTACACCTCACATTTAAGCCTGTGGGAAGGCAAATGCCCCGACAGCTTCAAATTAAAGACCGAACGCGCCCTCGCCCCCGGCGAGACCTATGATAAATTCGGCGTTGAGGATCCGCGCATCACCAAAATCGGCGATAAATTCTATATTTGCTATACCTCGCTTGCTAAAGGCCTCGGTCAGCCCGATGCCGGTGACGGTATCCGCATTGCGCTGGCCTCGACCAAGGATTTCAAGACATTTGAAAAACACGGCGTCATCGGCCCCGACCGCCGCTGCAAGGCCGGCATTCTGTTTGAAAGCGGCGGCAAAAACTGGTTCATGTGGAAGGATGAGGAAAGCGTCGAACGCACCATGATGTCCCCCGCCCCGGACAATCCCGAGGATATGGAGGCATGGAAAAGCTTTTGGCAAACACATGATATTGAAGAAGACGAGCTGATGGGTCCGCAGGAAGGTACTTACGAAGATCTGGGTATTGAGCCGGGCGCACCGCCGATCGAGATTGACGAAGGGCTGCTGCTGGTTTATTCGAGCATTTCATCGGATTTCAAATGGACGATCAGTCTGATGCTGCTGGATAAAGACGACCCGACGCGGATTATCAGCAAGACAGAAGCGCCCTCCCTTGCTCCCGAAGCGGATTACGAGTTGGAAGGCGATGTGAATAATGTCGTCTTTCCCTGCGGTGCCTTGGTACAGGATGACAAGCTTTACGTCTATTACGGCGCGGCGGATACGATCTGCGCGGTGGCCAGTGAGGAAATGGACACGGTACGGAAATCCCTGAAAAGTTTTGAAAACAAGCCCGTGCGCAAGCCCCATCATCCGCAAAGCGGTACGGGAATGTAAAGCCGTTAATAATAAACGGTTTGTGTGCGGTGGCGCGGTTTTGACTGATATTCGGGGCGGTGGCTGTGGTCCCAGATATAATGGTCAAGATTCATTGCCGTCACGCCGGTCTGCCCTAATGCGTGCAAAGCCGCCACAATCATATCACCGGCATGAATAGCGGCAGCACGCAATTCGACTTCCTCTTCCGATCCGGCTTCCAGCAGCTCTTCTGCATCAATCTTTGCTGCCAGTGCCTCGGAATATTCCAGCACGCCTTCCATGCGCAGCACATGCGGCACGGCGTTATCGGCAAAAATCGTCAGTTTTGCCAGATCAGACAGTGCCCCTGCCCGCTGCCCTTCAAAAGCCAGATAAATATCGGCGGCGGCAATTTGGGCGCGCTTGTAAAACGGCACCGCAAAACCATGGTAATGTGCAATATCGGCATATTGCGGGAATTTGGCCAGCGATGCGGCAATCCCGACCGCGGAATGATCGGCGGATATCACCAGATTAAGGAATTTGCCGTCATAATGTTCCAGAATTTGCCGTCCGGTTTCGCTCATGGCTTTGGCAAAACGTTCCATCAACTCCAGCATTTCAGGATTGGCAATATTCTGATGAAAAATATCGGCACACAGTTTTGCCGACATATTTTTTAAATCATGCGCGGTCAGCGGGTTCTCCTGAAAGCGGTCAGTCAGCCATGAGGCAATCGTGGCATAGCCGGACATGCCCTCACGTTTTTCCAGTGCCGAAAAATAGCCTGATCCGAAATTGATGCTGTCCAAAGTCAGAACATAGGCGGCAAGCGCTTCGTCACTGCCGCTGCGAAAATGCCAGCCCGCCGCATGCCACAGATTTTCGTAAGGAAAATAGCTGCTGATACGTTCCGCATAAGCGGGAATGAAATCTGAACGGATCTGCACATGCCGCGCCTGTTCCATCACCCGTGCACAACCCGTACGTACGGCATCTGTTAAACAGCTTTCTGTTCCCGGCACATATTCCGCCGTTTTTTCCGTGGACATGGTTTCTCTTCCGTTGCGCTTATTCGTTCATATTGCCGTCTTATAACATAACCATGCCGCAGACGGCGAGAAAAAAGCGCGTTTTCAGGCTTTTTGCGCCGTCACTTTGCCTTTGAATTCCAGCGATTCAATCACCGTATTCTGCGCCTGCAATGTTTTATGCACGGGGCATTTATCGGCAATTTCGATCAGTCTTGCGCGTTGTTCATCACTTAAACCGTCACCATGCAGGCAAATCTGGCAATGAAACACATCTTGTTTACCGTCTGCGCCATCGGTTTTATCATGCGTCACGCAAATATCCACGCCTTCCAAAGGCCAGCCCTTATGGTCGGCATACATGCGCAATGTCATGGATTTACACGCGCCCAGCGCCGCTTGCAGCAAATCATAAGGCGCGAGGCCGGTATCATCACCGCCAAGCTTCACAGGTTCATCCGCCGTTAATTCATGTTTGCCTGCCGTGATATGCTGCTGGAACTTTCCTTTGCCCGTTGACCGGACGACAACACTCCCGTTTTTATGCTCCGCCATTTTTTCCTCCTGCTTTTTCTTTCACGGTAGACTATCCTGCATAAGATAGACAAGCACGAATGGATATCAGCAATGACACAAGAAAAAGACATCACCCCCGCCCTGGAAAAACTCGATGCTTTCCGCCGCGAGAAATACGCCGCCTATCAAACCCATAAAAAAACGGCGGCGCTGCTGGCGCTTGTGCTGGTACCGGCTGCGTTGCTGGTCGATTCCAATATGCTGCGTGATACGGCTTTCCCCATTGTCACAATCTTTGTCCTGCTGCTCTTGACGATTTGGGCACTCGCGCCAAAACTGGGTTACGCCGCCGCCTATAAAAAACAGGCATTGCCTGCCCTCGCCGCGCTGCTGGGGGATTTCACCTATCAGGAAAACGGCAGTATTCCTGCGGAAGAGATGCGTCCCTCAAAAATTCTGCCGCATTACGACCGCATTACAAGCGAGGATTATTTTAAAGGGCGCTATAAAAACACAGATGTCTGTTTTGCGGAAATAAAGCTGGAGGAAGAACGCCGCACCACAAAATATGAGCGCGGCAAATATGTTGAAAAAACCGAATTTGTCATTGTCTTCCAGGGAATCGCCGTGCTGGTGACTCTGCCGGAAAACAAATTTTACGGCCACACGATTGCCGTACAGAACCGCGGCAGCATTGCCGAATATCTGCATGAAAAGGCCACAGGGTTGAAGCGTGCTGATCTTGTCTCCCCCGCTTTTGAAAAAGATTATGATGTCTATACCAGCGATCAGGTCGAAGCACGCTATCTGATTGATCCGCTGATGATCGAACGTATTCAGGCCTTAAAGGGATTTTATGAGACGGAGGGGATCTCGCTGGCTTATTACGATAACCGTTTTCTGGCGCTGATCCCGTCTAAAAAGAATCTGTTTGAGCCGCCCAAAATAGATATTCAGACACTGCATCCTGAAACGCTGCTGGCTCTAAAGGAAGAAATTGAAAATGTGCTGCACATCGTTGACCAGTTAAAACTGTATGATCCGCGCAAACACCGCGATTAACGCATGCCACCCTGACGCGCTTGCGGTTTTGTGATGATTTTCCGCGACCCGTCCGGCGCGACTTTTGCCAGCTCGCATAACACATCCAGCACCGCGCGGCTTTCGTCTTTCATGATCCAGAGCACATACATGGATTCCACCCCGACGAAAACATTGCCTTTTTGCACCATATCGCGCCGCATCATATCGGTTTCGGCATCCCAAAGGTCACGTTCCTTGCCGTGCATGGCGCGGAAAACCTCCAGATAATCGGCCGCATCGCGCATCAGTTTGTTATCGCCGAAAATATCTTCATCCGTTTGCGGTTTTGTGACATCCTCCAGATTGACGACAAACTCCTCCTTGATACGTGTGCAGGCCTCCGTTCTGTCATCATCCATTTTTACCGCCCGCGCTTTCAGATAAGCGCTGTCGCGGAAATAATGGCTCAGTAATTTGGTATTATAACGATTGCGTAAATCCTGACTTTCCATCCGTCCTTTATAGGCAGCCGTCGCTCCTGCCTTCAGACATTCTTCCTGCGTTTTACCTTCCGCCTCGGCACTTTCAAAAGCCTCCTCAAACATGAGGCCGACTTCACTATAAGCCTGCGCACGGGAACGCAATGTTTCATCCTTGATATCGCTGGGATCTACAACAGACTGCCAAACACCCGGATAGCCGTTCAACTTCATTTCATAAGCCATGCGCATTTGCGCCGCCACTGCGCCGGATTCCAGATAGAGCGAGCGTTTCAGGTGGCTCCGCACATCCCATTCATTGCTGTATGTGCCGCCTTTATTATCAAATTGCACCCCATGCATCAGCTCATGCGCGATCAAATGCACCATGGTATTCAGCGATGCGGCATTCGGATTAACGCGCACCATCCGGCTGCCTGCCGTAAATGATGCCAGCGCATAAGAATCTTCAAAACGGAATTTTACCTGACGGCGTTTTGCCCAGTCATACAGCTCTGCTCCCAGCGGGCTGTGATTGCGCATTAGCTCCAGCGCTTCCAGCATCAGCGGCATGTGAATGCGCATATGAAACGGATCATCCAGAGACGTGTATCTAGCGGGAACGGGCTTGAAGGCATCATTCTCCGGTCGCGCATCCGCGATTGTTGCTTTTTGCGGCTTTCTTTCCTGCATTTTACACCCCTGTTCTTCACCTCAAGTAATTTACATAATAAACTATTTAAAAGGAAAAAGTCAAGTTTTTCCTGTAAAAAAGGCGTCAATATCAGTTATTTGGAGCTTTGCGAACCGTCAATCAGTACGGCAAGGTCATGGGCGATGTCTTCGGCGCGGTCACTTTCACGGAACATCGCCAATTTGCCGTCAGGAGAAAGCAGATAAAAATAAGACGAATGGTCAATGACATAACCGCCTTCGGCATCGGCATTTTCCGTCTTTTTGGCATAGACACGGAACAGCTTGATAAGATGCTCCGCCTGTTCCTCGCTACCTGTCAGCCCGATGATGGCGCTGTCAAAATCCGCCAGAAATGCCTTCATCACCTCCGGCGTATCCCGTACGGGATCAGCCGTGACAAAAAGCGGGGCGATTTGCGCAGCTGTTTCCGCAGGCAGTTTTTCCAACACATCGCCGATTTTGACCACCGCCCCCACGCAGATATCCGGGCAATGGCTGAAGCCGAAAAACAGCAATTTATATTTGCCCGGCCAGCTGTCTTGCGTCACGGTCGCGCCGTTATGGTCAAGCATCGTGAAATCACCGCCGTAATCCACATTCGGACGCACGGCAACACGCAAATCCGTAGCAGATTGCTGACTGCCCTGTGACTGTGACAATGATGGCGATAACGCATTCTGTGATGCGGGACGCAACGCAACAAAGGCGATCACCCCTGCACACACCGCGGCGAGCATTAAAAAACCGAGAATAAGTTGCTGTTGTTCCTGTTTCATTTACAGGTTTTTTATCCCCTTTCCTACAGCGTGTCAAATACCGAAATCTGAATCGGTCGCCGTCAAGGTGCTTATCCCGGGGACAAAACGAGTTCATAAAAAGCCAAGCCGGCAATCAGCAATACGTAGAATACGGGTATGGCAATCCGCCTGAACCAAAACAAAAGCCCCGTCAATGCAATAGGAACAGGTAAAGTCAGCGCCTGATACCATGCCGGAAAATCATCAAATTTCTCCCCCAACCCCAGTTTTATCCCGATATTTATGCCGATTTCTAGCGTACCGCCGAACAGCGCAAGAAACGGAAAGGCCAGAATCAGAAAAATACCGATTTTATGCCCGGCGCTGGTCATTTCCCCCGAATATTGCTGGCGGTTCAGGTTTTGTTTCTGACTTTCCTGCATACGCTTGCGGGCCAGCAGTCCTTCAGCGGCACCGGCTTTCGACATGTCCGCGACCCCTGTTGATCGCGCTTTCTCATATTCATCCATGACTATTATTTCTTTCCGGAGATTAAGAACATTCAATTCCCATTATACACTCGCTTGACATATTTTCAAAAAAATATGCGCCCTTCGCACCCGTTTTTAAAAACGCGGTTGACAATATGGAAATATGTGTTATATCTTGTCGGCAGATGATGATATGACAATTATTATCCTGAAAACGGCAACATATTTTATTTAGAGGACGGCAATATTATGACGCAGACACTCACGGATCAATTCCCGAAAAAAGACGAACCCACATTGATGACCCCGGATACGTATCGCGCAACGCTTGAAAAACTGCTGGCCGAAGGCGAAGGCCGCGGTAAAACAGTCAATGTCGGCGCCTATCTGCTGAAAGACATCAAACTGGTCACGGAAACCAGCAGCGGTAAAGACGAAACCGCCAAAACCGTTAAAGTTGAAAAGCTTTATATCGTTATGGATCTGGACCAGTATAAAAGCGAGCATGTGCGCGGTCTGGTCGTGAAAGACATCGCCAAAAACTGGGGCGGCAAAACCATCGGTGAACGCGACCTTGATTCGGCTGATTTCAAAGGCCCGGGCATCTGGACCATCAAGCAGGGCTCTTTTGAATTTGATTATCTGAAAGCCGATGCGAATGACCGCAAAAACAGTCTGCATGTCCCCAACCCAGACGCTTTCCGCGTTTGTGACACGGTCGATGAAACCGTCATCATCCCCGTACAATGGGGCACATTCACGGTAGAAGCCGGCGGTACGCTTGCCATTCGCGAAAAAGACGTTGCGGAACTGGCAGAAGCGCTGCAATCCATCCGCGCCGGCAAAGCGACAGCGGAAGAAGCACTTTACACGCAAGATGACAAAGGCAACACCGTCGCCCGTTTCGATATTTACGGCATGGAGCCCGGCTTCCTTGAAAACAACTATGACCTCGTGGAACTGAAGCAGGAAACAAAAGCCGTGACCGCCGCCTTTAAAACCGCACCGAAACAGCCGCAAGCCAAGAAAAACACTTTCGGCAAGTCCCGTTAAACGGAAAATCCTGTCAAAGATGCATGAATCAGGGGCTTTTTACAGCCCCTGATTTCTTTTGTCTGCCCTCCTCTGCCCGTCAAGAAACAACGCGCAATAATTGACATAATTATGTTTTGCGTGTTATATTGGGAACACAAGTTTTAAGGCGGTTTAAAAGGGTAAAAGGTCTTTTTTATGCGTGAAACCAATCTCGCGGAAGTGTTTGCCGAGCGCGCACCGCCGCCGCCCCTTATGGCGGCGAAGGACTATCACGCGTTGCTGGAAACGCTACTGGAAGACGGCTCCGGCTATGGCAAGACAAAACCCGTTGCCGCCTATCTTTTGCGCAATCTGCGCCTGATGAGTGCCGATTCCGGCGAAGAATCGGAAGTCGAGATCAAGCCGCTTTACCTTGTTATGGATCTGGAGGAATGGCCGAATGAATATGGCCGCAGCCTCGCCCTGAAAGACCTTTGGGAGCAGTATATGTCCCGCATGATCGGCGAACAGGATATGAATGCCCCCGATTTCAACGGCCCCGGTCTGTGGACAACCAAGCAATCCTCTTTTGATGAGGATTATCTGCGCCGCGAAGGGCTGGATGAAAAAGGCAACCGCTATAATCTCTATGACCCCGACCCCGAAGCCTACCGCCTGTGTCTGACAGTCGAAAAACGCATCACCATCCCCGTACAATGGGGCACATATACAATCGGCAAAAACGGTACGCTTGCCATGCGCGAAAAAGATGTCGCCGAACTGACCGCAGCGCTACAATCCATCCGCACAGGCAAAGCCACGGTCGAAGAAGCGCTTTATACAAAAAACAAGAAAGGCGAAACCGTCGCACGTTTCGACGTCTACGGCATGGAGCCGGGCTTTCTTGAAAAGAACTATGGTAGCGTCACATTAAAACCGGAAACGCAGGACATTCTGGCCGCTTTTACCCATCGCCCCGGCGCTTCGGAACAACAGAGAAAACGTCCCGGCCGCCGCCGCTAGGGTGTTTGCCTTTTACCGCGTCTTTCCTCCGGTCCGGCAGGTCCGGGCGGGCGGTCTTTTTTCGGGAACAGCAGCCGCACCAGCCCCAGCAGCATTCCGATAAGAAACCAGCGGAACACGGATTGCAAACGGTCAAAAATGCCGCGGTCAATCCGCGCGGTTTCAGGATCATCCTTCAGATACAGCAGCTCCGCCTTATCACCTTTAGCCAATGATAGCCCGTCCAAAGCCGTGATGCCGTGCGTATCACGCAGCATCGCACCACCACCGTCCCTTTTCACAAAAAAGGCCAGAGGCTCGGAAAAAAACACCCCGCTTGTCACAAAGCCCGTAATTTCGCAAGCCACACGCACACCGTCCCGTTTCAGCGTTTTCATGTGATGGGCTTCGTAACGGTCTGTCATGGCAACCAAAGCGGCGATAATCACGAAAGCCGCCCCCAGAGCAAGCCGTGCAGATGTGCCTGCGGCAAAAACCGTCATCAGCTTTCGTATCTGTTCCGGAGGTTTTCGTTGCCCATGACGGTATTTCAAATACAGAAACACTCCCGCCGCCAGCGGCAGAATAAACAGAAACAGCCAGCCCCAGCCGATGCCGTCATAAACCGTCACGACATGTTCCTGCACATAGCTTTCAAGCGCTTTACTCTGCAAACTCTGCCAGCGCCGCTCCATTGCTGTCGCTACCATTGGTTACGGCACCTCCGGCTGTGTCGATGGACTGTCGCGGTATTTATCAGACGCAGGAGGTTCCGGCACAATCACCAGCTCCGTCGGTGCGGCAAAGAAAACCATTACGCATGTTCTGACTGTAAAGACTCTCTGCATTTCTCCGGCAGGGAATGCCGTGCAGGCCTCCGGCGATTCGCTGCGGTAAAACAATTCAAAACGACTGCCGTCAGATCCCGAAGCCGTCACAATTGCGCCCGTATTGCGTTCATATACCGCTTTTTTATAGGACAGAACTTGTGCGGCGCTTGCATCCTGCCAATCCGTGAAATGCCGTTCGACTTTATTTTGTAATTCCGTATCCTGCGCAGCATCATAAAAACGGCACGCCGCAACGGTGATATGCCGTTCTTTCGGCGGAAAGGCCGGGCAACCCGCATAAGCGGCCTTACCGGAGAGCAACAAAAACAGCACAACGGTAAAAGCAGCATATAAACTTCCCGGATAAGGCATCTCTTTTATTTCCTGTGAAAATAGATTACTTTAGCTCTTGTATTATACGGCATCATCCATTTTTTGACAGGAGAATACTAATCGCCATGAAAGCTTTTGCATCCGCATTTTTTATCGCTGCCTTAACCATGACCCTGCTGTCCGGCTGCGTCACCACCGGCAGTAATGCCAATGACAAGCGCAAAGAGATCAACAGCATGCGCAACCGTGTCATAAGTGACCTGTACGGATATCATCCCGCCGCCCGCAATTTGATTGCCAGCTCCCCCGGCTATGCGGTTTTCAGCAATGTGAATGTGAATGTGGTTCTGGCCAGTTTTTCCGGCGGTCAAGGCGTTGTCCGCGACAACCGCACAGGCAAAGACACTTATATGAAGATGGGTGAAGCCGGAATCGGTTTGGGGCTGGGCGCAAAGGATTTCCGCGCCGTTTTCGTCTTCCATGATGAAAGAACAATGGAGCGCTTTGTCAATCAGGGCTGGGAATTCGGTGTTCACGCCGATGCTGCGGCCAAAGCCAGCGAAAAAGGCGGCGCGATCGGCGGTGAAATTCTTGCCGATAACATGACGATCTACCAGTTGACGGAAACGGGACTCGCCTTGCAAGCCACCGTGAAAGGCACCAAATACTGGCGCGATTCCAACCTGAACTAACTTCCACAGCGCATTGTTTTAAATAAGGTTTTTAATTTTAACTGTGCGGCGACTTATTTTTATGTTAATATCCCCGATATTTTATTCGGGGAGAATACCGGGCCATGCGTGACCCAAAAGAATATTATCTGCTGGCAAAAGAGCATTTAGGCAAATCCGCAAAAGAGCTGTCGGAAAAAACCCGCAGCTTTGTTCACGGCAACTGCGACTGGTCGCTGTCTATGCCGCTGGCCATCATCAGCCGCGGGGTCGGCATTGTTCTTGGGGCAGCCCTTGTCGCAGCGGGGCTGGCCTTTTACGGCTTGATTGTCTTTCAGATGACAAAATTTGTTGTGCACGGTGTCGGCGCCGTCGCCGATTTTATAAATAGCAAACGCCAGACCGCATGGACGAACCGTAGCGGTCAGGACATTCAGTCCACCGTCTTACAGAAAAAAGTCCTGCAGCGCGGCGAGAAAAGAATCGCGAAGGTTTTTCATTCAAAATCCGTCAAAAGGAAACACAACCCTTATAAGATCGAAGCGCAATATGCTAACGTCTGCGAAAAAATAAAAATCGTTGATGCCCAAGGACAGCATATATCAAACGCCTGTTTCCAGTTTTCACGCAACGCGCTGCCGCCCGGCAAAATCACCGCGTTAAAACAGCAGGTTTCAAACAGCATTTCCCGCCTGACCCCGCTGAAAAAAACAGCCGCCGCCACACAGCAGCAATAGAAAAGCTTTTGACTGCTTTGGCTTATTAACTTTTTCGTAACCAAGATTCGATACCCTGCCCTCAACAACAAAAATAGCAAGGGTGACGTAATGATGTTTTCTGAACACGGACAAAATCCGTCTACAGGCAAGACGGGCAATCAAGCAACAAGTTTATCGGTCAAACTGATCGGCGAGCGTCCGGCGCAGCACCGCCATATGCAGGCTGATCTGGGCAATACGGTGGTCTCCGCCGCCAAAAGCGGTGATATCTCCTCTATGCGGCGCTTCCACCGCTATGGGCTGGATGTCAATGTCGATCACGGCGAATTAATGGCCACAGCCGCCGAAAACGGGCATCTGGAATTGCTGACCGTGATGTGCGAGGAAATGGGCGGCATTCTGACCGGCAGCAAATGCGATTATCCGTTCTTTCGCCGCGGCCTGAAGGAAAATGTCAGGAACTATCTCGATAACCGCATCGGTTTTGAAGCGTTGCATGATATGCGCCGCCGCCCCGGGCGGATCAAACGCAAATTGGCGATTTTCCGCATCGCGGATTCCAAAATACATTAAAAAACGACGGTATCTGTTTGATATTAAATTTATATTGGAAGAAAGAAAGAGACTTCGATATCATTTTTATAATGTTTGAAAAACAGCCGTTTTTCCTGACGGTTCCATTCGAAGCCTTGCTTTGTGAATGGATTTTTTAACGCCTCCGGCGCACGCTCGGTATAAATTTCGATATATCCCGGTGCCGCCTTATCTTTTACAATTTGCAGCCCCAATAGCGCCATACGCCAGCGCGCAGAAAGCGTATGCATGCTATAGATCATACCCTCTCCTTGCATGACACCGTGATACAGCAGGTAATAAAGCGCATTTGTAAACGGATTGCCGGGATCGACCACAGCCAGCGCCAGTAACTCGTAACGGTGCGTTCTGCGTAAAGAACATGCGTGGTGCCGCGCAGGCAAAAAATCAGCCGGTGTCCTGCCGAGAATCATGGCCGGGATCAAGCATTCATACAGGCGGTTGCGCGTATTGCCGCCACCGCCGATAATGGACTGGAAAATCGGTTCACGCAGCGCCCAGTCATCCGCCAGCAAACGGTCAGCCAAAAACGGCGGCTCAGCGGGGTTCAGCGTCAAAACCGCGACAGCATCATCATAACGGTCCATCACGGCCTCGGGCGCATGGGATAATATCTCCTGAAAGCTGTTAAAATGGCTTTGCGCGATTAGCATATATGTTCCCTTGTCTCGCAGTGATGCCGGCGATTCCAGCATCTTGCGGTAAAGCCGCATATAATCAATCCATTCATCTACCGCGTCTTCCGCATAGCCTTGCGATGCCAGATAAACCAGATGCGCCGATTTGACGCGGGCGATATCCGCCAATGCCCTGCGGTCAAAACGCCCGCCGCCGAATTGCGGCGGTATGGAAAAATTCTTATGATGCCGCAGCGCTTCGAAACGTTCCCACAAGACATGATTGTCCCAAATCATGCCGCTTATATCCGCATTCTCCAAACAGGCTTTGCGCGTTTCATTATCCATCTGAAAAAAAAGATTAAAGCAGTGCAAAATATTGGCATCACCATAAAAGGCAAGACGATTTTTCCGCGTCAGCGCAGTATAATCCGCCGGTTTCTCAACCTGCGGCACCGTATAATCCGGGCTTATCCCTTCCTGCACCAGCAAACGGCGGTAAAATTCCGCAGCAGTTGCCGTGCGGTAGCGTCCGTAACCGTAACTGTCTTTTATCTCAGGCGGTGCTGTCAGCCCCTCCAGCGCGAAATAGGCATTATCCTCCCACAGGGCGGACTGCTGCCCGTAAAGAAGCGCCTGATAATCCGGATGTACGGGAGGATCACGCAAAATCTGTACCGTCAAACCGGCAAAAAACAGCAATAACAGCAAATAGCTGCCTGTCTCGATCAGCATTCGCAACGGCCTGACGGCATTACGGAATCTTGATTCCCGCAAGGCTTCAATGCGACTGAACGCCTTTTTATTCAGGCGCATTTCCGTCCCGCTTAAAATATCCGCCAGATTACGCCGCGTTCCCAGAAAAAACAGCGGCAAAGTCCAGACCATCTGCACTGCGACCGTCACGATGACGGCACTTGTCGTCACATGAAAGTCAAGCGCCGTGTGCAGCAATTTCAGCAACAGATAACCGCAAAACAGATGTGTCGGCAGATAACGGATGATGACATACCACAAGGCCCGCGGCGTACTGACATCGGCACCGCCAACACGGTGCAGGTCAATCCCTGCCGCTTTCAGACCGATGCTGGCGCGGCGTGACGGCAGTAGAAAACAGAACAAATGAAGCAACGTCATGCACATCCATGCTGCAACAAGTGCGGGCCAAAACGCGGCACCGCCGCAAAATCTTAATAAAGGGAAATTCAGATAGCTGGGGGCATATTCAGGGATATCTTTGGCAAGCACGCCGATAAAACAATAATCATTCCGGTTTTCCAGAAAAAACAGCGCAATCAGAAACCCGGTCAGCAGCCACCATAAAAAGCAATCGACCCATTCGCCGATCCTCCGGTAATTCCACAATGCCCAAAGCTGATATTTATCCAGAACCTGTTTCACGCATCCCCGCTATAAATCCTCTTGTATCATACACAAGACGCGACATAAAAACACCCGTCCTTTATCTTAGCTTTTCCCTTGACAGAGCGTGGGTTTTACGGTCTTTTCTGGGGTGCCAATCAACTTTGAGCAGACTTAAAAGGAGCAAGCCACATGTCTTCCGAAGCCGCAAAAATCGAACAACCGCAAACCGTCACCCACAGCGATATGGCCAATGCCATCCGCGCCCTTGCCATGGACGCCGTCCAGCAGGCAAATTCCGGTCACCCCGGCATGCCGATGGGTATGGCGGATGTTGCCACGGTGCTGTACACGCAATTCCTGAAATTTGACCCGAAGAACCCGACATGGCAGGATCGCGACCGCTTTATCCTCTCCGCAGGACACGGCTCTATGCTGCTTTATGCGCTGAATTTTCTGACGGGTTACGAAAAGATCACGCTGGATGATATCAAACATTTCCGTCAACTGCACCGCGTCACCGCAGGCCATCCCGAATACAATCTTGAGGCCGGTATTGAAACCACAACGGGTCCGCTGGGGCAAGGCTTGGCAAACGGTGTCGGTATGGCGCTGGCCGAAGAAATTTTGGCAGCGCGTTTCGGACGCGAACTGGTCGAACATTACACCTATGTCATCGCCGGAGACGGCTGCCTGATGGAAGGCATCAGCCACGAAGCCTGCTCCTTCGCCGGCCATCTTGGTCTTGGCCGCCTGATTGTGCTGTATGATGACAATCAAATCTCGATCGACGGGCCGACAGATCTGTCCTTCAGCGAGAATATCCCGGAACGCTTTGAAAGCTATGGCTGGCACGTTCTCAGCATTGACGGACATGATCCCGATGCCATCAGTCGTGCCATTGCCGAGGCGCAGATCCATAAAGATCAGCCCAGCATTATCTGCTGCCGCACCAAAATCGGTTACGGCGCTCCCAATAAGGAAGGCAGCTCGTCCTGCCACGGCTCACCGCTGGGTGAAGAGGAAATCGCAGGCGCGCGTGAAAGCCTCGGCTGGCCGCATGCACCGTTTGAAATCCCCGATGCCGTTCTTGATGCCTGGCGCGGCGTCGGTCGCAGCGGACAGGAAGAACGCAAATCATGGCAACTGCGCCTTGATACGCTGGAAGGTGAAGACCGCGAATTATTCGACCGTTTCCACAGCGGCAAGGTTTCCCATCTGATTACGGAGACACTTGAAACATTCAAGAAGAAAATCAGCGAAGAAAAGCCGAAGCTCGCAACCCGTCAGGCATCCGGTAATGTGCTGGATGTCATTATTCCGCGTATCTTCTCGCTGATCGGCGGCTCTGCCGATCTCACCGGCTCGAACAACACCTTCGTCAAAGACCATATGCCGATCGTCAGCAAAGATAATTTCGACGGACGTTACATCCATTACGGTGTTCGCGAACACGGCATGGCCGCAATTATGAACGGTATGGCGCTGCATAAAGGTCTGATCCCCTATAGCGGGACATTTCTGTGCTTTGCCGATTACTGCCGTCCGTCCATCCGGTTGTCCGCACTGATGAAACAACGCGTTGTTTATGTGATGACGCATGATTCCATCGGACTTGGTGAAGACGGCCCCACCCACCAGCCTGTTGAACATCTGGCTTCGCTGCGCGCCATGCCCAATCTTCTGGTCATGCGTCCTGCGGATGCGGTCGAGGCAGCGGAATGCTGGCAGATCGCACTGGAGGAAATGGAAACACCGTCTGTCCTGTCCCTGACACGTCAAGGGCTGCCGACGGTGCGCACGCAGCACAGCAAAGAAAACCTGACCCGCAAAGGTGCTTATGTCCTTGCGGAAGCAGGCAGTGCGCTGAAAGTGACGATTTTCGCCACAGGCTCCGAGGTACATCTGGCACTGGAGGCCCGCGAGAAACTGGAAAGCGAAGGAACAGGCACGCGTGTCGTTTCCGTTCCCTGTTTCGAGCTGTTCTTTGCACAGGATGAGAAATACCGCGACGAGCTGATCGGCAATGACAGTGTCAAAATTGCGATCGAAGCCGCCTGCAAACAAGGCTGGGAAGCCTTTATCGGCACAAAAGGCAGCTTTGTCGGCATGAAAAGCTTTGGCGATTCCGCCCCTGCGGAAGAATTGTACAAATATTTCGGCATCACCAGTGAAGCTGTCGTCAAAGCCGCGCATAAAGCCCTTTAACGAAAGCCGGAGCCATGGGCAACGATACGGGTCCCGTTACACCGCCGAAACCGGTGCCGAGCTCTACCTCCATCAAGACGGAGGCAAGAGACGCGCGCGCCGCGGCGGGGAAACAGGCAGGAAAACAGGAAGGGCAAGAGCGCCCTGCCCCGCGTCCGCAGCCTGTAGAAATTATCCTGCTGCCGCCGACATTGGAAAGCCTGCCGCGTGATGCCCGCCTTGAGGGCGAAGTTCTGCGTATTGATCCCCGCACACAGCAAATCTATGTCCGCACGCCGCAGGGCGATATCGTGCTGGCGCTGCCGCCTGTGGAAGACAAGGCACCGCAACAGCCTGCCGCTCCCGTCAAAGGGCAAAAGCTGAGCGTCACACTATCTGCCGGAACGCCGCCGGAAAGCGCCAGTATTCAAGTCACGCCGCAGGAGACGGCCACCGCAACACGGGAAACAGCAAAACCGCAAGCGCCTGAGCCGGTCGCAGCACTGCCGCAAAAACCGCTTGCCGCAGGTGAAACCGTGACCGCGATTGTCACCCATGCGCATGCTCCTGCCGCAGAAGAAGCCGCCATCAAAGCCTCGGAACAAATCCGCACGGCCTTGCTGCAGCAAGCGGAGAGCATTGCCGTAAACGCGCCGCTTCCGGAAGCGGTTGATCTGCAAACCGCCGCTGTTATTGCCGCACATGCATCAACGGCCGTTGTAAAACCTGCTGAACCCTCTGCGCAGACCACAGAAACACCGCAACCACCCGCCTCTCCTTTACTGGCAGTTTTATCGGTTTTACAGGACGGGTTATTGGCAGAGCAGAAAACACCCGCCGCACAAAAACCGCAGGCAGATTTACAGCATCTGCGCGGGCAGATTTTTCGTTTTGATATTATTGACGTGCAAGCGCCGCAAAAGCAGACAGCGCCTGCCGTAACGGAAACCAACACCGCGACCGCAGAAAAAACGCCGCTGACCGTGACCGTGACGGAACACAGTCCCGCAGGATTGCCGATTGCCACCGTCACAACCTCGAATATTCCCGAATTGCCGCAAGGGGCACAAATTGTGCTGCAAACATCCCATATGGCGCCTGCCGGGACAGTCCTCAGTGTGACGGCAACGCCGCTCACGCCGGAGCAATTCGTGCAGCAACTACAGACTCCGTCTTTTGTGCCGCAACAGGCGGGTGCGGTGGCCTCATCACTGCCGCCGCTTGTACCGCTGCTCAGCACGTCATGGCCTGCATTGGAAGAAGCGCTGCAAATTTCCAATGCCATCGCTCCGGATGCCGCCGCAGCTTTACGTGGTACAATCCCCTCCCCGACCTCTCCCGCGCGACTGGTACCGACCGTACTGTTTTTTCTGGCGGCTTTGCGCATGGGCAATCTGGAGGGCTGGCTGGGCGAACGCAATATGGACACACTGAAACAAAGCGGCCGCCGCGATGTCATCTCGCGGCTGACATCGGACTTCCGCGGTATCGCGCGTCAGGCACAGGAGGTTTTATCCGGCGACTGGCGCGGCATTTCCCTGCCGCTTTTAGACCGTGATGATATTGATATGATCCAGTTTTTTACGCGTCAGCAGCATGTCGAGGACGAGGACGAAAACACAGAGTCTAAAGACGGCGAACGTGGTGACGGAAAAGCCACGCGCTTTCTGCTGAACCTGCGCCTTAGCCGTCTCGGCGATGTCCAAATTGACGGTTTCCTGCGCCATCAACAAACGCTGGATGTGTTTTTACGTACCCGCACGCCGCTTCCTGCCGATACGCGGCAGGACATCCTGCGCGCCTTCCATGACGGGTTGGAACAGGCCGGACTATCCGGCGGACAAATAGCCTTCCAAACCGGAGAAGATCATTGGATGCATGTCCCCGCCGCCTCCGGCCAATCCCCGCTCTTCGCTTGACAGCTTTCTTATATTATGTTAAATTCATTGCTATTATATAGCACGATCCTATCGTAAAAAAATGGCGGATATCAAAGATGGCAACAAGTTTGACATACCACGCGAAACTCGCAGGTTATCACATTGGAAGACACGTAACACTTGGCGCAACCCCTTTCTTTATGGCGACTGTGGCTAGCCTTTGGGGTGGTACAGCAGTGTTTGACGCAATCAATAACGATCTTGACCCGACGGGTACAACTCTACAACAACAAACAGTCGAACAATTGCAGACACAAAAAGCTTCCCTGCTGACACAAATCGCCGCATACCAAAATTTACAGCGCCAAAATTATACCCTCAAAACTGATAAAGCCACACTTCAAACCGCTAAAACCTCTTTACAGGAATCCACGATGCGTTTTTTCGCCGATCTTGTGGGCAATGGCTCCATGCAGGACGGGCTTGATGTCGGAGAAGCAGATGTCAAAGCCATCTTGGAAGAGCTGAAATCCGGTGCCCGCGACTTCGATTGGCAACAGCATGTCAACAACTCCATTCCGGATATGATTGAATACGGAATCGATTATGCCAATAATTTGGATGAGGTACGCACGCTTCATCGTCATGAAGGAACAGAACCGCTTACCCAGCGGTTTTCCATCGCGAAAGATATAATCAAAGAAGCCAAGCAACGCGATGAAATGAATTTCATGCTGAGCCTGATAGCTGTCTTGGCCACTTCCGCGCTGGGGGGACTCAGTGTCTTTACGGTTCTGGAAGCTGGCGGTAGAAAGATGCGCCTTACACCAAAACCGACGCCACCACCACCACCACCCAAACATTAATCTTTCAAAACTATTCCGTTTTGATGGGAATGCCCGGATCGTATTTGCAGAGCTTCACCGTCAGCGAGGATTTGACATGGCTGACATTCGGTGCCGCCGTCAAATGCTTCGTCAGGAACTGCTGATAATCATCCCAATCCGCAGCAACGATTTTCAAAAGAAAATCCGCCTCACCCGCAACCATATAGCATTCACGCACTTTCGGCCAACCGCTCACCATCTCGATAAAGCGGTTCAGATCGTTTTCCGACTGATTCCCGAGTCCGACCTGCGCAAAGACCGTCACGCCGTAACCCAGCGAGGCCGCATCCAGATGCGCATGATAGCCGAGAATAAGTTTGTTTTCCTCCAACGCGCGCACACGACGCAGGCAGGGAGGCGCGGAAATGCCGACTTTCTCGGCCAAATCCACATTTGTAATACGTCCATCGTCCTGCAATTCCTTAAGGATTTTGCGGTCGATACGGTCCAACTTAACTTTTCCCATGATGTGTCTTCTT
Organism: Pseudomonadota bacterium; assembly: GCA_013285465.1. Classification (NCBI taxonomy): domain Bacteria; kingdom Pseudomonadati; phylum Pseudomonadota; species Pseudomonadota bacterium. The sequence continues at coordinate 1,340,396 of CP053449.1, forward strand.
CTGTGCTTGAAAAAATATCTATCGTAAAATAAAAGGGTATGTTTTCCCTTCCCTGTGTAATAATATTACCATACAGCAAATGCAATAACAAACTTTAGAAAATCGAAAAAAAATGACGCAGCGCAACATATCCTGTTGGGTGGTGAGTGAAGGACTTGCAGGAACAGAGAACCAATGTCTCGGAATCGCGGATGCGCTGGGGGTCTCTCCCACGGTCAAACGCATCAAATTGCGCTTTCCCTGGAAACAGCTGTCCCCTTACCTGCGCTGCGGGCATCAATGGGCTTTTGACAGTGCGGGTGACAGCCTTGCACCGCCTTGGCCCGATCTGGTTTTGGCCAGCGGCCGCAAAAGCATCGCCGCCGCCTTGCATATCAAACGACAAAGCAACGGAAAAACACTGGTCGTACAAGTGCAGGACCCGCGCATCCCTGCCCGGCTGTTTGATCTTGTCACCGTGCCCCAGCATGACCCGACTCGTGGTGACAATGTTATCATCACCACAGGGGCCCTGCACCGCGTAACAGTTGCGAAGCTGGCAGAAGAAGCCGCGAAATTCCCCCTGTTACAGGAACTGCCTGCACGGCGTGCTGCCGTCATGATCGGCGGCAACAGCAAAGCGCATCGCTTAACGGAAGAAAATGCCGCAGCACTGGCGGCAAGATTACAGGAACTGGCAGAAGATTACAGCCTGATGATCACGGTATCGCGGCGCACCCCGCCGGCCTGTCTTGATATTCTGCAAAAGACGCTGGCGGATAATCCCCGTGTTTACTTCTGGGACGGCAGCGGCGCAAACCCCTATTTCGCCTTTCTGGAGTGCGCTGATATATTGCTGGTAACGGAAGACAGCGTGAGCATGACGTCAGAAGCGATTTCAACAGGCAAACCCGTTTACACCATCCCGATGGAGGGCGGCGCCGCGCGCGTCAACAAGTTCCATCACCTCTTGCAAACACAGGGTTATACGCGTATCTTGCCTCAAGAAGGCACACTTGAATCATGGCATTACACGCCACCGCAAGATACGGCGGCAATCGCCGCGAAAATACAAGCATTACTGGAAGAAAGGGTGAACACATGACAGACACGAAACATAGCAAGGTTTTGATTATCGGCTCCGGCCCCGCGGGCTATACGGCAGCAATTTACGCCGCGCGGGCCAATCTTTCTCCTCTGCTGGTGACAGGCATGCAGCCCGGCGGACAAATGACGATTACGACCGATGTCGAGAACTATCCCGGCTTTGCCGATGTGATCCAGGGCCCGTGGCTGATGGAACAAATGCAGAAACAGGCTGAAAATGTCGGCACGGAAATGGTCATGGATATGATTACCGCGGTTGATTTTTCCGGCAATCCCAAAAAAGCCATCGGCGATTCCGGCACGGTTTACACTGCCGATACCGTGATTATCTCGACAGGCGCACAAGCCCGCTGGCTTGGGCTTGAAAGCGAACAAGCCTTCAAAGGCTACGGCGTTTCCGCCTGTGCAACCTGTGACGGATTTTTCTACAAAGGTAAAAAAGTCGTTGTCATCGGTGGTGGTAACACCGCTGTGGAAGAAGCGCTGTTCCTGACCAATTTCGCCGAACATGTCACGCTGGTTCACCGCCGTGACGAGCTGCGTGCCGAACGCATCATGCAGGAACGCCTGTTCAACCATGAAAAAGTCTCCGTTATCTGGGACAGCGTCTTGGAAGACGTTGTCGGCAACCCGCCCGGCGGCAGCGATGCCGGTGTCACAGGCGTCAAGCTGCGCAATGTCAAAACAGACGAAGTCAGCGATCTTGATGTGCATGGTGTCTTTATCGCCATCGGGCATGACCCCGCCACCTCTGTCTTTAAAGGACATGTCGATATGGATGGTGACGGTTATATCCTCGTCAAATCCGGATCGACCGCGACCAATATCTCCGGCGTATTCGCCGCAGGCGATGTCTGCGATCATATTTACCGTCAGGCGGTTACAGCCGCCGGTATGGGTTGCATGGCTGCGCTGGATGCCGACCGCTGGATCGCCAAAAACGGCGGCAGCATGAAACAGGAAAATGCCGCGTGAGTGAAAGCCCGCAAGAGCTTGCAGTCACTATTCCCGAAAATCTGGATGGCGGGCGGCTTGATGCCGCCCTCGCCGCCGCACTGGTTACAGAAGATTTGTCGCGCGCACGCATTCAGGCGTTGATTGGTGACGGACAGGTTTTCAAAGACGGCAAAGCGGTCACCCGCAGCTCCGGCAAGGCGAAAGAGGGCGAAACCTATATTTTGCGCATCCCTCCCGCCGCACCCGCCACCCCCGTGGCCGAAAATATTCCGCTGACGATCCTTTATGAGGATGATGATATTATCGTCATCAACAAAGCCGCCGGCATGGTGGTGCATCCTGCCGCCGGACATGCGCAAGGCACATTGGTCAATGCCCTGCTGGCGCATTGCGGCGATACGCTCTCGGGCATCGGCGGTGTGAAACGGCCCGGCATCGTCCACAGGCTGGACAAGGATACTTCCGGATTGATGGTTGTCGCCAAAAACGATGCGGCCCATAAAAATCTGACGGCACAGCTGGCCGCACATACTGTCCGCCGTGTTTACCGCGCGATTGTCTGGGGTGTTCCCACGCCCCTCTCCGGCATCATCGAGGGCAATATCGGACGGTCATCCTCCAACCGGAAAAAAATGGCCGTACTCGAAAACGGCGGCAAAGAAGCGATTACGGAATATGAAGTCGATACGATTTTCGAAGGCGGTGTTGCAAGTCTTGTCACCTGCCGCCTGCATACGGGCCGGACGCATCAGATTCGCGTCCATATGACCCATATCGGACATTGGCTGATCGGTGACCCCTTATACCGCCCCAACAGCTTCAAACGGCTGCGCAAGGGCCCTGTCGGGCTTTTTGATATGCTGCACGGCTTCCCGCGACAGGCGCTGCATGCGGCAGCTCTTCGTCTGCGGCACCCGCGCACGGAGGAAGAAATGTCATGGCAGGCCGATCTGCCCGAAGATATGCAGAATATCCTCTTGGCGGGTGCGAAGCAGTCGTGTAGCATGGAAACGTAGTTTTGAACTCTTAAGAACCATCTGAAGATAACGGAGAATATCATGGTCAGCGACGAACTCGGTCAACCTTTTGATCCTTTTGCGGCAGAACAGAAAAAAGAGGAAGAGGAAGCCAGACAAAAAGCCGAAAAAGCTGAAAAAAAAGCAGCTGAAGCAAAGTTCAGCCCTGAAGAACGGGAAGCGGCAGAGAAAAAAATGGCCGATACCGAGACCGCGCGCCTTGCCGACATCGAAAGCCAGATGATTCCCGCCTTCGACCTTGAAAAAATTGACTTAAAAAGCACCGATACTTCCGGCTCAAAATCTGTCGGCAAAGAGGAAGAACTGAGTCTGGAACTGGAAGGCGGCGCGAAACTCAACAAAGTTCTGATCGGGCTGGGCTGGGATGCCCCTGAAACAACAGGTGAAGGCGATGAATTCGACCTTGATGCCAGCGTTTTTCTGCTAACCCCCGATGGTAAAGTGAGCGATGATACGGATTTCGTCTTCTACAACAATCTGGCAGCTGCAGGCGGTGCCGTACGCCATCACGGCGACTGCAAAACCGGGCGTGATGATGACGGTGATGACGAAATCATTACCTGCCTGCTGGATCAAATCCCTTTCCGTTCCGACAGAGTCGTGATTGTTATCACCATCCATGAAGCCTATGAGCGGCTCCAGCATTTCGGCCTAGTTGAAAATGCCTATGTCCGCTTGGTTGACCTTGATTCCAATAAGGAACTTGTTCGTTATAATCTGACCGAAAATGCCGATAAGAAAGATGCGATTATCATTGGCGAGCTGACGCGTAGCACAACGGCATGGGTTTTCCGCCCGCGCGGAGAGACGTTTGAGGGCGGCTTGTATCAGGTCGCCAGAAGCTTTGGCGTCTACGTCGCTCCGACCTAATCCGTTGCATTAACATTCACCGGCAACAATATGTTTTTAAATGATTTACTGTGTGGGATATAGCGCAGCAGCGATGCGGCGCTCTTCCGCCAATAATACATTATAGGTACGACAGGCTGCGCCGGTATCCATTGATTCCACCGCCAGACCTTGCGCGTTTAGCATCTCGCGGATATCAGGCGGCAAAAACACTGCTTTCTCTCCGCCGCCAAACAGCACAACATCCACATCATCCGCGCCAATCAGCGGCGCAAAATGCGTGATTTCAAGATCTTTAGGTGTTTCAGGCACATCCCATGCCGTTACCAATGACGGGAAAACCAAAATCGGCCCGGTAAAATTCTCGTTGCTGATTTTAAAACCGTTTTTGCCGTAAGACTGGATGACCTTCCGGTCCGCCGTGACCATCGGCGTGACGTCAACCATTGGTTTCGCTTTCCGGCGTGTTGGTGACGACGCGGTTTCTATCGCGCGGGCGCACATACAGCAGCAACGGTGTGGCAATAAAGATTGACGAATATGTTCCGATAAAGATACCGAAAATCAGCGCCGTGACAAAGCCGCGGATAACGGCACCGCCGAACTGCCACAATGCCAGCAGAGCCAACAATGTGGTCAAGCTGGTCATTAATGTCCGCGACAATGTCTGGTTAATCGACAGATTGAACAGCTCACGCAGAGGTTTTTTCTTATATTTGCGCAAATTCTCGCGCACACGGTCAAATACCACGACCGTATCGTTAATGGAGTAACCGGCGATCATCAGGACTGCCGCGACCGTTGCCAGCGTAAATTCCATTTGCGTCACACCGAAAAAACCGACGGTAAAAAGAATATCATGTGTCAGCGCCAGCACTGCAGCCACGCCGAACTGCCACTCAAAGCGCATCCAGATATAAGCCAGCAATCCGGCCAGCGCATAGAACAGCGCCTTGCCGCCGGCCTCGATCAGCTCTTCCCCGACCTGCGGACCGACAAATTCCACGCGGCGGTAATCTTTAACAGAGTCGTCGATTTTTGCGCGCACCTGTTCCATGACAACTTTTTGCTGCGCTTCATCACGGTCCTGCTGCGGGATACGGATCATAACCTCATTCGGGGCGCCGAATTCCTGCACGCTCACAGCGCCGATATCCAATGTACTGAGCGCGCTCCGCAATGCGGTAAGATCAGCGACATCGTCCTTGGTCTGGATTTCAATCAGCGTCCCGCCGGTAAAATCAATCCCGAAATTCAGACCTTTCTGAAAGGTCAAAAACATGCCTGCACAGATGACGATAACCGATAAGCCAAGAGCAATTTTATGCCATCCCATAAAATCGCAATTCGTCTCGTCCGGAACCAGTTTCAGAATGCCACGCATCATTATACTCCTTATTATATCGGCAAGGTTTGCGGCTTTTTCGCTTTCAGCCACGTCACCACCATCAAACGCGTCAGCAGAATTGCCGAGAACATTGAGGTCATGATACCGACCCATAATGTCACCGCAAAGCCTTTGATCGGCCCCGTCCCGAAAGAAAACAGCATCAGGGCGGCAATCAGCGTCGTCAAATTCGCATCAACAATTGAGGACATTGCCTGTCCGTATCCGGTTTCGACCGATGACAGGATCGAACGACCGTTGCGCAGCTCTTCACGGATACGCTCAAAGATCAGCACATTCGCATCCACCGCCATACCGATCGTCAAGACGATACCGGCGATACCCGGCAGTGTCAGCGTTGCCTGCAACACCGACAAGACCGCAAAAATAAGCGCAACATTCACCAGCAAGGCAATATTGGCAAAGATACCGAACAAGCCGTAAACCGCAATCATAAAGACCAGCACAAAGCTCATCCCCATCAGGCTGGCGATTTTTCCCGCACTGACGGAATCCGCGCCCAGACTTGGCCCGACTGTGCGCTCCTCCATAAAGGTCAAAGGCGCAGGCAAGGCACCCGCACGCAGCAACAGAGACGTGTCCACAGTTTCCTGCACGGTAAAGCGGCCGCTAATTCTTCCGGCACCGCCGCAAATCGGCTCATTAATAGACGGCGCGGTTACAATTTCCTTATCCAGCACAACGGCAAAGCGCTTATGCTGATTTTCACGGGTAATGCGGCAGAATTTGTCCGTCCCGATCCGGTCAAAGCGGAATGTCACAACAGGCATGCCGTCTTCGAAGCTCGGTTGCGCATCAACAAGGCGTTCCCCCTGCAATGCCGCGCGTTTTTTAACCGCCAGCTGTATCTGCGGGTTTTCTTTCATCGGATACATAACGGCGGACGGCGAAAGTCGTGCGCCGGGTTCTGACGAGTCTTCATCCACCAGATGGAAGGTCATGCTCGCTGTTTTTACCAGTAGCTGTTTGATACGCTCGGGATCATCCACACCCGGAAGCTGTACCAGAATACGCTCATAACCCTGGCGCTGGATCGCGGGCTCCCGCGTGCCGGTTTCATCAATACGGCGGCGGACAATCTCAATCGACTGGTTCAAAGTCTGGGTTTTGATATCGGTGACCGCCATCGGGCTTAAGGTCGCCGTAACCAGCCCGTCATCGGAAATGTCAGCTTCTACGCCTTCGTAGAGTTTACGGGCAATTTTCAAAGCCTTGCTGCGGGTCTCGTCATCCTGCGCACGCAGTTGAAACAGAACACTTTCTCCCTCGATCCGAAGACCGACATAGCCGATTCTCTCTTTCAGCAAATCGCGTTTGGCTGCCTCGCTCATGTCATTCAGGCGGTTATTGACCGCGTAATCCATATCAACCTGCAGCAAAAGATGTGCGCCGCCTTGCAAATCAAGGCCGAGGCTGACGGATTTATTCGGCAGCCATGAAGAAATCTCGCCGAGTTTTCCGTTCATCGCATCGGACATCAAATTCGGTGCCGAATAGGCAATGCCCCAAATGCAGATAATCGTAATCAACCAAACTTTCCAGCGTTCAAAATACATCATCGTCTTTTATCAATCCTAACCGGAGGGAGTAGCAGTTTTATCAGTATCAGCGGGCGCCCTTACGGGGTGCTCCCTCTTCTTTTTTCTTTTTGTTTTCACGCAGGCGGGAAACGGTAATGCCTTTACCGTTTTCATCATTAGCGCCGGACGAATCACCTGCCGTCACATTGGAAACCGGCTTTTCCCGTATGGTCATAATGGTCGAGCGCACGGCATGCACGCGCACGCCGTCAGCAAGGTCGATCATCACTTCATCATCACCTGTCAGCTTATAAACCTTGCCGATCAGTCCGCCGCCCGTTACAACGCGGTCACCGCGTTTCAGGTTGTTGACCATATCGCCATGTTCACGCATCCGCTTGTTCTGCGGACGGAAAACAAAGAAATAAAACACCAGAAGGATGAGAAACATCGGCAGAAGAAAGCCGACCAGACCACCATCTTGCGGTGCGCCGCTCGCAGCAGCGTCTTGAGCCCATGCGGGAGTGACAAACATGATTGTATCTTCCTGTTAATTTGTTATTTTACCGTAGATACTATCTAACACAACAGCCGCATAGGCAACAAGGGGAAATCAAAAAGGACCCGTAGAATGCCTCAGAGCTCTGAAAAGAAAATTTCACGCGGGATTACCGCGAGCGTTAAATTCCTGACGCGCCTCATCGTCTGGGGCGGCTGTTTTGTGCTGGTCTTTGGCGGTTTGTACTGGCAGCGCGATGCTGTTGCACGTTATGCGCTGCTTAGCTATTTGCACAAAAACGGCTTTCCCGCAGCGCGGCTCCGGCATATTGATGTCGAGATTTCCTCCCTTAATGTAACAAAGCTCAAACTCTCCGATGATATCCGCATTGATGATCTGCGTGCCGATTTCCATTTTACGCCGGGCGATGATTATCCCGTTTTTATTGACCGGCTGTTACTGGACGGTGTGTCATATCAAGAGGCGCCCCTTACGGAGGATGCCGCAGAAACCGATATTGCGGCATTACTGCGCGAGGCTTTCACGCTGGCGCAGAAGCTTCCCCTGAATGCCCTTGATATCAAACAGGCGCAGATTTCCTTACAACCGCGCAGTCTCTATCTGCCGCAACAAATCACAATCGCGGAAGCCCAAACGTATGTGAAAAACATTACGGATCGCATTGATATCAAAGCCGTCATTTCCGCAAAAAACAACGACAGCATTATCAGCACCGCTCTTGAGACCGCATTATACCAAAACGGGGAAGTGGCGGCGGATATAACCCTCCGCGACGAAAGCGTTATTCGCCATCCGCTGGCCAAGCTGTCCAATATCAGCGGCGCGGCGCATATTGTGTTGAAAGACGGATTAATCACCGCAGAAAAGGCTGATATGACCATCGGTACTGCGCAGCTTGTCAATCTGCCGCTGGAAAATATCACACTCTCTTATACTGATACGAATGAAGAAAAAATACTGAAAGCCGCAGGCAAAAGCCCCGGTGATATTGCCGGTTTCAATGCAGAATTTAACTTTAACAACGCAAATGAACTATCTGGAAAAGCAGAAATAAATGCAGAGAATCTTGAAAAATTCTACGCGCTGGGGAAAGAGAGTTTTTCAAGCTTTGAGAATTTTGCCATCATTGAAAATGATTTGAAGGATATCAAAGGCAGCGCCCGCCTTACCCTGAATTTCTCCGGTAAAAAGGCACTAACAGAGATCAAAGCAGATATCGCAACATGGCAGGATTTTTCCGGCAAGTTGCAGATTGCGGCAAAAGACCTGACCCTGCCGCCATATCTGCACAAAACAGCTGCGGATATCAAACTGCATTTCTCCCATAATGCGGATGGTATCCTGCTCTTCCCCGAAAGCCTTACCGTCAAGGGACAGACCGGCGTAGACAAAACAAGCTTCACACTGAAACTTGATCCGAATCCGAACACCACCCATCTATTGCTCAAAAACGCCGGAGACAGTATTGATATCCGCTTGCCGCAGTTGCAGTTATCCTATGGCAAGGTGCTGGATTACACGGGCGGCGTGACAGGAACGGTCAACCGCACCGCTTCAACATTCACTCTGACGGAAGCCGCGGGTCGTTTAAATCTGCCCGCACAGAAAATCATCATTGATCTATACGAAGCGACGGCGAAAGGCGGTTATCACAACAAGGCTGTGACCAAAGCCAGCGTCAAAACAGCCATCACGCTGCCCGATAATCTTGCGCCGGTGCTGCGCGCCGATGCCGATCTCAACTACAAAGCGGAGAAAGGCCTGCTGCGCTTTGACAGCAAATTGCGTGATCAGGCCAATCACGCCAATGCTCATGTGACAGGCTTTATCACTCCGGCCACACAAAAAGGCGAGATCAATATCGAGATGCCGCCGGTGAATTTTGATCCGGTCGGCACACAGCCGCATCATCTATCGCCCAAGCTGGACGGTTTACTGCAAAAAACTTCCGGCAGCGCAGCATTCTCCGCCAAACTCTCTTTGCCGGATCTGCGCGGCAAAGGGCAGCTGCTGCTGAAAAACCTGTCTGCGGAAATTTCCGGAAAACCTCTCACCAACCTGAATGCCGCGCTGGACATCAAAAGCCTTATGCCCCTCACGCTGGAAAAACAGACGGTCGCTATTGAAAGCTTTAATCCCGGCATTCCGTTCTTCGGCGGACTGGTCACGCTTAGCTATGATGCGGCGCAGCCCCTGCCCCTTACTCTGCATAATGCGGAATGGCAAATGGTGGGCGGCACGGTCTCCTTTGCCGATGTAAAATTAAACCCCGCCAAACCAGACACGGCTTTCACAGTCGCCGTGCATGATCTGTCACTGCAGCAATTACTGCAATTTGCCAAAGTTGAAGGGCTGAAAGCAAACGGTATGATCGGCGGCACGCTGCCGTTGCGCCTTGCCGGAAACGAGATTTTTATCGAGAATGGTGTCATCAGCACCACAACCCCCGGCACGGTGCAATATGCGCCGCATGATTTGCCCGCTTTTCTGCAAAACGGTAACCCGAATATGGATTTCGTACGAAATGTGATCAGCAATTTCCATTATGAAAGCCTGCGTTTCCTGCTGGACGGCAAAGCCGGTGGCGCTCAGACCATCCGGCTGGAGGCGAAAGGACGCAATCCCGACATGGCGGAAACGCGACCCGTCGCCTTGAATTTGAACCTTGAGGGCGCACTTGAAAATATTTTCCAGCACCATGTACAAGCCTATACAATTCCTGATAATATACAGGAGAAAATTCGGCAATATGAGGAAAAACATGTCCCATCACCTTAACAAATATCTGTGGCACATGATGGCGGGATTCGCCATTGTGTTACTGACCGCCTGCTCCCCGACCGTAAAGGTTCAAGCGCCGGACAAACCGATTGAAATCAATATGAACATCAAAATCGAACAGGAAGTCCGTATCAAGGTCGAGCGCGATCTGGAAAACCTGTTTGAAGAATCTCCCGACCTGTTCGGGACGACAGAAAATTAAGGAAAGGATGACCATCCGATGAAACAAGCTTTTACCGTATTTTTCCTGTGTTTTGCCTTTCTCGCTGTCCTTCCGGCAACGGCTTATGCAGAGATGAGCGTCGCCGCCGCCAAAGCCCAAGGCTATGTTGGCGAACAGCCTGACGGTCTTTTAGGGATCGTACAAGCCGCACCGGGCGTTGCCGCCATGGTTGACAGCACGAATGCCGGACGATTGGCCAAATACCGCGCGGTCGCACAAAGCAACGGCTTGCCGCTGGATCAGGTGCAAAAACTGGCCGGACAAAAATTGATGACGGAAACACCTGCAGGGCAATATATTTTCCTGAACAGTCAATGGGTCAAAAAATAATAACAAATCAATCAAAGACATAGAATAACCATGACATATCCGAAAATGCAGGCCGCTGACCTGCGTGAATTTGCGGCAGAAGACGCCTCCGAAGCAGCGGCGACCTATCCGCGCCGCCGTATGCGCCGTAATCGCAAAACCCCGTGGATGCGCGATCTGGTGCAAGAAAACAGTATCACAACCAAAGATCTGGTCTGGCCGGTTTTTGTGATTGACGGTGAAAACCGCCGCGAAGCCGTACCGTCAATGCCGGGCGTAGAACGCCTGAGTATCGATTTGTTGGTAAAAGAGGCGGAAAACGCCGCCGGGCTGGATATTCCGGCTCTTGCGCTGTTCCCCTCCACGCCGGATGATTTGCGCTCTGATGACGGCGCCGAGGCATGGAACGAGGATAATCTTGTCTGCCGTGCCATGCGCCGTCTGAAAGATGCCGTGCCGGAAATCGGCCTTATCTGCGATGTCGCGCTTGACCCTTATACCAGCCACGGCCATGACGGGCTGATTGATGATACCGGCACCATCTTAAATGACGAGACGGTGGAAGTTTTGTGCAAACAGGCACTGGTGCAGGCCGGTGCGGGTGCGGATGTTATCGCCCCGTCCGACATGATGGACGGGCGTATCGGCGCGATTCGCGATGCGCTTGATATTGCGGGCTATACTGATGTGAATATTCTGTCCTATGCGGCGAAATACGCCTCGGTTTATTACGGCCCCTTCCGCGATGCCGTCAAATCCTCCGGTTTTCTGAAAGGCGACAAAAAGACCTATCAGATGGACCCCGCCAATAGCGATGAAGCCTTGCATGAAGTCGCACTGGATCTTGAAGAAGGTGCGGATATGGTCATGGTCAAGCCCGGCCTTCCTTATCTGGACATTATCCGCCGCGTCAAAGACACGTTTTCCGTGCCTGTTTTTGCCTATCATGTCAGCGGTGAATATGCGATGCTGCGTGCCGCTGCCGAAAACGGCTGGCTCGACTACGAAAAAACGCTCCATGAAACGCTTTTATGCTTTAAACGCGCGGGCTGTGACGCTATTCTGACTTATGCAGCGCGCGATATGGCGCAAATTATAAAAGGACTTTAAGGGAAGACGCATGCCCAGTGAAATTAGACGACTAATGTTCCACCATTCAGAGCTTTATGACGCGATCACACATTATGGTGACCAGCTGGGTTACCGCTTTCCCGGCGTGAAGATTATCGCAGCCAAGCTTGCCAGCAAGGCGGAATATGACTTTCACACGCAAAAACATTTCAAAACGCCGCTGTCGCAGGAATATAACATTAATGAAATGAAGAACTCCGTTGTCGTCACGTTTTTTGACGAAGGCACGTTCGAACATAAATATTATAACCTGCCTGCCCGCTTTATCAGCGAATCCCTGATCGAGTATTGTCTGGCGAATAAAATTCCCCTGCCGAAAAACAGTAAGAAGAAGCTGGATTTGACGGAATTCAATGTCTGTCTTGATATCATCATGGATGATCAAGCGGAAGTTCCCGGTTTTGAGCTGGCTGCAAAAAGAGATTCCGAACCGGAACTCGAATAGTCATGGCCCCTGTCATGCCGGAAAAAAAATCCATCCCCGCCGAGAAAAAGCCCCTCTTCCTTGTAGACGGTTCGGGCTTTATTTTTCGCGCCTATTACGCATTGCCGCCGATGACGCGCTCTGACGGCACCCCCGTCAATGCCGTGCTGGGCTTTACCAATATGCTGGTCAAACTGATCGTCGATATGGATGTCCATGACATTGCCGTTATCTTTGATGCCGCCCGCGAGAATTTTCGCAATGAAATTTATCCGGAATATAAAGCCAACCGCAGTGAAACACCGGAAGACCTTATTCCGCAATTTCCGCTGATCCGTCAGGCATCAGATGCCTTCGGTCTGCCGCCGATTGAAAAAGAAGGCTATGAGGCCGATGATCTGATTGCCACCTATGCGCGGCTGGCGCTGGAACAAGGGCGCGAGGTTGTTATCGTCTCCTCGGATAAGGATTTGATGCAGCTGGTTCGTGAAGGCGTGCGTATGTTCGATCCGATGAAATCGCGCTATATGGATGAGGCCGAAGTCTTCGAAAAATTCAATGTCTCGCCGGATAAAGTCGTTGATGTGCAGGCGCTGGCCGGCGACAGCACCGATAATGTGCCGGGCGTTGCCGGTATCGGCATTAAAACGGCGGCGCAGCTGATCAATGAATATGGCGATCTGGAAACACTGCTGGAACGCGCCGCAGAAATCAAACAGCCGAAACGGCGTGAAACACTGCTGGCCGAGGCCGAAATGGCGCGCATTTCCAAACAGCTTGTGCGTCTGGATGACAGTGTCGAGGTGCCCTTTACCGTTGCAGAGCTGACAGATCATACGCTGGATATGCCGAAATTACTGCAATTTCTGAAAACGCAGGAATTTCGCACAACATTGGCGCGGCTGGAAAAAACTTTTCACGCGCATGAAAACCGTCTCGCCACGACGGCGGAAAACAAAAATGCCGCAGAACCCGCGCCGCAAAACGGCCGTTATGAGCTCGTGCAGGATGCCGCGCGTCTGCAAGACTGGGTGATGCGCGCTTTTGAAGCGGGCGTGGTTGCGGTTGATACGGAGACAACCTCCCTCACCCCGGCGAAAGCCGATCTGGTCGGTATTTCCCTCTCCGTTTCCGAGGGCAGTGCCTGTTATATTCCTGTCGGGCATATTGATGCCGCAGCCATGAATGAAAGTTTTGATTTCGGCGGTGACGACAGCAAGGAAAAGGAAGCCGCCCCTGATCTGAAGCAAATCCCGTTGAAAGAGGCACTGGCTATCCTCAAACCGCTGCTGGAAGATCCCTCCGTCCTGAAAATCGGGCAAAATATCAAATACGACCTGCAAATGTTTCTGGCGCATGATATTCACATCACGCCCGTCGATGATACGATGCTGCTTTCCTATGTGATTGACGGTACGGAACACGGCCACGGCATGAATGAGCTGTCGGAGCTGTTCCTTGGCCACAACCCGATTAAATATTCCGAAATCTGCGGCACAGGAAAAAACCAGATCAGCTTTGCCGAAGTGACTCTGGACAAGGCGCGCGATTACGCCGCCGAAGATGCCGATATCACCTTGCGGCTTTACAACATGTTCAAACCGCGCCTGGCACAGGAAAAACGCGCCACGGTCTATGAAGTGCTGGAACGCCCGCTGATACCGATCATTGCTGAAATGGAATTTACCGGCATCCGCGTCGACCCTGCCGTGCTGAAAAATCTCAGCCGCATTTTCGCCGAAAAAATTGCGATTGTAGAGGAGGAAATCCATAAACTGGCCGGCATGCCGTTTAATGTCGGCTCTCCCAAACAGCTTGGCGAAGTGCTGTTTGACAATATGGGTTTGCAGGGCGGCAAGAAAAACAAAAGCGGTACATGGTCCACCAGTGTCGACGTATTGGAAAAGCTGGCGGCGGAGGGGTATGAAATCGCCGAAAAAACGCTGGAATGGCGGCAAGCCTCCAAGCTGAAAAGCACCTATACCGATGCGCTGGTCAATAGTATCAACCCGAAAACGGGGCGTGTGCATACGTCCTTTTCGATGGCGCAGACCAATACGGGGCGGCTATCTTCCTCCGACCCGAATTTGCAAAACATCCCGATCCGTACCGAGGATGGACGCAAAATCCGCGAAGCCTTTATCGCCGATGACGGCTTTACCCTGTTATCGGTCGATTATTCACAGGTCGAATTGCGCCTTGCCGCGGAACTGGCCGATATTAAGGCACTGAAACAGGCATTTCATGACGGGCAGGATATTCACAGCATGACTGCCAGTCAGGTCTTCGGCATCCCGATGGATGAAATGACGCCGGAAATCCGCCGCCGCGCCAAAGCCATCAATTTCGGCATTATTTACGGCATCAGCGGCTTCGGCCTTGGCAAACAGCTCAGCATCCCGACATCCGAGGCCGCAGAATATATCAAAAAATACCTCGCCCGCTTCCCCGAACTGGAAGCCTTCATGGAAAAGGCCAAGGAAGAAGCGCGTGCAAACGGCTATGTCACCACGCTTTACGGGCGTAAATGCGTCATTCACGGCATCAATGACAAAAATCCCGCGCGGCGTAACTTTGCCGAACGTCAGGCCGTCAATGCGCCGCTGCAAGGCACCGCCGCCGATATCATGAAACGTGCGATGGTGCGCATGCCCGCCGCGCTGGATGCGGCCAAGCTGGGTGCGCGCATGTTGTTACAGGTGCATGATGAATTACTGTTTGAAGTACCGGAAAAAGAACTGGAGCAAACAACCGCCGTGGTAAAAGAAGTCATGCAGGCTGCCGCACCGGGCATTTCCATTCCTTTGGAAGTCGGTATCGACCATGCCAAAAACTGGTCGGATGCGCATTAATTTAATGCCGCATGCCGTGGCTGGTTATTGTCGGTTTTTGTGGTCTGCTATTCGCCCGCCGGTAATCGCTAAACCCCATCCCCAGCCCCATCGATCCCAAGAAAGCAAGTAGGAAGGCCGGAATAAGGGTTCCTTTCAGAATAGACACCTGTTCCTCGCTATTTTGTTCCGCAATCGCAATCACCCTCTCCTGATTACCCAGCAACGGATTCTCCGCATCGACTTTTGCACGGATTTCACGAATATGAGAAAACTCGCCTACTTCTCCGTTCTTGTCTTCCAAGGCTTCGAGGCCGATATCGCCCATATTGATGATATTTTCATCAATATGGCGAATAAATGTTTCACGCTCATTTTCCGACAATTCCGAACTCAGGAAAGCATCCGTCACAAGCTGTTTGGCAAAGCTTTGAAAGTCCGAAACTTTCTCCTGCCGTAACAGTTCAATCGGCCCGGCATCACGACCTGCACGGCTGGCTTCCGTAATCGTTGCCGTCAATGTTTTCAGTTCTGCATGCTGTGTTTCCAGATTGCCACGCTGTGTTGTCAGCTCCTGCATCACTTGATCGGCATTGGCCGTGCGCAAATTATCTGCATTACCATCAATTACGCCACCGATCTGATAGCCTGCACCGCCACCGGCGATGGCCAGTGCCGCAGCAATGCCAAATATCGCGCCCACCCGTTCGTTATAATAAATATCCGCAAGCTTATGCGCCGCCAGTTTTTTATAATATGTCGTATATTGTCCCACTTCTCTCTCCTTAAAAATCAGTGGCGCATGCCGTGACTGTTTTTGGTCGGCTTTTTCGGTTTGTGATAGGCATGTTCTCTGTTTGATGCGCCAAAAGCGATAAAACTGCTAAAACCGCCGAATGAACCCAGTAATGTCATCATCAGCACCGTCAGAACCTCTCCGGCACCGCTGGAGGTGTTATCCAGATTATATTGCGCGAGCGCTTCCGCACGTTCCAAATTACTGGCAAAACCTTGTTCAACCGCCAGCTCTGCTTGCCCCTCGCGTAAATTCGCCAGTGATATGACGTCACCGCCGCGATCCAGTTCTTCAAAACCAATACTGCTCATATTCACAACATTTTGATCCAGCTCCGTCAGAAAATCCTGCCGCTGCTGTTCGGACAGCTCATCACTCAGCAGCGTGCTCGCAACAAGTTGGCGCGAAAAATTGGTGAGAGATTCCGTTTTCTCCTCGCGCGCCGTTTCCAGAGCCGTCATATCCTGCCCCTGACGTGAGGCTGCGGTAATCTGTGACAGCAGATTTTCAAATTCCTGCTTTTGTTCGACAAGGTTCTGGCGCTGCTGTGTCAATTCTTCCATGACAACAGGTGCATTGGCTGCGGCATCCATATCCGGCATATTCACCGTACCGTCAGTCAGTTGCACACCGGCAACGCCGCTAAAAATCGTGGCCAGCAACACCGTGCCGGCAAAGCTTTTTCCCATACGGTCACGAACAAATTCATCCGCGACTTTATGGCGGTAGAGCTCACCGTAATATTTCAAATGCTTGAACATGATAGCCCTCTATATTTACACACCTTAAAAAGTAACGTGTAATTTACGCCCATTTTTTGATTATGTCAAGTTGACTTATGTTAATTTAATTGTGGAATTCTTTATTGTTTTATGGTAGATTTTTGTTATGGCAAAGATAGCATATAAGAATCATGACTATGACACACGGATCCTGCTGCTGGCGGGCGCAGAAACCGTGCGTACTGCAGGCATGGCCATCATGGATATTTATGTTTCTGCCGATATCGGTGCGGAAATCAAAAGTGACAACACGCCCGTGACCAAGGCGGACAAGGCTTCCGAAGATATTCTCCTGCCCGCTTTGAAACAATTAACCCCGAACATCCCGATTCTATCGGAAGAACAGGTTGCCGCAGGCAATATCCCCGATATTTCAGACGGCACATACTGGGCTGTCGATCCACTGGACGGCACCAAGGATTTTATCGAACAAACGGGCGGTTTTGCCGTTCTGGTTTCCCTGATTCATGAAGGTGAGCCTATTTTAGGGCTTGTTTATCATCCGGCGCAGGCCACGCTCTATGCCGGAAGCGTACCGGATAAGATTGCCCTGAAACGCAACGATATCGCTGATACGGTCGAAGATCTCAACGCCCCCTCTTCCACAGCCCTGACGGAAGGAAATGTCCGCGCGGTCGTCAATAAAAGCTCGGGCGATGTCGCCGAAATCACGAAATTTCTTGAGCAACAGACCGCAGATACAAATACGGGGGATGTTGAAAACCAGTTTAAGATCAACAAGCAGGATGTCATTGCGATTAAAGACCGCGGCGCGATCTATGCCTTCTGCCCGGTTCTTGACGGCACAGCCGATATTTACGCCCATATCAGCAAGAGCAAAGGTGACGGCGCACCGTTCTGGGATGTTGCCGCCGGTCATGCACTGGTGACGGCAGCAGGCGGTAAAGTCACGGATTTTGACGGCAATAAGCTCGATTACAGCCCTAACCCGAATGAAACAGGTGCCCGCGCCTTGCGGGTCGTGCCGCATATCGCCGTATCACGCCAGCAACTGGCCCGCGACGCCAAACCCGTGGCAAAACGTAAACCACCGAAAAAACGCCCCGGCGGTCCTTCATAATAATTAAAAACATTCATATAAAAAACGCCCCGGAATATCTCGCGGGGCGCTTTTGAAATTTTTTGAAAAAAACTGCCTTATGCAGCGGCTTTTTTCTTCTTTGCCGGCGCTTCAACAGCAGCTTCCGCTTCGCCGTCAAAATCAACCGGGCCGCTGTCCTGACCTTTTGCAGTCGGATCACGGTCTACCAGTTCGATAATTGCCATCGGCGCACAGTCTCCATAGCGGAAACCGGCTTTCAACACGCGGGTGTAACCGCCGTTGCGCTCTTTATAGCGTTCGCCCAGAACATCAAACAGTTTTTTGACCATCGCATCATCACGCAGGCGTGATGCGGCAAGACGGCGATCAGACAGTTTGCCTTTCTTACCCAGAGTAATCAGGCGGTCAACGAACCGGCGTAATTCCTTCGCCTTCGGCAAAGTTGTTTTGATTTGTTCGTGCTTGATCAGAGCAGCAGCCATATTGGCAAACATCGCAAGGCGGTGTTGACTGTTTCTACCAAGTTTACGTCCTTTCATTTTATGACGCATGGTTCTTCTTCCTTTCTTATCTCCGGGCTTCACGCATGAAGCGGATCAAACAAACCGGCGGCTCTGAAGACATATGTTCAAAAACAAACCGGGCGGGGCAACAGCGCCCCTCCTGCGGATAAATCCGCTTATCAGAAGCTGGCTTCGTCCAGTTTTCTGATGAGTTCTTCGATATTTTCCGGCGGCCATCCCTCGATTTGCATACCGAGATGCAGTTCCATACCGGACAAAACTTCTTTAATTTCATTCAGCGACTTACGGCCAAAGTTCGGCGTACGCAGCATTTCAGCTTCCGTTTTCTGAACCAGATCGCCAATATAAACGATGTTGTCGTTTTTCAGGCAGTTCGCAGAACGGACAGAGAGCTCAAGCTCTTCAACCTTGCGCAACAGATGGCGGCTGAAGGGCAGTTCATCGCCTTCATCTTCCGCTTCATGCGCTTCCGGCTCCTGGAAGTTGATAAAGACTTGCAGTTGATCCTGCAGGATACGTGCGGAGAATGCCACTGCATCTTCCGGCGTAATCGTGCCGTCTGTTTCGATGATCAGAACCAGTTTATCATAGTCAGTGATCTGGCCGACGCGGGTATCTTCCACGCGGTAGGTCACTTTACGAACCGGGCTGAATACGCTGTCAACCGGGATCAGGCCGACAGGTGCGTCTTCAGGGCGGTTTTGCGCCGCCGGACGGTAGCCTTTGCCTGTCTCGACCGTCAGTTCCATATTGATCGTTGCGCCATCGCTCAGCGTGCAGATCAGAAGATCGGGATTGCAGATTTTGACATCAGCGATTTCTTCGATCATGGATGCCGTTACTTCGCACGGGCCGGTTGCCTGCAAACGCAGTTTTTTCGGTGTTTCCGAGAAAGATTGCAGCGCCAGCGCCTTGATGTTCAGAACGATATCCGTCACATCTTCGCGCACGCCGTCAATCGACGAAAACTCGTGCAGCACGTTATCAAGCTTAATGGCTGTCACAGCAGCGCCTTGCAGAGAGGAAAGCAGAACACGACGCAATGCGTTACCAAGCGTCAGGCCATAGCCGCGCTCCAGAGGCTCTACGACAACCGTACCGAAACGCAACGGATCACGTCCCTGTACAACGTCAATTGTTTCCGGTTTGATCAGTTCTTTCCAGTTCTTTTGAATCACAGTCGTCATCCCCTTGTTTACCTAAATTGAGAGTATGTTCTTAAAATTCTTCTATCTGTCGATTATACGCGGCGGCGTTTGCGCTGGCGGCAACCGTTATGCGGAATCGGCGTGATGTCGGTGATCGACGTAATGGTAAAGCCGATGGACTGCAATGCGCGCAGAACAGATTCACGTCCCGGACCCGGGCCTTTAACCAGAACTTCCAACGATGTCATGCCGTGGTCTTGCGCCTTGCGTCCGGCATCTTCCGCAGCCATCTGACCGGCGTAAGGTGTGGATTTACGCGAACCTTTAAAACCCTGTGCACCGGCTGTCGACCAGGAAATCACATTGCCCTGAACATCCGTAATGGTCACATTGGTGTTGTTAAAGCTGGCATTGACATGGGCCACGCCCGTCGCAATGTTTTTCTTTTCTTTTTTGCGGGTCTTGACCGCTGTTTTTGCTTTAGCCATCGTCTAAAAACCTTCTTTCATCACTTGCATTTATTATCTGGCAACTTTCTTCTTACCAGCGATCGGTTTTGCCGGACCTTTACGCGTGCGCGCATTCGTATGCGTGCGCTGACCGCGAACCGGCAGGCCTTTCCTGTGGCGCAGACCGCGATAGCAACCAAGATCCAGCAGACGCTTGATGCTCATCGAAACCGTACGGCGCAGATCACCTTCGACTTCATAGTCGTTGGCGATGATTTCGCGAATTTGCGATTCCTCTTGCTCGCTCATGTCCTTGACACGGCGCTCGGCAGGAATATTGGCCATTTCACAAATCTTTTTCGATGTCGTCGGACCGATACCGTAAATATAGGTCAGGGCAATTACGACCCTTTTTTCCGACGGAATGTTTACACCTGCGATACGTGCCACTGTCTTAAACTCCTTATATATTTAAAGACTGCTCAGTTGCTTGGTCTTTTTTGTTTCTTTATCTGCCTTTTCGGCCTGCCGCTTTTCTTTCACTCAGGCCGGATGATTCTTTTGATCCCTCGAAAAAACTTGCCAATAGCAAAGCTACAAGCCGCAAGGCATTCCTAGGGTCAGCGGGCGTATTATATGTGCAACGCGGAAAATGTCAACAGCTTTCTGCCCGAAAAAACTGTTTTTTTACGCGGCCTTAAATCTTCGGATTACTGCCGTTTTTCCGTTTTGGCGCATCCCCGGCGGCAATTGCGTCCAGCACGGCGGAAATATCCTCCGAAACCTTGTCCATATCCTGCATACCGTTCACCTTATCCAGCAGGTCACGGCTCTGATAATAAGCCAGAATCGGCGCTGTCTGGTCGTGATAGACATCAAGGCGTACCTTAACCTTTTCCGGCGTATCATCAGCGCGGCGTTTAAATTGCCCTTCTGCACCGCATTCATCACATGTATCTTCCACAGCCGGTTTTTTGAATTTATCGTGATAGCCCTCGTCACAGCAGGCGCAGGTAAAGCGGCCGGAAATACGCTCGACCAGCTCATCATCATTCACATCCAGCTGCACGACGGCATCAAGATTTTTGCCGGCTTCCTTCAGTGCCTTTTCAAGACCTTCAGCCTGTTCGACATTGCGCGGAAAACCGTCCAGAAGAAATCCGTTTGCACAATCCGGCTCTTTAATGCGGTCCACAATCATCTGGATCGTAATTTCGCTCGGCACCAGATTGCCGGATTCAACGATACCCTTGATTTTCTTGCCCAGTTCATCGCCGGATGCGATTTTCTCGCGGAACATGTCACCTGTCGACAATTGCGGGATGCCGTATTTATCGGCAATGCGGCGTGCCTGCGTTCCCTTGCCCGCGCCCGGCGGTCCTACGAGTACAATAATCATGTTCTGCGTCTTCCTCTGAGTTTCGTTTTGCGGAGCAGCCCTTCATATTGGTGGGCCAACAAATGCGACTGGATTTGCGCCACCGTATCAATCGTGACGGTCACCACAATCAGGAGACTCGTTCCCCCGAAATAGAACGGCAACTTGTATTTTGCCATCAGAAACTCCGGTAAAAGACATATCAGTACAAGATAGGCGGCGCCCAGCACCGTAATACGGGTCAAAATAAAATTAAGATAATCGGATGTCGGCTGGCCGGGACGAATACCCGGAATAAAGCCGCCATAGCGTTTCAGATTATCTGCCGTTTCCTGCGGATTGAAAACAATTGCCGTATAGAAAAAGCAGAAGAAGACAATCAGCAATCCGTAAAGCGCCATATAGGTCGCCGAACCATGTTGCAAATAGCGGCTAATCGCATCCAGAATCGGGCTGCCGTCACTGCCGGTGAAACCGACAAAGGTCAGCGGAAACAACAGCAGAGACGATGCGAAGATCGGCGGAATAACTCCGGAGGAGTTCAGCTTCAGCGGCATATGGCTGGAATCACCGGCATACATTTTATTGCCGACCTGACGCTTGGGATACTGTACAATCACGCGGCGCTGCGCCCGCTCCATAAAGACGATAAAGGTAATCACTGCCACAACAAGCGCAGCCACAAACAGCAGCAGGAAGGGTGAAAATACTTTTTCCAAACTCAGCTGCAATGTACTGGCCAGAGCACGCGGCAGTTCCGCGACAATCCCGGCAAAAATAATCAGCGACAAGCCGTTACCAACGCCGCGCGCGGTAATCTGCTCACCGATCCACATCAGGAAAACCGTGCCGCCAACCAGCGTAATCACCGCCGTCGCGCGGAAAAAGAAGCCGGGATCCGAAACAATCGCACCACCGCCCATACTTTCCAGCCCCATCGCCAGAGCATAAGCCTGAACAGTTGCCAGAAAGACCGTTCCGTAACGGGTATATTGGTTGATTTTCTGACGCCCCGCCTCGCCTTCTTTTTTCAGATTTTCCAATGACGGAACCATCGCCGTCATCATCTGCATAATGATCGAGGCCGTAATATAAGGCATAATCCCCATCGTGAAAATGGTCATACGCTGTAAGGCACCACCGGAAAACATGTTGAACATGTCAAAAATGCCGCCGGATTTCTGTGAGAAAATTTCTTGCCAGGCCTGCGGATCAATCCCCGGAACGGGAACATAAGTGCCAAGACGGTAGATCAGAAGCGCCAAAACGGTAAATTTCAAACGTGCTTTCAGATCATCGGCCTTTGCCAGCGCGCCAAAATTAAAGTTCGCGGCAAATTGTTCCGTCATAGACGCCATGATGAAAATCCTTCTTCCTGTTCCTTTATATTAAGAGCGGCCGAACGGGAATCCCCGGATGATCGGCCGCTCATAGAATAGTCCTGATGCCGAAAAACAGCAAGAAAAACGGGTTAGATTGCTTTTTTTCGTTCGATCTTTTTGGGTGCCGGCAGAAACTCGACTTTACCGCCTGCCTTTTCGACAGCAGCAACAGCCGTTTTTGTCGCGCCGGTGATTTTGAACGTGACTTTGCTTTTGATTTCGCCCTGCCCCAGCAAACGAACACCGGGAGCCGTGCGCTTAACCAGACCGGCATTTACCAGAGCGGCAGCATCAATAACTTTACCCGCATCCAGCAGTTTTTTATCAATAGCCGTCTGAACCGTGCTCAGATTAACCGTTGCCCAGTTTTTGCGGGTCGGATTGTGGAAACCGCGCTTCGGCAAACGGCGGTAAATCGGCATTTGACCGCCTTCAAAACCTTTAATGGCAACGCCTGTACGTGACTTCTGGCCTTTTTGACCGCGTCCGCAGGTTTTGCCTTTACCCGAACCGATACCACGGCCGACGCGCATGCGCGACTTGCTGCTTCCGGCTTTGCCTTTGAGTTCGTTGAGTTTCATTCTTCAATCCCTCTTCTTCTATTATGCAGCGTCTTCGACGATCTGCACGAGATGTTTAACTTTGTTAATCATGCCGCGCACAGCGGGCGTATCTTCCAGAACGCGCGTGCGACCGATTTTGTTCAGGCCAAGACCTGTCAGCGTTGCATGCTGTTTTTGCACACGGCCAATCGGGCTCGCAATCTGCGTAACCGTTACGGTTTTTCCCGCAGGCGTTTTCGCAGCCGCTTTTTTCGGCGCTGCTTTCTTTTTAACCGCTTCCTTTTTCACAGCGGGTTTCGCCGCTTTCTTCGGTGCGGTCTTCTTTGCGGTTGTCTTTTTTTCTTCAGCCATTGTGCCGACTCCTCAAAGTAAAACTGTATTCCTGCCGGTTTTTAAAAAATCCGGCGTTGATTGCTTATTCCGCTTTCGCGTCCTCTTCGCCTTTTTTACGTCCGAGAACGTCACTCACACGGCGACCGCGGCGGGCGGCAACCATACGCGGGCTTTCCATCGAACGCAGACCGGCCAATGCGGCGCGTACCATGTTATACGGGTTGGACGAGCCTTGCGATTTCGCAACAATGTCCTGAATGCCCAGAACTTCGAAAACAGCGCGCAACGGACCACCCGCAATAATACCCGTACCGGCAGGTGCGGAACGCATCAGAACCTGACCGGCGCCAAAGCGTCCGACGATGTCATGGTGCAGTGTGCGTCCTTCACGCAGCGGAATACGAACCATATTGCGCTTGGCTTGCTCCGTTGCTTTCTGGATACCTTCCGGAACCTCACGGGCTTTACCGGTGCCTGCGCCAACGCGTCCGCGTCCGTCACCAACGACCACGAGGGCCGCAAATCCGAAACGGCGTCCACCTTTCACGACCTTGGCGACACGGTTAATGCCGACCAGGCGCTCCATCAATTCCGATTCCTGCTGTGCTCTATCTGCTGATTTCATTTTTTTACCCTTACGTATTTTGCTCTTGCGCCATTTGCGCCAAAAAATTAAAAGACCAGTCCGCCCTCGCGTGCGCCATCGGCCAGAGCCTTGACACGACCATGATAAGCAGCATTACCGCGATCAAACATGACTTCTTTAACGCCTGCTTTGCTTGCGCGCGCCGCCAGAAGCTTTCCAACCTGTGTGGCAGCATCGACATTCGCGGTTTTTTTCAGTTTACCGCGCAACTCTTTGTCAATCGTCGATGCCGAAGCCAAAGTCAAACCTTTTTCGTCATCAATGACCTGCGCGTAGATATGCAGTCCCGTACGATGGACGGACAGACGCGGATGACCATTCTGACCTTTACGCAGTTTTGAACGCGTTCTCCAGAGACGTCTCTGTTT
The DNA here is from genome assembly GCA_013285465.1 of Pseudomonadota bacterium. NCBI lineage: Bacteria > Pseudomonadati > Pseudomonadota > Pseudomonadota bacterium. The sequence goes on from CP053449.1 coordinate 1,364,904, forward strand.
CGGTGTCGCTTTTTTCAACATCTTTTTAAACCCTTTTATTTCAAAAATTTATTACTTTTTCTTGCCTTCTTTTCTCAAGACGCGCTGTCCTTCATGGCGGATACCTTTTCCTTTGTAAGGCTCCGGCGGACGGAAAGCGATAATCTCTGCAGCCACCTGACCGACTTGTTTTTTGTCGATACCGCTGATTTCCAGCTCTGTCTGGTTCGGCGCATTGATTTTAATACCTGCGGGAATCGGATAGATCACGTCATGGCTGTAGCCAAGCTGCAGAACAACATTGCTGCCCTGTACGGATGCACGGTAACCGACACCTTTAATTTCCAGCTTTTTGCTGAAGCCGTTGCTGACACCTTCGACCATATTCGCAATCAGCGAACGGGACGTTCCCCAGATGCTGCGTGCAAAGCGTGACTGGCTGCGCGGCGTCAAAGACACCAGACCATCTTCCAGCTTTACGGACAATTCATCCACGAGGCGCAGTTTGAGCTCGCCGAGTTTGCCTTTGACAGTCACATCCTGACCGCTGATTTGTACATCAACACCTTCAGGAACGGTGACGGGGTTTTTGGCTATGCGTGACATTATTTTCTACCTTCTTAATTCTCTGCGTTCTAATATTCTAAACTAATCCTTAGAAGACCTGACAAAGTACTTCGCCGCCGACATTGTTTTCGCGTGCGTCATGATCTGACATCACACCGCGCGGGGTCGACAGAATGGAAATACCAAGGCCGTTATAAACCTGCGGCAGCTCCTTGACTTTGGAGTAAACGCGGCGGCCCGGTTTGGAAACGCGCGCGATTTTGCGAATAACAGGCTCGCCTTCGAAATACTTCAGCTCGACTTCCAGATCGGCCAAACCGCCGGCATGGTCAACACGCGTATAGCCTTGGATAAATCCTTCTTTTTTAAGGACTTCCAGCACATTCTCGCGCAGTTTCGACGCAGGGCTTTTCACAACGTCCAGCCCGGCATTTTGACCGTTACGGATACGTGTCAACAGATCACCTAAAGTATCACTCATTGTCATTGTTTTCTTGCTCCTTCATTTTCAGCGCCATATCTCGTCTTTAAAAACGCCCTATGGCCGATAAAATACTTTCCTCAATATGCCTTTTCTAAAAGGCGTTTATCTTTAATTCCGGCTCTCTTCTACCAGCTGGACTTCGTAACACCGGGGATCATACCCTCGGAAGCGAGTTTCCTGAAAGAAATACGGGACATACCGAATTTGCGGTAGTTTGCCCGCGGACGCCCTGTGATCTGGCAACGGTTACGCAGACGGGTTTTTGCACCGTTGCGCGGCAGTTTCGCCAGCTTGATCACAGCCTGAAAGCGCTCTTCATCGCTGACCGTACGGTCGGCAATGATTTCTTTCAGGCGCGCACGTTTGCCGGCATATTTCTTTACCAGCTTCTCGCGGCGTTGGTTTTTCTCAATTGAACTCTTCTTGGCCATCCGTTTTTTCCTCCGGTCCTATTACTTCTTCTTGAACGGCATGTTAAAGCCCGTCAACAGAGCCAATGCCTCTTCATTTGTTTTTGCACTCGTGCAAATGACGATATCCATACCGCGCACTTTATCAATCTGATCATATTCAATCTCGGGAAAGATGATCTGCTCTTTAATACCGAGAGCGTAGTTGCCGTTGCCGTCAAAGCTTGTCGACGAAATACCGCGAAAGTCGCGAATACGCGGCATAGCGATATTGATCAGGCGATCCAGAAATTCATACATACGGGCACCGCGCAATGTGACTTTGCAGCCGATAGACATACCGTCACGCAGTTTAAACTGTGCGATCGATTTGCGCGCTTTCGTTACCACGGCTTTTTGGCCGGCAATGGCCTCAAGCTCGGCAACGGCGGAGCGGATGCGTTTGCTATCCTGAACATTGTCGCCAACGCCCATATTGAGGACGATCTTTTCCAGTTTCGGAATGGCGTTATCATTACCGTAACCGAACTGCTCTTCCAGAGCCGGTTTGATCTTTTCCACATATTCTGTCTTCAAACGTGTTGTCATCGTTTTATCTCTGCTTTACTGCTTATTATTCATCAACGACTTCGCCGGATTTCTTGGCAAAGCGTACTTTACGTCCACCTTTCAGGGTTTGATATCCGACACGGGTCGCTTCCCCGGATTTCGGATCAACCACAGCGATATTGGAAATATGGATCGGTGTTTCCTGCTCCACAATACCGCCTGCTCCCGCCTGAGAGGGACGCGTGTGTTTTTTGCGAATATTGACGCCCTGTACGATGGCACGATTTTCTTCGCGCATCACTTTCAGGACTTCGCCTTTGCGGCCTTTATCGCGGCCGGTCGTAACGATGACTTCATCGCCTTTTTTAATTTTTAATTTGTTACGTTGCGCTGTCATTGTCTTATAAAACCTCCGGTGCCAGAGAAATAATCTTCATAAACTTTTTGCCGCGCAATTCGCGCGTTACGGGGCCAAAAATACGGGTGCCGATCGGCTCGCCATTGGCGCTGATCAGAACAGCCGCATTGCGGTCAAAACGGATAACCGTTCCGTCGCTGCGCTGGATGCCTTTCGACGTCCGCACGATAACGGCACGATGCACATCACCTTTTTTCACACGACCACGCGGAATGGCTTCTTTTACGGAAACCACGATAATATCACCGATATTTGCCGTACGGCGCTTGGAGCCGCCCAGTACTTTGATGCACTGTACGCGTCTTGCGCCACTGTTATCGGCCACATCAAGGTTGCTTTGCATCTGAATCATCGTCTTAACCCTTTATCTTAATCTTTGTACGTATTGTCCGTATCACTTATTTCTTGTCATCCGTTTTTTCAGCAACTGTCTCTTCGTCAGCTTTTTTCGCTTTTTTCGGCTGAATTTTTCCGGTATCCACAGCTTCAACGGCTGCGTCCTGACCCGCGCGAATGCGTTTTTCCGACGGTTTGCCGGTGCCGCCTGAAATCACGACCCAAGATTTACGCTTGGAAACGCGGGGGCATTCCTGAATCTCGACCTGATCGCCCAGTTGGCAAATATTTTGCGGATCATGCGCCGCATATTTTGCGGAACGACGAACAACTTTCTTATACAGCGGATCCGTTACGCGGCGTTCAACCAAAACCGTAACGGTTTTGTCACATGCGTTGCTGACCACTTTTCCTTCCATAATGCGTTTGGGCATCGTCTAAACTCCTTCAGTTCCGCCTTATCAGGCTTTCTTTTTGGCGGCGGTTTTCTTCTTCGCCGGCTTTTCATCTTTTGTTTTTGCATCAGCTTTGGCAGCTTTTTTCGGTGCCGCTTTTGCTTTTTCTTCCTTCTTCGGAGCCGCAGCTTTCTTCGCTTTTGCTTTTGCGGGCTTCGCATCATCATTGGCGTAAGAGATACCTTTGCGGCGCTCGCTCAGAACTGTCTGGATACGCGCAATATCGCGACGCAGCAGGCGTTTCTGTGCCGTGTTGCTCAACTGGCCATTGGCCTGTTGGAAGCGGAGATTCATCTCCTCTTTATACAATTCCGTGACCTGCTTTTTCAGCTCATCATCGGTTTTCAGTCTTACGTCAGCGATATCCATCTTCTTATAACCTGTTTATTCGTTGTTATCATTCACCGATACGGGCAATAAAGCGCGTTTTAACCGGCAGTTTCGACGTTGCAAGCTCAAATGCGGATTCCGCAAGAGCGCGCGGCACACCGTCCAATTCAAACATCACGCGGCCGGGTTTTACGCGGCAAGCCCAAAATTCGACGGAGCCTTTACCTTTACCCTGACGAACCTCAAGCGGCTTTTTCGTTACCGGCACATCCGGGAAAATGCGAATCCACAAACGTCCCTGACGTTTGATATGACGCATAATCACACGGCGTGCTGCCTCAATCTGGCGTGCCGTAATACGTTCCGGCGACAAAGCCTTCAGGCCGTAAGCGCCAAAGTTCAATGTCGTGCCCGCTTGTGCATTACCATGAATGCGGCCTTTATGCGCTTTGCGGTACTTTGTCTTTCTAGGACTCAACATCGTTTTGCTCTCTCTTTTAATATGTTATATGTGTTTCGTCAATCATTTTCCGTAACACAATCGTTTTTCTTTTAAGACCGTTTCGGTTGCCCGTCGCTCAGTCTATTCTCATGTGCCATCGGATCATGTTCCAGAATGTCACCTTTATAAATCCAAACCTTGATACCAATGATACCGTAGGTTGTCAGCGCTTCGGCTGTACCGTAATCAATATCAGCACGCAGCGTATGAAGCGGCACACGACCTTCGCGATACCATTCCGTCCGTGCAATCTCGGCACCGCCGAGACGACCGCCGCAATTAACACGAATACCTTCTGCACCCATGCGCAGAGCGGATTGTACACCGCGTTTCATGGCGCGGCGGAAAGAAACACGACGCTCCAGCTGCTGGGCAATGCCTTCGGCAACCAGTTTCGCATCGATTTCCGGCTTGCGAACCTCAACGATGTTCAGGGAAACTTCCCCACCGATGCGGTCTGCAATCTGACGGCGCAGCTTTTCAATATCCGCGCCTTTTTTGCCGATGATGACGCCCGGACGTGCCGTAAACAGCGTGACTTTCGTGTTTGACGCCGCACGCTCAATCAAAACGCGGGAGATGCCGGCAGATTTCAACTCACCCATCAGGTATTCACGCAGTTTGATGTCGTCGACCAGCTTTTCAGCATAGTCTTTATCGGCATACCAACGGCTGTCCCATGAACGGTTGATACCTAGTCTCAATCCAATCGGGTTAACCTTCTGACCCATTATTCACTCTCCTTCACGTCACTTTTTTCACTGACGACAATACGCATATTGCTGAATGGCTTTTGGATACGGCCTGCGCGTCCGCGTGCACGGGCACGGAAACGTTTCATCACAAGAGCGCGTCCAACAGTCGCTTCTTTCACATACAGCCTGTCAACATCCAGACCGTGATTGTTTTCCGCATTTGCGATGGCGGATTCAAGAAGCACCTTCACTTGCTGTGCGACGCGGCGCTTACTGAATTCCAGATCCAGCAGGGCGCGTCCCGCGTCTTTACCGCGGATCAATTCAGCAATCAAATTCAGTTTTTGCGCACTGGAACGGATCTGCTTGGCGCGAGCCACTGCCTCATTATCCGCAATACGCTTTTTATTTGCCGGTTTCCCCATCGTTCTTACTTCCTTTTCGCTTTCTTGTCAGCGCCGTGACCGTAATAGCTACGGGTCGGCGAGAACTCACCAAACTTATGCCCGATCATTTCTTCCGTTACCAGAACCGGAATGAATTTCTGGCCGTTATAGACACCAAAGGTCAGTCCGACGAATTGCGGCATGATCAATGAACGGCGTGACCAGATTTTGATCACTTCATTGCGGCCGGCTTCGCGAACAGCCTGTGCTTTTTTCAGCACATAACCTTCAACAAACGGGCCTTTCCAAACTGAACGAGACATGTTCTCTTCCTTTCCTAATCCTACTTGCTTCCGCGCTTCGATTTGCGACGGCGCAGAATGAACTTATCGGTTGCTTTATTGCTGCGCGTCCGCGCACCTTTTGTCGGTTTACCCCACGGCGTCACAGGATGACGACCGCCTGATGTCTTACCTTCACCACCACCATGCGGGTGATCAACCGGGTTCATCACAACACCGCGGACTGTCGGACGACGTCCCAACCAGCGTTTGCGACCGGCTTTACCGAGGCTGATATTCTTTTGATCCGCGTTCGAAACCGCACCGATCGTGGCCATGCACTCGCCGCGCACAACGCGGAGCTCGCCGGAAGACAGTTTAATCTGTGCGTAACCGCTGTCACGACCGACCAACTGTACATAGCTGCCCGCGGAACGTGCGATCTGACCGCCTTTGCCGGGCTTCAGCTCGACATTATGGATGATCGTACCGACCGGAATGCTTTTCAGCGGCATTGCGTTACCCGGCTTCACATCCGCTTTTTCGGATGCGATGACGCGGTCGCCCGCTGCCAGACGCTGCGGCGCCAGAATATAAGCCAGCTCACCGTCATCATATTTGATCAGCGCGATAAAAGCCGTGCGGTTCGGATCGTATTCAATCCGGTCAACCGTTGCTTCAACGTCGAATTTGCGGCGTTTAAAGTCAATCAAACGGTATTTCCGTTTGTGACCGCCACCGATATGACGTGTCGTAATCTGGCCGTGATTGTTCCGTCCGCCTGATTTCGTCAGACCAACCGTCAGGCCTTTGACGGGTTTCCCCTTCCAAAGCTCGTTGCGGTCGACCGTAATCAACTGGCGCATCGCTGGCGTTCTCGGCTTATATGTCTTCAATCCCATTGTTCTAAACCCTTTTATCTTCCTGCAAGAAACTCTTGTCTAAAATCCTGCTTTCTTAAACTCCTGCCGTCACATCGACCATTTGTCCTTCGGCCAGTGTTACGATTGCCTTTTTAATGTCGCTGCGGCGGCCTTTATAGCCACGGAAGCGTTTGGTTTTCCCTTTCAGGCGCAATGTGTTAACGGCTTTGACTTGAACACCGAAGATTGCTTCAACAGCATCTTTGATTTCCGGCTTGGTCGCATCAAGCGCCACTTTAAAAGTAACCTGCCCGTGTTCGGAGCCCATGGTTGCTTTCTCGGTAATGACCGGCGCCAGCAGAATGTCGTACATACGCGGCGTTACTTGTGTTTTTGCTGCTTTCTTACTCATTTCAAACGCTCCTCAAGTTTAGCGACGGCATCCTTCGTCAGCACCAGCGTATCGCGGCGCAGAATGTCGTAAACATTGGCGCCCTGCTGCGGCAGAACATCAACATTCGGAATGTTACGGACAGCGCGGAAGAAATTCACATCAATCTCTTCGCTACCGATAATCAAAGCCGAAGAAATGTCCATCTTTTGCAGATTTGCTGCCATTTCCTTGGTTTTGTGCGATTTCGACGCCAGATCATCCAGAATGACCAGTTTGCCGGCTGCATATTTCGATGCCAGAGCCATACGCAGACCCAGCTTGCGGAATTTTTTCGGCAAATCATGCGCATGGCTGCGAACGACCGGACCGTGAACGGTTTGACCGCCGCGCTGTTGCGTACCGCGCAACGAGCCAAGACGTGCATTACCCGTACCTTTTTGACGGAACGGTTTTTTACCGGTACCGCTGATCTCGCTGATGGTTTTCACCTTATGCGTACCGGAGCGGCGTTTTGCCAGCTGCCAATTCACCATGCGGTGCAGGATGTCAGGGCGTACCTCTAAGCCGAAGACCGCATCGCTCAGCGTCAGGTCCCCTACTTTTTTATTTTCCAGATTTTTTACGGCGACTTTCATCGCTTTTTCCTTTCCTTAGCTAAGACCTTCTAGGTCCTATTTCTTCTCTTCTTCCGTTTTCTCTTCAGCAACCGGCTCCGCTGCTTCGGCTTTCGCCTCTTCTTCTTTCACCGGTTCCTGCGGAGCGGCTTCAACAGCAGCTTCTACAGAGGTTTCGACTTCATCAGCCTTCTCGGATACATCCTCTTTCGGCTTATCCGCGGCTTTTTTCTCATTCGTGCGCAATGCTGCGGGGAACGGAGCGTCTTCAGGCAGAGCCTTCTTTACAGCATCATTAATCGTCACCCAGCCTTTTTTGCTGCCCGGAACCGCGCCCGTGACAAAAATCAGGCCTTGCTCTTCATCGACAGCCATCACTTTCAGATTTTGTGCCGTGCGGTTACGCGCACCCATGTGACCGGCCATTTTTTTGCCTTTAAAGACACGACCTGGATCCTGACACTGACCTGTTGAACCGTGCGAACGGTGTGAAACAGAGACACCATGCGTTGCACGCAGACCGCCGAAATTCCAGCGTTTCATAGCACCGGCAAAACCCTTACCGATCGTCACACCGGACACATCGACATATTGGCCCGGCACAAAATGCGCAACAGACAGTTCGGCACCGACCTCCACAAGACCGTCATTGCTCACGCGGAACTCAACCAGTTTCGCTTTCGGCTCGACTTTTGCCTTGGCATAGTGACCACGCACCGGCTTGCTGACGTTTTTCAAACGCTTTTTGCCTGCGCCGAGTTGCAGAGCGACATAACCGTCTTTCTCTTCCGTCTTGACGGAGACAACCTGACAATTATCGACCTTCAGCACCGTAACAGGTACATGGCGACCTTCATCGTCAAATATACGCGTCATGCCGATTTTCTGTGCAATCAATCCTGTACGCATTTTTCTTAATCCTTGTTTTTAACTTTTTCTCTTTTTCAAAGAGCGTCCAGCCTTTAAGCTGCTGCGCGCTCCTGCAACTTGATTTCCACATCCACACCGGCAGCCAAATCCAGCTTCATCAGCGCGTCAATTGTTTGCGGCGTCGGATCCACAATATCCAAAAGTCTCTTATGCGTACGCATTTCAAACTGCTCGCGTGACTTTTTATCAATATGCGGGCTACGCAAAACCGTGAATTTTTCGATCCGTGTCGGCAGCGGCACAGGGCCCCGTACTGAAGCACCGGTTCTTTTCGCGGTATGAACGATCTCATGTGCCGATTGATCGAGGACACGATGATCGTAAGCTTTCAAAACCACACGGATATTTTGCGTTTCCATTATCTTTCTATCCCGTTTCTTTATCTTTTCTCGAGAAGTGCCCGCCGGGACAGCCCGGCGGGCGTATCTCTTAGTTACTCAACGATCTTGGCAACAACACCGGCACCGACCGTACGACCGCCTTCGCGGATAGCGAAGCGCAGGCCTTCGTTCATTGCGATAGGTGCAATGAGTTCGATGTCCATTTCAATGTTATCACCAGGCATTACCATTTCCGTGCCTTCCGGCAGGTGTACAATACCGGTCACATCTGTCGTCCGGAAGTAGAACTGCGGACGATAGTTTGTGAAGAACGGCGTGTGGCGTCCACCTTCATCCTTCGTCAGGACGTAAGCTTCAGCTTTGAACTTCGTGTGCGGCGTGATTGAGCCGGGCTTAGCCAGAACCTGACCGCGCTCAACATCTTCACGTTTCGTACCACGGAGCAGAGCGCCAATGTTGTCGCCAGCCTCTCCGCGATCCAGAAGTTTACGGAACATTTCAACACCCGTAACGGTGGTTGTCGTGGTCGGACGCAGGCCAACGATGGCAACTTCGTCACCGACATTCACAACACCTTGCTCGATACGACCCGTAACAACGGTTCCGCGACCGGAAATTGAGAATACATCCTCAATCGGCATCAGGAACGGCATGTCAATCGGACGATCCGGGGTCGGGATGTAGCTGTCAACAGCTTCCATCAGTGCAAGGATGGATTCTTTACCCAGTTTCTCATCGCTGTCTTCAATAACTGCCAGAGCAGAACCGCGGATGATCGGAATATCGTCGCCCGGGAACTGGTATTCGTTCAGCAGTTCGCGAATTTCCATTTCAACCAGATCCAGAAGCTCGGCATCATCAACCTGATCACATTTGTTCATGTAGATAACCAGCGCCGGAACACCAACCTGACGTGCAAGCAGGATGTGCTCACGCGTTTGCGGCATCGGGCCGTCAGCAGCTGATACAACGAGGATACCACCATCCATCTGTGCCGCACCTGTGATCATGTTTTTCACATAGTCAGCGTGGCCGGGGCAGTCAACATGTGCATAGTGACGATTGGCTGTTTCGTACTCAACGTGAGCTGTCGAAATCGTGATACCGCGCTCGCGCTCTTCCGGAGCTTTATCGATATCCGCGTAATTCGTTGCTTTTGCACCGCCGGCTTCAGCCAGAACTTTTGTAATAGCTGCCGTCAGCGTCGTTTTACCATGGTCAACGTGACCAATTGTGCCAATATTGACGTGCGGTTTATTTCTTTCAAATTTTTCCTTAGACATTTCCTCTAGTCCTCTTCCTTTTCCTGTTACGTTACGAGAGCAAATAACACTTTATGCCAGCTTTGCCTTTACTTCATCAGCAACGGCCTTCGGCACTTGTTCATAATGATCGAAATGCATCGTGTACTGCGCACGGCCTTGGCTCATAGAACGCAGTGTGTTGATGTATCCGAACATATTCGCAAGCGGCACCATCGCAGATACCACTTTTGCATTGGCCCGATCGGTCATTTCCGAAATCTGGCCGCGGCGGCTGTTCAAGTCGCCGATAACGTCACCCATATAGTCTTCGGGTGTCACAACTTCGACTTTCATAACCGGCTCCAGCAGAACCGGCCCAGCCTGTGCAATACCTTCACGGAAAGCCGCCCGTGCAGCAATTTCAAATGCCAGCACCGATGAATCCACATCGTGATAAGCGCCGTCAACAAGTCTTGCTTTGAAGTCGATCATCGGGAAGCCGGCAAGAACACCTGTTTCCTGAGCCGACAGCAGACCTTTTTCCACGCCCGGAATATATTCTCGCGGAACGTTACCGCCGACGATCTTGCTTTCAAATTCGTAACCTGCGCCAGATTCTTGCGGTTCGAAATCAATGACAACGCGGGCAAACTGACCGGCACCACCACTTTGTTTCTTGTGCGTGTAATCAACCTGGAACGGCTTCGTAATCGTTTCACGGTAAGCAACCTGCGGCGCACCGATATTTGCTTCAACTTTAAATTCGCGTTTCATACGATCAACGATAATGTCGAGATGCAACTCGCCCATACCTTTAATGATCGTCTGTCCCGTTTCATGATCAACGCTGATACGGAAAGACGGATCTTCCGCTGCCAGACGCTGCAGAGCTGTGGACATTTTTTCCTGATCCGCTTTTGTTTTCGGCTCAACCGCGATTTCAATAACCGGATCCGGGAATTCCATGCGTTCCAGAACAATCGGCTTGGACGGATCACACAGCGTGTCACCCGTTGTCGTGTCTTTCAGACCCACCAACGCCACGATATCACCGGCTGTCGCCGTTTTGATATCTTCGCGGTTGTTTGAGTGCATCAACAACATACGGCCGATACGTTCTTTGTTGTCTTTGACGGAGTTCAGAACGTAACTGCCGGCATCCAGCTTACCGGAATAGATACGTGCAAATGTCAAGCTACCGACAAAGGGGTCGTTCATGATTTTGAACGCCAAAGCCGAGAACGGCGCATCCTCTGACGGCGGACGTGTGTCCTCATCATCCGAATCTACCTTTTTACCATGAACATCACCGACATCCAGCGGCGACGGCATGTAATCGACAACAGCATCAAGAAGCGGCTGTACACCTTTGTTTTTAAAGGCCGTTCCACACAGGACCGGTACGAATTTACCTTTAACCGTTCCTTTGCGGATACATTTTTTCAGCGTCTCAACATCCGGCTCTTTACCTTCAAGGTAAGATTCCATCGCCGCATCATCAAGCTCGACAGCAGCTTCAACAAGCTGCATACGGTATTCAGCCGCTTTATCCTGCAGATCAGCCGGAATGTCGCGGTCTTCAAATTCCGCACCCAGCGTTTCCTCTTTCCAGACGATTGCTTTCATGCGTACCAGATCAACAACGCCGAGGAAATCAGACTCAGCGCCAATCGGCAATTGCAGTACCAGCGGGGTTGCACCCAAACGGTCAATAATCATCTCAACGCTACGATAGAAATCGGCGCCGATACGATCCATTTTATTAATAAAGCACATACGGGGAACGCGGTATTTATCAGCCTGACGCCAAACCGTTTCGGATTGCGGCTCAACACCGGCAACCGAGTCAAATACGGCCACTGCACCATCAAGAACGCGCAGGCTACGCTCAACTTCAATCGTGAAGTCAACGTGACCGGGGGTGTCGATGATGTTAATGCGGTAATCTTTCCAGAAACATGTCGTTGCAGCGGAGGTAATCGTGATACCACGCTCCTGCTCCTGCTCCATCCAGTCCATCGTGGCGGCGCCGTCATGCACTTCACCGATTTTGTAAGACTTACCGGTGTAATACAGCACGCGCTCTGTCGTCGTCGTTTTACCGGCGTCGATATGAGCCATAATGCCGATGTTGCGGTATTTCTCAAGTGGCGTATTGGTACCAGACATTTTTCTTCACTCTCCCTATTTCGCTTACCAGCGGTAATGTGCGAACGCTTTGTTCGCTTCCGCCATTTTATGCGTGTCTTCACGCTTTTTCACCGCTGTACCGCGGTCATTTGACGCATCTTCCAGTTCACGCGCCAGACGATCAATCATCGTTGTTTCGGAACGGCCGCGTGCGGCATCAATAATCCAGCGGATCGCCATCGCCTGCTGTTTTTCGGGGCGGACTTCGGTCGGAACCTGATAAGTCGCACCACCAACGCGGCGGGAACGAACCTGAAGCGACGGTTTCACATTATTCAGAGCATCATGGAACAATTCCAGAGGCTCAACCTTTGCACGGCTTTGCAGCTGTTCCATCGCGCCGTAAAAAATGCGCTCAGCCTTGGAACGTCTTCCGTCCTTCATAAGGCCGTTGATGAATTTTGCGACAACCGTATCCAAATATTTCGGATCGGGAAGGACTTCTCGTTTTTCTGCTCTGCGACGTCGGGACATAACTCTTTATTCCTTTTTATCCAAACTATAATTACTTCGGACGTTTCGCGCCGTAGCGTGAACGTGCCTGTTTACGTTTATCAACACCCTGCGTATCCAGCGCACCACGGATAACCGTGTAGCGGACACCGGGAAGATCTTTACGACGACCGCCGCGCACCAGCACAACGGAGTGTTCCTGCAAGTTGTGACCGATACCCGGAATGTATGTCGTCACTTCGCGTTTGTTGGTCAGGCGAACACGTGCCACTTTCCGCAGAGCCGAGTTCGGCTTTTTCGGGGTTGTCGTGTAAACGCGGACGCACACACCACGCTTTTGCGGGTTGGCTTTCAGATCCGGCGTTTTTGTCTTCTTGACGACTGGCTTACGACCTTTACGTACAAGCTGGTTAATCGTTGGCATTTTGCGCCTTTCCTTTTCAGTTTTTAACCTTAGCAACAATATAGTCCTGAGACAGATAGCCTGACGCGGCGGCGAATGCAACAGAAAAAAGAGCAACAACTCCCTGTGCTCTCTGGCAACCATCTCCGTTCGGTCGCCTCTTCTGTGTTTCTTGTCTGCGGTGATGCGCAGACTGCGTCTAGGCCTAAATGTTACGGCCTACAGCCAGTCTATCCTTACGAGACTTGCGCGGAATATATCACGTTTTTGCGGAACGTCAAGCAGAAAATTGCATAAAAACGGATTTTTTATTGCGATAATGCGGAACACCGCCGTCTCACTCTAAACGTCACACCAGAAGCTGCCGGAAAACAGCACCAGCACCGTCATAATCTCTAGCCGCCCGACCAGCATACCCGCCACCAGTATCCATTTCGCCGCGTCGGGAACCGTCGTGAAATTTCCGGCCGGGCCGATCACTTCGCCAAGACCGGGGCCGACATTGGCCAGCGCGGTCGCCGCCCCGCTGAGACTGGTCGTAAAATCCAGCCCTGTCAAAAGCAGCGCCAGTGACAGCACGCAGAAAATAAAGCAGAACATCGCGATAAAAATCGCCACGGAGGACACGACCTCATAGCTGAGCGGTTTACCTCCCATATCGCGCGGAAAAACACCATGCGGTGAAATCAGCCGCCGCAGTTCCAGCATCAGAGCCTTCCCCACAATCTGAAAGCGGAAAATCTTGATGCCGCCGCTGGTCGATCCGGTACAGCCGCCCGCAATCGTCAGGAAATAAAATGCCATGACAGACAAGCCGCCCCAGAGCGTATAATCCGTTGTTGCAAACCCTGTTGTTGTGACGACGGATGTGACGTTGAAAGCGCATTGCCGCAAGGCATCCGCAAAAGACCAGCCCGTATGCGTGTACCACAGCCAGAGCGCCAGCCCTAAAGAGACAACAGTCAGACCGATCCAGAAGGCTTTTGCCTGATACAGCAGCAGGGAATTATTCTTGCGCCCGACAAAAAGCGAGATATAAAGTATCATCGGCGTACCGCCCGCTATCATAAAGAGTGTGCCGAGCCATTGCATCAAAGGCGCTTTGAAATAACCGAAAGACGCATCGTGAGTCGAAAACCCGCCGGTGGAAATCGTGGTCATGGCGTGATTGACCGCATCAAACAGCGACATCCCCGCCAGATCATAGGCAAAAACAATCAATAGCGACAAACCCGTATACACCGCCAGTGTTGCGCCGGCAATCAGATGCACATGCGGCAAAATCTTATCCGAATTATCCGATGATTCCGACCGGAACAGCTGCATGCCGCCGACTCGCAAATAAGGCAGAATCGTCATGCTGAAAACGACAATGCCAATACCGCCGATCCATTGCAGAATACTGCGCCACAGCAGAATGCCGTGCGGTGCCGCATCCAGATGCGTATAAACCGTGGAGCCCGTGGTTGTGAGGCCGGACACGGCCTCAAAGACCGCATCGGTGAAATTCAACCGATATTCTTTTGCGGCGGTGAAATAGAAAGGCAGCGCCGAAAATAGCGACAACCCTACCCAGACCGTCACCGTCAGCAAATAAGCATCCCGTATTCTCAGCGTATAATGGCCACTGCGGCTGGAAAAAACCATGAGGCCGCCAAGAAAAAAACAAAAAAATTGCGACAACGCAAAAACATTCCATTCATGCGTCGGAGAAGAAACATCCGCCAACATCGGGAAGAACATAAAGAAAGACAACCCGATCAGGCAAAGACCGTATGTGAAAAAAATCGTCCGCATTTTACCAACCGGCTATCCTTCGTTGTTCTATTGTTTTTACTTATGGATATGGATGGCAGACAGATTGCGCCCATGTACTGATATTGTCAAGAATGGTGTCGCTCAAGCCGTGCTAGATCAGCTCTAACATCTCAATAATTTCTTCCAGTTTCTCGATTTCACTTTTAAACTTACGCAAACCCAACAAAATCTCCTCAAATGCGCTGTCATCCAAAAGCAGCATCGAAAAATCCGGCACCCATATCAGGGGAATCGGTGATCTGCAGGCCAATAAAACGCGCTCACCTCGAAAACCGATTTCAATATTCTCTGTATTATTGATTTTTCCAAATTCGATAAATTTTTCAATCATCACGGGATCCATAAGATAACGCGCCGAAACTTGATCCGTTGACAATACATCGTACTTGCTTTCAAATTCAGAACTGACCAGCCCAACCGTTTTCATAAAGCCGAATTTCTCATGCAGAAATTTTGTAACCATGCTATCTGGCACAATAATTGTCTGACCATCGAATTTTCTATGTGTTTTCAGCAGGACAAAGACCCATCTATCAAGAAAAATATCCCGCACGTGATTATTTGCCGGCCTATCGGCATATTTTTTGCCAGCGAAAACCACTTCCTGCATAACAAACTCCACTCCATTGAACTTACCGCGAAAAGCATCTTCGCTTTTCGGAAAGATTGTTTTGGTAACCATATTTTGAGGGATACGGAACGGACGAATTGAAGAAAATTTAAAATAACCTGCCGAAGAAAAGTCGAAATCAGTTACTTTACACAGATACGCCACAATATCTTTTTTTAGGGCAGAACGGAAGAAATGCCCCGCGACCGGATAGAATAGCGCCAGTAAAACAATAAAGAATACGGCACCGACAGACCAGACAAGATTCCCTGAAATAAAGATGCCTGCAAACATCGGTAGCGTACAACATAGCAATCCGAACCAGACAACAAAGCACAAACGGCGTGTCCTTACGACACGCCGTTGCAAATTTTCAAGTAAAGCATGGTCTTCCAAAATTCCGTATCCTTGATCAGGTTATCAAAGTCTAATTCCTGTCCATTCCGGCGGCTGCGGCATAACGCTGCAACACAGGTTCAAGATACGATAGCATAATTTTGCAACTGTGAAATTGCAACCGTGCAAGCCGTCAATCGGTGCCAGCTCGACCACATCCGCGCCGACAAATTGCGGATTGTTTTTGCGGACAGCCAGCAGAACCTGCATCACATCATCCCAGTCCAGGCCGCCCGGTTCAGGGGTACCTGTTGCGGGCATCAACGCCGAATCAAACGCATCGACATCAAAGCTGATATAAACCGGCCCTGTTCCGACGGCTTTGGCCACATCTTCCGCTGTCCAGCCTGCGCGGCGCATGCAGGACCAGAAGATTTTGACGCGGTCATTCCGCCATTCCTCGGCACAGAACGGGATTTCCCCATCAGAGATATTGCGAATTCCGACAGAGACCAGCCGCACCTGCGGGAAATCAAGGCAGCGTCGCAAAGCCGCAGCATGCGAGTAATGCTCCCCGTCATAGCCGTCACGTAAATCGGCATGGGCATCAAAATGCAAAATCGTCAGACCTTCAGGATGACGATCCGCCACGGCTTTGACCGCGCCGGGGCTGATGCCATGCTCCCCGCCCAGAATCAGCGGGAATTTTCCGGCATCCATCATTGCGCCGACCTGCGCCTCCAGCGCGGCAAGCGCTGACGGCATATCCTGATAGACGGACAGATCCGCAGGCGCAATTGTTGCCACGCCGTAACCATGCACAGGCTCGTTCCACCACCATTCATCGAACAGCTCGACTTGATGTGAGGCATCAATGATGGCCTGCGGCCCCTCGCCCGCACCACCGCCGTAGCTGACGGTGCGTTCAAGACCAAAAGGCAAAATCCACGCAGCCGCCACAGCCGGATCGGGGGCTTGCGCCCCTTCCAAGCCGAGGAAACCGTCCGCCTGCGGCAGAAAATCAAAATCAGCCGCAGGGGTTTCTTGTGTTTTAATCTTTAAAGACATCAGCCAATCTCCTTGCCTGACGGTTTTTCCAAAAGCCGCGGTGATAGGCATCACTGGCCAGCAACGGCAGTACCGAACCTGCCTCGGCAAAAACCATCTGCTCCAACGCGACATCGACCTTACCCCATGAGCAGGCTTCCTTCAATGTGGAAGAGCTGCAAGCGCCGTCACGCACATCCGCCACCGTAATCTGGATGGCATATTTATGCATCGGTACGTCATGGCCGAGAATCTCGGCACAGACAACCGTGTCCTGTGCGAAGTTTTTCGGTACGCCGCCGCCGATCATCAACAGGCCGGAAGTGCCGGTTTTGATTTTCAGCTCCGTCAATTCACGGAAATCGGCAATCGAGTCGAGTACCATATGGTTGCCCGGATTATTAACCTGATGTTTCACAAGCCCGAAACCGGCGCTGGAATCGGTAAAGGCCGGGCAGAAAATCGGCACGCCTTTTTCAAAGGCCAGCTTTACCAATGAGTTTTCCTTTTTACCATGCTGCGTCAGGTAACGCCCCATTTCGGCGATAAAAGCGCGGCTGGAATAAGCCTTCGGCTCCAGACCGTCAGCGATGAGCTGAATGGTATGGTCGCAGGCTTGCAAGTCTTCCTCATCGATATAGGTGTCATAGATACGGTCGATATACATATCGCGCAATACGCGGTCATCCACACTGTCGGATGCCTGATAATGCTTGAACCCCATGCCTTCGAAAAAGTCCATATCAACAATCGACGCACCTGTAGAGACAATCGCATCAACCATATTATGTTTCACCAGATCAGCATAAAGGTCCATACAGCCGCCTGCAGATGTCGAACCGGCCAGCGTCAGGATAACCATACAGTCCGGATCGGCCAGCATCGCGTTATAAATCTCCGTCGCCCGCGCCAGATCACGCGACGTGAAAGACATATGACGCATCTGGTCAACAATCGGACGCGCGTCAAAGCTTTTGATGTCGATATGTTTTACTTCTTTGCTGAGCAGCGCCTGTTTTTCAGGATGCATCATGTCTTCATTTAAAATAGCAGTTTGTGCCATTGGTCTTTCCTCCTTGGTTGATATTATTGTTTTGTTTGTTTTCGTTGTTTTACAGGTTTGACGGGGCTTTCTCCGGGCATATCGAGCACCAGAAACCCGGCATCTCCAAATCCGTTAAAATCCGTCCGCAGGCATTGCGAATACGCGCCTGCCTGTTTGATTTCGATCCAGTCGCCCGCTTTGATCTCATCGGGCAACATAAAAGGACCGTCCATCATATCGATGGAATCGCAGGTCGGTCCTGCGAAACGGAATGCCGTTGTCACACCTGTCTCCGCATCCTTGTCACGGGAAATGCGGCGTACAGGGTAACGCCAGCGCAAAGACGGGCCGGCATCGAACAAGCCGCCGTAAACACCGTCATTGATATAAAGAAGATCGCCGCGGCGCTGTTCCACGCGCACGATCAGGCTCATACAATCGGCAACCAGCGCCCGCCCCGGTTCCGCCATCAACTCCATATGATGCAAGCCGTGTGTCAGAACAGCCGCACGAATTTCACGGAAAATAGCGTTCAAGGACGGTGTGCGTTCCAGATAACATGCGGGAAAACCGCCGCCCAGATCCAGAACATCAACGGTCACATTTGCGCTGCGGATAACATCAGCGGCAACACCGACAGCCCTTGCATAGGCGCCGATATCCGTATTTTGCGTTCCGACATGGAAGGCCAGACCCAATTTACGGCAGACCGGACGGCAAGCCTCCAGCAAAACGGCGGCCTCTTCCGGCTGCGCACCGAATTTTGATGAAAAATCCAGCGCCGCCTTGCCGTTCTTCGGCAGAGCCAAACGCACAAATAATTCCAGATCCTGCGCCAATTCCGTTGCGCGCAAAATTTTATACAGCTCATCGACGTGATCCAGCACAAAGGCGCGCACACCATAATCATGGTAGGCTGCGGCGATGTCTTCAGGGGCTTTCACAGGATGCATGAAAAACAGTTTGGCTTGCGGCGCAGCAGCACGGGCGGCGCGAATTTCAGCAAGGGATGCCACATCAAAGGCGGCAATCCCTTCTTCCGCCAATAGTTGCAATACGGCAGGATGCGGGTTGCATTTAACGGCATAGGCGATCTCGCCGCCAAAGCTTGTGGCAAAACGGCGATAACTTTGCGCCAACCGTACCGGATCAAAAACATAGAGCGGCTTTTGCGGTGCCAGCGCTTTGATTTGCGCATCTCTCCGCGTCACGGGCGTGCGCGCCGCAGGGCGGGTCGTCAGGATATGAGGATTGCGGAGGATGTCGTTTGCTTTTGCCATACTGCCCCCTTATGCCGCCAGACAGGCATAAAAAAGGCCGCCCCGAACAATACGGGCCGACGTCACAAAAGTGCGAAGATTTTGTTTACCGCCGACGCCCGCTTTACAGCAGCGTCGGCCATTGACAATTTCCGGATTCGGAGGAGCACGCTCCCCGCCAACAGCAAGTTCGGTCATCAACGAGACCCTTTCAAATAAGAGGGGCTTAACCCCGGTTACCAAAGGTACGTCGTAGCATAACCTGCAAAGGGCCATCGGCACGTGCGTATACAGTTTCATTATATCATTTTTTCACCCGAGAAAAGTAAAAAATCATATCCGGAAAAAATATTTTTTTATCACTTGCACGCCTCGCGTTAATAAAGTAGAAAAGTATATAGGATAATATATTTAAGGTTGTTAAAAAATATACAGGATATCCATTTGATAAAGACAAGGTATCTGTTTTGAAAGTTCTTATTGTTGATGATGATAATATGATCCTTGAGATCATGGCAAAGACTCTGACCGCCGCCGGATATAACGTCATAAAAAGCGGTGACGGCAATGATGCTTTGGTACAATTACAGTCTCAAAACTTTGACATTGTCGTGACCGATAACGTCATGCCGCACGGTGGGTCAGCCCCCATTGCCGCCTATATCCGTACGGAGGATCCGCGACTGCCCCTGCTGGTTGTCAGCAGCGGTATGCCGGATACCGCGCTGGAAACGGATAATATCCTCTACAAACCTTTCAAAAGGCGGGAGCTTCTCGAAGCCGTCAGGCAAACGCTGGAACAGGCCGGGCGCATTCTGCCGCCGTAAAACTCAGGCACCGTGGAATGTCTTCCAGATTTCCATGCCGACAATCACCGCCGCAATCAGCAAAGTAAAAACAGCAAAAAAGCGCTGCATCTTCTTCCCGTCAAATTTTCCCGCTATTTTTGTCGCGACCCAGATACCGCTAAATGTCGCCGCAAAAAAGATTGCCAACATTGGAAATTGCAGATCAATCCCCGCCTGCAAATCACCGACAAAGCCGAGCAGTGATTTCAGGGCAATGATCATCAGGGATGCCCCGACAGCCTCTTTCATCGGCATACCGATAAACAGCACCAGCGCAGGAATAATCAGAAAACCGCCCCCTGCTCCCAGAATCCCCGTCACCATGCCGACAATTGCCCCTTCCGCAACAAGGAGTGTGACAGGATGTGTCGCCTCTTTCGGCGGGGTCATCTTGCGGCTGTTGCGCAGCATCATCACAGCGGCAACAATCATCAAAATCGCAAACAGCACCATAATCGCCATATCCTTGCCCAATACGACAGGCGCGGAGATCAACGGATCGGGAATGGCGGGCATCAAAAACGCGCGCGTCAAATAAACCGCCACGACAGACGGTATCGCAAAGGTCACCGCGGCGCGCACATTCACAAGACCTTGCCGATAATAACGCAACGCGCCAAAAGCCGCCGCCGCACCGACAATCAGCAACGAATAGCCTGTGGCCGTCACCGGCGGCACACCCATCAGGTAAACCAGAATCGGCACGGTCAGGATTGATCCGCCGCCGCCCAGACTCCCCAGCGTCAGCCCCATAATAAAGGCCGCCATATATCCGAAAATTTCTGCCATTCTTTTCCTTTTCGCCGTCTTTCTTTATGAGGCGGCTATCATATGACGGCATTTTCCCTCTATACTGCCCCTATGGACCGCCATGGAAGTGACCTTAAACAAGACAGCAGAAACGAGCAAGACACAGATGCCAAGCCTTTTTGAAAAAATGCAGACCAAAGCCGCCGCGTTCAAGCAAGAACTGGAAGATGAAATCGAAGAGGGCAAAGAAAAATTTCTTTATACCGTCGAGGAGAAAAAAGTGCGCTTTCAACAGGCCGCACTGGAACAGCAAAAAGAGTGGCGCACCGGTATCCTGCATTATCTGCGGCAGGCCAAGATCATCTATATCATTACCGCTCCTTTTATCTATGCCGTCGCCGTGCCGCTTATCTTGCTGGACGTGCTGGCAACGCTGTATCAGCTGGTCTGCTTTACCGCCTACGGCATTCCAAAAGTAAAACGGGCGGATTATGTAGTGATTGACCGCCAATATCTGGCCTATCTGAATCTGATTGAAAAACTGAACTGCATCTATTGCGGTTACGGCAACGGCGTGCTGGCCTATGTGGGCGAGATTGCCGCCCGTACCGAGCAATTCTGGTGCCCGATCAAACATTCCCGCCTGCCGAAAAACCCGCATAACCGCTATGCCGCATTCCTGAATTACGGCGACGCCGAAAATTACGCCGAAAAGCTGGAAAACATGCGCGACAAATGCCGCGCCTGTCAAGAAACAGGTGACGGCTGCCCAACGATACCAACGAAGAAGAAAGAGTAGCCCATCATGTCTTTTGTTCCCCTTATTGTCGGCAGCATTTTTTTTGCCCTCGGCCTGAATATGGCGCTGCATTTTTACAGATTTCGCAAAAGCGCAACGCGTATCTATGGCCGCGTCATGGCGATTGAAAAATACGTCTCCGAAACCCGTATGGACGGACGCAGAACGTCACAGGTTTTCTTTCGCCCCATCGTGGAATATGTGCTGGATGGCGAAACACGCAAAACCACAGGATCTTCAGTTAATGAAATCCGTCACAAACTCGAACAGACCGTTCCCGTGCTGATCCGCCGCTCCGAGGATGGACAGCAGGTGCAAGCCATACTGGATGACGGATTATCCGCACTCATCGGTTATCTGATTGCCTTTGCAGGGCTGGGCGCGCTGGGCGTTTATGTTTTTCATGCCGATGGCTCTATCATCGCCGCGGCTGTTCTGCCTGCGGCTCTTGCCGCTATCGGTTTCGGCATTTCCAGCGCCTTTCTTAAATTCAAGGGCTTTCTTGGTGCGATACAAAAAGACAGCACACCGCATAAAAATGCCGAGATCATCGACACCGCAGAGGCATATCGCAAGGAAGTCAGCTCTCACGGCTTCTGGGGCGCGATTATCGCCTTCAGTTTTATGGCACTAAGCCTTGTCATTGTCTTTTTCGGCTATAGCGGTCTGCCCGCCGATGCGCGGGAGATGATGAATAATGATTTCGGCGCGTTCTGGACGCAGCTGACAAGCGGCAAAATGCCCAGCAGCTGGACAGACAAGTTACTGCTACTTGGCATCGGCCTGTTCTTTTTCCTCGCCTCCCTGCGCTCCGTCTATTACGTCCGCAAAAAATACGGTGCCTTGCTGACGCGTTAGCATCGCAATGTTTTTCATCTATAATGATGGAATAAAGTGCTTGATTTTAATGGTGCTGCTGGGGAGGATTGAACTCCCGACCTCACCCTTACCAAGGGTGCGCTCTACCACTGAGCTACAGCAGCGCTGTGGTCTTTCTATATAGACGCGCTTTTGCGGCGATGCAAGTCAAATCTTGTCTTGACCTTACGGCGCGGCAATTCTAATCTTTTTTTCATGTCCGACAAAAAGGAAAAACAGCGAGAACGCGCCGAAAAACGCGAAGCCGCCCTGCGCGCCAATTTGCAACGCCGCAAACAACAGGCGCGTGCGCGAAGCAGCGAAGAAACAACACCGCCGAAGCAAAAACCGCAAGGAGACGACTAAGATGCCGATTATGCCCGATAGCTGGATTCGCGAACAATCCCTGAATAACGGAATGATTACGCCCTTTTCGGAAAAACTGAGCAAAGACGGCGTCATTTCCTACGGTCTGTCGTCATACGGCTATGACTGCCGCCTGTCCGATGAATTTATGATCTTTACCAATGTCGATAACGCCATTGTTGACCCCAAGGAATTCAACCCCAACAGCTTTGTCGAGCGCAAGACCGATGTCTGCGTTATCCCGCCGAACAGCTTTGTGCTGTGCCGCACCGTCGAAACCTTTAAAGTTCCGCGCGATGTGCTGGTTGTCTGCCTTGGCAAAAGCACCTATGCCCGCTGCGGCTTGATCGTCAACGTCACCCCGCTGGAGCCGGAATGGGAAGGTCAGGTCACACTGGAAATCTCCAACACCACCCCCCTGCCCGCAAAGGTCTACGCAAATGAAGGCATCGCGCAATTTTTGTTCTTCAAGGGTGAAACACCCTGCGAAATCTCCTATGCCGACCGTCAGGGCAAATATATGGGGCAAAGCGGCGTCACATTGCCGCGCATGTAATCCCTGATTTGCGGTTAAGACGGCATTAACCCGCCCCATGCTACAATTATGTCAATGTAGCATAAGGGTGGGAGTATCACTATGTCCGCAAGCAAAGACCCGAAACCGCTGGTCATCGTTTATCATGCCGATTGCATTGACGGCGCGGCCTGTGCCTGGGGGGTCTCCAAAGCATGGGGCGTGGATACCAAAACCGATCATAACGTTACCTATATCCCCTATGGCCATCACGACACCGAAGAAGCGGAGCGCAAAATACACGCCGCGCTGAAACCTGATTCCGAACTGTATTTCGTAGATGTCGCGCCCAATCCCGGCCTGCTGGATGACTTGATGACACCCGGCCCGGACGGAAAGGCCAAAACCGAGGCCATACATATCATGGATCATCATAAAAGCGCCGTTGCCATGCTGAAAGATTACGCGCCGCCGGAAACAACGGGCAACGCACCCAAGCTGGAAATGCTGATTGACGAAAGCAAAACCTCCGCCGCACGTATGGTCTGGGAACATGTGATGCCCGATGAGCCCGTGCCGCCCGTGCTGGACGTCATCAATTTGATGGATGGCGATGCCGCAGGATTAACGACTCCGATGGATTTTGCCGCCGCCGCATTGATTGACACCCGCGATATCAGCAATATTGACCGCGCCCTGATTGCCTTGCGCGGATTGGCAAAACTGACCTTCAACGATATGGCGAAAAAGGGCAAATTCATTGCCGCCGACCAGAACACGAAAATCAACAAACTGCTGGCCAATGCGCAATTCGTCACCATGCAAATCCTGCCCGATACTGATCCGATTGCCGTCCCCGTCGTGAATGGCGATGTCAAACAATTCGGCCGTCAGGTATCGGAACGCTTGGTATCGCTAGGAAAACAGACGGGATCAGGCGTGGCCTTTGCATGGTTTATGCAGAAAAACGGCAGCATCAGTATGAGTATTCGTACCGACGGCTCCCCCGATGCACAATTAATCGCCGACCATCTGAAACAGACCATGGGCGTCACCGGAGGCGGTCATGCCGGCGCAGGCGCGGTACATTTTTCATCCTTGTTTGAATTTTCGCGGCAAATGCCGTTCCATATGCCGCAGCAGACAACGCAAGAAGCCGCCATCAACAGAAAGCCGTTGCCGCCTGCAATCGATCCCGGCAAATATCTGCACTGATTACTCGACAGTCACACTTTTCGCCAGATTACGCGGCTGGTCAACATCCGTGCCTTTTTCAACAGCGGTATGATAAGCCAATAGCTGTACGGGAATTGTATAAAGGATCGGCGCAACAAATTCATCCGCCTCCGGCAGTGTAATCGTCCATGTCGCAATATCCTTCATTGCCGCACAACCACGCGCATCAGACAGCAGCAGCACTTTACCGCCGCGCGCCACGACTTCCTCGGCATTGGAGGCGGTTTTTTCAAACAGCGCATCATAAGGGGCAACGACAATCACCGGCACATCTTCATCAATCAAGGCGATGGGTCCGTGTTTCATTTCCCCTGCCGCATAGCCTTCGGCATGGATATAGGAAATTTCTTTCAGTTTCAGCGCACCTTCCAGCGCAATCGGGTAAGATGCACCGCGTCCCAGATACAGCACATCACGCGCCTTGGCAATTTCACGGCTCAGGCTTTTAATGGCCTTATCATGGTTCAAAACCTCGGCAACAGCCGCAGGCAGATGGCGCAACGCATCAGCCAGACGCATTTCCTCTTCCTGCGTAATGGTTTTCCGCTCCTGCGCCAGTGCCAGCGTAATACAGGCCAGTGTTGTCAGCTGCGTTGTAAATGCCTTGGTCGAGGCCACACCGATTTCCGGCCCGGCCAGCGTTCGCATCACATGATGGGATTCCCGCTCGATCGTGCTTTCCACCGTGTTCAGGATGGAAATCACGCTTTGCTTTT
Source organism: Pseudomonadota bacterium (assembly GCA_013285465.1). Classification (NCBI taxonomy): domain Bacteria; kingdom Pseudomonadati; phylum Pseudomonadota; species Pseudomonadota bacterium. Next base: position 1,389,930 of record CP053449.1, read on the forward strand.
GCGATTTGCAGTAACGCAATGCCTCCAGCGTATCCAGCGTTTCCCCTGACTGGGAGATAAACAGCGCCGCGCCGCCTTCGGGCATCGGCGGGGTACGGTAACGGAATTCCGAGGCCACATCCACTTCCACCGGCAGCCGTGCCAATTGTTCCAGCCAGTATTTCGCGACCAATCCCGCATAATAGGCCGTACCGCAAGCGCTGACCGTCAAACGCGGCGTATCCTTCAACACATCCATGATATCGGCGGGAATAGTGATATGCCCCGTTGCGGGATGCATAAAGGTCGTCAGCGTCTCACCGATCACTGCGGGCTGCTCGTAAATTTCCTTCAGCATGAAATGCTTGTATTTTCCCTTGCCCGTCAACGCACCTGACAAGGTGGTTTCCCGCACTTCACGGTTAATTTCTTTGCCGTCGCAGGTTTTGATGACAGCCCCTGCCCCTGTCATTTCGACGCGGTCGCCGTCTTCCAGAAAACAGATTTTATTCGTCATCGGCGCCAATGCATAAGCATCAGATGCCAGATACATTTCACCGTCACCGTAGCCAACCACCAGCGGCGTGCCCTGACGCGCCCCGAACATAAAATCGTTCTCACCTGTAAAAAGCATCGCGACGGAGAACGCCCCTTCCAGCCTGTCCATACAATCATTGGCGGCTTGTAAAACCGTACGCCCCTGCTTGATGTAATGTGTTACCAGATGCGCAATCACTTCCGTATCGGTTTCTGTCGTAAAACGGCATTGGCTTTGCTCCAGCTCTGCTTTCAGCTCCTTATAATTCTCGATAATGCCGTTATGCACCACGGCAACCAGATCCGTTGCATGCGGATGCGCGTTATTTTCCGTCGGCATGCCATGCGTCGCCCAGCGCGTATGGCCGATGCCGATTGACCCCGGCAGCGGATCATTGGCGATTTTATCGGATAAATTCACCAATTTGCCTTCCGCACGGCGGCGGGTAATCTGCCCGTCAATCAGCGTAGCAACACCCGCGCTGTCATAGCCGCGATATTCCAGACGCTTCAAACCTTCCACAAGGCGTTCCGCCGCATTTTGCTCTTTTCCGACAATGCCGACAATTCCACACATGGCTTAGACTCCCTGTTCTTTCTCTTTACGTTTCTTGTCTCTGAATTTTTTCGCCCATTCCGCACGGATCAGTGTTTTCGCACGCGTCACCGCCAAGCCGTCAGCCGGAACCGTGCCGGAAACCGCACTGCCTGCCCCGACATAAGCGCCAGCACCAACCGTCACGGGCGCAATCAGCGAGGAATTCGAGCCGATAAAGGCGCCTGCGCCAATCACGGTTTTATATTTCAGGAAACCGTCATAATTGCAGGTAATCGTCCCCGCGCCGATATTCGCCTCCGCACCGATTTCCACATCGCCCAGATAAGACAGATGCGAGGCTTTCGCGCCCTTGCCGATCACGGCTTTTTTGGTTTCAACGAAATTACCGATTTTGGCATTCTCGCCAATATCGCTGCCGGGGCGAATACGGGCAAAGGGCCCGATTTTCGCGCCGCTGCGAATAATACAATCCTCCAGATGGCTAAAGGGTAAAATCTCCGCACCGCTTTCAATCGTCACGCCGCGTCCGAAGACAACATTCGCACCGATCGTGACGTCATGGCCTATTTCGGTATCAAAACAGAACATCACCGTGTCAGGGTCTTGTAATGTGACGCCGTTTTCCATCGCCTTTTTCCGCAGGCGGTTCTGCAGCAGTTTTTCCACCCGCGCCAGATCTTCACGGGAATTAATCCCTGCCATGTCCTCTTCCGGAATTTCAATGAAGCGCGTTGCCAGATTATCCGCACGGGCAATTTCCGGCAGATGGGTGACGTAATATTCCCCCTGCACATTGTCATTGCTAAGCTTTTCCAGCCAGCCAAACAGATGCCGTCCATCCGCGCACATAATGCCGCCGTTACACAGCGTGATCTTGCGCTGCTCCTCCGTACAATCCTTATATTCGACGATGCGGTCGAGGATATCGTCCTTTTCAACCACCATACGGCCATACATGCCCGGATCATCCGGCAGCATGGCGGAAAAGACCAGCCCCGTATCGGGATGGGCGCGGCGCGCCTTGACCAGTTTTTCGATGCTTTCCGGCGTAATCAACGGCGAGTCTCCGAACAGGATGACAACATCTCCGTCAAAACCGTCCAGATATTGGCGCGTCGGCTTGACCGCACCGCCCGTACCGTTCGGCACGTCCTGTACGGCAACATCATGCGGCTGTACCGCCTGTGCCAGCGCGTCCATATCCTTGCCGACAACCACAACCAGTTTTTCAGGGTTCAAGGCATTTGCCGCATCAATCACGTGCTGCACCATCGGCTGACCTGCAACCGCATGGAGAGGTTTGGGCAAATCGGATTTCATCCGCGAGCCTTTTCCGGCCGCCAGAATAATACATGCGAGTTTTTGCATTGGCTAAATCAGTCTTTCTTCTTTGTCCTGCAATAAGGGATTGTGCGTCCCTTGCCTTTCACCATGCCAACCCAGCGCAAAAAGCGCAAATCACAGTTTGTTGCAAAACATTACAAGGGAGGGCGTTTTACCACGCCGGAGCAGCATCGGCAATCTGGAAGTTGATATAATCATTGCCGTTCCAATGATTAATAGAGAGTGTTCCGGCAAGATGCACAGGCTTGCCGCCGCTTTTCAGCAGAATATCGCCCAGTTCGGTATCCAGCGCGCGGAAAGCAATGGCCTTGAAGGCCGTATGACCACGGGTGCTGTCACGGACAAGACACTGGATATGATTTTCACCAACGACTTTCGGGCGCATGATCTGTGCCTCGGCCAGCACAAAGCGCGGCTCGGGATTTGCCGTACCGAAGGGTGCCAGCATCTCGATTTTGCGCAGCAAATCCATCGTCACCCCTGCCGCCGAGAGCACGGCATCAACTTTCAGTGACGGCACAATCGCGTTGCCGCCGCATTGTTTTTCAATATGGGTGCTGATATAGGTGCGAAAGTCATCCAGACGGTCACGCATCACGGTAAAGCCCGCCGCCATTTTATGACCGCCACCTGCGACCAGAATGTCTTTTTGCCTTGCCGCGATAATGCCGCCACCAAGATCAATGCCGCTAACGCTGCGGCCCGATGCCTTGCCCGCGCCGTTTTCATCAAAACCGATGACACAGGCAGGGCGATTAAACCGTTCTTTCAATCTAGAGGCCACAATCCCGATCACACCGGGATGCCAGCCCTCGCCATGAGCGATAACACACCATTCATGCAGCTCGATCGTTGCTTCGACCTGTTCGATGGCTTGCTCCAGAATTTCCGCCTCAATATCGCGGCGCTCCTGATTCAGATGGTTCAAACGGTGTGACAGTTTCAATGCTTCATTGTCATCCTCGGTCGACATCAGACGTGTGCCGGTATCGGACTCCCCGACGCGCCCACCCGCATTAATACGCGGCCCCAGCAAAAAACCGAGATGATAAGCTTTGGGGAAACTGTCCAGCCCGGCAACATCCGCCAAGGCTTTCATACCCGTATTCTGGCGTAGTGCCATGACTTTCAAGCCTTGCGCAACAAAGGCGCGGTTGACGGTTTTCAGCGGCACAACATCACAGACCGTGCCCAGCGCGACAATATCCAGCCAGCGCAGCAGCTTCGGCTCGTCCATTTTTTGTGCAGCATAATAGCCGCGATCGCGCAACACGCGGTTCACGGCAATCAATGTCAAAAAGGCCACGCCGACAGCCGCCAGATGCCCCAGACTGCCGTCTTCATCAAAGCGGTTCGGGTTTACAATGGCATAGGCAGGCGGCATTTGCGGTTCACCCGTATGGTGATCCAGCACAATCACATCCAGCCCGGCTTCTGCCGCCGCTTCCAGCGGCGCAAAAGCGGAAATCCCGCAATCCACCGTCAGCAGCAGATCAATATTTTTATCATTTTTCAGATGCAGCAAGGCTTTCGCATTCGGGCCGTAGCCTTCTTTCATACGATCAGGGATATAAACCAGAATATCGTGGCCGACGGCTTTAAAAAACCGTTTCAGCAAGGCGGTCGAGGTCGCGCCATCAACATCATAGTCACCAAACACGGCAACTGCCTCACCGTTCATGATCGCATCAGCAATCCGTTCGGCAGATTTCTGCATATCCTTCAGCACATAAGGATCGGGCAATTGCGTTTTTAAAGATGGGTCAAGGAAGGCGGGTACCTCGTCAAAAGACACGCCGCGCGCAATCAGCAGCCGCGCCAGAAACTCAGGCAAACCATGCCCCTGCGCCACAGCCAGCACGGCGCGTTCATCTGTTTCGGGGAAGATCCATTTTTTGCCAAGAACGGAACGCTCAACATCCAGTACCCGCGTTTCTGTTTCCGCCTGTACTGCCTGTCCGTTTGTCTGTCCTTGGTCTTCCGCTTCGCTTCGTCGAAGTTGGTCTGTCATTTTTTTCCTTAAAAGGAATACCAGGTCTTACGGTCAAAATTATGTGTTGCTTCAATATGGCGCACCGTACCGGTTTTGGAGCGCATGACAATGGAATACGTCTTCGCCCCTTGCGGATATTTCCGCACACCTTTCAGCATCGCGCCATCCGTTACGCCGGTTGCGGCAAACATGACATCGCCCGAGGCCATATCAATCACGCTGTATTTTTTATCCAGATCGGTAATGCCCCATTTTGCGGCGCGGGCTTTTTCATCATCATTGCGGAACAAAAGCCGCCCTTGCATAAAACCGCCGGTACTGCGCAAAGCCGCTGCCGCCAATACGCCTTCCGGCGCGCCGCCTGTACCCATATAAATATCAACACCCGCATCCGGGTCAGCTGTCGCAATCACCGCACTCACATCGCCATCGGGGATCAGCATAATACGTGCGCCCGCTGCGCGGACATCGGCAATCAGTTTCTCATGGCGCGGGCGGTTCAAGATGCAGACAACAATTTCATCCGTATCCACGCCTTTGATTTTTGCCAGCGCTTTCAGATTTTCAGCAACGGAATTATCCAGATCAATCATGCCCTCCGGAACTGAAAAGCCAACGGCAATTTTATCCATATACACATCGGGCGCATTCAAAAAGCCGCCCTTTTCCGCCAGCGCAATCACCGCCAGTGCATTCGGACCGCCTTGCGCGGTAATGGTTGTGCCTTCCAGCGGATCAAGCGCGATGTCAACTTCCGGCGCTTTACTGCCGCCGCCGACTTTCTCGCCGATATACAGCATCGGCGCTTCATCGCGTTCGCCTTCGCCAATCACGACGGTGCCGTTGATGTAAAGACTGTTCAGCGCCTTGCGCATAGCATCAACTGCGGCCTGATCGGCGGCTTTTTCATCGCCCCGCCCCATCAGGCGGGAGGCTGCAAGCGCCGCCGCTTCCGTCACGCGCACGACCTCCAGCGCTAGATTGCGATCCTGAAACGGTTTAATTTCCGTATCATCCATTTGGTTATCCATCATCTCGGTGGCCATTGCGGGTTGTGCTGTCATCGGAACAGGTCCTTTCTGTCTGCAAAGCTGTAAATCCTTTTATATCGAGGGCGCGGTTTACGCGTCATGCTTACGCATCCTCTTGGCCCATCATCTCAACTCTTAGAAAGCAGGGCTTCTCCAAAACGCTGTCAAGGCCGTGCAGAGCGGCAAGCACATCGCGCACGGCGCTCTCTTTCGCCTCGTGAGTTATCATAATCAAAGGTACACTTTCTGCACCGCCCTGTCCATACTGTAATATCGATTTCATCGAAACCGCATGGTCACGCAGCATTGCCGTCACATCAGCCATCACGCCGGGTTCATCCTTCACCGTCAGGCGCAGATAGAATCGGCCCGTCCGGGTTTCAAACGGCGCTTCCGTCTCTGTTTCCACAAAGGGGAGCCGTGGCGGTGCGCTACCGCGCGCAATATCCAGAATATCAGCCATGACCGCCGAAGCCGTCGGCATGCCGCCTGCCCCTGCACCGACATACAAAGTCGGGCCGACGCGGTCACCTTCAACAAAGACGGCATTGGTCGCCCCTTCAACCGTTGCAAGATTGGAGGATACCGGAATCATGCAGGGCGCAACGGTTTGCACCACGCCGTTTTCCGTCAGCCGCGCAATCCCCAGCAATTTGATGCGGTAACCCAGCTCTGCCGCGTAATCGATATCAATGGCGGAAATATTGCGCAACCCTTCGATTTCAACACCGTCAAAATCAGGCTTGCCGGTAAAGGCCAGCGCCGACAACACTGCCAGCTTATGCCCCGCATCTATACCGTCAATATCAAAGGACGGATCAGCCTCTGCGTAACCGGCCTCCTGCGCATCTTTCAGCGCGGTTTCAAATTCCAGCCCGTTCTGCCACATTTCCGTCAGGATATAATTGCAGGTACCGTTCAGAATACCGTAAACGGCGGAGATATGATTGGCGGCAAGCCCTTCACGCAGGGCTTTGATAATCGGGATACCGCCCGCAACCGCCGCTTCAAAGGCAAGGGTTTTGCCGTTTTCCGCCGCCAGCGCAAACAGCCCGGCGCCATGATGCGCCAACAGCGCCTTATTCGCCGTCACAACATGTTTACCATTGGCCAGACTGCTTTCCACCAGAACTTTCGCCGCGCCGCTGTCACCGCCGATCAGCTCGACCACGATATCCAGCTCCGGCATATCCGCCATTGCCTCAGGCGTTTCAACCCATTCCACGCCCGACAGATCAAGGCCGCGGTCTTTTTTGCTGTCGCGCGCCGTCACAGCCGCGATTTCAATCTTGCGGCCTGAGCGTGCCGTCAGCATCCCGGATTCTGATTGAATGATTTTTACAAGCGATGCACCGACGGTGCCAAGGCCGGCAATACCGATTTTCAATGTCTGATCTTCTGCCATACACACCCCACAGCAGCAGATATTTCACTTAAAGAAAACCCGCCAAGCTATTTGTTTTTAATTTGTTTCCAGATCAACGCGACGGTCTTTCGGGTTATCACCCTCACCGCTGCTATAGATTTCGCCATGCGCGACGGTACGGATTTTTTCAGCAGGGATGCCTTCATTCTGCAAGACTTCCGCAACCGCTTCGGCACGTTTCGCACTCATTTGCAAATTGATTGCACGGCGCTCACCCGGATCATTGGTCGAGAATACGGCGCGGCTGGCATGACCGGAGACATGAACCGTGCGCCCTGCCGCAGCACGGGCAAATTCGCGGATCAAACGGCGGTCATTGGCATCAATGCGGGACGAGCCGTAATTAAAATACAGCGCATTATCAACATGTGTCGCCATCAGTTTCGGCGTGTTATAAGGCGCTGTTCCCGCAGTGCCATAGGCAGCAACGGGAGCGAAAGCATCATCATCGCCGAAAATGTCGGGATAGCGGTTCACCGTGACGGAGGAACCGGCATATTGTGCCGTTTCATAACCGCCGCCGACATGGTAGGTTCCGCTGCGCGTATCATTCACCGGGCGCATCCCGCCGGATACAGGCATATCATCCAGCGAGAACACCGTCACACTGCCGCCGCTATAGTTTTCCACGCCGCCGCCATATTGTTCCGGCGGGCGCTGGCGCGCCGGCACCAAAGGCGGGTAATAATCGGGATCAGGTTGCCGTTGCGCCTCGGTAATAACCAGCGACGGGCGCGACGCCTGCTGCGGTTCCTGCCACGGGTTTAAACCCGGCGCAGGCTCAAGAACAACCGCCTGCACAGATTCCGGCGCAGGCGCGGTGACGACCTCTTCCTCGCGGGCGGGCGGGCGGGCGGGCATTGCCATGACGGTCTCCGGTTCCGGAGACATCCCTTCCGCCGGCGGTGTCCATAAATCCTGATATTCCGTTTCAACAGGCGTTGGCGCTTCCGCCATTTGCGGTGCCGACATACCGGAATTCATCGCCGTTCCGGGCAATGTCTGCAATTCAGGAGATTGCTGCGGCGGTGCGGGCGGCGGCTTCAAAACGAAAGCGTCACGTGTTGCGACCTCATAGCCGCCGTCATTGGTGACTTTATCGCCGAACCATTTGCCGAAATTCTGTACTTCGTAAACAGGATGACCACATCCTGCCGTCAGCATGGTGGCCCCAAGACTGAGAACCAGCGCTATCTTCTTCATTTTTTTCTCCAACGGTGAATCGCCCGTATCTTCTATGCGGCAAATCTTAGCATGTTCTTTTTATTAACAAAACAGTAACTATCCGCTGCCGGTGTTTTTCTCACGGTAAAGACGCGCAATGCGAACATAGTGAGCGGCGGAGGATGTTAACCCCTGCTTTTCCTCTTCCGTCAAGTCGCGCATATGCCGCGCGGGGCTGCCGCCCCACAACGTGCCCGATGGCACAATTTTCCCCGGTGTCACCAGCGCTCCTGCCGCAACCATCGCCCCCTTTTCGACTTTCGCGCCATCCATGATGCAAGCCTGCATACCGATAAAAGCGCCATCCTCAATCGTGCAGGCATGGATCAAGGCCATATGGCCGATGGTCACATCATCGCCGATATAAGTACCCTGTAAGGTGGAGGATACATGCACAACCGTGCCGTCCTGAATATTTGTGCGCGCGCCTACCGTGATATTATTCACATCCCCGCGCAGCACGCAGCCGTACCAGATGCTGCTTTCACTGCCGATCTCCACCTCGCCCGTCACCACGGCGTTTTCCGCCACAAACGCATCCGCCGCGATCTGCGGCTGCATTTCCTGTACCCGTCGCCGTACCGTTTCATAGAATTCTTCGTTTGTATCCATTCTTATGCTCCTTTTGCGGCATAGAATAACACAGAGCCGCAGAAAGAAAAAAGGCGCTGTGTTGCCACAGCGCCTTTTCCTGTATTCGTATGCGATAGATGCAATTAGCGTTTTGCCCACTGCATACCGCGGCGTGCCTTGCGGCGGCCGTATTTCTTACGCTCGACAACACGGCTATCGCGTGTCAGCATACCGGCGCGTTTCAGAGCCGGACGGAATTCCGGGTCAAAATTGATCAGCGCACGGGAAATACCGTGGCGTACCGCACCGGCCTGGCCGGATAATCCGCCACCTTTGACCGTGCAGACAACGTCAAATTTGCCGTCGCCGCTGATAATACCGAAAGGCTGGTTCAAAATCAGGCGCTGCGTCGCACGTGCGAAGTAGATATCCTGATCGCGACCGTTGACCGTGACTTTACCTGTTCCGGGCTTGACCCATACGCGGGCAACAGCGTCTTTACGACGACCTGTGCCATAAGCGCGGCCTTGCGCATCCAGAACCGGCTCCAGTTTCACGACTTCGGTTTTGGCAACCTCTTTCGTTTCGGCTACGGTTTCTGCTTTATCATCTTTTGCGACAGCTTTGTCTTTTTCAGCCATAGCGTCTTTCAGATCTGCAAGTGTCTTTTTATCTTCCGTCATCTTTCAAATCCCCTTAGCGTTTGTTTTTCGGGTTCAGAGACGCGATGTCCCACAGTTCCGGCTTTTGCGCTTCATGCTCATGCGTCGGACCGGCGAAAACACGCAGATTTGTCATCTGTGTGCGTCCCAGTGACCCGCGCGGCATCATGCGGCGTACAGCCTCGAAAATGACGCGATCAGGATGATCGCCGTCAAGAATCTGGCCTTTGGTGCGGCTTTTAATACCACCCGGATAGCCCGTATGCCAGTATTCTGTATCGAATTGGCGTTTACGGCCCGTCAGGCGGACTTTATCGGCATTGATAACAATGACGTTATCGCCGCAATCAATATGGGGGGTAAAGCCGGGCTTGTCTTTGCCGCGCAGACGCAGGGCAATCAGGCTCGCCAGACGACCGAGAACAACGCCCTCGGCATCCACAACCCACCACTTCTTTTCAACCTCGGAAGGTTTCATTGAATAGGTTTTCATTATTTATGACTCCGTTTAAAGTTTGGTCAAATTGTCGAATTCATAGCTTCGCGGGTGTTATGCCCGTTTTTACGAAAGCTGTCAAGCATAAAAACTGTGTAAAAAGAGAAAGTTAAAAACAAGGTATTATAATACCGCTTTTCTAACCCGCCGTTATCAAAGGCTTATTTCACACTTTCCGTTTCCGCAAAAATCCAGCCCAGATACGGCCTGTGTCCATCGGCGATATCCCATGCCGTGATACAGGGACAGTCATAGCTGTGCAGCGCCGCCGCGCGTGTTTTTAATGCCTCAAATAAGGATTTGCGTGTTTTCAAAATCAGCGCGACCTCTGTGCTGTTTTGCACAGCACCATCCCACCAATAGACCGAATTGATCGCACCGAGAATATTGGCACAGGCCGCAAGACGTTCGCGCACAAGGGTTTCAGCGATTCTTTGCGCCTCGTCTTCATCCGCTGCCGTGATATAAACACTCACATATTCCGCAGTCATGCCGCGTTACGCCCTTTATCCTGCTGTTGCAGATAGGCGGCCAGCGAACCGTCATCAAGGCGCTTTTTCAGCGGACGGCTGTCAAAACCGTCTTTGATCAAGCCGTAATGCGCAAACATTTCCAGCAATCGCGCCTCGGACATCATATACAAATTATAAAGATCATGCGCCCCGATATATTGCAGCCCGGAATCACGCAGCATCTGCTGCGCACGCGTCAAATCATCCTTGGAGACGGCAAAAAGCTGCACACCCGGCTGCGCATCGCGCAAAATCTGTGCCGCACTGCTGCCGCGCAGGAAAATTTCGGTAAAGCGGATATCCTGCCCCTTATCATCCGTCCAGCCCGATGAGCCGCGCGTCAGCGCCAGAATGCCCTCGCCCTGACTGAAACCGGCAGAGCCGATCACGGCATTGGCAACACTGTCACCGACCCCGATCACCATATTGGTTCCGACCTCATGGAAAGACAGCAGCGTTTCATGCACAAGATTCAGCTTAATATTACCGAAATTATCGATATACCAAACCGTGCCTTTCGGCAGACCCGTGACAGCATCCGTATCTACGGCGGCACCTAACAGATCAAATCCGTCCAGCAGTGATGCGGCGTCGCCTTTTGCCACGCGTTGAGAAACCTCCTCCGCACCGATTTCAGCAACACGGTCACGCAGGAACGCCGCCAAATGCGCCGCAGCCGCGGGGAAATAATCACGGGAACGGAACTGCGAGCCTTCATCCGGAATTTTACTTTCGAAAAAGCGGATATGCCCGCTTTGAATCATATCGGCAAAAGGCGCCAGAGCATAACCGGAGGCCACAGTCAGAACCGCCACACCATTGGGCAGCATGCCGATCCAGACCCCTTCACCCTTACTGCGGGCACTGATAATGTTTTTACGCGGTGCACAATTGGTCAGGAAAACATGACCGACACCCATTTGCGAATTCAGCGCCAGCTGTGCGGTTTTAAAACCTGCAACAATCGTGTTCATGCCGGGGATTGCGGCCACGTCCATCGAAAAACAATCCAGTTTTTCAACAGCGCAGGCGGTGATAAGTGCCTGCCGTACTTCGTCGCTGGCCAGATCATCGCGCGGATAATCGGTCAGAACCGTAATCACAGGTTTCAGATTGTCGTCTTGAAAAAGAGGCAAAGTCATGGATAAACACCCTATAATAAAACACCTCAGGGTAAATCCCTTCGGGGAAAATGCGGAAAAATGGTCGGACCGGCGGGACTTGAACCCGCGACCTTTCGCCCCCCAGACGAACGCGCTACCAGACTGCGCTACGGTCCGTTAAATTTACCGTCACTTGTACAGGATGAATGAATGAAAATCAAACGATTATTGCCGCATCTTGCCGCAATTTCCGCCCGTTCCGGCTTTTATGCCTCAATCAGCTGACGCATAGCTTTCAGATCGTCCAGCATAGCACGCAGAATTTCGCGGCGCTGGGTTTTGAGCTTTGCAATCGCCGGAGCAGCTGTCTGCGTTTCCACATCCATGGGCGCATCATCGGCCTCGGCAACGGCGGCAACTGTTTCCTTCAGATCTTCCACTTCGCTTGTCAGCACTTCTTCGACCTTTTTATCGAGCACTGCGACACTGCCGCGTGTGGATTTCAGAAGTTTCTGAACGCCGCGAATAGTATAGCCTTTTTCGTAGAGCAGGTGGTGGATGCGCTGCAGCAGCTCAACATCCTCAGGGCGGTAGTAACGACGTCCGCCGCCGCGTTTCAGCGGTTTAACCTGTGTGAATTTGCTTTCCCAAAAACGCAGAACATGCTGCTGAACCCCCAGCATGGAGGCAACTTCACTAATTGTGCGAAAAGCACCGGAAGCTTTTTTACCGCGGCGTGATTTCCGCGAAACCTGCGTTTCGCCCGAATCTTCCTGCTGCGTTTTTTGCTGTTTGTCCCATTCGTCCTGCCGTGTCTTCCCTTGCATCAAATTCCTCATCTGTCTTCTAAATAAAATATCCCAAATACCTGTAATATATTATACACCTTAGACGTCGTGATTATCAACACGCTCTTTCAATGTATTGCTGGCACGGAAGCTGAGAACACGGCGCGGCAGAATCGGCACTTCCTCGCCTGTCTTGGGATTGCGGCCAATTCTCTGGCCTTTCTGGCGAACGGTAAATGTTCCGAAGGAGGAGATTTTGACAACCTCTCCACGCTCAAGTGCGGTGCAGATTTCTTCTAAAACCATCTCGACCAGATCAGCCGATTCGTTGCGGGAAAGACCGACTTCTTCATAAACGGCCTGGCTTAAGTCTGCGCGTGTGATTGTGTTGCCTGTGGTACTCATGTGCTGTGACACTCCCCTATTTTTAAATGATTCATCTTTCAAAACCAAAGCTTTGACAGGCTAGCGGAAGCGGTAAAAACAGTCAATAACAAAGCATTAAAAAATAACTGCTTACGCAGTGAAACTTCGCATGGAAAAAGAACGCGAAAATTCTACCAGCGCACCAGCGCGGAGCCCCATGTCAGGCCGCCCCCCATTGCCTCGAGCAACAGTAAATCATTTTCACGAATGCGTCCATCCTGAACCGCTTCATGCAACGCCAAGGGAATCGAGGCAGCAGAAGTATTTCCATGTTTCCCGACAGTTAGAACGACTTTTTCAAGCGGCATTTTGAGTTTCTTGGCCGTGCTTTCAATGATACGGCGGTTCGCCTGATGCGGCACCAGCCAGTCAATATCCGCAGACGTCAACCCGTTGGCATCCAGCGCTTCCCGCACCGCTTCGCTCATCCTTGTGACGGCATGGCGGAAGACCTCCTGCCCGTTCATACGGACATGCCCCGTTGTTCCCGTTGTCGACGGACCGCCATCGACATAAAGCAGATCACGATGTCGGCCTTCCGAATGCAGATGCGTTGATAAAATACCGCGCTCGCTTTCCGCATGGCCTTCCAGAACGACAGCAGCAGCACCATCGCCGAACAGCACACAGGTGGTGCGGTCTTCCCAGTCCAGAATCGAGGTGAAATGATCTGCGCCGATCACAAGGGCGCGTTTCACCTGCCCCGTCGTGACAAAGTTATTGGCAACCGACAATGCGTAAACAAAACCCGAGCAGACCGCCTGCACGTCAAAAGCAAAACCGTGATCGCCCATACCGATCTTGTCCTGTACCGTCACAGCTGTTGCGGGGAATGTCTGATCCGGCGTGGTGGTTGCCAGAACAATCACATCAATATCGCTGCCGTCGATACCGGCATTTTTTAATGCCTGGCGCGCAGCTTCCGTCGCCATAAAAGAGGTTGTTTCGCCTTCGCCCGCAATGTGGCGGGATTCGATGCCTGTGCGCTGGCGCACCCATTCATCGGAGGTATCGACCGTTTTGGCCAATTCGTCATTACTGACGCTTTTTTTCGGCAAATAAGCGCCCGTGCCGATAATGCGCGCGCGAATTCCGGTCATACCGCTTTCTCCACCCCGTCTTCCGCCGCAGGCAACCCCGTATCACCGGTTTTATCAAGCGCTGCGGCCAGATGTTTATTCATATCGCCCGCAATCATCTTGGCGCCCACTCCGACAGCATTAGCAAAGCCCAGCGCATCCATACCGCCGTGACTTTTCACGCATAAGCCGCGCAATCCCATGAAAACGCCGCCGTTATAACGGCGCGGATCCATACTGTGTTTCAATTTACGCAAAGCCGGAATCATAAAAGGATAGCCAAGCCAGCCGATCGGCGAATGCTTGAAGGACTGCTTCATCATATGCGCGACCAGACGCGCCGTACCTTCCGATGCCTTCAGCGTAATATTTCCGGTAAAGCCGTCTGTCACGACAACATCGACAACGCCTTTCATAATGTCATCACCCTCGGCATAACCGACAAATTCCCCCGGCAGCGACATTTCAGCCAGCAGATGTGCCGCTTCCTTCACTTCTTCACTGCCCTTCATTTCCTCTGAACCGACATTCAAAAGCGCAATCTGCGGCTTTTCGACTTTCAGCACGACCTGCGCAAAAATAGCGCCCAGCACGGCGAATTCCGTCAGATTTTTTGCCGTGCATTGAATATTCGCCCCCAGATCCAGCAAAACGGTTTTCCGCCCCTTTTGCATGGTCGGATAATAAGAGGCAATCGCCGGACGGGAAACATTGGGAAGCGGCTTTAAACCAAACAGCGCCATCGCCATCAGCGCACCGGTATTGCCCGCCGAAACGACACAGGCGGCATCACCCTCTGCAACGGCCTGCACGGCCAGACTCATGCTGGAGTTTTTACGGTGACGCAATGCGGCTGACGGCTTGTCATCCGGCAACACCATTTCTTCCGTATGGCGAATCTCTGATTTTTTACGCAAGGACGGGCGGGCATCAATCAACGGTTTGATTCTTGCCTCGTCACCCGTGAAAATATAAGACAGTTCGGGATGGCTTCGCAGCGCCAGCACGGCACCGTCAATGACATGATCCGGCGCTTCATCGCCGCCCATCGCATCCAGTGCCATTGTGAATTTTTGCTGCAAAACCGCCGTCTCCCGTTGTCATGCGAAACCAGCACAGAGCCCAAGCGTTTCTGTGCTGTTCCTATTTGCGCATTACCTGTTATTTAGTCTTTTAATTATTCAGCAGGTTCGATAATTTGCTGGCCCTTGTACATGCCTGTTTTCAGGCAGACATGGTGCGGGCGTACGAATTCGCCGGTCGTCTTATCTTCGGCATAAGCCGGAGACGACAGGGAATGGTGCGAACGGCGCATATTGCGTTTCGACTTCGAGGTTTTCTTCTTAGGTACAGCCATTGCCTTATCCTTTGTCCTTTATCTTTATCGTCTTCTTTTCAAAATCCTTTTTTCCTGTCCTCCCCTCGGGAGGCGGAAACGCTTTTATATAATACATCACAGCAGAAAGTGCAAGCATATTTCTTATATATGGCGCTTCTCCGCGAAAAAGAGCAATTTGCAAAAAATTTTACGAAAACTTAATATTGTTATGCAATACTGGAATTATAGGGTTTTAAGTCTTCAGTTGAATGTGTATTGCTCGCTCCAAAGTTGGTTGAATGAAATTGTAGCCGGGATGTTCTCATCCCGGCTATTTTTTTTTGTTTCCCGTGAAGATATAGCCTTCTTCGCCCGTTTCAATCAGCGGCTCTCCCGAAAGAGCCTGAATCTTCTGCCGCAGGCGGTAAATATGAGTTTCCAGCGTGCGGGTATTGACTGCGGCATTATATTTCCAGACATTTTCCAGCAATTCCGCCCGGGTCACATTCTCTCCTGTACGGTTATAAAGATACAGCAGAATATCAGCCTCTTTTTCGGTCAGGGATGCTTCCCCGCTCCCCGATTTCAGGCGCAAAATCCGTTCCGCAGGAATAAAGCGGCATTTTCCGATTGTCAGAACCTGCTTCAGGCTTGCCGCTTCCTGCCGGGCAAAAAACTGTCCGATCATATCCAAAAGCACCCCGGCACGCAGCGGTATCTTGACGGCCAAATCGCGCCCATCGTTCCTCTCCGCCGCATGATCCACCAAGCGCAGGTCATATTCCGCTTTTCCGTCATCACGCAACAATGTGTAATGCACAGACAGAAAGGCTTCCAACGCATCCGCCAGCACATCATCCTGCACCGACAGCGCGATTCGTTTTTCTGTGTCTTTCCCCATGATTGCAACGCTTTGTTAAGAATGTTTCTGGTAAGCTATAAATTAGGGCAAAAACGATACGGGCGCAAATAATGGCTCAGGAAAAATCCATTACTGATTACGAAGTCATGTTCACCATGCATACCGGCGTAACGGTACTGGTGAGCAAATTAAAGGAATTCGATAAAATCAACGGCGAAGGTCTGCATTTTCAGATCAGCCCCGATCAGTGTCTGCAAGTCGAAACCCCTGAAGCCCTGATCATCATCAAGGATTTAAGCAGCGATTACCTTGAAGAAGCGCTGGAGCGCGGCTTTATCATGTTCTATGAGCTGGAGGATGACGAGGTCGTACGCTGCACCCCCTGCCAGATCCACCGGCAGCAGGCGCGCGCAAAAACCTAGAAATTTCCTAAAAAAGCCGAAAAAACCTAGCCCGCAGCCTTAAGCGGCAAGCTCATCCGTTTTTTTTAGCGCCAAAGACTTTCCTGCCGCACCAAGATCGGCAAATGCCTCATCCAGACGTGCCGCCATGCCTTTTTCCGCCTCCCGCAGCCATTTACGGGGATCATATTGCTTTTTATACGGCGTGCCGTCTTCAGGATCGATCTGATATTTGAAGGCTTTCGCATTGGTTTCGACATATTTGCCGACAGGCGCGGCGAATGCAAATTGCGTATCCGTATCGATATTCATTTTGAAAACGCCATAGGTCAAAGATTCCGAAATTTTCGCCTTTTCAGAGCCGGAACCGCCATGGAAGACCAGATCAAGCGGGTTTTTACCCGTATTATGGCTCTTTTGCACCAGATCCTGCGAATTTTTCAGGATTTCAGGGCGTAATTTGACGTTTCCGGGCTTATAAACGCCGTGAACATTGCCAAAAGAGGCCGCAAGCGTGAAATGTCCGATCGGATTCAGTGTTTCATAGGCACGCAGACAGTCTTCCGGCTGCGTGTAAAGATGCGGGTTATCCGCACCGATATCATCATCGGAGCCGACACCGTCCTCCTCGCCGCCTGTTACGCCGAGCTCAATCTCGATACTCATGCCAAGCGGCACCATGCGTTTCAGCAAACGTGCGGATTCCGACAGGTTGAAATCAATATCATCCGCCGACAGATCCAGCATATGCGAGGTAAAGAGCGGCTTGCCCGTTTCTTTGAAATGCTGTTCGCCATGATCCAGCATCGCCTCGACCCAGGGGATCAGCGCACGGTTGGCATGGTCGGTATGCAGAACAACGCAAACGCCGTAATGTTCCGCCAGCAGATGCACATGTTTGGCCGCAGCGACCGCGCCCAGAACTTTTGCCGCAAATCCGTCTTCCATGCCTTTTCCGGCATAGAATTCCGCGCCGCCGTTAGACAGCTGGATAATGACATCGGATTTATTCTTTTGCGCCGCTTCCAGTACTGCATTGACGGAATTTGTACCGACAACATTGACAGCCGGCAATGCATAGCCGCCATCCTTACAGGCTTTCACCAGTGTCAGATATTCCTCACCGGTGACAACGCCGGGCTTCAGTCCTGTTTTGCTCATTTTCGCACCTCTTGCTGTTGAAATAGGGTTATTCGCACGGGAAGTCTAGCAAATCCTCCCCGAAGGATAAAGCCTAAACGGCAATGTCCAGCAAGATGCCCGTGATATCTTCCGTGGTCTGTCGCGTGGTCTTTTCCGCATCGGAAAATGCCTGCAATGCGGCCAACAGCCCGTTTTGCTGTCCACCCTCACCGCGCCGCTCCGCAGCTTCTTCCGCACGCTCCTGACGCAATTCGGCCTGCGCCTGCAATTTGGTCTGCTGCGCCTGCGCCGCGACCTGCACATCCTGCGGTGACGGCTCCGCCGGTGCCAAAGCCGCGCGGATGACGATCTCCATTTTACGGATGGTTTCTTCCGGATTGCCGCGCACGGCTGATGCGTCAATCTGCACTTCACCCCCGACGGCATATTCACGCCCGTCCGGTCCTGTGACCGTATCAAAGCTGACCGCACCGGCATACGGGCCGCCAACGGATTTATGCGCTTGTTCATGGGCGCGCACTTCGATATCACGCTGTTTTAGCTCACGGACGGTTTTTTCTTCCGCCTCCGTCAGCCCTTCGGCATTGGTTTGTTGCTGATTTTGCCGTGCAGAAGCCTGCTCCGGCGCAATGGCGGCCGGACGCTGCACAGGAATAGAAAACTGTACACCAGAAATCGCTGTCATACCTTATTCCATTTTACAGGAATAAGGTTGACTATGCGTTAAAATACAATGATTTAGAGAGATGCCAGCTTCACAGCCGTATCCGACATACGGCTGGAGAAACCCCATTCGTTGTCATACCAGCTCATCACACGGATCAGACGGCCATCCAGCGCTTTGGTCTCGTTCAGTGCGAAAATAGAAGAACGGGGATCATGGTTAAAGTCGCTGGAGACCAGCGGCTCGTCATAATAGCCCAGCACACCGTGCATGGCACCGTCAGCCGCCGCTTTGATCGCGGCGTTGATTTCTTCGACCGTCGTGTCTTTTTCCGCAACGAATTTCAGATCAACAACCGAGACATTCGGGGTCGGCACACGAATAGCCACGCCGTCCAGCTTGCCTTTCAGCTGGGGCAGTACTTTGCCGACAGCACGCGCCGCACCCGTTGAAGTCGGGATCATGTTGCAAGCCCCTGCCCGTGCGCGGTGCAGGTCTTTATGCATCGTATCAACAATACGCTGATCGCCGGTATAGCTGTGGATGGTCGTCATAAAGCCGTGTTTGATACCGACCGTCTCATGCAGAACAGCGGCAACAGGTGCCAGACAGTTCGTGGTGCAGGAGGCGTTGGAGACGATTTTGTGATCGCCCGTCAAAGCATCACTGTTCACGCCGTAAACAACCGTAATATCTTCATCCGTACCGGGGGCGGAAATCAGCACTTTGCGCGCACCCGCTTCCAGATGTTTGCCTGCGGCTTCGCGTCCGGTGAAAATACCCGTGCATTCCATCGCCACATCAACGCCCATATCACCCCAGGGCAGCGCCGTCGGGTCGCGTTCCTGAATACATTTCACTTCATGGCCGTTGATAATCAGATTGCCGTTTGCAACCGAGACATCCCCGTTAAAACGTCCGTGTACCGTGTCGTATTTCAACAAATGCGCATTGGTGTTTACATCCGCTAGATCGTTAATGGCAACGATTTCGACATCATTGCGTCCTGATTCAAAGGCCGCGCGCAGAACAAGGCGTCCGATACGTCCAAAACCGTTAATGGCAACACGTGCTGTCATGATATTCCCTCCTGATTAAAAATGATCTCTTACCCTAAAGCCTTTTTACACCTGCTGCACTGCAAAAGACAAGAGTTAACGCATAGAAATATATTTTACATATTTGCATTTTATCTATTTATTATGTATAATAATATTGTGTGTGTGATTCTTTACTATGGCGGCGAATGCAAAAATAGGGGTGTGTAATGCTGAATAACGATAAAAATCAATACCATCAGGAAAATCGTCTTTTCGGATATGTCATTATCAATGCCGAAGGCGATGTGCTGGACGGTATGACAGATGACGGGCATCTGCATTTTACACCGCAATATGAATTGGCTGATCTGGATGCGCAGCCGATGCTGTTCCGCAACCGGATGCGCCTGCCCCGCAATATCACGGACAAACTCGACAGCAGCTTCGGTCTGGTGGAGGTACGTCTGGACAATGACGGCAAAGCCGACGCGGATGCCGTATTGCAAGGCCGTGTCATCGGCTCCGTTTCTTCGTTGCTGGCGGCGGTTGCCATGGATAAAAGCTTTGAAGATGTCAAAAGCTACGCCACGCGCCAAGACTTCCGCGAGAAAAACTACCGCGACAAGAAATAATCACAATTGATTGTCTGAAAGGTTAAACGGCTTCCTCAGCGGCGGCATTCGATGCTTCGACGCTTGCGAGTGCCTCTTCATGGCAGCGGCCCAGCTCCAGCCACAGGCGGGATTCGGATACGCCCGGCAGGTCTTGCTGCACTTTGCCAATCACATCTTCAAAACCCGGCTCGTCCAGATCGAAAGACACCAAATGCTCGGCATAGGCTTTGGCCTCAGTCTCGCCCAGTTTCATCTGTTCCGCCGCCCATAATCCAAACAGCTTCACCATCCGGGCGCTGACTTTGAAGATCATTTCCTGATCGTGCTGGAATTTTGCCTCAAAAGCACTTAACCGTCTTTGGAAATTATCCATCTTCTATACTCCTGATTACTGTTAACGGCACAACATCTGTACAAATTTCGCGCCCATTATGCGCAAGCGCGCCGTGGATTGCAAGCATGACTCACTCTCCTGTCTGCAATAATCCGCCATGTTTGCGCGACCGGTCCAAAGACCAGAAAAAACATCCCGTCGCAATGACAAAATAAACCGCATTCAGCCCCGCCGCCCGCCACAGATATTCCGCATGAAATTCCCCGTTCAGCAGGATGCCGCGCAAGCCTTCAAACACATGCGAGGCCGGCAGCGCCCGTGAAACCACCTGCACGGCCTCCGGCAAAGCGCTGATCGGATAATAAACGGCGCAAAGCGGTGCAAACAGGAAGGTCAGCGCATAACAGAACCCTTCCGCCCCCAACCCTGCCCGCATTAAAATAGAGGTGATAAACAGCCCCAGCCACCAGCCCATCACCCATACATTGATAATCAGCGCCGCCAGCGGCAGGCCGATACTGAAAATATTGAAATCGTAAATCCACATCGCCAGAAACAGCACAGGCGTCACCCCGATCAGCGTGCGGATAATACTGATGCAGATCATCGACACAATCCATTCCGCCGGACGCAACGGACTAACGCAGAGATGACCGATATTGCGCGACCACAACTCCTCCATAAAGGACAGTGATACACTCAGCTGTGAACGGAACAGCATTTCCCAAAGCAGTGCCGCGCCCAATAGCGCCCCGACAACATAAGGAATATGCGCCGACGAAGCCGCGAAATATTGACTGATAAAGCCCCACAGCACCATATGCATGGTCGGCCAATAGATCAGATCCAGAATACGCGGCCAGGATTTGCGCAGAATATAGAAATAGCGCAGGATCATCGCGTAAATACGGCCGAAACTCATCATTTTTTCAGCCCTTTCTTCTCTTGGCAGCCGTTTTTTTTGTAGCGGCTTTTTTAATCGCTTTCTTCTTAACAGCTTTTTTGGGAGCGGCTTTTTTCTTCTTCTGCAACAGCGCCGCCACGGCCTTGTCTTTCCCATGATCACGCGCAACCTTCAGGAAGACATCCTCCATATTGCGCAGACCATAGCGGTGAATCAAGGTTTGCGGCGCACCGACATCCACAATCTTGCCCTGCCGCATCATCAAGACATTGTCACATAATCTTTCGACTTCCGGCATATTGTGGGAGGCCAGCAGAATCGTCGCGCCGGTCTTTTTGCGGTATTTTTCGATATAACTGCGGATTTTATCGGCCATATCAGGATCCAGCGAGGCTGTCGGCTCGTCAAGCAGCAGAACATCCGGTTTATTCAGCAGCGATTTTGCCAAGGCGACCCGCGCCTGTTGACCTGCGGAAATTTTGCCGTAATGGCGGTCAAGGAAATCAGTAAAAACAAAGCCTTCCGCCAGCTCGTCAATCCTCTCCCGCAGGTCGGGGACGGAATAAAGCCGTCCGTACACCGTCAGATTTTCACGCACCGTCAGGCGGCGCGGCAAATCCGTAAAAGGCGAGGCAAAATTCATGCGCTCCAGCGCGGCATAGCGGTCATTCGTCATGTCATGGCCCAGCACCGCGATCGACCCTGCGCTGGGATAAAGAATACCAAGCAGCATTGATAATGTGGTGGTTTTTCCGGCACCGTTACCGCCCAGCAGTGCTGTCGTGCTGCCGAAAGGAACGGAAAAACTGATCCCGTCTACCGCACGGATATTGCCAAAAACTTTTTCGAGATTTTGGACGACAATGGCATGATTGCCCGCAGTCTCATTCTTTTTTGCTGTCATTTTTTTTTGATTACGCGCGATTGATTTTGCGTCAATCGTCATTTTCTTTTTTACTGCGGAAACTGTCGAGTGAAATGACCTGCCCCGTCTTTTCACCGTCTTTCAAATTCAGTTCATCATCCTGCCCGTCATCCTCATCTTCCTGTCCGGGGTGCAACGGCTGGAATTGCAGCGCGAAATTCACCGAGGGATCCGCGAAAATGGTGATCGAATCAAGCGGCACGACCAGTTTTTCCGGCACATTGTTGAAGCTGAGCATGACGGAGAAAAATTCTTTTGCAATTTCAAGATCATAGAATTGATGCTGCAAAACAATCGTCATCTCATTGGGATAGCGTTCCTTGAGATAATCCGGCATTTCCACGCCTTTGTGCTTGGTCTGGAAAGTAATGTAGAAATGGTGGTCATCCACAAGTCCGGTTTCAGCCGTTTCCCGCAAAGCTGCACGAACAACGCCGCGCAGCGCCTCTTCCACCATGCGGTCGTATCTAAAAGCATCATCGTTATCTTGCATTCAACCCTCTTTCGTCCTTCTTTTTTTTAAATCCTAGCAGATGACAGGTTGAGATACAGTTAATTTTTCAAAAAAATCAACCCGTCCGATACTGCCCGATCTCTAGATTTCAACTGCGCGCACTTCCACAACTTCGGGAATAAAATGCTGCAAAAGGTTCTGCACGCCGGATTTCAACGTCATCGTCGAACTCGGACAGCCGGAACACGCGCCCTGCATATGCAGATAAACAATCCCGTCTTCAAAAGAATCGAATAAAACATCACCGCCGTCACGCGCCACGGCGGGACGGATATGCGTATCCAACAATTCTTTGATCTGTTTGACGATTTCACTGTCCAGATCACTGGGCGCATGTGTTTTTTCCGCATCATTGCGCACGGCATCCAGCGCCTCGTCCAGCATTACGGGATGTCCCAGCGTGAAATGCTCCATCACGATATCCAGCACCGCCGGTTTCAAATCATTCCAATCCGTATCTTCCGCCTTGGTCACGGAAATGAAATCCTTGCCCAGAAAAATGCCGCGCACTTCGGGCAGAGAAAACAGCTTATGCGCCAGCGGTGAATTTTTTTCCGCTTCATCACCCGTCTTAAATTCGGCAGAACCGGACGGCATTACCTCGCATCCCGGTAAAAATTTTAGCGTTGCGGGGTTAGGTGTGATTTCCGTTTGGATAAACATTAAGCTGTAACTCCCTGTTATTTTATTATTTTTATCGTTCCGGCCTTATAGAGGCACACCCTTGCTTGTCGAATATTCAAAATGCAGTGCCTGCCCCGGGAATACACGCGGGTGAATCGCATGCGCTGCCGTTGCCGCCTCGGAAAAACCCGTCAGAATCAGTTTCAGCTTGTTCTTATAACACGCAATATCCCCGACGGCAAAAATACCCGCACGGTTGGTCTCGCAAGTAGACGGATCAACAACGATATGGTTTTGCTGCAATTCCAGCTGCCAATCGGCAATCGGGCCGATTTTACTGGCCAGACCGAAAAACGGCAGCAATATATCCGCCTCCAGCATCCGGCTGCCGCCGTCAAAATCTGTCACTTCCAGTGCCGTCATGATACCGTCCCGCCCGTGCAACGCGCCCAGCTGATACGGTGTCACGATTTCCACAACATCGCCCTGCTCTGCCAGTTCGTGCATACGGCGTACCGTTTCCGGCGCGGCGCGGAATTTGTCGCGGCGATGCACCACATAGATTTTTTCCGCGACATCAGCCAAAGAGACGGCCCAGTCAACAGCGCTGTCACCGCCGCCGGCAATCACCAGCCGCTTGCCTTTAAAATCGTCACGGCGGCGCACCATATAAAAAACCGATGTCCCTTCATAATCCGCAAGACCGTCCAGCGGGGGGCGGTTCGGTCCAAAAGCGCCGACACCCGCCGCGATCACAACCGCCTTGGCGCGAATCTGTGTTCCCGTCGTGGTCGTCACGCACCAGCCATCTGCACCGTCTTCCTTCATAAACACAGCCTGTTGATTTAAATGATAGACCGGATCAAACGGCTCAATCTGGCTGATCAGGTTCTCGATCAACTGCCCCGCCTCCAGCACAGGATGCGCAGGAATATCATAGATCGGCTTTTCCGGATACAGCGCCGCGCATTGACCGCCAAGGCTTTCCAGCGCATCAATAACATGGCAGGACATACCCAGCATACCGCACTCAAAGACAGCGAATAATCCAACCGGACCGGCACCGATGACAACAACATCGGTGGTATGACACGGAAAATTTGATGTATTGGTATTCATCTGCTGTTATTATAACTTGTTTTGATTGACCATATGCGACGTGAAAGGCGAAGCCCCGTAAAATGTTGGAGATCATCCTGACCCTATCGCTTGTCTGTACAGTTGTACTGCTGTTCGTCACGCTTTTCAACGAATATTATCAGCAGCGTCTCGGCGTTTCCTGCATGCCCACGACTCCGAAAGTCCGTGCGCATATGATGGGACTGATTGAGGAATACGCCAAAGACGGACACGCCAATATCGTGGAGCTGGGCTGCGGCTGGGGCGGTATGGCCCGCAGCGCGACCAAGCGCTTTCCGTGGCTGACCACAACGGGAATTGAGAAATCACTCTTTCCCTATCTGTTTTCAAAACTGCGTGCGATTGGCAATGACACAAATATCCGCCACGAAAATATCTACAAATATGATTTAAAAGATGCCGATATCATATTGTGTTATTTATCAAATCAGCACATGGAAGGCCTAGAGGACAAAATGACGGAAGAGCTCAAACCCGGCAGCGTTGTCATCAGCAGCACCTTCCAGTTTGCCAAGAAAAAACCCGATAAAATCGTACCTCTTACAGGTGTTTACGACACAAAAATCTACATTTATGTGTTCTGACGCGCTACAATAGGTATGAATGAAGACAAATTGTTAAAAAGAAAAATCTAAAAACACTCTCAAGGTTCCTGTCCGTGCACTTCCGGCCCATTTTTTTCTCACTCGGTATTTTATTGACGATTCTGGCGGTCGTCATGCTGCCATCGGTGCTGCTGGAGTTTTTTGACAATAAGAACTGGAAAAGCTTTGCCTCTGTGCAGGCTTTGACCGCTTTCTGCGGTATTTTGACCGCTCTTGCAAGTTACGAGAAAAAGTTCATCTTCCGCATCCGCGAAGCCTTTTTGATGACAAACCTGATCTGGATTGTTGTCGGGCTGTTCGGCTCATTGCCGTTGTATTTTTCCGATATTGAGATCAGCTTTACCGATGCGCTGTTTGAATCTATTTCCGGCGTGACCACAACCGGCGCAACCGTTCTGACCAATCTGGACGATATGTCGCGGGGACTGCTTTTGTGGCGCTCCATGCTGCAATGGCTGGGCGGAATCGGGATTATTGTGATGGCGCTCTCCGTCCTGCCGCTATTGAATGTCGGCGGCATGCAGCTTTTTAAAACCGAGGCAATGGATGTGGAAAAAGTTCTTCCCAGCGCCGCACAAATTGCCGCCTCGATCGGTACAATCTATGTCATGCTGACAGCTATTTGCGCTGCCTGCTACGCGCTGGGCGGCATGACGCGTTTCGATGCGCTCAACCATGCCATGACAACCATCGCAACGGGCGGATTTTCGACCCATGACAAATCGATGGGTTTTTTCGACAGCGCCCGGCTGGAATATACCGCAACATTCTTTATTCTGCTTAGTTCCCTGCCCTTTATGCTTTATCTGCGCGCCATTCGCGGCAATCTGCTGGCTATCTTCCGCGATACGCAGGTGCAATGGTTCTTAAGCATCGTCGGATTGGCCATCCTGTCGCTGATTTTCTATCTGACCCTTACTTTTAATGCGCCGCTGGCCTCCGCCTTGCGCTATGCCAGCTTTAACGCCGTCTCCGTCATTACCGGAACGGGCTATGCCACAACGGATTATTCCGCATGGGGCGGCTTTGCCAAAGGGCTGTTCTTTTTTCTGATGTGTATCGGCGGCTGTGCCGGTTCAACGACCTGCGGTATCAAGATTTTCCGTTTTCAGATTCTCTATGCGGTCTCCCATGTACAGATTACAAAATTGGTCAAACCGCATGCCAGTATCCGCCCCTATTACAACAAGCAGCCGGTTTCCCAGGATGTGCAGATGTCAGTGATGTCGTTCTTTTTCCTGTTCGCACTCAGCTTCACAATCACCGCATTGCTGCTGCAAATGACCGGACTGAATTTTCTGGATTCCATGTCCTGCGCCGTGACCGCGATTTCAAATGTCGGTCCTGCTCTTGGCGAGACCTTCGGTCCTGCGGGAACTTTTGCGGATATGACCCATGCCGGAAAATGGATCATGTCCGTTGCCATGATGTTCGGACGTCTGGAGCTGTTTACATTGCTGGTGATGCTGTCACCGCATTTCTGGCGGCATTAAACGGCTTTACTTCTTCAGCAATCCCGTTTGCTTTAAATAAAACAGAATAAATTGTTGCGATTCCTTGCTGCCCCAATCCGCGGGCTGTTCGACGCGGCGCAACAGCTTACCGTCAGGGCCGATAATCCACGTCACAGGCAGTGCCATCATATTTTCACGGTGGCGAATGGAACGCTGCGTATCCATATAAAGCGGCGTCAGTTCAATATTATGCCGTTTGAGGAACCTCCGAACCGATGCCTGCCCGGTATTATCCATGGAGACCGCGACAAAAGCGACCGGCGCACCCTGAAAAAATTTCTGCGCTGCCATAAATCGCGGCAATTCCCTGATGCAGGGCTTGCACCACATACCCCATAAATTGACCACCAGTAATTTCCCTTTAAAGGAAGACAGCGCATATTCCTTGCCGTCATCCATATTGCCGAACACAATCTCCCGGGTCGTGTCCGGGCGGAAGGGCGGACGGTTTTTGAGTTCTTCGCGGCGCTTTTCCGCACGTTCTTCTTGCTCCTTGCGCGCCTTTTCCGCCTCTGCGCGGAATTCCTTTGTACGTTTCTCGACGGCAATTTGCTGCTGTCTCTGTTCTCCGGAATCCATGCGCTGTTTCAGAAACAGACCTGCTGCCAAAACGCAGATAACAGCAATAATGCCAATAATCACCGTCCGGTTTTTGCTTGCCATATTTTCGCCCTCGATTAGAATTGCGATAGAGTTGACTGTTCCCTTCTTTTTTAAAGGAAAGCCATGTTCCGCGCAACATCCCTGTTTCTCTGCTGCCTGACCGTCGCTACAAGCCTTGCGCTGAGCGGCTGCGGTATCAAGCCCTCCAAGGTTCTGCCGCCTGAAGACAGCAAGACGGTCACCTATCCGCGCACCTATCCCGATCCGGTCAAAAACAGTCCTTAAAAAACCTTCCCTAAGGCGTAAAACTTCGTGATATAATAAAAAGATGAGGGATATGTCGTTTTATAATTTGCCCAAATCAACACGCCGTCTTTTAAGATTCAGCCAGTGCCGGCTGTTTCTGACCAGCTTTGTGATTGAAATATGGCCCGTGCTGACGCTGCCGTTATTTTATCTCGGTCTTGGCCTGCTGGATCTATTCTCCTATATGCCGTGGTGGCTTCATGCTTTGACCCTGCTGGCCTTTATCGGCACAATGCTGTTTTTCATCCGGCGCGCCATTCTGCGTCTGAAATGGCCGGATGTACGGGATATCATGCGCAAACTGGAAATCTCCTCCCATGTCGCACACCGCCCCTTGAACAACCTGACAGATCATCTTTTCCACGGAACGCGCAGCGAAGACCAAAAGCTGTTGTGGAAAAAGCATCTGCTGCGTGCGCGGGAGCAGTTGACGCAGATTCGGCTGTTGCAGCCCGACCGCTCCTTAAAACAGCAGGACCCGCGGCGCCTCGGTTTTCTGGCCATCCTTATTTTCGCTGTCGGATTTTATTTTGCCGGTGATAACCGCAATATGCGCATCACGCAGGCTTTGACACCGCCGCAGGAAATGGCGGAGATCGTCACACCGTCATGGCAACCGCCTTTGATG
Source organism: Pseudomonadota bacterium (assembly GCA_013285465.1). Taxonomy (NCBI): domain Bacteria; kingdom Pseudomonadati; phylum Pseudomonadota; species Pseudomonadota bacterium. Next base: position 1,417,801 of record CP053449.1, read on the forward strand.
GAAGTGACCGCATGGGTCACACCGCCCGCCTATGCCGGCGGCGAAGCGCAATATCTGCACAGCGGTCCGTTAAAAAGCATCGGTGGTAAAATCACCCTGCCGCAGGATAGTACGCTGACCATGCATATTTCAAAAACCCGCCACTTCCCGCCGCGAATCTATGTGGATGGTGCCCGCAAAGACCTGATCTTCAACAATGAAGGCCATTACAGTATTGATATCGACTTTACGGAGGCCGGAGTCTTCGAAGTTGTGATGAAGCGCTTTTTTCTGACGCGGGCACATTGGACGGTGACCTCCGTTCCCGATCAGGCACCGCAGATCAAGCTGGAAGAAAAAGCCGCCGAAGTTGAAAGTCAGGAAATAGAATGGTCCTACAGTGCTGCGGATGATTACGGCATCGCCAAGCTGGACATGTATATCAGCCCCGATTCTTCCCTGCAGAGCAAACTGGATAAAGCGCCGCTGACACCGGAGGAAAAACGGCAATACCACTTCCCGATCGCCGTCCCGCAGGACCCGCCCTTACGACAGCTCGCGGAAACGCGCACCACCGATATGACGGAATCGGTCTTTGCCGGACAAGCTGTTGTTCTCAGCATTCTCGGCGAGGATACGGGCGGACAAATCGGACAAAGCAACCCTTTTAAAACCGTCCTACCGATGCGCCAGTTCAAACATCCGGTCGCCAAGGCACTGGTCGAAATCCGCCAGACGCTGGCATGGTCGGATAATGCCGCAGAGCGCTTGAACGCATGGACACGCCTGCGCGGCATCGCCACCGCCCCTGACCAGTACCGCGATGACATCACGGTCTTTCTGGCGCTGAGCGTTGCGCATATGACGCTGGAGCGGCTTGTCGCCTCACCCTATTCCCGCATGAACCAGAAAACGGAAGATCAATGGCTGAAACGCCTGAAAAACGTGCGCGAACTGTTGTGGAAAACCGCCTTACATATTGAGGACGGCAGTCTGGCTGTCGCCGCACGTGATTTGCGCAATGCACTGGAACAACTGGCTGAAAAAATGGAAAAAGGCGACATGACGGAAGAGGAGTTCCAAAAACTGGCCGCCGAAATGCAGGAAACCATGGCGCGTTACATGCAGGCACTCAGCGAGGAATTGCGGGAGAAAATGCAAAACGAACAAAAAAGCAGTCAGGAAAATCAGCAAATGTCACAGGAGCTGATGGACCGTCTGGCTGAAAAAATGGATGTCGGCAGCATGTTCCAGCAATGGCAGCAGATGTCCGAAGGCGGCTCGAAAGAAAACATGCAGAAAATGATCGAGCAAATGCGTAAATTCATGGAACAGATGGATCCGGAAAAGCTGAAAAACGCCCGCCCCTTCGATAACAAAGAATTTGAAAATATCGGCGATCTGCAAAAACTGATCGAACAGCAGCAGGAGCTGATTGAAAAAACGCAGGAAGAAAAAGACCGCCAGGAACAGAAACAGGAACAAAAGAAAGATCAGCAGGGCAAGCAGGAGAAAAAAGAACCGCAGAACAAGAAAGACGGTGATAAAAGCAAGGAACTGGCCAAAAAGCAGGGCGAAATCCGCAAAGAACTTGGCGATATCAGCAAGAAAATGGATGAAAAACTGGGCGAAGTTCCCGAACCGATGGCCGAGGCAGATCAATTCATGAAACAGGCCGGCGACGGCTTGGAAGAACCGGATATTCCCGCCGCCCTGAAAAGTGAGCAGGAAGCTCTGGAAGCCCTGCAAAAAGGTATGGATCAGGAGCTGGAACGCCTTGCCGACCTGCTGGAAAATGTCATGATGATCGGCAGCGGCGGGCAACCGCAAGGACCGCAAGACGGCGAGCGCGACCCGCTGGGACGTCAGGACGGTGACAATATCGACACCTCTGACCTTGATTTGCCGGATGAGAAAGAGCGCACAAAGATTCAGGAAATCATCCGCGAATTGCGCCAGCGCTCAAATGATTATCAGCGTCCCGATTTCGAAAAAGAATATTACGACCGCCTGCTTGAACGCTTCTAGCGTTTGTTGCCGCGGCCTTTGCCTTTCTTCGGCCCCTGGTTTTTCGGGGGTGTTTTTTTTGCGCAGGATTCGATCTTTTTCTGGAATGCCGCAATATCTTCCTTTAATTCCTCAGACATCGGCGGCGGTTTGATACCGCAACGTTTATCCATCATATCCGCCTGTTGCCATTGAATGATCGAAGACGGCAGTTCAATTGCGCCGGGCGGCGGCGTTAAAGCACCGGTCTTGGCATCCGCATCAATACGGAACAATGTCCGTCCCTGATAATCATCCAGACGCAAACGCCCATATGTAATGCCAAGACGTTGCTGCAAATCGTCCTGCGTCGGCTCTGCCGGAAAGCTGCGCATTTTTTTGGCATTTTCACGGCCTTCATCCGTGCTTTCATCCGGAACACAGTCAAATTTCGTCACATCATAGATTTTACCGTCATCATCGACTTGCGATGCACGGTGCCGATTTTGCTGCAGCCAGTTTTCCGGCACTTTCTCAGAGAATTCGACATGGTGAATTTCGCCGGACATCGAAAAACCATAGCTGCCACTGCCGCCAACCGCTTTGATGAAATCCTTACGCAGTTTCGAAACCTTGTTTTTTTCCTGCAGATAATCCTGATAGATTTTATCCGACTGCCCTGCGGGGAGGAAATAACGCCGCTCCGCATGGTCATTGTCAGGACGTTGATAACTGTAATCATCCGGCAAAGCTCTGCCTTCCTGACGCAGCATCATATGCGGCTCATACATATCCCCGCACATGCTGCGGAAATCGTAATATTCCTTTTTCGACAAACGCGCACTATCCGTCGGACGGAAAACGTCACCTTTATAATCGGCGGGCGATTCAATCAGGAACTGGTTGCGCAGTACATGCACAAAGGGCCATTCGCGATAGGCGCGCGGATAGGCGTCTTTTTCCTTACGGACACCGATAATCGGCTCGTCACCGAAAACATCTTCAAATGATTTGTAATCAGGGTAAGACAGGCGCGCAAACAGTTTTTTCTGTTCTTCCGGTGCATTTTTACCCGGACGGTAAACGCCGGGGCGGTTTTTGACTTCAACCCAGTCCTCCGGCGGCTCGACATTCTCCATCCCCTGATAATGCGGGTACAAAGGTGCCCAGTCACAGCGGATACCAACGATCTTTCCTTCGTCATATTCGGGATGAAACTGGCTTTTATAGGTCGAGAACTGCTGTCCGCCGACATTAAAGCTGTTACTGACATCAGGCTCGCCGAACAGAATCAATTCAAGCGCTTTCTGGTTTTTATAAAGGTCTTTTTCCGCACGCAGAATCTCTTCCAAAACGGCCTTCGAGCGGCCTTCGGCACGGAAAACCGTCTCACAATACAGGTCTTCCAGCGCCGGCGGCGGGTCCAGCGGCGGGCGAATACCGATCTGGCGGTCAAAATCATCTGCCGCGACCCAGTAATATTCGGCCGCATCAACGCGTTTCACCGATTCGACACGCGCAACAAGCCCCGCATCATAATCCGGATCGCCGAAAATGTTTTTCAACGCATCTTCCTGTTGCTTTGCGTCGTCAATCTGCCCCAGATCGCGCTCACGGTCGATCGGCAGCTGTACATAGTTTTTGACATTGCGGTAAACAAGATAGGATGCCGCCTTATAGTCGGAGAATTGCGGCAAAGTCTTGCCGTCATCGGAAACCAGCATTTTAAACAGCGGGTCATGCTGCACGGCGGCCGTACCGCCCTGCTCGGCTTTTTTAAAGAATTTCCGCAGCTTGTTCGTCATATCGACAGGTGCACGGTAATAACGTGTTTCATTTCCGCCCGAAAAAGCGGGAGAAACGGCAACATGCTGTGATGTACGCGCATCATAATCCGACGGCATATGCGTGCCGAAACGCGGTTTCAGCCCCAATGCGTCATTCATCGGCCGCGGATCCGCCCAGCCGCCGCCATGCGCCAGATAGGATTTCACATATGCGGCTTCTTTATCAGAGAGTTTTTCCGCATCCGGCGGCGGCGTATGGTTGCCATTATAATCAACGGGCACTTCCACCACATATTCTTTCACGCCGCCGGTAAAGGGCAGCTCATATACTTGCGGCGCGGCCAGATAGGGGCGCGGATGCGCATCTTCGGCCAAATGGATTTGTACCGCCGTCGGCTTCAGAATACCGAGCGTTTCCAGCCCTTCCAGCACGGTTGCCGTCGAAGACGAAGGCTGCTGTAGCAGATAGTCCGGACGGATTTGTTCCACAGCCTCAAGGGAGCGCCCTTTCGCGCGGTAATATACGTAATTGTCTCGATCGGAAACATTGACCATTTGCCCATACCTTTCATTGGTATCTTAAATCATAAATATGCATATAATACATAATAAGAATACGTAAGAAAGTCAAGCTGTCAGCAGGCATGATTTGCCATTGTATAATTGTTTTTTAAGAGTTATTGCATCTTTCCGCTTGTTCTAGCATGATGAAATATATAGTATGTGGAATCGTTAAGGGTTTGACAAACAATTCAGATAATTGAACGACTTAGGACATTAACCATGACAAAACGCGTTTCTTTTCTGGCCATCCCGGCTTTGATGGCATGTCTGCTGACCGCAGGCTGCGCAACCGATGGCTGGAGCACAACACAGGCTGAGCCTGCCTCTGACAAGACAGCACAGATGGCACAAACGGCTGATTCCACGCGGCCTTCACTGGTTGTAAAAGACAAAAATTCAACGGTTTTATACCGTCCCGGCTCCCGCGACAGCTACACGGGTACGGCAATGCCCGCCGCCGCGCCGCCGCCTGTCGAAACAGAGGTTGCTGCTTATAAAGGCATGTCTCCGGAACCGGATATGGCCGGATACGGCACAAAAACCGTTTCCAAACCCGCTCTGAAAGAGCCGGTTATAACAGATAGCTGGGAGCCCATGTCCCATGACACGGTACAGAAACTTCCCATTCAAACCCCGCGCATTGACACATTGGTCGGACGCAAGGTTCAGGAAATGTATCAGGAACTGCAAGCTCTGCAGGATGAAGTCAATAAACACGACTCGCATCTGACCAATTTGCAGATGCAGGGCGACAGCATTGCCGGCGCTTATTACGGCATGACGGGCGAGCTGAGCGCACGTCTGCAATCCGGCACCACTCCCGGTAACCCGGAAATGCTGGAAATGTGGAACAGTGCCGGCGAACAGCTGGATAAGCTTTCCGCGCAATCCAAAGATCTGACGCGTCTGTCGAATGATATCGCCAATACGGCATCACGCGGCGCCTTTCTGCATGATTCGACCCGTGCAACTTTCGGTCTGTCCGGTGCGGTGGAAGATGACCACACGAACCTGACGGCGCTGGAAGACATGGTCAATCAGGATATTGTGCGTATCAACCGCATGATGAATGTCGTTAATGATGAAATCAACCGCCGTAATGCCTATCTGCGGACCGAACGCCTGAACATGCAAACCCTGTCCGTTGCCATCGCCAATGGCGAGCTTTACGGTCAAAGCATGTCAAGCCGCCTGTTCTCCCGCGTTGCGGATACATCGGATGAACGCGACCCTGCGGCAAGCTTCAATGCTGCGCCTGTCCCGGCGAAACGTCCTTTGGTGATCATCCGCTTTGACCGCCCGAATGTCCAGTATCAGCAGCCGCTTTACACGGCACTGAGCCAGGCCATGGAAAAATATCCGGGCGCACAATTCGATGTTGTGGCCGTTTCTCCGGCATCACGCAACCCTGCGGAGCAGGCTTTGGCCTCTTCTGACGCCCGCCGTAACAGCGAGGATGTTCTCAGAACCATGACACAAATGGGTGTCCCCACGAACCGCATCAGCATGGGATCGGAAACCCGCTCCAATATCGGTGCGACCGAAGTACATCTGTATATTCGCTAAAACAGCGAATAAGATACGGAATATAAAAGCGGCGCCAATTTGGCGCCGCTTTTTCTTTGTCCTGTTGAATGAGCCCCTGCCCTAGATCGGAGAGCGCATCACTTCCTCATAGGCGCGGATAACGCGGTCACGTATGGCCAGAACCGTTGACAGCGACATTTCCGCCTCTGTCGTGGCCTGCAGGACATCCGTGATATTCGCCTTGCCCGCAACTGCCGCGGCTGAAACACGCTCACTATTGCGCTGCGTCTCAACCGTGTTCTGGATTGTGTTTTTAAGAATGTCACCGAAGCTGGGGCCTTGTTGTCCGGCGGTTTTGCCGCTGTCCGGCATCGCCATGCCTTGTTTGATTCGCGCAATTGCATCCGTATAGGCCTGCGCACCTTTGATATCAGCCATTATCCCTACTCTCTCCCTGTTTTATGATCCGTCTTATTTTATTATTATCCGTTTTTAAGAGCGCAGCAGATCAATCGTCCGCACCAGCATGCTACGCGTCATATCGATAATCCCCAGATTCGCCTCATAGCTGCGCTGTGCCTCCCGCATATCCATCATCTCAATCAACGGATTAACATTCGGATAGCTGACATAGCCGTTCTTATCCGCCGCAGGGTGCTGCGGGTCATGCTTCAGTTTGAATTCCGACTGATCTTTTACAACCTTATCAACTGTTACGAAATTCACACCCTTATTGCGCTCTAAAACATTTTTGAATGTCACGATCTGGCGCTGATACGGGTCTTCCCCCGGTTTGCTGCCTGTTGTTTCGGAATTGGCCAGATTCTGCGAAATCACCCGCATACGGATACCTTGCGCGCGCATACCCTTTGCAGCGACTTCCATGGCGTTTAACAAATCCATTTGACGGCCTCCTTATTCCTAAAGCCCGTTATTGACCGCTGCCGCGTATCGCGGTGCGGAGCAAGTTGACGTTTTTCTGATAAAGGCTGGTAATCATCCGGTGATCCACCGCCAGTTCATTCGCTTTTAACAGCTGCTCTTCCAAAATCACACCATTGCCTGAAGGCGCTGTTTCATAAACTTCCCGCTGGGCGATATGGCGCTTATCTGCCGCCCCATCTGCGCTGCCGCCTTGATGGCCGCTTTGTGTTGTTTTGAGTGTCAGACGGTAACTGCCGCCTGTTCCGCCAAACGGAATACGGCTGCTGCTGCCTTGCAACAGCTCCCGAAAATCCGGCTCTTTCAAATCGCGCGGTACATAGTTCGGGGTATCGGCATTGGCAATGTTTTCGGCCAAGACCTTTTGACGTTCGGTCTGCCAATCCATTTTTTTATACATCGCCTGAAAGAGTGCGAGGTCATTCGGCATGTCAAAACCTACCTTATCTTTCAATACTTCGTTTACCGTTCAAAATACGGAACAGATGTCACCAAAACAAACCGTCTTCATTGCAAAGACCGGCAACATAATAGACAACGAGAGCAGATTCCCGAGAAAAGAACCTACAACTTCAGTATCGCATAACTGCATTAAGAAGTCATTAACTTATCGCCGGAAGCCGCCTATTCCTTGACGGCCAACAATTTAATGCCCGGCTTGAAGCTGATTTGGAAGCGGCGGACTTTCAGCCCGTGACGCGCCAGCAGCGTTGCAATCCCCTTGCGGGTAAAATATGTCAGATGCTCAGGCGGCACGACCTGCCCCCATGTGGAAAAGTTCTTCGGCACAAGGAAATGGCCGCCATCAGGCATTGTCATATAAGCCACACCGCCTTTCGATAGCAGGGTGGCGATGGAGCGGACGAAACTTTCCGGATCCGGCACATGTTCGATCACTTCACTGGTATAAACCATATCGAATTTCACACCCGTTTCCGCCATTTCTTCCACGGAAAGCTGTTGGAAGCCGCCCGCTTCGGGGAACTCCTTCCCGGCAATCTCTACGGCGGCACCGTCAATATCGATTCCCATCGCATCCAGCCCCAAAGAGGATGCCGAGGCAACCGTATAACCGACATTACAGCCGACATCCAGAAAACGTTTTCCGGGCGGCGACAATTGCAGCATTTTCTGCACCCGCTTGCGCGTACGGCGCAATTTGCTTTCTTTCTTGCTTAGATAGCTGTCATTGGCTTTGTAGTCCTGATAATACTCGTTCAGCTCTTTCATCGTCGGCCAGGGCGACACCACAACCGTGCCGCAGGATGTACAGCGCATCAGGTCAAAGCGGTCTTTCTCACCCACCTTCTGAAGATCTTCTGATAAACATGCGCGGCAAAAGACATGTTCCTGTGCGTCACCTTTTGTTTTCAGCTCTGTATTCATTTGAGAATTCCTTTTTCTATCATTCATCCAGCAAATCCGGCTTATCGGTAAACACGCTGACAACCCCTAATTGGAACAGTGTATCGGCGATGTCCAGATCATTGACCGTGTAAGATAATAGCGGATAGCCCGCGGCCAGAAACTCATCCAGAAAGCCCTCTTTCTCCGTCAGGAACAGCCTGTCGAAATGCAGGGTCGTAATTTGCAAATGCGCCGCTTTTTCACGCCAGTCACGCATCGTTTCTTCAATATCCGTCGCAATCAGATAACCGCGCGGATATTCAGGCATCATTTCCAGTGCCGTTTCAAGGCTGACCGCCTGAAAGCTGGAAATTAGCGGTGGCTGCACATCGCCTTCATCCTCGGCATCAGGCCAGATACGTGACACACAATCCAACATGATTTCCGCGGTTTCTTTCTCGCGCCCCGGGCAAGGCTTGATCTCAAGATTAACGCCAAGACCGCGATCCAGAATGACGGAAAGCGCATCCTCCAGATGGGGGATGCGCTCATCAACAAAGCTATGGGAAAAATGCGCCCCGGCATCCAGCTCTTTCAGCGCGGACCAGTCGGTTTCAGCGACAAGGCCGGCAACACCGGTAATGCGGGACAATTCTTCATCGTGGAAAACAATCGGTTCCCCATCGCGGCTGAGCTTAACGTCAATTTCGACCCATTCAGCCCCCATATCCGCCGCCGTATGAAGGCTGACGATGGTATTTTCGGGGGCATAGGCCCGCGCACCGCGGTGACCGATCAGACGCGGCAAGCGCGGAGCACCAAGGCGCTCCGCGCGAGCATTCGAAAAATTAACGACATTTTCCATGCGCGCCTGCGTTTCCCTTTTATTACGCGTCGGCAGCTTCCTTCAGCTCACCGTCATCGCGCGAGATTTCTTCGCCGGTCTCTTGATCGACAACGCGCATGGACAGTTTGATACGTCCACGATCATCAATCGCGATACATTTGACCTTTACCTCGTCACCTTCGTTCAGGACTTCTTCGACCTTTGCGAGACGACGATTAGCGATTTCAGAAATATGCAGCAGACCATCTGTCTTGTGCATGATATTCACGAAAGCACCGAAATCAACGACACGGACAACTTTCCCTGTATAGATTTTGCCAACTTCCGGAACAGCGACGATGTCTTTGATCCATTTGATGGCTTTATCCGCAGAATCCGCATCAACGGAAGCGACGAAAATCGTACCGTCATCTTCGATATCGATTTTAGCACCGGTGACTTCAACGATTTCACGGATAACCGAACCGCCCGTACCGATAACCTCGCGGATTTTGTCACGCGGGATTGTAAAGCTGGTGATTTGCGGTGCAAAATTGCTCAACTCCTGACGGGAATCCGTCAAGGCTTTCGCCATTTCATTCAGAATATGGATACGTCCGTCACGTGCCTGATCCAGAGCGATACGCATGATTTCCTCGGTAATGGATGTAATCTTGATATCCATCTGCAGCGAGGTGATACCGCTTTCCGTTCCGGCAACTTTAAAGTCCATATCGCCAAGGTGATCTTCATCGCCCAGAATATCCGACAAGACGACGAAATCATCGCCCTCTTTAATCAGACCCATGGCAATACCCGCAATCGGGCGCTTCAACGGTACGCCGGCATCCATCAATGCCAGAGACGTTCCACAAACCGTTGCCATCGAGGATGAACCGTTTGATTCCGTAATCTCGGAAACAACACGCATCGTATACGGGAAATCTTCTTTGGACGGCAGCAGCGGGTGAACCGCACGCCATGCCAGTTTACCATGACCGACTTCACGACGGCCAACCGGACCGATACGACCGCATTCACCAACCGAAGACGGCGGGAAGTTGTAATGAAGCAGGAAGGATTCTTTATATTCACCTTCAAGTGCATCGATGATCTGTTCATCCTGACCGGTACCAAGCGTGGCAACAACCAATGCCTGTGTTTCACCGCGTGTAAACAGTGCAGAACCGTGCGCGCGCGGCAGAATACCGACTTCTGACACAATGGAACGTACCGTTTTGGTATCACGGCCATCAATACGTTTGCCGGTCTTGATCAGACCGCCGCGAACGATATCTGATTCAACCTGTTTGCACAGACCTTCAATAACAGAGGCTTCAATCTCGCCTTCAACAGCCATTTTTTCAACGGCAGCTGCGCGGACTTCCGCCAGACGCGTCTGACGCTCCTGTTTCACCGTCAGGTCGTAAGCAGCAGCAAAGTCCTTGCCGAAATCGCTTTCCAGTTTTTTCGCCAGTTTTTTCTTCTCAGCATCTTCCTCAGGGATATCCCAAGGCTCTTTAGCCGCTTTTTCGGCCAGATCAATAATGGCATCAATCACCGGCTGGAAACCTTTCCAACCGAACATCACCGCTTCCAGCATAACATCTTCCGGAAGCTCATTGGCTTCGGATTCAACCATCAGCACGCCTTCCTGCGTACCGGCGACGATCAGATCAAGTTCACTTTCAGCCATTTGCTCGGGCGTCGGGTTCAAAACAAACTCACCATTAACGCGTCCCACGCGAGCCGCACCAACCGGCCCCATGAACGGCATGCCTGAAATCGTCAGCGCAGCCGAGGTGGCAACCAGTGCCAGAATGTCCGGGGAGTTCTGGAAGTCATGCGACAAAGTCGTGCACAATACCTGAACTTCGTTTTTAAAGCCTTTGGCGAATAGCGGACGGATCGGACGGTCAATCAGACGCGATGTCAGCGTTGCGAATTCGCTCGGGCGTGCTTCGCGCTTAAAAAAACCGCCGGGAATTTTACCGGCAGCATATGTTTTTTCCTGGTAATGAACCGACAAGGGGAAAAAATCAAAAGCCGGGTTCACTTTCTTGGCACCGACAGCGGTTGCCAAAATCATTGTATCGCCGTAGCGGGCAACAACAGCACCGTCAGCCTGACGTGCTACTTTACCTGTTTCAAATGACAGGGTACGTCCTGCCCATTCAATTGTTTGCGTATGAATATCAAACATATTTTCTTTATACCTTTCTTGTGTCATCGTTGCCTGTTTCTAAGCGCAACGACGCATTCTGTGTAAGTTTAGAGCAGCTTTCGGACACCGTGTCCGGCTGCGCTTCAACCTCGTTTTTTGACGTGTTTGAGGAAAACTTCCAGGAGGGTCTATATTCCAAAACATCTCTTTAATAAAAATATTCCGGGCCGGATGTGCTGAAATCTAGACCCAAACACGCCCTTCGCCGTATAAATTGCATATTCCCGCCATTTTGTCAAACAAAGATTGGCGGGGGAAGAGCGCATCGGCCTGTGTTTTTGACTGTGCCGTCAATGGAAAACGCCCCGCTGTAAAGCGGGGCGTTTCTTATTTCATCGGCATTGTTCCTAACTAGGATTTCTTTCTGCCAAAAATATTACCTGTCATAAATTTGTTCTTACCCATAGCCCCTCCTAATTTGAGTGGCGCTGTCGTTATACCGCCTGCCAAGTTACCCATAGACGCGGCAGCCTGTCCGGCAACACCCATGCTTTGAGCGAATTCACCCATGTTCTCTTTCATAAAGCTCTCCACATGGCTTGCTTCACCACTGAAGTCCTGAGAACCGGCGCTACTGCCAAGCCAACTCATCGTCGAGTTCGGAATAATATCCACCAGTTTGAACGATGCGTTGACCAAGGCATAAGCCGAGAACACATAGATATAGGTGTTAATCACCTGGTCAATGATACCAAAACCACCGGAACCCATATTCGCGATCGACTGGTTAAAGGTATCATTCAGGTAGAGGATCATAGATTCGAAGATCAAATTACCCATCACGAAGCCGATGACCGTCAGTCCCGGACGCAGCAGCAGATTCAGCCAAGCCACATAGGCGGAAGATGCCATCGGTCCCATCAGACCCTCACCATCCGTACGCATATGCGCCAGAGCCACGACCGGTATCGTTGCGACCGCTTCCACCACGGAGACAATCCACGCAACGACGGCGAACATCACCTTGGTCCACGGAATCAGCGGCACGTAATACAGCAGCATCAAACCGGGGGTCAAACCGAAACTGGCAATCATACCCAGGAAGCTACCGACCGGACCGGCCATCAATGCCGTGATCATACCGCCGATCAGCGGCAGACCTGCGAACAAGGAGATAAAGGCCATCACACCGTAGAGGAAGATCGCTTTATCAACAATCTGGTAACCGGCATAAGCCAGCGATGCCATCGGGTGCGTATCCGTGCCGTAACCGCCGATTGAGATCAGAAGCGGCCCGTTATCCGACTTCATTTTATGAAGTGCCCAGTGGATAATCTTTTTACCTGCATCCATGTTGATGTCACTGGCACCCTGAATCGGGAAGCCTGCCAGCATACCGGAAAGACCGCCACCGCCAACCCAGGCAACAGCGTCACCAACACCGGTAACCATTGCGGAACCAACATTCCAGGCGCCGACAGCAACACGTTTTGTGCCGCTCCACAAACAGCCCCAGAAGCCGTCACAGCCACCGTCACCGCCCTCATCCGCACTGGGTGAACCGGTATTCATGGCACTGGGGCCTTCAGCAGCCGTTTCAACGACGACGGCCTCACCGAATGAGCGGTTGATACTGGCAATCTTGAAGTACCATGCGCCCATACCGGCCCAGCCCTGTATCGCCGCATCACCGGTAAAGGTACCGGCACCTGCGCCTGAGATATAAGGATCCAGATTAGCCGCTTTTGCCGTAGCCAGAGCATCCTCACGACCACCGCCACCGACGCTACCCGTATAAGCTGCAACCATCTGACCAAGACAGAGTGCGGACGCCGGATCACCGTTAAAGCCACCTGCAGTCGTGTTACAAGCAGGGTTAATTGCCGCAGCTGTCGCATTGGCTCCCGTTGGCGCATATGTCACGCTCGGACATGTTTGCGCATACGAACCCGGGTTTGCCTGCTGCGTTGTACTTGCCATTTGGCAGGCAATGCCTTCCATATCCGCATACAAATCGTTAAACAGATCCCATTCCGCTTGACGTACGTCTTGTTTAAACTGTGCAAATTCGTCAAACACCGCCCCTACGGGAACAGCCGGATACATCGCCGTATATAACGGGTCATAGTTAACGATATCGTTACCTTGAGGGTTCGGCAATGTAATACCGCCGCAACGATTCGGATTAGACATATCCCCGAAAGTAACCGTAATACTCGGCGCGTTCTTTGCGACATCTGTCTGCTGCACGATCGGACGCACAAACTGATCATGCACCGCCGGAGCACCTGTCAAAGCCAGCGCAGGTGTAATAGCCGGACTAGGAACATACGGTCCGCCAGGAAAGTTTGCCGTTCCCAAAGTTACTTCCTGCGCCATATTATGGCGTTTCATACATGTTAAACTCTCTACAGAAGGCACAATAACCGTCGTCGCCGGATTCTGCGACTGCACTAAATTGACAAGCAGATTGATATCATTTGTACCGTTGATATAGGTTGACCACATGTTACTGCCAAGGTTCGAGCCCCATTCCGCCAGTTTCATCACAACCAGCTGACCACCGTTGAACATACCGCCCACGGGGATCAGCATTGCCAGCGCGAATACAAAGCGGATCGGCGTCCAAACCATGTTATGACGACCGCCGCCGAATTGCCCCGTGCGTGCAGAGTCAATAACGATCGACACAATCGACCAGAACACAACAACAGAAGCAATGACCAGAACACCGGTACTGTAAGTACCGAACATCGGACCGATAGCCGACTGCATCGGTCCGCCACCGCCAATGGCACCCTGACGCAGAACTTTATCCAGAATACCCAAAGCCAAATCGCCCGTCGCAGACTGAGACCTGTCAAACAGTGCCGTGGGAGATGCCGCAACAACCGTCGAGAAATCCGTTGCAACCGGTACACCGCCCGGTGCCAGCTGGAAAATCTGCGCATGTGCAACAGTGCCAAGAACCAGATACGAAGCCGACATCACCAAAGCGGCAACGATGGTTGCAAACATCATCACGATGGAACCGAAAATACCCCATTGGTAAAAACCCATATTCGGGCGCGTCCGCAGGTTATACCACGCCTCCCCCATAATCTCGGAGACGGAAATTCTCTCACCTTCCGCGTTATATCCGTGACGCGTTCCGGGGTGATTAATCGGCAACAGACCTGACTGCGCAAGCATGATGGAGAGTGTTTGTACAAAAATCGGTCTTACATGGCTGAAATGCGCAAAAGACCGCCAAAACTGTGGGAGTAAAAAGAACGCCAAAAAAGGTTTTACGCCAGGACGCACCATTTTGACCCGCTCATGTCTACTACTCATACCAACACCCCTTGTTATTATAACCTCGCATATCCATGCCTGCCATTCGCCGGACTACAACACGAATCAGCCTTAAAAAGCTGTCAAAAGTCGCAGTTCGACCAATACTTCTATATTACACCTTTTTCGATATTTCGTCAAATGCACGTCTCTTTTTATTAAAGTTTTAAAATTATGCATAACAACACTTCGAAAAGGTCAAAATCTATTCCACCGCACCACGCAAAAAGTATTTCATATCAGCGATATAGACGAAAAAATCTTACATACGATTTACAACCAGAAATCCACGAAAAACAAGTCGGATTCCCCCTATCTACCCGCTATTTCTTACCCTTGCCTCTCTTCATCGCGCCGCTTATTCCGCGCGCCAATCCGCTTAGGCCGCCACTCACCGCACCACCGGCACTAATACCTGCCGTTGCGGCAGCTTGCGGTACAACCTGACCAAAGGCTTTCGCAACCTCACCCACAGCTTCACGCCCGAATGACTGCATTTGGAAAACCTCTTCCTCAAAGCTTGCAGTGCGTGGACCGCCAAGCCATCTGACCGTTGCATTCGGCATCAAATCCACCATTTTGAATGATGCATTCACCAGTGAATAGGCCGAGAAAATGTAAATATAGGTGTTCAGAATCTGGTCAATAATGCCAAAGCCGCCGCTTCCCATTTGAGAAATCGTGGTGTTGAAGGTATCGTTCAGATACAGGATCATCGATTCAAAAACCAGATTCCCCATCACAAAACCGATGACAACCAGCGAAGGCCGCAACATGATGTTCAGCCAGCCCATATAGGCGCTCTGCGCCATCGGCCCGACCAGCCCTTCCCCTTTTGTCCGTATATGCGCCAGCGCAATAATCGGCATCGTGACGATCGCCTCCAAAACACTTACGATCCAGGAGACTGCCGCAAACATAACCCGTATCCACGGAATCAATGGCACATAATACACAAACAGCATGGCAGGAACAAAGGCGATACCGCCCATCGTTCCGATAAAGCCGCCGACCGGCCCCATCATCAATGCCTCAATCATGGAACCGACCACCGGCAACGCCGACAGCAGGGAAAGCACGGCAATCGTCCCGTAAATCCCCAATGCTTTGTCCATAATTTCAGCACCGGCACGTGCCATCTCGGAAATGGGATGCACATTCTGGCCATAACCGCCAATCGTCATCAAAACAGCCCCATCCCCCTGTTTCATTTTATTCAAAATCCAGTGGATGATCTTTTTACCCGCTTCAAGATTGATATCCTCGGCACCTGTTACCGGAAAACCAACGAAGAAATTCGACCAGCCTTCACCGCCAAGCCATGCAATACCGCCTTCAATCGCACCTGCAATGTTTTTCGTAACCTCCCATGCGCCCTCTGCAAAGCCCCATGCTCCCTTTGCAAAGCCCCATGCACTACACGCCCAGCCAGGCAGCGAGCAACCACCATCATCCTCGGCAGTCGCGCTCTCGCCGCCTTGCGCGAGATTGCCGCCTGCCACAACCGTTTCCGGCTCAATGGACGAGCGGAATGTGCGGTTAATAGAGGCAATCTTGTAATACCATACCCCCATACCGGCCCAGCCTTGCGCAGCCATTTCCGTCACAAAAGCGCCACTTGTGAAATACGGATCAAGATGCGTCGCTTTTGCGGCGGCAACATCCGCATTCCGTGCCGTCATATATCTGTCGACAAAGTCATTAAAACAAGATGTATCAATCGGATTTTGGCCGTAACCACCGGCAGCACCACCTTGGCAGGCATTGCTATAGGTTACACCGGTCGGACAGCTATTGCCGTACAGCGCGGGGTTCGCGCCCTCACCCAAACTGACCATATGGCAGGCCATTTCCTGCATATCAGGCAACAGGTTGTTAACCGTATCCCATTCCGCCTGACGGACTTCCTGTTTGAATAATGCCATCGCGTCAAATGCCGTGCCAACGGGAACAGCGGGATAAGCCGCTGCATAATCCGGATCATAGTTAATAATATCAATACCGTTCGGATTGGGCAGATTGATTGACCCGCACAGATTGGGTGTATCCTCATTACCGAAATATATTGTGATATTGGGCGCATTCGCCAAAACCGCTGTCTGGTCAAGAATCGGGCGCACATATTCGCGGTGCGGGCTGCCCCATGCCGCAATCGGCATCATCGGTGCCATCGCCGGCGTCAAAGGTGTACCCGGATAGCCGCCGGCCGTAAAGACGGCACTGCCAAGCCCCACCTCATTCGCGATATTGTGTTTTGCCGCACACAGCGTCATTTCATGCAATGGGTTCAAAATAGTACCCGTCGGGTTCACAGACCTTATCTGGTTCCCCAGCAGACTTAAATCTGCCGTCCCCGCAACATAGTTGCTCCAAAGATTTGAACCGAGATTGGAACCGATTTCCGCAAATTTCATCATGATAAACTGGCCCGAATTAAACGCGCCGCCAATCGGAACCAACAGACCGATCGCAACAACGAAACGGATCGGTGTCCAGACAATGTTACGGCGGCCGCCGCCGATTTTACCGGAACGCGCGGTCTCCACGACCATGATCGTGATGTGGAAAAAGATAAACATGGAAGCAAGCACAAGCACCGCCGTGCTATATGTCCCGAACATCGGGCCGATATTCACCTGCATCGTTCCGCCGCCGCCCGATGCCCCCTGACGGAATACCCTGTCCAGAATACTGATCGCCAAATCGCCATGAGCCCCTGCGGGGGATCTATCAATCAGCGGGTTGCTTGTCGCAAGCGACACATTCGCCATATCCGTAGAGAACCCCGTCGGGTGATCAAAAATCTGTGCGCGCGCAACGGAGCCGCTCATAAAATAAAACAGCCCCAATACCAGGGAGCTGATCATACACACGAACATCATGATAACGGCACTGAAGGTTCCCCATTGGTACAAACCGGCATGCGGGTTGTTTTTCAGGTGATACCATGCCTCGCCAAGCAAAGAGAAAATTTTGATTTTCTTACCGTCAATCTGCGCACCGTAACGTATAGCCGGATGATAGGGCGGCAACAAATTCGCCTGCGCCAGAGATGTGGCCAGCAATTGTACAAAAATCGGACGGATATGGCTAAAATGTTCGAAGGATCTCCAGAATTGCGGAAGCAGGAAAAAGGCAAAAAAAGATTTGGCGCTCGGGCGCTGTATCTTGATCCGTTCCTGCCTACTCATGCGCACACCCCTTTGTTATATTACAGCCCCTTCGCCACCGGCCCGCCTTCATGTCATCCTGACCTCATGTCATATAGCACGAATCAGCCGCAAAAAACGCTTGCTAGCTGGAACAGACCGATATTTTCATTTTATCCCTTTTTCTACGATTTCGTCAAATTTATGACAGTTTTCATTAAAATACCATGCATTATATTACGTAAAAACAATAGCATAGCATAGACAGAATAAATGCCGCAAAATCGGCGGGAATATATTAACGAAATCTTAGGGGCAAAAACAGACCGCTTTAGGTGATGTTCCGGTCGTTTTTATCCGCTGTCCATTTACGCGGCTCCCCAAACAGATAACCCTGCCCGTAATCGGCATGTACATCAAGGAATTCGACCAATTGACGCTCAGACTCTATTTTTTCCACAATAAAATCAATACCATGGTAGTCAAAAGCGTCTTTCATACGCCGTATTTTTGTAAAACCGCCCGCTCCCGACAAGACCCGCATCAGCACAGCCCCGGAAATCTTGACATAGCGAATGTGGCAGGCCTGCATTTGTTCGAAATCAAAATCAAGATGCGTGACCCCGTCCATCGCAAAGCGGCACCCCAGACGCGACAACCCGTCCAGCACCCGCAGCGTTTCCGGATCAATGACGGCCAATTCCCCTTGCGCCAATTCAAAAACCAGACGCGGTGCCAGCAGGCGGTGCTGGGTCAGAAATTCCAGCAAATCCGCCATAAACTGTTGATCATTCAGTGTAAACGGGGAGATGTTACAGAAAAAAGAACGGTTTAAATTCCCTTCATCCGCCGTTTGTATCAGTTGCAGCGCATGCAGCAACAGCCTGTTATCAATCTCGGACAAAATACCGTCCTGCTTGGCCAACGGAATATAACGCTCCGCCGGAAGGTAAACATCCGGACGAACCCGGATGCGCGAATACATCTCGTAAAAGCGGCGTTTCCGTTGCGGCAATTGCACAATCGGCTGGATAAACATATCAATGCGGTCACGCGCAATCGCCTCCTGCACACAGCGGGTCACTTTGGCATCTGACCAGTCTGAAAAATCAGCCGCCGCAGATAATGATGAAAAATCAATATCTTCCTCGACGGGGCTTAAGCGCTCGGCCATAGCCGTTGTACCCGTCGCGGCATAGGCGGTTCCTGCTGCTGTGCGTACATCTTCCAGAAAAGATGCTTCAGGCTGTTGCGCAGACCGTTTCGGCTCCGCATCGGTTGACAAGGTTTCGGGCCGTCCCTCCAGAAGTTCCGCCAATGCGTCCGGCAAATCATCTTGCAATGATGCGGGCGGCACAGGTTTATTTGCCGTCGCACGCATCAAGCGCTCGTAATCTTTCCGCAGGCGCTCTTTATCCCGCAGCAATCTGCTGTAGACATATCCGCCCGCCCATAGACCGCCGCCAATACCCAGCACAATCAGCAGGATCAATGCGGACGCCGCCCCCGCAGCATACCAGACAAGTGAAGACACCAGCCCTGCAAGCACGACAGCGGCGGCATAAAGCATCACGCCGCCCGATATTTTTTTCTGCGCTAAGCGTACGCTTGATGTACGCGTCACAGCTTTTTGTTTTTTAATGATTTTTTTATTTTTTTGCTGCGCGGCCGGTCTCTGTAACACTTTCTTATTCAAGCTGTCACGCGGCGGCGCAACAGGCGGCAAAGCACGCTGTTTCTTGTTGCCTGTATGCGGTTTGATACGGATTTTCGGCTGCGACCCTTTTTTCACGGGCGGCAGCCCCTGTTTTTTACGGGCTGACATCATCACGATCGCTTCTTTTTATATTTCCGGCACCTTATATGGCACTCTCATCTCTGTACCATATAACATTAACGCATATAGCGTGCAGAGTCGATTCCTATGATCTGCGTCCAGTCCGAAATCTCTTCGGCAGCAATAATTTGCGACAGCTCGCGCACAGACTGCGCGGCGACATAGGGGCCCTTAAAAATCATACCGCTATAAATCTGCACCAAAGACGCGCCGGCGCGGATTTTCTGATAGGCATCCGCGCCTGAAGAGACGCCGCCGGCACCGATAATCGGTATTGTTCCGCTTGTTAGGGTGTAAAAACGGGCAATCATCTCTGTGGATTTGTCACGCAACAGCGCGCCGCTCAACCCGCCCTGCTCCGCCGCAAAGCCTTGCGGCAGCACATCCGGCCGCGCCAATGTCGTATTTGAAATAACAACACCGTCACAAGCCGTTTCCGCTACAACAGTCGCGATTTCCTCCAACTCCTGCGCGGACAAATCCGGAGCGATTTTCACCAGCAGCGGGATTTGCGCATCTTTCACCCGCATCAGCGCGGACAGCAGAGAAGACAACGCCTCTTTACTTTGCAAGGCACGGAGACCGGGGGTGTTTGGCGAGGAAACATTCACAACAAAATAATCCGCCAACCCCTCCAGCAGCTTTAGACAGCTTTCATAATCATCGATAATTGCATCGAAATCTTCGCTCGCCTTATTTTTGCCGATATTAATGCCCAGCGGTACGGGGCAGGTTTCACGTCCGCGCAAAGAATTTTTGACATGCGCCGCACCTTTTCCCGGAAAGCCCATCCGGTTAATAACTGATTGCGTCGATGAATCGCGAAAAATGCGCGGCTTGGGATTCCCCTGCTGCGGCTTGGGCGTCACGGTTCCCAATTCCAGAAAACCGAATCCCAGCCGCGACAGCCCGCGCCACGCTTCTGCATCCTTATCAAACCCCGCCGCAAGCCCGACCGGATTGGAAAAACGCCGCCCCCACAGCGTTATCGGCAGCTCCGGAACCGTTGCGCGCGGAAATATCCACGGCAGATGCGCCAGCGCAAAAATAGCGGCGCGGTGCGCGGCTTCCGGCGGTAAAGAAAATAAAAGCGGGCTGATAATCCGGCGGTACATATCCATATTGCGGTACTTCCTCTTGCCTTAGGCTCTTCACTTCTATACAGTTTTTCCTGATGTCAGACCAGAAAAAACACACGAAAATTCTGCGCCCGCAGCGCCAGAGCGTCGCGCTTGTCTTTGACAGCCCGCACAGCGGCAGCGATTATCCTGCCGATTTCAACCATGCCTGCGATATGAAAGACCTGCGCATGGCCGAAGACATGTATATCGACGAGCTGTTCGCACATGTCACCGATCACGGCGCCCCTTTACTGAAAGCCCTGTTCCCGCGCTCTTATATTGATCCCAACCGCGCGGTAAAAGAGGAAGATAAGAAAAGCGGTAACCCGCCCTCCCTGCGCGGATTGTTCCGTACGGTTTGCAGCGGCATCAACCCGACACCGATCTATGCGGAAGACGCATTGCCGACTGGGCAGGAAAAGCAGACCCGCATCGATAACTGCTACCGGGAATACCACGAAAACTTAAGCGACATTATTAAAGACACAAAGCAACAGTTTGAAAAAACAGTGCATATTAATTGCCACTCTATGCCCTCAACCTATGGCGACAATCTTCCCAACGGCTATGATTTCATTCTCGGCAACCGCGAAGGGCGCAGCTGCGCCCCGGAACTGGTCGCTTTCGTCAAAACTGCGCTGGAAGATATGGGCTATAAGGTCGGCGTGAATATTCCGGGTTATCGCGGCGCGGAAATCGTCAAACGCTATGGCGACCCCGCCAATGACATACATTCTCTGCAATTGGAAATCAATCGCGGTCTGTATATGGATGAGCGCAGCTTTGCAAAAACCGCTGATTTTGAAAAGCTGAAAGACGATCTAAAAACCCTGACGACAAAGCTTGCCTTCTACGCCGCGCCCAAAGCCAAGCCACAAGCGAAGCAATCTCAAACTCTCAGGAAACGGAAATAAACCGGCTGTCCCGCCAGCTGTTTCTGACCATAGCGTGTTTCCGGCCAGTCATCAGGGCGCTGCCGCCAGTCATCCGCACAATCGGCCTGAAAGTCAAAAGCCGGATGACTCCATGTTTTCGACAGCATCCAGTTTGCCAGATCGGCATCATCGGTTGCTATGCGTAGCTCCCCCCCCTTGCGTAGCAAACGTGCAAAGGCATCCAGCGTTTCCGTTTGAATAAAGCGCCGTTTATGATGGCGCTTTTTCGGCCAGGGATCGGGGTGCAGTAAGAAAATTTTGGATAAAGAGCCGCTTTGTAAAGCATCCAGCAAAAAACGCGCATCATCCGGCCAAATGCGGATATTCTCAATCTTTTCTTTTGCCATGGATGTCAGCAGCGCCGCGACCCCGTTGATAAAGGGCTCACAGCCGATCAGCCCTGTACCGGGATGCGCTGCAGCCTGCGCCGCCAGATGCTCCCCGTTACCAAAACCGACTTCCAGCCAATAGTCCTGATACCCCCCTTCCGGAAAACACGCGGCGGGAGCCAGACTGTCTGCCGGCATATCTTCGGGAATATCGACAGCGAAACGGGGCAGATCTTCCGTCACAGCGGTTTCCCGTGCGGCGTTCATTCTGCGTCCGTGTCGTCTGCCGTAAAATTTGTAGCCTTGCATTTATCTGCCGCTTTTCAGCAGGCTTCTGCTGCCTTCAGCTCCGCACCTGCGCCAAGACCGTTTTTCAACGTCTCGACCAGATCCAGCTTCTCCCATGAGAAACCGCCATCCGCCTCGGGATCGCGGCCAAAATGACCGTAAGCCGCGGTGCGCGCATAGATCGGACGGTTCAGTCCAAGATGCTTGCGGATACCGCGCGGGCTAAGATCCATAACCTCACGGATCAGCGTGGACAAAGCTTCATCATCAACCCGGCCCGTACCATGCGTATTCACATAGACGGATAGCGGCTGGGAAACGCCGATTGCATAGGAAAGCTGGATCGTGCAACGATCCGCCAGACCTGCGGCAACGATATTTTTCGCCAGATAGCGCGAAGCATAAGCTGCGGAGCGGTCAACCTTCGTCGGGTCTTTACCCGAGAATGCACCGCCGCCATGAGGCGCCGCGCCGCCATAGGTATCAACAATAATTTTCCGTCCGGTCAGACCGGCATCGCCGTGCGGGCCGCCGATGACAAAACGGCCTGTCGGATTGATCAACAAATTGGTGTCTTTCGTGACCCAGCCTTCCGGCAGGACACGCTCGATATAGGGACGCACCATGTCGTAAACATCCGACTGCGAGACATCATCCGTATGCTGCGTCGAAACAACAACGGATGTCGCACGTACCGGCTTGCCGTGTACGAATTCAAGGCTGACCTGACTTTTGGAATCCGGTCCCAGCTTATCCAGAACACCGGCATGGCGGTCATCCGCCAGCGCTTTCAGAATACCGTGGGAATAATGCAGCGCCGCAGGCATATAGGTCTCTGTTTCGCGGCAAGCATAACCGAACATGATGCCCTGATCGCCCGCACCTTCGTCCTTATCCGCACCGGCATCAACGCCCATAGCGATATCGCCGGATTGTGCGTGCAGACGCACAGCAACTTCAATATCCTGCCAATGGAAGAATTCCTGATCATAGCCAATGCTGCGCACGGCTTCACGGGCGACGCGTTCAATATCTTCCGGCGTAATACTGTCCGGTCCGCGCGTTTCTCCGGCAATCGCCAGAAAATCGGTCGTGGCAAGGCATTCCGCAGCAACGCGTGCCTCCGGCTCAGCCGCCAGATACAAATCAACGATTTCATCGGATACGCGGTCGCAAACTTTATCGGGATGTCCTTCCGATACGGACTCGCTGGTGAAAATATAATGTTCGGACATAAGGTCTTTCCTCCGGATTTTTATTAAATATAACAACCCGAACACTAAAGCACATGCCGACGGCTGAATCCACCGTGTTTTTGCCTTTTTTGGCTTTTTTTTACCCGAAAATCACCGCCCAATATTGCAATTATGTAAAGATAATGTTATATAGTATGGTTATTGCAAAATGGAAATACGAAAAAAGGTGTGCTTGGCATGTTCTACAGCACCGCTGAAATGACACGAAAAATCGATTCCTATCTGGAACGGCAGCATTCCATGCTGACGGACGACCCTTTTGCCGCACTGATGCAGGCCATTGCAAATAAAGAAAATATCGGTCAGGGGCAGGAAGATTTTGAAAGCGAGCATCTGGCCCTTCTCAAAAGCATCCCCGCCGGTGACATGATAAAAGATGACGGTATTTTGATGCTGGCAGCTGCGGATAAAGCACAACACCGCACCATTTCCTATATGTTGCAGGAAACAGATCAATGGCCCAAAGACGTGCTGAAACAGGCCGCACTCTGCGCATCCTCCAAAGGCTATGACATGACGATGCGCGCCATTTTGAACGGCATGCCGGATATGGATGGTGCTTTCTTTCAGAAATTACTGGACGGCGCAGCAGATAGCGATATGCGCAGCACATTGGAACGCTTCCGCAAAGAAACGCTCGGTGAAGGCTGGCGCATTAATGATGATTACGAAATCCAGCGCAAAACGGAATATCCGACTTTGGTACATGTCTTCAATTTCGGTGCCTGCCATGTGACAACCATTATTCCGGGCGGCGAAAAAGGCCAGCAGGTCATCCAGCGCGACTTTAAAGATTTGCAAAATGACGGCGAGCTCACAATCGCCTATGAGAAACTGCGCAAATTTACCGCCAACCCGCCCGCCTATCGCGGCAAAGATGCCGGCGCTGCACGTCGCGTTCAAAAACGGGAAAGGACAGCGCGACATGTTTAAACCCGATGATATTCTTGAAAAAAAAATGCGCGAATATACCGAACAACAGGACAAAAACTTTGCCGATGCCTTGCAAAAATTTCAATATCGCACACCGGACGACACCTATGAGGAAGGGGATGAAAACCGTGAAAAACCTTTCACGGATATTCTGCTGAAACTCAAGAGCCCTACGCGGGCAAGAAACAGCGCCGCCTTGCTGGAAGATATCGCCAGAAAAGGACTAGTCATCACCGCCGCCTATCTTTTCGATGAAGAACATGTCTTCAAGCCCGGCGCGCTGGAACAAGCCGTCCTGATCGCGGCTGAAAACAACTACCCTGAAACCGCCGTCTTTTTCCTGAAACATATGGAGGACTGGAGCGGCGTGTTTTTCCAGAAAGTCATGGAAAACGTGAATAATGACGATACCCGCCGCAGGCTGGAGGCATTTCACAACGACTATGTTGAAAACAGCCGCCCCGACTGGATACCGGAAGCGGGCTATAATGATGCGGAGCGCCTGCAAAACAGTGACCTGCGCGCGGTGATGCAAGAAAGGCGTCTGTGGTGCGTCTACCAGTTTCTGCAAAAAGGTCACACGCCCGAAAAAGAGGACTTCCTCGCTCTTATAAAAGGCGGTGAGTCACGCAACGATACGGCTGATTTCATCCGCGCCTTCGTCAAATATGATCAGGGTGCCTCTACGACCAAATGGCGGAACGAAACCGCCTATATGATGATCAATGGCTATCTGAAAAACAGGCGTGACGGGCGCAGCGACAAAACGGATAACAATCTGACATCCCTGGCCCATCTCTTCAATGACAGTCTGCAACAGCGCGCAAAGGACAAATATGCGTTCTTCCTGCATGGTGATATTCCCGGATTAATGCAAGCCGGCGCAGGCCGCGACCCGCTGGCGCAAATTTTCGATTCCCTGCCGCAAGAGGAACGGCAAAAGGTTTTGCTTACCGTGCATAATCAGGCACAAGAAGAGCAAAATCTGGACATCCTGTACTGGTTCCACACAACGGAACTGCTGAATGGCGTTGCAGACCCCGACATTTTTGGCAATTTGC
Source organism: Pseudomonadota bacterium (assembly GCA_013285465.1). Classification (NCBI taxonomy): domain Bacteria; kingdom Pseudomonadati; phylum Pseudomonadota; species Pseudomonadota bacterium. Next base: position 1,443,165 of record CP053449.1, read on the forward strand.
TGAAATGCGTTGAGCAACTTGGTCAGGATGATGATTATAATGCGCAACAGCGCTTAAAATCTGCGTGTGAACGCTATATCAAATTACTCGCGCCGGAAGAGCTGACGGCGCAAAACGGCATTCTCTTGAAAACCGTGGTTGAAAAGCGGGAAACTGATTTGCTGCGCAATTTGATACAACGCAATGCAGACTGGCCGCACCCGCTGGTGGAACAGAAAATGACGGATGCCGTTTATGCAGGCGATGGCACAATACTGAATTTGCTCTGTCAAATGAAACAAGACTGGCAAATTGCCTTTATCAAAAACTGCGGAAACATGCCATCGGCGAATAAAAGAAACATTGAATCCGAAGTCAGCAGTATCAAACGCAGCTTCATGGAAGACTGGTCTGCCCGCAACAAGAATGAAATCTCGCGTAGCATCAGAGTCGATAGTGTAACGATTACGCATTTGTTTAATTTTCAATCCGCACAGCTTATCACCACCACATCCACCTACGAAGGCAAAGGGGCGGCATTGGAAATCACAAATTTCCGTGACGTCCAAAACGGTGACGAGATTGATGAAGCCTATGCCAAACTCCGCATCATGTATGATGACGCCCCGCCCTATAAGTGTAAGGATGATTCAACACGCCAGCATGTCATCCGCCGCCGCAACACGAACAGCCGCTGAAAACATGTAACCTTTTGCATACCGCCTGCGAAAAATACTATAGTGAAGACATAACAAAGCGGGGAAACAGTCATGCGCATTATGCTTATTTTAACGCTGGCGATTATCGGCGCAGCTGTCTTTTATCAGGGCATCCCCTATCTTCATATTGTCCCGGCAGAGGCCGCAAACGGCCGCGAAATTTCCGCACAGGCCAGCGATGCCAATATCAAAAACGATCATCCCGTATTGCTGGAGCTTTTTACCTCGCAGGCCTGTTATTCCTGTCCCGCCGCCGAGGCGCTGCTGCGTGAGCTTGCCATACGTCCCGATGTCATCACGCTGGAATATCATGTCGATTACTGGAACGAACTTGTCTACGGGCTGGCAGGCCGTTGGAAAGACCCCTATTCCAGCCCGCAATTCACCGCACGCCAGCGCGATTACAACAATGTCCTGCGCGGCTCCGCAAAGGTTTACACGCCGCAAATTATCATTAACGGCGCAGCGGAAACCGTCGGCTCCCGCAAGAAGGAAATCGAGCAGGCCGTTGCCGCCGCCGAAGACAGCGGGATACGCCTGAGTGCATGGTTAAAGGATAATATGCTGCAAATTGAAACCGGCGGGGCATTACCGCAGGAGACGCGGCTGGTGCTGGCACGTTATCTGAAGCGCGCGGAAACCGATGTCATCTCGGGTGAAAACAAGGGTAAAAATCTTGTCAGCTATAATGTTGTGACCGCGCTGTCCCATATCAGGCCGGCGCAGGATGAAAACGGCATCATCAACAGCAAAATCACACCGCTGAAAGCAGACGAACATTGTGCCGTCTTCGCGCAGGACGGCAAAACCATGGAAATCCGCGCCGCCACTTTGTGCCGCATGATGAGATAACTATTTCTTTAAAAGCCTTAAAGTTTGATCAAATGTGATTAAACCATCATAGATTTTATAGAGCTCACCTTGACACCAAGACGGCGCCTTCACATTGGGTGTTATCCCTTTGATGTGTGTATGAGCCGCAGAGTTTCTAATTGTCTTTAAACTACCCAAACTAGACTTGAAAAGATGCAACTTTACAGGATCAACCCTTTTTTCCAATTTTTCAAAAACTGAAAAACCTACAATCTGAACCAGCATAGAACGAAAATGCCGCTCATAATCAAACCCAGAGTTACGCTCCACAACTTGCTCTTTTAAATATTGTCGATATTGGTGTTTTTTAACATTTTTATTAACACACCTATTTACTACATCGTCCATGGATTCTTCAATCCAGCCACACAACTCTAACAAAGCCAATTTAGAATACAGTAAAGAAGCTCTCTGACTTTTAGCAGAGTTGTATTGCTTATCCAGCCATTGTAAATTCTTTAATATATATGACTTCGCAATCATTCACTATCTTCTGAAAAAATTCCTATTGCAGAACCCAGCCTGTCTATCACTTTTCCTCTATGAGATAGCCCTTCTCGTAAAAATATTTCAGAGAACGCCTCATCCTCAATCAATTTCCTGTATCTTCTTTTTAAAACCGCAGGTGGCTGTGTTTCTAAATAATCAATATTCTTACCAACCCCTACTAAAAGTGCTTCCAGCGTTACTAATGATAACTTGTCAACAGGCGCTCGATTATCAAATATTTTTTGATTTATACAATCAACTGTTCGGGTAAAGTATTCCTGTTTGGAGTTGATAACATCACTATCAATCATACGGTTTTCTTGCATGTACGAGTTCAGAAACCTAACAAGGCTCCCGTGATATCGTAAATATTCGTCAGAAAATGCAAAAAACCGTAATATCAACTCCTGCTTAGATAAGCGATACTTCTCTTTAGGCTTCATTTTATTAAGCTTACGCCAAGGAGGGTATTCGTCAAGATGCTTAAGTAAGTTGTTAAATGAGCCACTATAAATGCAATTGCGAATTTCTTGGTTGTTTAATTTCATTCCACCGGAGTTAAGACGATGAAAAATTGTAAATAAATATTCCATATGTGATTTTTTGCTATAATCACACCTTAGAACAGTGACTGGGATAGTTAAGTTTTCAACAAGACTGTAATATCCCTTTCCCGCATCTGTGCCCTCTTTTATATCCGCGACTGATTTTCCGGCTATTTCTGGGATAATATCGCTCAAACTTGATAAAACCCAATCCTTCCCCTCTAAAAACCTAATAATAGCGGATATTCTTTGTAAACCATCAATAACAAGCCATTTTTTTGACTTGTAATCCAAACTAAAACACATGCTCGGGATAGGCAGTTGCTTAATCAAAGAATCTATAAAGCGAGTTTGCGCAGCATCCTGCCAGACTACATCTCGTTGAAATTCTGGCTTAATATCTAAAACTCCTTGCTTATGCATTCTAAAAAGATCTGCACATGATCGTAATTCATTATAGGAAATAATATCACTAGGCGGCGTCTCGTTGCTGTCGTCTTCAAACGATTGAAGTTCTTCTAGTTTTTCTAAAGGTAATTCATGTTGTTGAGGCATAGGTTTAATACTCTCTGCTTTTCATTTTACGCCGCCGTACCGCCGACCGTCATACCGTCAATACGCATGGTCGGCTGGCCGACACCGACGGGAACACCCTGACCGTCTTTGCCGCAAGTGCCGATTCCCGCATCCAGCTTCATGTCATTGCCGATCATGCTGACGCGTTTTAAGGCTTCGGGGCCGCTGCCGATCAGCGTTGCGCCTTTCACAGGAGCGGTAATCTTGCCGTCTTCAATCAGATAGGCTTCCGAGGCTTCAAAAACGAATTTCCCCGAGGTAATATCCACCTGCCCGCCGCCGAAATTCACAGCATAAAGGCCGTTTTTGACTGATTTCAGAATATCTTCCGGCTCATCCTGCCCGTCCAGCATATAGGTATTGGTCATACGCGGCATCGGCGCATATTCGTAACTTTCACGGCGACCGTTTCCTGTCGGCTCACGCCCCATCAATTTCGCGTTCAAACGGTCTTGCATATAGCCGACCAGAATACCGTCTTCAATCAGCACATTTCGCTGTGTCGGCGTGCCTTCATCATCAATGGTCAGAGAACCGCGACGATCCGGCAAAGTGCCGTCATCCACCACCGTCACACCTTTTGCCGCGACGCGTTCACCCAGAAGCCCCGCAAAAGCAGATGTGCCCTTGCGGTTAAAATCACCTTCCAGCCCGTGACCGACGGCTTCATGCAGCAAGACGCCCGGCCAACCCGGACCGAGAACAACCGTCATTTCCCCCGCAGGCGCCGCCACGGCATCCAGTTTCACCGTTGCCTGACGCAGGGCTTCATCCGCCACTTGTTTCCAGGCATCATCTTTCAGAAACAGCGTATAATCCTGCCGTCCGCCGCGGCCATCATGACCGCTTTCCATTTTTCCGTCCGCTTCCAGCACAACACTGACATCCAGCCGCACCAACGGGCGGATATCGGCGCGCGCATCGCCGCCGGCGCACAGTATCTGCACAGCCTTCCATGATCCCGTCATACTGACGGAGACCTGACGGATACGGTTATCTTTGCTGCGGATATAGCTGTCAATATCTTGCAACAATTTGATCTTATCGGCAAAGGCCACACCTGCCACAGGGTCATTGGCGCTGTAGAGTTTTTTCTTCGGCGCGGGCGGTTTTTCCTGCATGGCCATCGCGACCATATTACCGCTTTGCGCCTGTTTCATGGTTTGCGCCAGTTCCGCCGCCTCTTTCAGGGAATGTTCCTTCATATCCGAGGAATGACCATAGGAAAAACGGTCTTCCAGCACACCGCGCAGACCAAAGCCGCGTTCGGTATCAAAACTGGCTTCTTTCAACTGCCCGTCATCCCAGACCAGCGCCTCGGACAGCGCATATTCCAGATACAGCTCACCGTCATCACAGGAAGACAGTGCCTCATCAACGATTTTAATGGTTTTCCCCTGCTCCAGCCCGCTTTGTGCGCCGAAAAACAAATGGTCGGTGACGGCAACGGGATCGGATGTGTCTGTCGCAACAGCTGAGTTCTGCATGGCATTTCTCCTTTGCCAAAAAGAGTAACATTCTTTATTGTTTCAGAACAACTCTCAAATCAAAACGGACAGGAATTCATGAGCGTTATCGAAAGCCGGATCAACACCTCCTCCCCCGAATTTCAGGAAAATGCGGCGGCAATGCAGGAGACCGTCGCGGATATGAAAGTCAAGCTGGGCGATATTCTGGTCGGCGGCCATGAACATGCGCGGGAAAAACACACATCCCGTGGCAAATTACTGCCGCGTGACCGCGTCAATACGCTGCTGGATGCAGGTTCTCCCTTTCTGGAGCTGTCGCAATTCGCCGCCCATGACGTCTATGACGACCACGTTCCTGCCGCCGGTATCATCACAGGCATCGGGCGCATTTCGGGACAGGACTGCATGGTGGTTGCCAATGACGCCACTGTTAAAGGCGGCACTTACTATCCGTTGACGGTCAAAAAACATCTGCGCGCACAGGAAGTCGCGGCGCAAAACAATCTGCCCTGCATCTATCTGGTCGATAGCGGCGGCGCATTCCTGCCGAAACAGGATGAAGTCTTCCCCGATAAGGAACATTTCGGGCGCATCTTTTATAATCAGGCCAATATGTCGGCGGCGGGTATTCCGCAAATTGCCGTCGTTATGGGCTCCTGTACTGCGGGCGGCGCCTATGTGCCCGCCATGGCCGATGAATCAATCATCGTGCGGGATCAGGGCACGATTTTTCTCGGCGGGCCACCGCTGGTGAAAGCCGCGACAGGCGAAATCGTCTCTGCCGAAGATCTTGGCGGCGCGGATGTTCATTGCCGCAAATCGGGCGTCACCGACCATTATGCGGAAGATGACGATCATGCGCTGGCGCTGGCGCGCCAGATTGTCGGCACGCTGAACCGCGTCAAACGTCCCGATCTGGATATCCGCACACCGGAAGAGCCCGCCTATGACCCGTCGGAGATTTACGGCATCATCCCGAAAACCAGCCGCAAACCCTATGATGTGCGCGAAGTCATCGCCCGTACCGTTGATGGCAGCCGCTTTGACGAGTTCAAAAAACTCTATGGCGAAACGCTGGTTTGCGGCTTCGCACATATTCACGGCATGCCTGTCGGTATTCTGGCCAATAACGGCATTCTGTTTTCCGAATCCGCGCTGAAAGGCGCGCATTTCGTTGAAATGTGCAGCAAACGCCGTATTCCGCTGGTGTTCTTGCAAAATATCACCGGCTTTATGGTCGGACAGAAATACGAAGCCGGCGGCATTGCCAAAGACGGTGCCAAGCTGGTCCATGCTGTTTCCTGTGCACAAGTGCCGAAATTCACAATGCTGATCGGCGGCAGTTTCGGCGCCGGCAATTACGGCATGTGTGGTCGTGCCTACAACCCCCGCCTGCTGTTCAGCTGGCCGAATTCCCGCATTTCCGTGATGGGGGCCGAACAGGCCGCGACGGTGCTGGCAACCGTCAAGCGCGACGGCATCGAAGGAAAAGGCGGCAAATGGTCGAAAAAAGAAGAGGAGAGCTTCAAACAGCCGATCCTTGAGCAATATGAAACGCAGGGCCACCCCTATTACGCCAGTGCGCGGCTGTGGGATGACGGCATTATCGATCCTGCGGATACGCGCACGGTGCTTGGCCTCGGCCTTTCCGCCGCGCTGAACGCGCCCGTTGAAGAAACCAATTTCGGTATTTTCCGCATGTAGAAAGGCGCATATGGCATGACCTCCGCCTTTCTTTACATTCTGCTACCCAGCATTCTGGTGACCTCCTTTATTTCGGGGATTTTCGGCATGGCGGGCGGCATGATTATGATGGGGATTATCGCCTGGTTTCTGCCCGTCAATACAGCCATGGTGCTGCACGGCTTTGTGCAGATGACCTCAAACGGCTGGCGCGCCATTTTGCACCGCAAACACATCCAGTGGCCCATCATAAAATATTATCTGCCCGGTCTGCTTTGTGCGCTGGCGGCTTTTATGCTGCTGCAACTGGTCGTCAATAAGGCGGTGTTGTTTATCTTCCTCGGCGCGATGCCCTTTCTGCAATATCTGCTGCCGAAAAATGCGGCGATGAATATCGAGAAACCCAAACACGCTTTTCTTGCCGGTCTCGTTTTCTCGACATTGCAGCTGCTTTGCGGCGTCAGCGGCCCGATTGTCGATCTGTTCTTTGTCAAATCCAAACTGAACCGCCACCAGATCATTGCCACCAAAGCCGTAACGCAGGGCTTTGGCCATATCATGAAAATTTTCTATTTCGGCGCGGTCGTCGCCTTAAATGAAGAGCTGCCCGCCGCCCTTTACATCACAGCTTTCCTTGCCGCCATGATCGGCACCACCCTCTCCGGCTTTGTCCTGCACCGCATGACGGATCAGCAGTTCCGGCAATATTCACACGGGCTGATTATCGTCATTGCCCTTGTCTATCTGGGGCGCGGGTTGTCCGAATATCTCGGCTGAATATATTTGACATAATAATAAAGAGGTGGTATTATTATCGCTTTCAATGACCTTTTGCAGAGTGCATTTTAAATGGCTGACGACAAGATACTGACGCAAAAATTTCAGGACACGCTGAAAAACCTCCGCAGCAATACGGAGACCTGTGCCGTGCTTGAGAAACTCAGCGCAGCCCTTAGTGACGTCCAGCAGGCGTTGGCACAGGAAGGTGTCGCCTTTGGCTTTTGCTTTTCACATTACGATACCATCTCTCCCACACTTTCCTCCGGTCTAAAGCAGAAATCCGATAAAATTCTGGAACGCTCTGTCACAAGGCAATGCGCCGTCACCTACCATATTGACGGGCAGGATTATTCTTTGGCGCTGGCACGTTTCAATGATACCCATTACCGCACGCATTGGGAATTTATCGGTAGCCACAGCTTTGAAGACCGTTCCAAAGAAAGAGATGACAACTATGATGCCGTCGTATCCCCAATAGAAAATTTTCGTTTTGATTCTGAGAACGAAAGCGATCCTTTGACCGATCTGAAGAGCTATCTTGTTGAACAGGCCGCAAAACAGAAATTCCTGCAAGCCTATGATGCAAAAAGCCAGCCGCGCCGTATCAAAAGAACCGCGCGTCCATCGTAAGAACTTCCCTGAAATCTAGTTTAGGAAACGGCCGCTTTTATCGCTGCCGACTTTCCCTTCAAATAACTCGACCTGTTCTTCAACAGCGCCGGAATCCTCAAAGGTCGCGATGTGAAAAGCCGCATCTCCCGCATTGACCAGCGGCAGCGTTGCCAGACCGACGACAATCCCCGTCTTGCGGGCACGGATTTCGAAAACATCCCCGCCGAACGGGTCGGAGATAAGCCCCAGCAGCTGGTTCTTTTTGACTCTTGCCCCCAAATGCGTTTCCGCTTGCAGAATGCCGCTATGGGGGGCCCGCACCCAGTGCCGCGACCGCGCCACGAATACCGTCTTTTTCTTTTCATCCTCTTTCTCAGCCGGCGTTTTCTTACGCGTACGCGGCAACATGCCGATCTGCCGCATCACCGACAAAACACCCTGCAAGCCGCAGCGTATGACCTGTTCATTGAATTTCAGCGCTTCGCCGCCCTCAAACAATACCAGCGGAATGCCGCGCTCATCCGCTGCTTCACGCAAAGAACCATCAACGAAATTGGCATTAATCAACACCGGCACTTTGAAAGCATGCGCCATCTCCAGCACCGCCGGATCATCGAGATTGGCGCGGATATGCGGCAGATTGGCGCGGCTGAATCCCGCCGTATGCAGATCAATCCCATGTGTGCATTTTTCAAGAATCTCGGTGGTGAAAATATGCGCCAATTGTGCCGCCAATGATCCGTCACCGCTGCCGGGGAAATAGCGATTCAAATCACGGCCATCGGGCAAATAGCGGGACTTGGTGTTAAAGCCGAACACATTGACAATCGGCACGGCAATCAGCGTTCCTTTAATCTTGCCAAGCGCCTTATGCCCCAGCAACCGCCGTATAATATCGACACCGTTGATTTCATTTCCGTGAATGGCGGCGCAGACAAACAGGCGCGGCCCGTCTTTCTTGCCGCGGACAACTTCAATCGGCACATTCATTTCAGTGAAGTCATACAGCCGCGCGACATGCAGATTAACCCGCATCCGCTGCCCCGGTGCGATTGTTTCTCCTGCAATGATCAGATTCTCGCCCATTGATATCTGCCGTCAGCCTTTGTTCAAGCGTGATTTCTTCTTGGAGGCCGCCATGATTTCAAGATGTTCAATCATCAGCGACGCAACATCTTTTCCTGTCGTTGTCTCAATGCCCTGCAATCCGGGAGAGCTATTCACTTCCAGAATCAGCGGCCCGCGGTCAGAGCGCACAATATCAACCCCTGCGACCTGCAGCCCCATCGCTTTGGTCGCGGCAACCGCCAATTTGCGCTCCGCCGGTGTGATCTTGACCTTTTCAGCGCTGCCGCCGCTGTGCAGGTTGGAACGGAAATCTCCCTCTGCAGCCTTGCGCATCATCGTTGCCACAACCTTCTCGCCGACGACAAAACAGCGAATATCCGCCCCGCCTGCCTCTTTGATAAATTCCTGCACCAGAAAATGCGCATCCAGACCGCGAAAGGCCTCAATCACGCTTTCCGCCGCTTTCTTGGTTTCCGCCAGAATAACGCCTTTCCCCTGCGTGCTGTTCAACAGCTTGACAATCAGCGGCGCACCGCCGACAAGACTGATCAAATCACCGGTATTATGGGTGGAATGCGCAAAACTGGTCGAGGGCATTCCCAGCCCCTTCCGCGCCAGCACCTGATGGGCACGCAACTTGTCACGGGCGCGAACAATTGCCAGCGATCCGTTCAGGCTGTGAACACCGTCCATCTCGAACTGGCGCACCACAGCCGTGCCGTAAAAAGTGACGGAATTGCCGATACGCGGAATAACCGCATCAAATTCCAGTATCTCGTCACGGAAATGCACATCCGGCTGGTTCGGATTGATATTCATGAAACAGCTAAGCACATCAATCACGCGTACCTTGTGGCCGCGCGCACGGGCGACGTCAAGCAGACGTTTGGTGGAATAGATGGACGCATCGCGCGACAGGATACCGATCTTCATTGCCGATCCTTTATTATTCTTATTGTTGCAGCTATGTCTTCGTCACGCGGGGATGCGGCACGGATGATCAATAACCTTTATTATCGGCGGCAGAGCCGGAAATCGCCTCGCCCGCAGCCTTAAAGTCTTCGCCAACGCCCTGCATCGTATTGCAGCCGCTGATGGATAAAACGGACACTAAAAACAGTGCCGCCGTAAAAATTCTGATCGTCTTTGCCATTGATTCCTCCGTCAATCTTGTAAAAAATCCGTCTTCATCCTACACAAAGCGCTGCAAAAGAAAAACAGCTTTCTTTTGTATGGGGAACGGCTTTTTATTTGACATATCAATATATTTTCTGCTATTGTAATTATAACAAAAGTTATAACAACACCATTTAACCTTGGGGAGTACCAATCAGCCATGCATGACAAAAAGTCTCTGTCGCAAATTTTTGAGACCCATATTCAAGCGCAGGAAAGCAGCGCATCGCAGAAAGCCTTGAAAATGTTTTTTGCCGCCATGGATAATGTGCGCACGGTTCTGTCCGGGCAAGATATCCCCTTAACGGTTGATTTGCATCCCGTTGGTACGGAAAAAAATAACGTGATGCATGATCTGGGCGGCGTTTACGGCAAACCGCTTTATCAGGGCACGGCCAAAATCGGTGAAACGCTGAGCTTTCCGGTCACATTGTTCGGCGGGTTTACAGGCGAATACGGGGTAAAACTCGGCACGGTCAGCGCGAAAAACTTTACCAATGACGATACGATCGGCACTGTTCAGGAACATCTTGTACAGCATGCCGCACGCTATGTCGCTTTGCGGCAGGGTAATCAGACCCAAAAACGGCATCTTGACCGCCGCCATGGCCGGTAATTGACTTAAGCCGCGTCTTCCAGGGATGTTTTATCGTAAGGAATGATTTTCCCGTCTTTCAGGGTCAGGATACGGTCGGTTTTCTGCGCCAGCTCCATATTATGGGTGACGATCAGCGCCGCCAGCTGCAATTCCGACACCATGCGCTTCAGCAAGGCAAAGACTTCTCCCGCCGTTTTCGGGTCCAGATTCCCAGTCGGCTCATCCGCCAGCAGCAGCACCGGATTATTGGCCAGCGCCCGCGCAATCGCAACACGCTGCTGTTCCCCGCCCGACATTTCCGACGGATAATGCCCGCCGCGTTCGGCGATTTTGACCATTTTCAAAAGATCATCGGCATTCTGCCGCGCATCCGCTTTCGGTACACCGGCAATCAGCTGCGGCAATATCAAATTTTCCTGCGCGGTGAAATCCGACAGCAGATAATGGAATTGATAAATAAAGCCGATTTTTTCACGGCGCAGGCGTGTGCGGGTTTCATCATCCGCATGTTGCACAGCCATACCGTCCATATAAATCTCGCCGGATGTCGGACGGTCAAGAATGCCGGCAATCTGTAACAGGGTCGATTTCCCCGCACCGCTGGGTGCAACCAGCGCAACGCTTTCTCCCGCTTTAATCTCCAGATCGGCACCGGCCAGAATCTCCAGCGTACGACCGCCCTGCACAAAGCTTTTGGTAATATTTTTCAAAGACAGAATGGCTTTACTCATGGCGCAGCGCCTCCACAGGGTCAAGCCGTGCGGCTTTCCATGCCGGATAAATCGTCGCCGCCAGCGACAAAACCAGTGCCATCAGCACAATCGCGACAATTTCCCCCCGCTCTATTTTCGAGGGCAATTGCGACAGGAAATAGATTTCATCGGCAAACAGCTCGGTGCCCGTGAAACCCTCCAGCCATTTGCGGATCGATTCAATATTTGCGGCAATCAAAATCCCCAGCGTTGCGCCCAGAACCGTTCCCAGCACGCCGACTGCCGCGCCGGTATAAAAAAAGACCCGGATAATCATGCCGCGCGTTGCACCCATTGTGCGCAAAATCGCAATATCACGCCCCTTTTCCTTTACCAGCATGATCAGACTGGAAATAATATTAAAGGCCGCGACCAGAATAATCAGCGTCAAAATCAGGAACATCACATTGCGTTCGACCTTCAGCGCTGTATAGAAGCTGGCATTATTATCGCGCCAGTCGCTTATCCTTGCGTCCAGCGGTTGCGCAACACGTTCTGCCGCCGCACGGATCGTATCTATATCCGTTGCATCGGTTGTCATCACTTCCAGCCCGGAAACGCTGTCGCCGCGGCGGTAGAATTTCTGCGCGATTTCAAGCGGCATAAAGACAAAATTGGCGTTATATTCATACATGCCGACATCAAAAATCGTACCAATCGTGAATTTCCGCGCCGTCGGAATGGTCCCGAACGGGCTGGCACGCCCTTGCGGTGCGACAAGACGGATATCACTACCAATGCCGAGTGCAAAACGGTCCGCCATAACTTTCCCGATGGCAATTTTATCCTCACCGAAAGGCAAGGTATCATCCTGTACCAGAATACCGTCCGACAGGATCGGCTTGCGGGCAAAATCAGCCGGCAGAATACCGCGCACAACCACACCGCTGGCCGCACTGTTGCCTTGACCGACACTCATCAATGCCTGCCCCTCAATCACCGGCATCACACTGGTAATACCTTCAACACCCGTTTCCAGCGCTTTCTGCAAGGCATCATAATCCGATAACCCGCGATACTGCGCATCATGCACCATCATATGGCCGTTCAGCCCCAGAATACGGGTCACCAGATCCTCGCGAAAGCCGTTCATCACCGACATCACGACAATCAGCGCGGCAACGCCGATCATAATACCCAGCAACGAGAAAACCGCTGTCACCGAGATCATACGCTCGCGGCGGCGGGCGCTGAAATAGCGCATGGCGACCATTTTTTCAAAAGCCTGCGGCATCGTGGAAAACTGCTCCAAAAACGGGTTCAATTAAGTGCCCCACATTGGCGCAGGCATGGCTTTTTGTCAAGGAGATGCGGGGGAGATTATCCGCGCCCGCGTTTCAGATATTGGCGCAAGGTTTGATGGCGGTTATCGGCGGTTTGCCGTGCTTCCTCCAGTTTGGGGACATCCGCGGCGCGCACCAGCTCGGCGGGATATTCACGCATAAACATACGAATCCAGTCGCCCTGTTCTTCAAAGCCCTTCTGAATTCCCGCCCCGTTCAGCGTTGTATGGTCAAACGCGATTTCGCCCTGCCACAGAACCTCTTTTCTGGACGCATCGTTGAAAACCGTCAGCATATCGCCCTTTTCCAGCGCAATCAGCCCGTCCATACTGCGCTGCCCGTCCGGCCGCTCATATGTTGTATCATAAACAGCCCAGATGGAATGTGTCATGCCCTGCTCGCAAAAAGCCTCCAGCAGCCCCTCCACAACGGGAACGCCGTATTTTTTCAACGATGTCGGTTTTTTTGATGCTGTCATAGTCTGCATCTTACCGCAAACATATATATTATGTCAATAAGCTTTACCGACGATAACTTTTTTGCCGTCATCTGCGAAGGGCAGACAGCGCGGCGTGACGGAAAATTCCTGCATCAGTTTTTCAAACGCCTCTTCCTGCAGGAAGGCGGCATCAAAGCGCACCTGACCGATGCTGTCTTTGGCGGCAAAGAACTGATGCGCCTCGTCCAGCGTTTTCACGTCATGTACCATGCTTTCCGTGCGTTTCAGTGCCTGCTGATACATGCCGGTCTGCATCTCGTCCAGAATAGTTGTGATTTTGTTGCAGAAGGCATCGACGCTTTCCGTGGTTTTGCTGTCACGTCCGATATCGCGGCGGGTATGGGTGATATTGCCCTCTTCCATTTCGCGGCGGCCGATTTCAACACGCACGGGCACACCCTGTTTGATAGAACCCCATAATTTGTCCGGTGTTTTTTTGTCGCTGGCATCCAGATCAACGCGAATGCTTTGATTTTTCAAACGGCGCGCCAATGTTTCCGCATAATCCAGAATTTTGGCGCGGTCGGCATCATCATGGATAATCGGAATAATAATGACATGATGCGGCGCGACTTTCGGCGGCATGCGCATACCGTCATCATCGCCATGGGTCATAATCAATCCGCCGATCATGCGTGAAGACATGCCCCATGAGGTCGTCCATGCAAATTCCTCCCCGCCTTCGGCTGATTGATAGCGGATATTGGCGGAGCGGGAGAATGTTTGCCCCAGATCATGCGAGGTACCGCTTTGCAGCGCCTTGCCGTCTTGCAGCACAGCCTCGATCGTATAGGTCGCCGATGCGCCGGGGAAGCGTTCCTCCGGCGTTTTCTCGCCTTCAAAGACGGGAATTGCCATGACATTACGGGAAAATTCGGCATAGACTTCCAGCATACGGCGGGCATCGGCATTGGCTTCCTCAGCTGTCGCAAAGGCATTATGCCCTTCCTGCCACAGGAATTCCGCCGTGCGCAGGAACAGACGCGGACGCATTTCCCAGCGCATCACATTCGCCCATTGGTTCAGTTTCAGCGGCAGGTCGCGATAGGAATTGACCCATTTGGCAATGGTTTCACCGATAATGGTTTCCGAGGTCGGGCGGATAATCATCGGCTCCGCCAGTTCGCCGGCGGGGACAAGCCCCTTACCATCGGGCGCGGCTTCCAGACGGTGATGGGTCACGACCGCGCATTCCTTGGCAAAACCGTCAATATGCTCCGCCTCTTTCGCGATATAGCTCAGCGGAATCAGCAGCGGGAAATAGGCATTTTTTACGCCTTCATTCTTGATGCGGTCATCCAGTTCGCGCTGGAACAGCTCCCACACCGCATAACCATAAGGTTTGATAATCATACAGCCGCGCACCGGCGCATTTTCAGCCATATCCGCCGCTTTGATGACATTCTGATACCATTCGGGGAAGTTTTCCTCCCGCGTCGGGGTGACGGCAGTTTTAACTTTCTTCTGGCTGCCTTGCTTTTGCGCCGTTTGTGCTGTCATGTCTGTTACCCTTTTCGGTTTTTATTTATGTATATCTTTATACGCGCTGCCGGTGCTGTTATCCAGCGTTTTTTCCCGCTTTTCCGCGCAGAATGCCCGCAGCATTTCCTGCCCTTCGCCGGAAAGCGCCTGCCCGTTCACCAGCACGCGCCCGTCTTCAATGCGCATCGGAATGGGTTTGGTTTCCATTTGCACTCCCTGCGGTCTGGCAATACCAAGATAATCGGCCAGATCAATGCTCAGCGCAAATTCCATCGGCACATCCAGCACCGCCGCAGACGGATCGACATCCGCACCGACAACAGGTCTGCCATGCACATCAACGCCCGGCTGATAGGGCACATCCGCTGCCGGTTCATGGACAATGTAGAAACGGCAGAAGGCTTGCAGATCGTTCGGCTCCGTTGCTTTCACCGTCTCCGGTTCTCCCGCCAGAACCTTCAGACACAGCATCATAAACATCACAACAGCCAGCGGATACAACATGTAATATTTGATCATCCGAACATCTCCAAAAAAGACAGGTCGAAAATTTCAATGACCGCATACAGAACGGCCCAAACGACAAAGGCCAGCCCCGTTGTCAGAATAAATTTGCGTTTCAAATTCGGAACAGCAGGTGCGCCGCGGTCATGCCCGTGTTCCGGCGTATCCGGCGTGTGTGCGCCCAGCGGCAGAACGGTGAAGAGCATCACCCACCAGATCAGCAAATATGTCGCAATCCCTGTAAACCAATCCATCGCCGCGCCGCCTTATCTACTTTATTGACACATTATGCAAAATATGCTACAAATTTCGCTTACCATTCTTTACCAAAGAGGCAGCGGAATGTCATCCAGTTTGGGCGAAAAACTCATAAATACTGTGGAGAACGGCGATTTAGACGGCGTGCGCGACCTTGTGTTGAACCATAACGCCCCCGTCAATTACGCCAATGACGGCTGGACACCGCTGATCAAAGCCGCCAGCCGCGGATATATGGAGATGGTCCGCTTTCTTATCGAACATGATGCGGATCCCAATCTGCGATCCGGCGACCAGTGGACGCCCCTTTGGGGCGCAATTTCTTCGGATCATGACAATCTGGAGGTCGTGGAATATCTGCTGGACAACGGCGCCAATCCGCTCATCACCACAAAAGGAAAAACACCGGAAGCCTATGCGGCGGAAAAGAACAAACGCCTCGTCGTCATGGCTTTGAATGAAAGCCTGCGCTGGCAAAAGCTTGGGCCGCACCGTATCCAGAACCACAGTATCGAACCGCTGTTTGAAGTCACCCGCATTTTCAATTTTAAATCCATGAATGTGATGACGGTTATACAAGACCGTGACCATAAAACGATGAGCCATAGCGAAATGCATTTCTCCAACCCTGCCGTTGATCTTGAACTTCTACGGGAAGCCAAGGTAGAACTGCTGGAGCGTGGCGGTACACTTGATGACCGCGCCGTCAATGATGCGCTGATCAATTCACGTCATGGCCGCCGTTTGCACAATATCTCCCGCCGCGAGGCCAAAAATGGCCGATAATGCTTATACCGAAGCCTGTAAAAACGGCAATCTGGAGCTTGTCCGCCGTTATATTCAGGAGGAAGGATGCAGCCCGGATGATTGCGATTCCAAATACTGGACACCGCTGGTCGCCGCTGCCTATCACGGTCATGATGATCTGGTGGTGTTTTTAATTCAACAAGGTGCCGATCTGAACACGCGTGATGAGAATGACGGCTGGACACCCTTGATTTCCGCCTCCTATAAAGGGCACAGTAAAATCGTCGAAACGCTTCTTGAACAGGGCGCGGATCAATATCTGCGTGATAAAAAAGGCCGCAATGCCGCCGATCTTGCTGAAAAAGAAGGCCACAGCCGTATCGGCTTGTTGTTGAAGGCCGCCCGCAAATGGCGGGTTTTGTCCGATGAAAAAATCCAGCATTTCAGTCTGGACGGTGATTTAAGCGTCACCCGCACCTTCAATTTCCGCGCCATGAATGTGATGACGGTTGTCAGCAACACGGCAGACAAACTGCAAAGCCATCAGGAAAATGCTTTTTGCGATCCGTCCGTCGATTACGGTTTACTGCTGGAGGCCAAAGAGGAATTCCTGAAAACAGGCAAAAAAATCGATGAAAGCACTTTCAGTACGGCACTGAAATACCCGCTAAAAACCCGCCCTTCCCGTACAATTTCCCGCCGAAAAAACTAATTTCAGACAAAAAAAGGGCCGCGGCAATGCCGCAGCCCGGGAATTATAGGTCAGGCCTCTTGTCTTAACGTTTCGGGCCTTTTGCAGCCGCTTTCGGCTTCATATCGTTATTCGGTTTGTTTACCGCACCGGCAAACAGAACCGTACCTGTTTTGATGTCTTGCAATGCGAAGGCAAAAGAACGGTCAAATTTGATGTCAATCCGTTTCGGCGGCATCTGGATGGATGTCGCGCGGATCACGCCGATTGTCGTCACGGCGGCGGCTTCACTGCCTTCCTCATCGGTTTTGAACACAACATCATGCGTGACTTTGTTCACGGCCAGCTGTTCATTCTTTTCTTCAATCATGGCTTTCAGATCCGCACGGTCTTCGTCAAACACCGTGTTGATGCCCATTTCTTTCAGAACGGGGATCAGATCATGTTTTTGCTTGATATCCATATGCGGCAGCTCGACCTGACCGATCACGCGTTCAAACGCATTCGGGTCGGTCCATGCCGGAACCTGGCCATCGGCCTGATCGGACAGCCAGTCGCGTGCGGCATTGCTGTCATCTTTCGGGCGCATCAGCACCAGACGCATGGTCGGCTCTTTGCCTTCCTTATAGTCCTGCTCACCATAAGTCATGGCAACGGCTTCGTAATCGCCGCCGTCAAGATAGGTGATGTCGCCTTTTTCGCTGAAGTTTTGCTGCATCATCGGCGTATCCGAGATTGCACCGTCATCCGTTGTAAAGCCGCGATCTTCGGTCAGTGCCTTGTCGAATTTCTTCGTCCAGTCACCTTTAAAGTAAAGGGCGGAGGCCAGGATGGCGTAATCATCTTTTGTCAGTTTCTCAACGATATTGTCGATCAAACCATTGGTGTTATCGGATGCCCATTTGTTGATTTTCGCCGGAACCGTGGGGTCGGAAAAACGCTCGCCGTTGATTTCCGCATCGAAGATGTTTTTCAGATCGGCAGCGTAATTGCCGTTCAATGTCAGAATGTCATCATTCGTCCAGATACCGTTTGCGGTTTTCAGCGTCACTTGCTCTTTATTCGCATCCAGAATTTCCGTGTTTAGCGCAGCCAGTTTGTCAATTTCAGCGTCCATCGCAGCGGCATCGGTGCCGAACAGCGTTTGCGCCAGCTCTTCCTTGGTCTGACCATTGGCAGCTTTGGACAGCATTGATAAAGCCGTCGTTGCGTTATAGGACGACAAAACGAGATTGTCGGATTTGTCATCCTGATGTTTTGCGGCGGCTTTTGCAAAAACCAGCGCCAACTTGTTCAGCGTGTTGACTTCCGGCTTATATTGGCGGCCGGCCTCATGTTGCGGTTGTCCTTGTCTTGAATCGCGGGGCATTGCGTATCCTTCCTGAATATTCAAATGAATTGTCAAAATGCTTATAACGGCGCCAAGCGCCAGAATCATGCGTAATTTTCCGGTCATGGCTTTATTCACCTTTCATGCCGAGCGGTAGCAATAACATGTTTACGAAATACAAGTCAATACGCTCTTGCTGATTGAGGTAACTGTGCTATATTTCCTAGTGTTAGAACGCTTTCTAGATAGGTATGGACGGTAAAAAATGAAAACGACAAACGATATCCGCAAACATTTTCTGGACTATTTCAAAAAGGCCGGGCATGAAATCGTGCCGTCCAGCCCTTTGATTCCGCGCAACGACCCGACTCTGATGTTCACATCCGCCGGGATGGTGCAGTTTAAAAACGTCTTTACCGGACAGGACAAACGCCCCTATTCCACCGCATCAACGGCGCAAAAATGCCTGCGCGCGGGCGGTAAGCATAATGACCTTGAAAATGTCGGTTATACCTCGCGCCACCATACGTTTTTTGAAATGAT
This sequence comes from Pseudomonadota bacterium, assembly GCA_013285465.1. Lineage (NCBI taxonomy): Bacteria > Pseudomonadati > Pseudomonadota > Pseudomonadota bacterium. The sequence goes on from CP053449.1 coordinate 1,461,821, forward strand.
GGGCAATTTCTCCTTTGGCGACTATTTCAAGGAAGGGGCGATCGAACATGCTTGGAACCTTGTCCATAAGGAATTCGGCTTGCCGAAAGACCGTCTAACCGTTACCGTCTATCATACCGATGATGAGGCTTTTGACCTCTGGAAGAAAATCGCGGGTTTCTCCGAAGATAAAATCATCCGCATCGCTACCAAGGATAATTTCTGGTCGGCAGGCGATACCGGCCCTTGCGGCCCCAGCACCGAGATTTTCTATGATCACGGCGACCATCTTTTTGGCGGTCCGCCCGGCACGCCGGAGGAAGACGGTGACCGTTTCGTTGAAATCTGGAATCTGGTCTTTATGCAATATGACCAGATTACGCCCTCGCAGCGCGAAGACCTGCCCAACCCGTCGATTGATACCGGCATGGGGCTGGAACGCATGGCCGCCGTTATGCAAGGCACGCATGATAATTACCAGATTGATCTGTTCAAAAACCTGATTGCGGCCTCCGTTAATCTGACGGGGCAAGCCGAGGACGGCGACCATGCCGTTTCGCACCGCGTTATCGCCGACCATTTGCGCGCCTCCTCTTTTCTGGTGGCGGAAGGCGTTTTGCCCTCCAATGAAGGTCGCGGCTATGTCCTGCGCCGTATTATGCGCCGCGGTATGCGTCACGCGCATCTGCTGGGGGCGGATGATCCGTTGATGCACCGCCTTGTGCCAACACTGGTCTCCGAGATGGGCGATACCTATCCCGAATTAAAGGAAGCGCAGGAACTCATTACCGAGACACTGCGCCTTGAAGAACAGCGATTTAAAAACACGCTGGAAAAAGGCTTGTCCCTGCTGGAGGCCGAAACCGCGAAACTGGGCGAAGGTGAAGCACTGCCCGGTGATGTTGCGTTTAAACTCTATGACACATTCGGATTTCCGCTGGATTTGACCGAAGATGTACTGCGCCGTGAACAAAACCGCGCCGTTGATAGTGAAGGTTTCGAAACCGCGATGGAAAAACAGCGCGAAGCCGCCCGCAAATCATGGAAAGGCTCCGGCGAAGCCGCAACGGAAGAGCTATGGTTTGAAATCCGTGAAGAAAGCGGCGCAACGGAATTCCTCGGCTATGACTGCGAAGAAGCCGAAGGCCGGATTACCGCTCTGGTCGATGCCAAAACCGGCAAACGCGTTGACAGCGCCAAAACCGGTGACGAGATTTTCGTCATTGTAAATCAAACGCCGTTTTACGGTGAATCCGGCGGTCAGGTCGGCGATACCGGTGTCATTAAAACCGCAAGCGGTGCGGAAATCGCCGTTAGCGATACGCAGAAAAAACTTGGTGCAATTTTCGCGCATCTTGGAATCGTCAAAACGGGCACAGTCAAAACAGGCGAAAATGCAACACTGACAATTGACGCGCAGCGCCGCCGCGATATCCGCGCCAATCACTCGGCCACCCATCTTCTCCATGCCGCATTGCGCCGCCATCTGGGCACGCATGTCGCGCAGAAAGGTTCGCTTGTTGATAATGAAAAGCTGCGTTTTGACATCAGCCAGCCTGTTGCCTTAACGGATGAGCAGATTGCCGTGATCGAGGCCGAGGTCAATGACCGCATTCGCGCCAATAGCGAAGTCACGACACGTCTGCTGCCGATTGACGAGGCACGTGAGGCAGGCGCCATCGCCATGTTCGGTGAAAAATATGATGACGAGGTCCGCGTACTGGCCATGGGCGGCACAGACCCCGACCATCCGTCCAAAGCCTATTCGATGGAGCTCTGCGGCGGCACGCATGTGCGGCGCACGGGCGATATCGGGCTTTTGAAAATCACCGCTGAAAGTGCGGTTTCCGCAGGGGTACGCCGGATCGAGGCTGTGACAGGCCGCGGTGCCTTTGCTTATCTGACGCAGCAAGCTGCAACATTGCAGCAGGTCGCGCAAAATCTGAAAGCCTCCCCTGCCGAAATTCCGGCACGTATCGAAACCTTGCTGGCAGAACGTAAAAAGCTGGAGCGTGACGTCTCCGATATGCGTCAAAAACTCGCCACCATCGGCGACGGCGGCGCAGCAAATAGCGGCGCTTCCGCAACCAAAGATGTGAACGGCATTCCCTTTGCCGCACGCGTCTTGCAGGATGTGCCGCCGAAAGAGTTGAAACCGATGGCGGATGCCCTGAAAAAGCAACTCGGCACAGGCGTCATCGCGCTGATCGCCGTCAATGAAGGCCGCGCCTCGCTGGTCGTCGGTGTCACCGATGATTTGACCGGAAAACAGAATGCCGTGGAACTTGTCCGCATCGGCGCGGAAGCCGTCGGCGGCAAAGGCGGCGGTGGCCGCCCCGATATGGCGCAAGCCGGCGGTCCGGATGGCGGTAAAGCCGATGACGCCATCCACGCCATAGAAACCGCTCTTGCAAGTTAAGTTACCGCGTTTATCTCCTCAGAAGTTGACATGATAGCCTCTTATGCTATGATGCGGCTGTGCTTGTTGGCAAGCCTGCTCGTTCGTGCAAAGATTTCATCGGCCAATATCAATAGATAATGTAACCTTATCAAGTTTGTTATCTGATCAAAGTTTACGAACGCTAAAATATTCAGATAATCGGCTTGAGTAACATAAGGATATGTTATCATGACACCTATAAACTTTTTCAAACTCCAAGCAAAAAATCTTTTCAAAGATTATAAAACCCAAACACCTTATATTGATGAGGTGAATGGCCGCTCCTACTACAAATACACCCCCCAATATTTCGATATAGAGCGCATTTCCTTAAAATATGATTGGGATGAAGAAAATTTCAGTCTAATGAAAGCACAGCATCTCTTTGCACTTATGCTCGGATTTGACAAATGGACACATTTAGTGAAAGCCTCAGATGTAGAATTAGAGCTCACGAAACTATTATGGGACAATCAACATAAAATTTCCTTAGAAGACTGGCAGATGTATATTGCCAACGTAGAATTCGATAACAGCATTACTCTCAGCACTACGGATGAAATAGAAATCTTGAAACAAGTCTTTATTAATGTGGATGGGCATCACAACCCTTTTGGAGACTATCGCCTGAAGAAAAACCGACACCGTGTAGCCGAGACACCACAGCAAACACCCACGATCAGCACAGCTCCGCAAATTACCTCTCTTCCCTTAGACCAGGCAAATCGTGCAGAATTCATCGAAGCAGCCAACAGAGTTTTTGAAGCCGTCATATGGCGAATGGAACCGAACAACCCGGAACAAACACGCAAACTTTGGAACGCAGAAAATTATATTGATAACCTTCTATTGACTGACGATATGCTGCCCATCAGCAAGGACTATGCGCTATCATTGATAGATGCTTTTTTGGTTCACCATGTCCTTGATCTCGCTGTGCAAGCCGACAAAATGGCGGCATAATCTTATGGATAACAAATTACAGAATTAACTCTCTAAATTTATAGAACAAGACAAAAAGAAAAGACTGCGGACATATCCGCAGTCTTTTTTTATTCTGATCTGTCAGAAGTAATCAGGCTTCGCTGACACCTGCGGCGTCTTCGTCCTCATCATCTTCTTCCAGTTCAAGCGTACCGCTGGGATCTTGCTCCAGCAGATCGGCGACTTGCTCATAAACATCAGCATTGTCGTTCATCTGCTCTTTCAGCGGCTCATTCTGTTCGCCGACATTGCGGAAAAAACCTGCGGCATCGCGCAGAAGCTTTACAGCAAGATCGGAATAGGTCGTTGTTGCCATTGTCTTTATATCCTTTTATCCGTTGTTTTCGTGTCCGTTGATTACCGTTCCGGAACTCCTTGTCCTTTTCCAAGACTATCACAGGCTTTTTCCTCTGTCACCCGCCCCCGCCAAGTTTTTTAAGATTCTCATGGATTATAACCGGATTCTTGACATCGCCAGCATTATGTAATATTGTATTTCCCTGAAACCAATATATGGATCAATGTAAAATGCCGACAAATGCCGGAGAAAATCCCGCCCAGTTCTTTTTGGATGCCGTAAAAAACGGCAGTAAAAGCGGCGTTGAGGCCGCATTGCAACTTGGCGTGCAGATTGATGCCCCGATCGACGGTGACCTGACGGCGCTGCATATTGCCGTACAGCAACGGGACTATGATATGGTTGTCGAATTGCTGGCGCAGGGCGCAAATCCCAATATTCCGGACAGTCTCGGCGATACGCCCCTGTTTCTGGCGGCAGGTTACGGCGAAGCCAAAATCCTGACAAAACTGATTGAAAAAAACGGTGATGCCGATGCATTGAACAGTAGCAAGGCGAATGCCCTGATGCGCGCCGCCTATCACGATCATGCCGAATGCTGCGAAATCCTGCTGAAACACATGAAAACACTGAGCATCGACCATCAGGACAATTCCTACAGCACCGCTGTCATGTGGGCGGTCATCAGCGGACGCACAAAAGCACTGGAAGTGCTGTTGCAGCACGATCCCGATCTGAGCTTGAAAGACGGGCAAAACCGTACGGCTTTCGGGGTTGCCTCATGGTTCGATATGCTGGATGCCAATAATATGATGATTGACCATCAGAAAAACAGCCTTGCCGTTGCTGCGAAAGCCGCTTTTTCCGCGCAGGAGGCCGCCGAAAAACAAGCCCGCAACGAAACCCAGACCAGCAACCGCGTTAACCGTCATGCCGCCTTGCGCAGCTATCTGCGGCGCTGATTTTCCCTTTCTCCCCCCTTGCATTTCATATCAGGCGTGGTAAAGTGCCTCGTCATTTCGGAAATATATTAATGCAATTAAGGAGCAGCTCATGGGTGATATCAGTTTTGACTTTTCCAAGGAAGACCGTTTCCGCAAAATAACGTACGGAGCCGGTCTTGTCGGTGCCGTCGCAACAGGTGTCACAGCAGCTGTGCTTGGCGTTGCCGCAACACCGCTGGCCGCAGCAGGCATGATTGTCGCAGGCGGCGTTGCCACGGCCGTTGTCCTGCCTGCAGCCGCAACCGCCGCTTTCGGCCTGCTGTACACCGCCGCAAAAACCGTTGCTGCCGTCGGCAGTTGCCTGACACCTTCCGGCTTTAAGAAACAGCAATTCTATGCCAAAAATCGCAATCAATCCGTGATCGGACGCATTATCGGCAAAGGCCTGAAAGCCGGGAAAGAAGCCGGCGGTATGTCTTTGCTGCTGACAGCCGCTCTTGCGGGAAGTTCGGCCAAAGCCCTCTTCTACACGCCTTTCGTAGAACTGAAACAGGCCATCGGCAATCTCACCTCAGGTAAAGCCGAAGAGAAACCTGCCGCAACAACGCCTGCGACCCCGAAAGCTGCGGCACCGAAAACAAAAACGCAGAAAAATCTGGGTAAAACGGCAACGGAAAGCTTTAAGCCCGCGCCGAAAACGGCCAATGACGATCAGGCGCCGAAAACTGCTGCCAAACAGACGAAAAAGCGCGGCGGCCCGAAGAAATAACAGCGCCAATAATTGACATAATAATACAAATATTCTATACTCCATTCGCATCGTTGTGAATGGAGTATTTTTATGTCCGAATTGCAAAAAACCGTGAATGAGCATTTACGCGAAGCCGCGCAAATCGGCAATATCGCACTTATGCAGGACGCTCTGGATAACGGTGCGGAGATTCACCACGATCATGACAGCGCCCTGCAATGGGTCTGCTATAACGGTCATCGTGAGGCGGCGGAATTTCTGCTGGATAACGGCGCCGATCCGCACGCCGATGGCGGCAAGCCACTCAAACATGCCGCAGAACAGGGACGCTATAGCATTGTTCTGTTGCTGCTGGAGCGCGGAGCGGCATTCTCCACACTCAGCACGGCCATGCAGGTCAAATATGCCGGAGCTTTAGAAGAAAGCAAACTGGCGCAGGTTGAAGAACGGTTGAAAAATCCCTATCAGCTTTTCAACGACCATACCGTACTGAAATTTGAAGGCCGCATCCGCGAGATCGGCGATCTGCATAAAATTTTTGATTTCTCCGCCCGTACCGTCACACAGATGGTCGGTAAAACCCCGGCAACACCGCTGCTGTTTTCGCAGTTCCGTGACAACCGTGACGAAATTATGGACGCCTATGATTGGCTGAAATCCCAAGATAAAAACCCTCCCGCCCCCTTCACCGCTGTACAGCGCAAAGTCAGACACAACCGTTAATCCGGTTTTTTATTGCATTCCCTTATAATTTTTTTCATATACTGCCCTCAACAGGACAGTTTAAAAATCTTTAAAAAACAGGACGCTTTCAAACACGAAAGCGGCAGAAACAATGGATCAACAATCCTTTTGGACTCTGAATCTGGTCAGATATGCCAAAATCGGCGATGTCGAAGGCATTCTCACGGCGCTGGAAAAAGACGCGGATATTCATTATCAGGGTGATTCCGCCCTGCAATGGGCCTGTAATAACGGCAATTTTGACGCTGCCAAATGCCTGCTGGAAAACGGTGCCGACCCGCTTGGTCCCGTGCCGATCAGATGCGCCGCACAAAACGGGCACACCGATATTCTACGGCTGTTGCTGGAATATGGCGCAGACTACACCACCCTGCCCGAAGAGGAAAAGCTGCGGCATATGGAATTATTGGTCGCCTTTCGAACGGAAAGCAAAGAAAGACGCCTCGCCGACCCCTACCAGATTCTGAATGACAATGTCGTTGTCAAATTTGAAGGACAGGCGGAAAAACTGGGAGAGCTGTGCAAGATTTTTGACTTTGCCGCCCGCACGGTGACCCAGACTGTCGATAAACACCCTGCGCATCCTTTGATGTTTGATGATTTCCGCAATAATCGCGGTGAAATTATGGCGGCCTATGACTGGCTGAAAAAGCAGGGGAAGGATGTACCGCATCCCTTTATCACCGGCAACACACGCAATATCCGCCGCCGCTGATTATTCCTCTTCCACCACCTGTTCAAGAACCGGCGGCGCATCCATACCCGTTTCCGGCTTTGGTACGGCTTCCAGAAGATAAGTATAATAAATCAGCAGGGCCAGCACGATCAGGCTACGCGTCACCGTATCGGAGACAGGCTTGTCGTAGCGCAGAAAAATGCGGTGTACGGGCGGGAAGCAAAACAGCAAAGCCGTAATGATCGTGAAATAGCCGGTATAGCCCAGCTCTACCGGCGGATGATTGAAGAAATAATACAGGCAATAGGCAAAAATACCCCACATCCATGCTGTGCGGAATTTATAGGCAAAACCTTCCGCAACCGCGCTGCTGCTCTCTGTTCGCGCGCTTTGGGATGGTTTCTCCGCTTTGTCTGTCTCTTTTTCTGTCATCACAGGAATTATTTTATGCTGAACGCGAAATTCGCGCAAATTTTTTCAATGACAAAGCCTTTCTTATCAATTATATTACCGATGCTTTCATTATAAAGAGTCGGGGCGTGGCGCAGTCTGGTAGCGCGCTGCCTTCGGGAGGCAGAGGCCGGAGGTTCGAATCCTCTCGCCCCGACCATTTTTTTCTCAAAGCTGACACACCATGATCAAATCCACCAAATATGTGATTGCCGTCCTCGACCTTGAGGCTTCCGCGGAATATTACCAAAATATTCTGGGCTTTGAGGTGCGGGAGATCGGCGACCCCGGCTGGCGTTTTTTTGTCAAAGACAATTGCTGCATCATGGCGGGTGAATGCCCCGACGCCACCCCTGCGGGCGCGCTGGGCGACCATTCCTATTTCGCCTATTTTGAGCTGGATGATATTGATGCCTATTTCGAAACCGTCAAATCCGCAGGCGGCGAGATTCTGAAACCGCTGCGCGATGAAGACTGGGGCATGCGCGAATTTGCCCTGCGCACCATTGACGGTCACCGCATCATGTTCGGGCAGGAACTGGATTTTTAATCCTTGCCACCGCCCCGCCCTGTTTCTAAACTTCTCTCATGTCTTACAGCGAAGGATATTTCTACGGGCTGGACAGCGCCGGATTTCATAAACTCGTCTATAGCGACTGGGGCGCGAAAGACGGGCGGCTGATGATCTGCGTGCACGGGCTGACGGGAAACGGCTTTGATTTCGATTACATTGCCCCTGCCTTGGTCGAAAAAGGCTACCGCGTTATCGCCATTGATCTGCCGGGGCGCGGACGCAGTGATTTTCTCAAAAACCCGCTGGATTACAATTACGCGCAATATTGCCATGACCTTGCCGGATTGCTGGCGCATCTGGGTGTGAACAAGCCGGGCAGCGTTGACTGGCTGGGCGTGTCGCTGGGCGGCTTGCTGGGTATGCGCCTTGCCGGTATTCCCTTTTCGCCGATCGGGCGGCTGATTTTAAATGATGTCGGGCCGGAAGTGCCGCAGCCTGCACTGGATTTCATTTATGATGTAATTTCCAGAAGCTACCGCTTTGACGATATTGCCGCGCTCCAGCAGCGCATGCGCGAAACCCGCGGCTTGTCATGGGGACCGATTACGGATGAACAATGGCGGCATATGGCGCAGCATAATGCACGCCCATTGGAGGGCGGTGGCGTGACCTATGCCTATGATCCGAAAATCGCGGTGATTTTTGAAACCCAGCCGATCGGCGAGCTTGACCTGTGGCCGTTCTGGGATCATATCAAATGCCCCGTGCTGACGCTGCATGGCGGACAATCCTTTCTCCTGACACAAGAGATCATTGAAAAAATGCGCAAACGCGGCGGCGGCAAAAAAATGGATGTGATCAGCTTTCCCGATTGCGGTCATGTGCCTTCGCTGATGGCGCCCAATCAAATCACCGCCGTCACGGACTGGCTGGATAAAACTCCGTAAAAAAACAAAGAGCGGCAGTTTCCTGCCGCTCTCTATTTGTCTTTTTGTCAGGCGTGTTACGCGGAAGCGGCTTTGCCTCCGGTTGTTGTTTCTTCGCCTTCCTGCTGATCTTCAAGCTGGACAGCCGCTTCGGCAGCCTGCTCTTCGATCATCGTATGGGCAGCCATCGCGACTTTGTCACGCTCGGCAGCGATACGTTTCAGCGTATGAACAACCGAACCCGTACCGGCCGGGATCAGACGACCAACGATGACGTTCTCTTTCAAGCCTTGCAGACGGTCAACCTTACCATTGACAGCTGCCTCGGTCAGGACACGTGTTGTTTCCTGGAACGATGCGGCAGAGATGAAGGAACGCGTCTGCAGGCTGGCTTTGGTGATACCCTGCAAGACAGGAATCGCCGCCGCAGGCTGTTTGCTTGCCTCGCGCATTTTCGCATTGGCTTCTTCCAGCTCCAGACGGTCAACCTGTTCACCGACAAGATATGTGGTTTCACCCGTTTCCGTGATCTCCATTTTCTGGAGCATCTGACGTGTGATGACCTCGATATGCTTATCACTGATACGAACACCCTGCAGGCGGTAAACCTCCTGAATCTCGTTAATCAGGTAATGCGCCAGTGCCTCGACACCGAGAGCGGCCAGAATATCATGCGGAACCATGTTACCGTCAATCAGCGCATCACCCTTGCGGACATAGTCGCCTTCATTCACGGCAATATGCTTGCCTTTCGGTACCAGATATTCTTTCGGCTCGCCTTTGCCATCCGTCGGACGGACAACAATACGGCGTTTCGCCTTGTAATCCTTACCGAATTCGACCTGACCGTCGATTTCCGAGATGATCGCGAAGTCTTTCGGACGACGCGCTTCGAAAAGCTCGGCCACACGCGGCAGACCACCGGTAATGTCACGCGTTTTCGATGTTTCGCGCGGAATACGGGCAATCACGTCACCGGCCTTGACCTCTGCGCCATTCTCAACGTTCAGAATGGCACCGACAGGCATGTAGTAATTGGCTTCCATGCCGCTGGGCAGGACGACCAGTTTACCTTTTTTATCGACCAGCGAGATACGCGGCTTCAGCTGTGCACCTTTCGGCTGCTGACGCCAATCGGCGACAACTTTCGAAGAGATACCCGTTGCTTCGTCCATTTCCTCATTGATCGAGACGCCTTCCATCAGGTCGCTGTACTGGACGATACCGTCTTTCTCAATCAGAATCGGCACAGTGTACGGATCCCATTCAGCCAGCTTCGCACCTTTCTTGACTTGCTCTTCTTCTGCAACCAGAAGCTTCGCGCCGTAAGGCAGACGGTGTGTTGCTTTTTCCACGCCGTTTTTGTCGATCAGCACCACTTCGGTGTTACGCGACATCACGATCTGGACGCCGTCACTATTGGTGACGATGTTTTTGTTGCGGATATTGACGGTTGCCGGGAAAGCGGCTTCAACAGCGGTCTGCATCGCACCACGCTGTGCCGCACCACCGATGTGGAATGTCCGCATCGTCAGCTGCGTACCGGGCTCACCAATGGACTGTGCCGCCATAACACCGACAGCCTCGCCCATATTGACTTCCGTTCCGCGCGCAAGGTCACGACCATAGCAACGTCCGCAGATACCGTTTTCAGGCGCTTCACATGTCAGGACAGAACGTACCAGCACGGAATCGATACCGGCTGTTTCGATTTGCTCGGACATTGCCTCATCCATCATTTCGCCGGCTTTAACGAGTACCGTTCCCGAAAGCGGATCCAGCACGTCAACAGCAGCCGTACGGCCAAGAACGCGCTCGGACAAGCTGACGATCACGTCACCACCCTCAATAACCGGGCTCAGCGTAATACCTTTATCCGTGCCGCAATCGACATGCGAGATAATGGCATCCTGCGCAACATCGACAAGACGACGCGTCAGGTAACCGGAGTTTGCCGTTTTCAGAGCCGTATCAGCCAGACCTTTACGGGCACCGTGGGTGGAGTTAAAGTATTCCAGCACCGACAGACCTTCTTTAAAGTTCGAGATAATCGGCGTTTCGATAATTTCACCCGACGGTTTCGCCATCAAGCCACGCATACCGGCAAGCTGACGCATCTGTGTGGTGGAACCACGCGCGCCCGAATGCGCCATCATATAGACGGAGTTCATCTGCCCGTTTTCATCCGGGGCGGAAATCGCTTCCATCATTTTCTCGGTAACGCGGTCGGTACAGGTTGCCCAGATATCGACGACTTTGTTGTATTTCTCGCCTTTCGTAATCAGACCTTCCTGATACTGCATCTCGTATTCCTTGACGCGCTCATTCGCTTCATCAACAAGCGGCTGTTTCGCATCCGGAATAATCAGGTCGTTTTTACCGAAAGAGATACCGGCCTTACAAGCGTAACGGAATCCGGTGGCCATCATGCGGTCACAGAAGATAACCGTACGTTTCTGGCCGCAATGGCGGTAAACAACATCGATCAGGCTGGAAATTTCTTTCTTGGTCAGAACACGGTTGATGACCTCGAACGGAATTTCGTGGCTTTTCGGCAGCAGTTCCGACAACAGCAGACGACCCGGCGTGGTTTCGACCAGATTAACGGTCGCATTGCCGTCGGCATCCACATTGTGGTAACGCGCTTTGACTTTCGCGTGCAGAGAGACGGCACCGGCATCCAGCGCATGCTGCAATTCACCGGAATCCGTAATCAGCATACCCTCACCCGGCATACCGTCCACCGCAAGCGACAGATAGTAAAGCCCCAGAATGATATCCTGTGACGGCACGATAATCGGCTTACCATCGGCAGGACGCAGGATGTTGTTCGTGGACATCATCAACACGCGTGCTTCCAGCTGTGCTTCAACAGACAGCGGTACGTGAACAGCCATTTGGTCACCATCAAAATCGGCGTTGAAAGCTGTACAGACCAGCGGGTGCAGCTGAATGGCTTTACCCTCGACCAGTACCGGCTCAAATGCCTGAATACCAAGACGGTGCAATGTCGGCGCACGGTTCAGAAGAACCGGATGCTCACGGATAACTTCGGAGAGGATATCCCATACTTCCGGACGTTCCAGCTCGACCATCTTTTTCGCGGCTTTGACCGTATTGGCAAGTCCGTAAAGTTGCAGACGGTTATAGATAAACGGCTTGAAGAGTTCCAGCGCCATTTTCTTTGGCAGACCGCATTGGTGCAGCAATAGCTCCGGACCAACCACGATAACCGAACGGCCGGAATAATCGACACGTTTACCAAGCAGGTTCTGACGGAAACGACCTTGCTTCCCTTTCAGCATATCGGAAAGAGATTTCAGAGGCCGTTTGTTCGTGCCGGTAATAACGCGACCGCGGCGGCCATTGTCAAACAACGCATCAACAGCTTCCTGCAGCATCCGTTTTTCGTTCCGGATAATGATATCCGGCGCACGCAGTTCGATCAGACGCTGCAAACGGTTGTTACGGTTGATCACGCGGCGGTACAGATCATTCAGATCAGATGTCGCAAAACGACCGCCATCCAGCGGCACCAGCGGGCGCAGTTCCGGCGGAATAACCGGAACAACGTCCAGAATCATCCATTCCGGGCGCGTACCGGATGCAATAAAGGCTTCCAGCAGCTTCAAGCGCTTGATCAGCTTTTTGCGTTTGGCTTCGGAATTGGTTTCCGCCAGTTCCGTTTCAACTTTCACGCGTTCGTCTTCCAAATTGACCGTCAGCAGAATTTCGCGCAGCGCTTCAGCACCGATACCGGCCTGGAAGCTGTCTTCGCCGTATTCATCCTGCATCTCCATATATTCCTGTTCGGAAATAATCTGGTTCGGCTTCAGTGCCGTCAAGCCCGGATCAATCACGATATAGCTTTCGAAATACAGAACTTTTTCAAGATCTTTCAGCGTCATATCCATCATCAGACCGATACGGCTGGGCAGGGATTTCAGGAACCAGATATGTGCCACCGGTGCAGCCAGCTGGATGTGCCCCATACGGTCGCGGCGGACTTTTGACAGCGTCACTTCAACGCCGCATTTCTCACAGATAATGCCTTTGTATTTCATGCGCTTGTATTTGCCGCAAAGACATTCGTAATCCTTTACAGGGCCAAAGATACGGGCACAGAAAAGGCCGTCTTTTTCCGGTTTGAATGTCCGGTAATTGATGGTTTCCGGCTTTTTGATTTCACCGTAAGACCAGGACAAAATCTGTTCCGGGCTTGCAATGGAAATTCTAATCTGGTCAAAGCTCTGGGGGCCGCTGACCTGGCCGAAAAGATTCATCACTTCATTCATCGTCTCGTCTCCTAAAAAATCTTGAGTAACGCTTTTGTTGTTGTCGATAACCTTTTTCGGCTTACAAACCGCTCTGTTTCAGGTCAACATTCAGACCCAGAGCCTTCAATTCCTTGATCAGGACGTTAAAGGATTCCGGAATACCGATCTCGAAGGTATCTTCGCCCTGAACAATCGACTCATAAGCCTTTGTCCGTCCGGCGACATCATCCGATTTGACCGTCAACATTTCCTGCAACGTATAGGCTGCACCGTAAGCTTGCAGCGCCCAGACCTCCATCTCCCCGAAGCGCTGGCCACCGAACTGGGCTTTACCGCCCAGCGGCTGCTGCGTAACAAGAGAATACGGTCCGATGGAACGCGCGTGGATTTTGTCATCCACCAAGTGGTGCAGTTTCAGCAGATATTTGTAACCGACGGTGACTTTACGGTCGAATTGTTCGCCCGTCCGTCCGTCCGTCAGTGTCACCTGCCCCGATACATCCAGACCGGCTTTTTCCAGCAACACGTTAATGTCGGCTTCGTTTGCGCCGTCAAAAACAGGTGTCGCATAAGGAACGCCGCCGCGCAGGTTATCAGACATTTCAAGCAGTTCTTTGTCATCAAGGGTTTTGATGTCCGTTTTGAATGTCTCCTCGCCATAAGCATCCTGCAGTTTGCTCTGCAGATCCTTGCGCGCCTGTGTTTCGGTTTTGGCATCGTTGCGGTCCTGCGCATCATAGATGCGGTCCAGAACTTCACCGATCTGCTTACCAAGCTGTGCGGAGGCCCAGCCCAGATGCGTTTCCAAAATCTGACCGACATTCATCCGGCTCGGTACACCAAGCGGGTTCAGAACCAGATCAACAGGCGTACCGTCTTCCAGATACGGCATGTTCTCCATCGGCATAATTTTCGAAATAACACCTTTGTTTCCGTGACGTCCGGCAACTTTATCACCGGGCTGCATTTTGCGTTTCACGGCAACGAAGACTTTCACCATCTTCATCACGCCCGGCATCAGTTCGGCACCGCGTTGCAGTTTGTCGACCTTGTTTTCGAAGCGGTTATTCAGGTCTTCGATCGCTTTGTCAAAGCTGATACCCATTTCTTCGATATTTTCCATGGTCTTTTCATGGTCGACAACGATTGCACGCAGCTCGGTTTTCTTCAAACCTTCAAGGTCGCTTGCCTTGATGCTGTGGCCTTTTTTCATACCGGCAGCGGCTTTCACCAGTGATTTTCCGACCAGCTCATCTTTCAGACGGCGGTAGAAGCCACGCTCGTAAATGCTGCGCTCGTCATCGCGATCTTTTGCCAGACGGGCGATTTCTTCACGCTCAATCGCCATCGCACGCTGATCTTTCTCAACGCCGCGGCGAGAGAAGACGCGTACATCAACAACCGTACCGGCAACACCGGGGGGCAAACGCAGTGACGTGTCTTTCACATCAGAAGCTTTTTCACCAAAGATGGCGCGCAGAAGTTTTTCTTCCGGCGTCATCGGGCTTTCACCTTTCGGTGTCACTTTACCGACCAGAATATCGCCCGGAGACACTTCAGCACCGATATAAACGATACCCGCCTCATCCAGGTGACGCAGGCTTTCTTCACCGGCATTCGGAATGTCACGGGTGATTTCTTCCTGACCCAGTTTGGTGTCACGCGCCATAACCTCGAATTCTTCGATATGCACCGAGGTGTAAACATCATCGCGGACGATGCGCTCGGAAATCAGGATCGAATCCTCAAAGTTGTAACCGTTCCACGGCATAAAGGCACACAGAACGTTCCGGCCCAGTGCAAGTTCACCCAGACTTGTGGACGGGCCATCGGCGATAATGTCGCTGGCTTTTACCACGTCACCGACTTTGACCAGCGGGCGCTGGTTAATGCAGGTGTTCTGGTTGGAACGCTGGAATTTGCGCAAAGTGTAGATATCAACTGTCGAACGGTCATCTTCTTTAATGTCTGTAGCGCGCACAACAATACGCTGTGCATCAACCTGATCGACGACACCGTCACGGCGTGCCGTTACGGCAGCACCGCTATCGCGGGCGACTGTTGCTTCCATACCCGTCCCCACCAGCGGCGCATCAACGCGCAGCAGCGGTACGGCCTGACGTTGCATGTTCGACCCCATCAGGGCACGGTTGGCATCGTCATTTTCAAGGAAGGGAATCAACGCCGCAGCAACAGATACCATCTGTTTGGGTGATACGTCGATAAAGTCAATCGCATCGCGCGGCGACATCACGTTCTCACCGTTGATACGGCAGGAAACCAGCTCCTGTACAAAGGCACCTTTTCCATCCAGCTCGGCATTGGCCTGAGCAATCGTATATTTGCCCTCTTCCATGGCCGACATATAAACAACTTCATCGGTCACTTTGCCGTTTTTAATGCGGCGATACGGGCTTTCGATAAAGCCGTATTGGTTGACTTGCGCATAGGTGGACAGGCTGTTGATCAGACCGATATTCGGACCTTCCGGCGTTTCAATCGGGCAGATACGGCCATAATGGGTCGGGTGAACGTCACGGACTTCAAAACCGGCACGCTCACGCGTCAGACCGCCCGGTCCAAGCGCCGACAGACGGCGTTTATGCGTAATTTCCGACAGCGGATTGGTTTGATCCATAAACTGCGACAGCTGCGAAGAGCCGAAGAATTCACGGACAGCAGATGCCACCGGCTTCGCATTAATCAGATCATGCGGCATAACCGTATTGATATCGACAGAACCCATACGCTCGCGAATCGAACGCTCCATACGCAGCAGACCGAGATGGAACTGGTTTTCCATCAACTCACCGACCGAGCGGA
The DNA here is from genome assembly GCA_013285465.1 of Pseudomonadota bacterium. Classification (NCBI taxonomy): domain Bacteria; kingdom Pseudomonadati; phylum Pseudomonadota; species Pseudomonadota bacterium. The sequence goes on from CP053449.1 coordinate 1,477,627, forward strand.
CACGACGGTTACCAAGGTGGTCAATATCATCCACATCGCCCTTACCGTCTTTCAGATCGACAAGGATTTTCAGAATGGCCAGAATGTCTTCGTTCCGCAGAACACGCAGCTGGTCATCGGTTTCCATGTCAAGGCGCGCATTCATTTTAACGCGGCCAACGGCAGAGAGATCATAACGCTCCGGATCAAAGAACAGGCTTTGGAACAATGCGTCGGCGGATTCCAGCGTCGGCGGCTCGCCGGGACGCATCACGCGGTAAATATCCATCAGCGCGTCAAGGCGGCTGGTGCATTTATCAACTGCCAGCGTGTTGCGGATATAGGGGCCGGAATTCGCGCCGTCAATGGCAAGAATATCCAGAACATCCAGACCGGCTTTTTCCAGCGTTTTGAAAGACTTTTTCTCAAGCTCGTCACCGGCTTCAAACAGGACTTCGCCGGTTTTTTCATCAACGATGTCATGGGCGACAAAGGCGCCGCACAGTTCTTCTGCCGTAACCAGATGCTCTTTCAAGCCGTCTTCGGCCAGCATTTTCGCTTTGCGTGCCGTGACTTTCGTACCGGCATCCAGCAGAACCTTTCCGGTTTTCGCGTCAACCAGATCGTAACCCAGCTTCACGCCGCGGTAACGCTCGGGATCATAGGCGCAGACCCATCCGTCTTTGGTTTTCTTGTAAGCGATCGTGGTGTAGAAGAGATTCAGAATTTCCTGTTTCGTAATGCCCTGAATTTTATCGGGCTCGACAGGCTTACCGGATTCAAGCTGTTTGATACGGTATTTTGCGGATTCTTCATTATCCAGCGCCATCAGCAGCGTTGTCACCGGCAGTTTGCGGCGGCGGTCAATACGGACATAAACAACGTCTTTGGCATCAAATTCAAAATCAAGCCAAGAACCGCGGTAGGGAATAACGCGCGCGGCAAACAGGTATTTACCGGAAGAATGCGTTTTACCGCCGTCATGGTCAAAGAAAACACCCGGGCTGCGATGCATCTGGGAAACGATCACGCGCTCGGTTCCGTTAATCACGAATGTACCGTTTTCAGTCATCAGCGGCATGTCTACCATATAGACATCCTGCTCTTTAATGTCATGGATCGAACGCAAGCCCGTATCTTCATCAATGTCAAAGACCGTCAGGCGCAACGTCACACGCAGGGGCGCAGCATAATTCATGTCGCGGTGCTGACATTCCTCAACGTCATATTTCGGCTCTTCCAGCTCGTATTTGACGAAATCAACTTCGGCGCGCTCGGAAAAGTCACGCACCGGGAAAATTGTTTTGAAAGCTTCTTCCAGACCTTCGCGCGCACGCTGGCTGGCCGGAATGTCCATTTGCAGGAATTTTTCGTAGGAACTGCGCTGAACCTCGATCAGGTTCGGCATCTGGCAGACTTCGCCGATTTTACCAAAGCTGCGGCGTACGCGTTTGCGGCCTGTAAAGCTGTGGTTGACGGATTGAATTGCTGGTTTCTTTGCACTCATTATTTTTTCCCCTTTGCTGCAACTTGGCAACACCGTTTATCGTGTTAATCTTTAGATACGACAACACCGCACGCCTTCCTGCTACTATTGCCTGGAAGCTGCGGTTCTTTAATAAAAACTGCGGTTTAAAACACGCCCCTTGATCTCCCCATCTCTTGTGCTGTGATAACACACGATCTTTTCTGCCCTTAAAACACTTATGCCGTTATATAAAAAACGGTGAAAGGGGCAACAGGTCATATTGTCCTGTTGCCACCTTCCAACATTTATTGGTAAGAATAGCTACGCAACGTCTTACTTCAGTTCTACGGTTGCGCCTGCTTCTTCCAGTTTTTTCTTGATTTCTTCAGCTTCCGCTTTGGCAACGCCTTCCTTCACAGGTTTCGGCGCACCGTCAACGAGGTCTTTCGCTTCTTTCAGGCCAAGACCTGTAATTGTGCGAACTTCCTTAATGACGTTGATTTTTTGTGCACCGGCAGCAGCCAGAATGATGTCGAATTCATCTTTTTCAGCAGCGGCATCAGCACCACCGGCAACGGCAGCAACAGCAACCGGTGCAGCAGCGGCGGAAACGCCCCATTTTTCTTCCAGAAGTTTCGACAGTTCAGCCGCTTCCATTACGGACAGTGCGGACAGATCGTCAACGATTTTTGCAAGATCAGCCATTTTAAATTACTCCTTTAATCAAGCTCTATTTTTAGTCGGTTAATATTTTTTTCTTCAAACTTTATTCGTGAGAAACACGCATCATTGCTTTTTTCTCGCGCCTGTTACCCTTTTTCAGCATAGGCCGCCGTTACACGCGCCAGCTGACTTGCCGGGGCTTGCAATACGGTTGCCACACGCGTTGCGGGTGCGACCAGAAGGCCAACCAGCTTGCTGCGCAGTTCATCCAGAGAGGGCAGTTTCGCCAGTGCTTCAACGGCTTGTGCGTCGAGGATTGTTTCCCCCAGCGCGCCGCCCATGATGACCAGCTTGTCATTCTCTTTGGTGAATTCATACGCAACCTTTGCTGCCGCAACAGGGTCTTGGGAAACGGCCATGCCGGTCGGGCCTGTAAACAGGTCAGACATAGCAGCGAACCGCGTTCCGTCGAGCGCAATTTTTGCGAGCGTGTTTTTCGTCACTTTAAAGCTTGCGCCGTTTTCCCGCATTTTTGTACGAAGTTCGCTGATTTCAGCGACAGTCAAACCGCTGTAGTGTGTAACCACAATCAGTTCGTTCTCTTCGAACATTTGATGCAGGTCTGCGACCGCTTGTTTTTTTTGTGCACGATTCACGGACATTCTCCGTTCGGTTTATGCCAATGCTTTTTCAAACACCGGCGGGTTGTACACTGCGAAGATCCGCTTTTCAGGCCAAAACCTTCAAGCTGTTCTTCACGGTTTATTCCCTGCCCGAAAAAGAAACGCCCATCGCCTAAAACCAAAGCGGTCACAGTGATGAAACTTTTTCTTTTCCTATCTATACAGGTCGGCTTGCCGATTAAGTCCTTAAAATTTTTCGGACACCCGTGGTCTTGGACAGGTTTTTTTTACCGTCTGTTTTCCCGAAACAAGTCCGAAAAAACGGGCGGCAAAACTGTTTTATCGCCTCTTACTCTTACGCAGCCTGCTGTGTGGCTGTTTCGATGTTGATGCGATAGCTCGGTCCCATCGTTGAGCTAAGGGAAATTTTCTTCAAGTAATTTCCTTTTGCTCCCGAGGGCTTGGCTTTTATAATCGCCTGAACAAATGCTCCGGCATTTTCAATCAATTGCTTTTCAGAGAAGCTGGCTTTACCGATACCGGCATGTACGATACCGGCCTTCTCTGCGCGAAACTCAACCGCGCCGCCTTTGGCTGCTTCAACAGCCGCGACGACATCCGGCGTCACCGTTCCCAGTTTCGGGTTCGGCATCAGACCGCGCGGACCCAGCACCTGACCGAGACGACCGACCAGCGGCATCATATCCGGCGTGGCAATACAACGGTCAAAGTCGATCTCGCCTTTCTGGATTTTCGCTGCCAGGTCTTCATCACCGACGATATCGGCACCGGCTTTTTTCGCTTCTTCCGCTTTGTCGCCTTTGGCGAAAACAGCAACACGGACGGTTTTACCCGTACCATTCGGCAGCTGCACCATACCGCGGACATTCTGGTCCGAGTGGCGCGGATCAACACCGAGATTGATCGCAATATCGATCGTCTCGTCGAATTTGGTCGTTGCGTTTGCTTTCGCTGCTTTTACAGCCTCTTCCAGAGAGACTTCCAGCATCGGATCGCGGGTTTCATAAACTTTTTTCAAACGTTTTCCGTAGTGACGTGCCATGTTTCCTGCCCCCCTTATCTCGCACCGATGACTTCAAGGCCCATGGAACGAGCGGAACCGGCAATAATACGTGCCGCATTCTCTTCGTCATTGGCGTTCAGGTCGGGCATTTTTTCACGTGCGATTTCAAGGCACTGATCCCATGTAATCTCTCCCGCAACTTCGCGTCCGGGAGCCGTTCCGCCTTTTTTCAGCTTCAAAGCCTTCATAATATAGTAAGACGCCGTCGGCTTTTTCGTGATGAAGGTAAAGGAACGATCCGCATAAACCGTAATAATGGTCGGCAGCAACACGCCGGGTTCCATGTTCTGGGTATCGGCGTTAAAAGCCTTGCAGAAATCCATAATATTTACACCGGCCTGACCAAGCGCGGGGCCGATCGGCGGTGACGGGTTTGCTTTACCGGCAGGAACCTGAAGCTTCAGGACGCCGGCAATCTTTTTCTTGGGTTTCGCCATTATTCTACTCCTTAAAAGTATTGCGAGTATTTTATCGCCGATGTGGTGCGGTCTCTATCTGGCCTTTGAAAGAGCAACCTCCCACAGGGCTGTTTTTCTTGTTTTTTTATCCTCCACAAATGGAGAACGCGCCTGATTCTTTCAGCAGGCTTGCGGAATTTACGTTATTTTCCAAAAATATGCAACAGTGAAAACGCTTTTTTTCAAGCTTTTCGTGTTTTGCAGGCGGATTTTTATAGATTAAAGAGATTTATAGCCGCCATTGACCTGAAAAAGCAGCTCTCCGCGTGTCGTTTTGCGCCCCAGAACCTTTTCCGCGCAATCTTCCACTTCCTGCTTCAGCTCCTGCGACAGAGGGCCTTTTGTACCGACATAAACAGCCGGGTCGCGCCAATCGACATCCGAATTGGTAATGCCGACAATATTCACCCCGTTCTCGTCAAAAGCGCGCGCTGATTTCATAAATGTGTCGGAGAGCGACTCCATGACTTTTTTTGCTTCATCGCGGGACAACGCCATCGAACAGGTCTCCCTTAGCTCGTTTTTTCAACTTGCGTATATTCCAGCTCGACCGGCGTGGAACGTCCAAAGATCGAAACCAGTACTTTCAGACGGCTACGCTCTTCATCCACTTCCTCAACAACACCGTTGAAAGAGTTGAACGGACCGTCACAGACACGTACCTGTTCACCGATATCAAAGCTGATGGTCGGACGCGGACGTTCGGCACCTTCCTGAATCTGATGCATGATATGCGCGGCTTCCTTCTCGCTGATCGGCAAAGGCTTGCTGCCGCCGCCACCCAGAAAGCCTGTGACTTTCGGCGTGTTTTTCACCAGATGCCAGGCATCGTCATTCATATCCATTTTAATCAGGATATAGCCGGGGAAGAATTTACGCTCTGCATTGACCTTCTGGCCGCGGTGCACTTCAACGACTTCTTCCATCGGAACAAGCACTTCCTCAATCGCCTCGGACAGCCCCTGCTTTTTCGCAGTTTCCTTGATGGCGTCCGCCACTTTTTTCTCAAAGCCCGAATAAACGTGCAGTACATACCAGTTTTTTGCCATTATCGTCTCTCTAACCTTAGCTTCCTATGCCCAGAACAAATTGTATGCCGAGGGAAATGAGCCAATCCCCAAAAAACAGGAACAGCGCGACAAAAATAACCATCAGAAATACCACAATCGTGGTAATACGTGTTTCCTTGGCTGTCGGCCAGGTCACCTTCGCACCTTCCAGTTTCACTTCCTGAATAAATTGCGCCGGACCACGTCCTGATGATTTCGCCATTTTATCTTCCTCGTTGCATTTCCTATGTTTTAAAGAACTGGCAGGAGCGAAGGGACTCGAACCCGCAACCCCCGGTTTTGGAGACCGGTGCTCTACCAATTGAGCTACGCTCCTTCTGCCGTTCTCTTATTTCTCTTGAACATCCCGCGGCCCGCTGTGCGGGTATCTTCGTTGCGATAATGTCAGGGAAATATAAAAACTATGCACGTTGTAACGGATATTCGGAAGAATTGCAAGCGTGTTTTACGCAGGTCATGTGTTTTTGCATTGATGTTTTCAGGATCAGGGACCGGGGTTCGGATTAGGCCTCTTCGGGGTTTCCCGCGCCGCATCCTTTAACTGCTTTTTTGCGGTTTTCGCAGCCTCCTTCGCTGCCTTCTTCTGCTGCTTTTCAGCGCGGCGTTCATCATCAAGGCCGTAGCCGAATTCCGCCTTGGAAACCGCACTGAGCTCAGCCCCCGGTGCCATGTCCAGAATTTTTTGGCACATAATATCAACCGCGGCAGGATCACCGGATTTCAGCTCCACTTCGATTTCAGAAATCTTCACACGGCGGTCGCTGTCTTTTGCATGTGTCACCGCACCTTTATCAAAAGCCAGTTCAACGACCCCGACCTCCTCGCCCGCCACCACGACGGGGACGGAGAAATAACGGCGATGCACATCTGCCGTGAAAATATGGCGCAATTTTTTGCCTTCCAGACCTTCCAGACGCTTTTTTGCCTCTTTGTCGTCAATCAGTGCGAGATCGGGCTCCTGCAGTTTCTCGCCAAGGACATCCTTGACCTCGACACGGGACATCACGGCTTCATCATCGCCCGCGACTTGATATTTCAAAGTCTGTTCATAGCCGACACCGTCCTTGTACTGGACACGCAGCGCCATTTTCTGCTCCTGCAGGCGGTGTTTTTTTGTATCATAATAAGCACGGGGGCGATGTTTGGTTTTCAGCTTGCCGTCGACAGCGTCTTTGGACAGTTTATTATAAACCGCTTCCATTTCCGCAGGAGAAACGAGGATTTTCTTTTCAATCTCGTGTTCCGTATCAGACATCTTCTCCCCTTTCGTTCAAATGCGACGACTTAAGTGAGCGCCGCGCAGGCCTTCTGGATTCGCAGACAGGCCTTTTCCAAAACATCTTCTGATAATGCATATGATACACGAAAAAACGGTGAAAGTCCAAAAGCTTCTCCATGTACCGTCACGACATTCTCGGATTTCAGCAGATATTGCGCAAAATCCTCGTCCGTCTCAATCACCTGTCCGTCCGGTGTCTTTTTGCCGATGGTCCCTTCGCAACTGGCAAAGACATAGAAAGCCCCTTCCGGCACGATGCAGGACAGACCTTCCGCTTTATTCAGCATCTCAACAACCAGATCACGGCGTTTTTTAAAGGAGTCGCACCAATCCGCCAGAAATTCCTGCGGTCCGTCCAGCGCGGCCAGTGCTGCAGCCTGACTGATTGAAGACGGGTTGGAAGTGCTTTGCCCCTGCAATTTCGACATTGCCTTAATCAACGGCACAGGCCCCGCGGCATAGCCGATCCGCCATCCGGTCATGGCATAAGCTTTGGACACGCCGTTTACCGTCAATGTACGGTCTTTCAGGCGCGGTTCGATTTGGGCAGGCGTGATGAATTTATAGTCATCATAGACCAGCTTCTCGTAAATATCGTCGCTCATCACCCAGACATGCGGATGGCGCACCAGCACATCGGTCAGCGCTTTCATTTCCGCTTCGGTATAGGCAGAGCCTGTCGGATTACTGGGAGAATTCAGCATCACCCAGCGTGTTTTCGGCGTAATCGCCGCTTCAAGATCTTCGGGTTTCAAACGGAAACCGTTTTCCATCGCGCAAGGGACGATTACCGGCTTACCTTCGGCGATCAGCACCATATCAGGATAAGAAACCCAGTAAGGCGCAGGAATAATCACTTCATCGCCGGGGTTCAGTGTTGCCATCAACGCATTGAACAAAACCTGCTTGCCGCCTGTACCGACGATCACCTGATCGGGCGTGTAATCAAGATTGCTGTCGCGTTTGAATTTGCGGCAGACGGCCTCGCGCAGCGCCAGCGTTCCCGGCACGGGCGTATAACGCGTATCGCCGTTATCCATCGCAGTTTTGGCCGCATCACAGATATGTTTGGGTGTATCGAAATCCGGCTCGCCGACCGACAACCCGATGACATCCTTGCCTTGCGCTTTCAATTCCTGTGCGACCGCAATCAGCGACAAAGTCGGCGACGGTTTTACCGCCTTCAGACGGTTCGCAACCGTCAGTTCCGGCGTTGCTGTTTTGTTATCGCTTTGGATAGCCGTTTGCATGTTCAAATCCCTCTTTCAAATCTTGCGTCAAATCGATATCGTTTTCGACAAACCAGTTTTTCAAAGCAGCCAGTTCCGGTTTTTGCAGATGCTGCCATGCGAAATTCCGCATGCGCGGAATATATTTCAGCAATTGCGGCTTGCCGTCACGGACGAACAGCCTTACGAGATTTCCGAAATTTTTGCAATGCCGCTGTGTCGTCATGACCGAGAACCAGAGATCGAATTCCTCTTCCGTCTCCGTGATGCGCGCCTGATCCAGATAGCGGCGGCGCAGCGTCTGAAACGCCTCCGGCGCAAGATCACGGCGGATATCTTCCAGTAATGACACAACATCATAAACGGCAGGACCGATCCGCGCCGCCTGAAAATCGAGCAAACCGCAATCATTCAAGCCGTCCCGTCCCGGGACATGCATCATATTGTTGAAAATGTAATCATACAGCACAATGCTGTCCTGCACCGGCGGCATAGTCTCCAGAATATCCTGCCAGATTTGGCGGTAGGCAATGCGCGCCTCATCACTGACGCCGCTGCCGCGCGCAGCAGGTGCATACCAGTTAATCGTATTCTCGGCTTCATTCAGCATCCGCTCCACCGTATAGGCGGAAACATCGGCCTTTGCCGCATCAGCATGATTATGCAGATAGGCCAGCACATCGATCGCCTTTTCGTAGAACGGCATCGGGTCGGCACCTTTATCAATCAGCACATCATAGGTGTCATCACCGAAATCCTCCAGCAGTGCCAGCTCATGCGTCTCCGTTGCTTCATAGTCATAGATTTCCGGTGCCGTCAGACCAAGACTGCGCAAATGCTGATCCACCGTGACAAACCACATCAGCGGCTCTGTTACATCCAGCGTCGCATCCATCACCAGCAGCGGGCGCGGCCCGCCATGAACGCGGTAATAACGGCGATAGGAGGCATGGGCAGGCAACGGCTCCAGCGTCACATTCTCCAAACCGGTACGCGCAAGAAAATCCGCGCGCTGTGATGCATAAGGTTCCCCGTTCAAAGCTTCGGGGCCTGCGACAATCTGCTCTTTTGCCTGCGCAAGAACCATGTTTTAAACTCTTTCGTTTTTATTCGTTTGTTTTGTTATTTTTGCTCTTTACCCGCAAGCTGTAAAATTGCTTCGATATGGCGGGCCGAGGTCTTTTGCGGTGCATCCATTTCATCGGTGACAAAACCGAATTGCTGCGCCCTTGCCCCGCCTGTCACATTCTGCAGCAACGCCAGACCGAATGCGCCTGCCGCTTCCTCTTCCACGGCCGCAGCCTGTTTTTTTACCGGCTTGGGCACATCCGGAACAGGAGCCTTTGCTTGCACGGCATGATGTTCTTCCGCTTCGTCAAACAACTGGCTTTGCAAAGCATAGCCGGCAATACTACGCAAATGCGGCTCGGCAATGGCGCGCAACAGCAATTCGTCAAAATCCATCCAGGCCAGTAACAGGCGCTGTGCCTGCGGCACATTACCTTTTGCTTCTTTCAGAGCATCGCGAACACGGTCGCGCGCATAATCCTGATGGCTGCTCATGAATATCTGTTCCTTTTCCGTCTTGAGGTCGTCTTTATGCGCACAAGAATGGCATATTTATATGGTTTTGTACATATTGCGAATGCACAAGCGGTGGATACGGCGCGGATCGGCATCCAGCACCTCGAATTCCAGACCGGCACTGTGAACAATTACCTCGCCGCGTGACGGCACGTGACCGGCCAGCAGATTGACAAGACCGCCAAGCGTGTCGACTTCTTCACGCTCTTCCTCCGTCATGAATTTGCCGTATTTTTCCTCCAGATCATCCACATCATAGCGCGCATCTACCAGAATAGTGCCGTCCTTACGCTCGATCAGCTGCGGCTGAATATGCAGGCTATGTTCATCATCAATTTCCCCGACAATCGCCTCAATCAGGTCATTAATGGTAATCAATCCGTCAATACCGCCGTATTCATCGACAACCATCGCCGTATGAAGGCGCGACTGGCGCATTTGCAGCAGCAAATCCAGCACCCGCATTGACGGCGAGACAACGAGCACATTGCGCAGGTAATGGCGCAAATCAAAGCTTTCATTCTTTTTCGGTTTTTCTTCACCGATGGTGGCGACAAGATCTTTCAAATGCACAACACCGATGACGTTATCCAGCGTATCGTGATAAACCGGCAAACGGCTGTGCGGCTTTTCGCTTAGTACCGTCATCAGATCAGCGCGGGTAATGCGGATATCCACCGCAACAATATCGGCGCGCGGCACCATTACATCCACAACGGGCAGATCTCTCAAATCCAGAATATTGGAAATCAAGGCACGCTCATGCGCTTCGACGGAATGATCATCCGCCCCGATTTCTTCTTCGATCAGCTCTTCAATGGCTGCACGGACAGATGTGTCCGCTTTGAAAAAAGGTATCTTCTTTTTCATGCGCTGCCACAGCCCTGCATCCTGTCCATTGACATCAAGAGGGGCATTGCCGTTACGCCGCAATAATTGCTGTGCCTGTTCTGCGGTTGCCGCCTCGGGCGGCTTGCTACTCTCGGGCTCCGTTTCACCGCCGGCGGCGGTTATATTGTCTTCCATTTTTGTCCGTCTCGTATCATACATATATGCAAATTCACTCTATATCATATTAAATACGGGTTAGCATAGCCTAATTTCATCAGAATGTCACTTTCAAGCTGCTCCATTTTTTCCGCCTCTCCGTCTTCCATATGGTCATATCCCAGTAAATGCAAAACACCATGCACCACCAGATGTGCGGTATGCGCCATCAGCGGTTTATCCTGTTCGCCCGCTTCGCGGCACATGGTTTCAAATCCTAAAATCACATCCCCCAGCAGTACCGGAACACCCGCCGGAATATCCTCCCCTGCCGCAACCAGCGGAAAAGACAGCACATTTGTCGGATTATCTTTGCCGCGATGGGTGCGGTTCAGTTCCTGCATGGCGGAATCATCGGTGCAGATAACCGTCACGCTGACATCTGCCGTTTTCTGCAGCACAGGCAGAGCCTCCCTCCCTGCGGCATAAGCCGCCAGAGCCGCTGACAAAATGACGGATTCAATCCCGGGATCGGCATCTTCCCAGCTATTGGTTTCAAAAATAATTTCGATATGCGGATTGTTCATCTTTTGCAGCAGAGGCGATTCCATGGCGGAGGGACGATTCTTAAATCCTGTTACGGCTTATCTTTACCATTGGGCTTATTTTGCGCCGCCTGACGTTCTTTGTCAAAGGCCTCATAAGCCTTGACGATTTTCGCCACCAGCGGATCACGGACCACGTCATCTTCGGTAAACTGGATGAATTTGATATCCTCGACATTGCTCAGCACATGCATCGCCTCGGTCAGACCGGATGTGGTCTTATAAGGCAGATCCGACTGTGACGGATCGCCCGTGACAATCATGTGACTGTCAGGACCAAGACGCGTCAGCACCATTTTCATCTGTGCCGTCGTCGTGTTCTGCGCCTCATCCAATACCACGCAGGCCTTTGATAATGTGCGGCCGCGCATAAAGGCCAGCGGCGCGATTTCAATCGCCTGCTGTGACAAATGATGAACAATCTGTTCCGGCGTCAACATATCATGCAATGCATCGTAAAGCGGACGCAGATAAGGATCGATTTTTTCTTTCATATCACCGGGAAGGAAACCGAGATTTTCTCCCGCTTCTACAGCTGGACGGCACAGAATAATGCGTTCAATCACACCTTTCTGCAGTTTCATCACGGCGAAAGCGATCGCCAGATAGGTTTTTCCCGTTCCCGCCGGGCCCAGACCGAACACCATACGGCTTTTTTCCATCGCCTCCATATAGGCGGCCTGCCGCGGCGTTCGTGCCGTTAATTGCTGTTTTTCGCGCCCATGCTGTAATTTCACCTGCGGCTCTTGAAAAGCGGCGCGTGCCATCTTTTGCGTTGCCGTATCCAGCGTGTTATCGGCAATACGGATGGCCGCGTCAACCTCGTCAAGCCCGACAGGGAGATTATGCGAGACGCGCTCCCATAGAGATTCCAGCACATGCCGCGCACGTTTCAGCTGCGCATGCTGCCCCGTCAGGACGACTTCATTGCCTTTGGAAAAAATCTGAATACCCAGCTGGTCTTCGATACGGGACAAATGCTCTCCGCATTCCCCGAACAGCAAAGGAACAAGATGATTATCTTCGAATTGTAAACCGAGCTGCTGAACCGCTTTCTTGCTCAAAGACCCTCACTTTGAAATATGCCGTGCCGCGAAACGACACCTTACCTACATATTCTATCCCGAAATTACTAAAAGAGACTTAATTTCAAGCATCTTGAGAAAAACTTCTGATGTGACGGATAAAAGTTATTTGTGCGGCCCGCGGCCTAAATAATTGCGTAAACGCTGCTGTTTCCGGTTGTTTTCACGTTGCTGTTCGACACGGATATGCGTAATTTGATAACTTTCCAGCCACAAATACAGCTGTGTTTCAACGCGTTTGTTTTTTTCTTTTTGCGCAAGTTCCAGCGCCTTTTCAATATGCGGCACCATTTCTTTATGCAGATTTCTGTCATCAACTTCTTTTAACAGAACGGTTAAAACATCACGCTTGCCCATTCCGGCGGCGCATTCAATCGCCGTTTTTCCTTCCGCCCCCATAGAGGTCAAAGTAATATCCGCCCCCGCATCCAGCAGCAGACGGCAATTTTCAACCTTCCCATACATTGCAGCATGCATCAGCGGCGTATATCCCGTCGCATTCTGATGATTGGGGTCGGCTTTGGCCTCCAGCAGGCTTCGGATAATGCCCGGAAAGGCATTCGCCGCACCGAAGATCAGAGCGGTATTACCGAATTTATCGGTCAGATCAATCGTTGCGTTATTAGTGACAAAAATTGACACACCGGTATCAAAATCCTGCCCGGCCATAATCATCAGACCGGTCTTGCCTTTATGCGTGCCTTCACAGCATTTGGCATCGGGGTCCGCACCGCCTTCCAGCGCCGCATAGAGAGCGGAACTGTCGCTGATAATCGCAGCGTTTATCAGTTCCTCATCCCATGCGTTTTTATAAAATGCGTCCATTTTTCCTCTGCGGATTATCTCCCGGGCTGGTTGCCGGCGTTTTTGCGGACGGACGGTGCCTGCCGGACCGGCTCGTCATCGGTTTCCAGCGCTTTGACAATTTTTGAAACCACCGGGCTACGAACGATATCTTCCGCCGTAAATTCACGGACAGCGATACCGTCAACACCTTTCAACTTAGGTACAACCAGTGCAAGTCCGCTATCCTCATGTTTCAAATCCGTCTGTTTCGGATCGCCGGTGACAACCATTTTGCTGCCTTCGCCGATACGGGTCAGGGCCATTTTCATTTGCTCATAGGTCGTGTTCTGACCTTCATCCAAGATCACGAAAGCGTTTTTAAACGTTCTGCCGCGCATGAATTCAACAGGAGCAATCTCAATCACGCCGCGCTGCTGCAAAGAATCCAGCATATCGCGTCCGATCAGGTTTTCCAGTTCGTCATAAAGCGGGCGCAGATAAGGTGCAAGTTTCGCCTTCTCATCTCCCGGCAAAGCGCCAAGATCCTTTCCGTTACCGACAGCCGGACGCGCCAGAAAAATTTTCTCAACCTCTCCGGCTTTCAGGGCTTTAACCGCCTCATAAGCCGCAAGGAAGGTTTTCCCCGTACCGGCAGGCCCGACACCGAAACTGACGTCATTCTGCTGAATATCAGTCAGAAAATCAGCCTGATTGGTGTTTCTGGCTTCAACATCAATCACCAGCTCAACATGGTTTTCGGGATGATTACGTTTATCCTGACGCAATTCTTTTTTCTGTACGCTTTGCTGGCGAATTTCACGACCATTGCGAATAATCTGCTGTTTATTTTCCGCAAACTGTTCCCGCACACCGACCTGTTTGGCAATGGCAGCAATGGAATTGTCATTGACGGCGCTGCCTTTGGCCAGCGCACTTGACAGAGAATAGAAAGCCTCTTTGGCTTTGCTGATTTCTTCCTTGGTCGTGCCCGTCAGTCTGATGCGGTCCATACGTCCCGGGTTTTCAAGTTTTACATGAAACGCTTTTTCGAAAGCTCTAAGGCAGTCGCGGCTTTCCTGCTCATCTGCGAACAAAAAGCTTGCCAGATTGTCGTCGGCGTCGTTGCGGATAGTAATCGTGTTTTTACGTTTTGTCATGCTGCCTCTCTTCCCTCATTTTTGTGTTTGGTGTTTTTGCTGGTGGTTTCCGTCGTTACAACCGCGCCCGACAAGCTGTTTGCCAGAGCGGTTTCAATCATCACATCTGCAATCTGTCCCTGCAGACGATCATGCGCCGTCACATGAACGGATTGCATATAAGGGGTTTTACCCAGCAACTGCCCGTCTTTCTGGCCTTTGCGGTCAAACAGTACCGGAAGCGTTTTGCCGACGGTAGAGAGGTTATAGTCCTTTTGTTGCGCATTCAGCAGCGCCTGCAATTCCTGAAGCCGCACATCTTTGATTTTCTCAGGAACAATACCGCCCATTTTCGCGCCGGGTGTGCCGGGGCGCGGGCTGTACTTAAAGGAGTAACAGAAGACATAGCCGATATCCTCGACCAGTTTCAGCGTGTCTTTATGATCGGCATCCGTTTCACCGGGGAAACCGACGATAAAATCGGAGCTCATCGCAATATCGGGGCGTGCCTTGCGCAGTTTCTCGATAATCGCACGGTAATCATCCGCCGTATGTTTGCGGTTCATCAGTTTCAGAATATTGTCCGACCCGCTTTGCACGGGCAAATGCAGGAAGGGCATCAGAATATCCACTTCGCCATGTGCGGCGATCAGATCATCTTCCATATCGCGCGGATGCGAGGTTGTGTAACGCAGGCGGGCAAGCCCGTCGATCTCAGCCATTTCACGGATCAAACGTCCCAATCCCCATGTTTTGCCATCCGGCCCTTCGCCGTGATAGGCATTCACATTCTGCCCCAGTAGCATCAACTCCTTTGTGCCAGATTTGACAAGCGCACGCGCCTCGGCAAGCACCTGCGCGGCAGGGCGAGAGAATTCCGCGCCGCGCGTATAAGGCACGACACAGAAGGTGCAGAACTTATCACAGCCTTCCTGAACGGATAAAAAGGCAGATACGCCCTGCGTGTTGCCCTCTTCGGGAAGAGAATCAAATTTCGATTCCATCGGAAATTCGGTATTGACGATACGGTTTGCGCCGTAAGCGCCCGTTGCCTTTGCCACCATTTCCGGCAATTCGTGATAGGTTTGCGGACCGAACACCATATCAACATAAGGGGCGCGATCCATGATGACATCGCCTTCAGCCTGCGCGACACAGCCCGCAACAGCAATCAGCGTTTCATCGCCTTTTTCGGCGCGTTGTTTTTTGAATTTATTCAGGCGACCCAGTTCGGAAAAGACTTTTTCCGTCGCCTTCTCGCGGATATGGCAGGTATTCAGAATCACCATATCGGCATTTTCGGGGGAATCCACAGTCTCGTAGCCCAGCGGCAAAAGCACGTCAGACATCTTGACACTGTCATAGACATTCATCTGACAGCCCCAGGTCTTGATAAACAGCTTCTTCTGCTTTTCAGCCATTTTGTTGATACCCCGCTTTTTACATGTTGCAATATTACATATTCATTATCAAAAAAGCAAGTTTTTTATACGAAAAATATTGACATATGGAATAATATTTGTCATATTCCAACATACCAAAGCGTATAATTATGCCTTGCGATTTTGCACGATGCATTAATGCCGACAAACAAAGCGGAAAGACACTAAAATGTCAAGCACTCCCCCGACAAGCACCCCATTGGGACAAATGCTGATTGCAGCCGTTGAAGACGGCGGGAGATTGTGGGAGATCAAAAACCTGATTGATGACGGTGCGCCGCTGAACGAAACAGACACCAAGGGTGATACGGCACTCATCAAAGCCGCTGCCAAAAATGATTTTGAGCTGGTCGAGATTTTGTTGAATGCCGGATGCAGTCCGGACACGCCCGACCGCGACGGTAATACCCCGCTGATCCGTACCATTGAGATTATCAAAGATGAAAGCAGCGCGCTGAATATTATCTGCGCCTTGATTGACCGCAATGCCGATGTGCTGGCAGTGAATGATCAGGGACATGATGTTATGTATTACGCGGATAAATGGAAGGACTTTCATATCGGCATTCATTCTTTTCTGCGCAGCTATTCCAGTAGTATCGCCGCCGACCGCGACACAGCCGATACCGCGTCCGCCGCCCCCAAGGAACAAAAGCCCGCTTTTGGTGCGCGTCACACGAATTTAAGACAATATATCAAAAGAGGAATGAAAAAATGAGCACACGCGATCTTGATAATGAGTTGCTGGGCGCCATCAAAGATGCCGATTTTGCCAAAATGCAGCAATTACTGGAATGGGGTGCAAATCCCGATGCTGCTGATATGCTGGGTGACACCGCGCTGATCTGGGCTGTGCGTGCCCCGATGTTTGCCGATGAGTATGATATGGATGAATTAACCGCTCGCCGTAGTTTCGCTGTCGAAGCTGTCAGACTGCTGCTGGAAAAAGGCGCAGATATCGACAAACCCAATAACCTGGGGCGCAGCGCCGCTTTTCAGGCCATCATGGACAAAAACATGGCACTGCTGACGGTTTTTGTCCAGCATGATGCCTCAATGCTGCTGAAAGATACGGCCGGGAATTCCATGGCCCGTTATGCAGAGCTGAGCAATGATGATGCCGTGCTGGAATGCGTTGAAAAAACCGCAAAGGCACAAATACAGGCTGCAGCATTACGCGCGGAAAAAGTCGAAGCCGTAAAAACGCGCCAGCAAAGCCTGCGCAGCTTTGTCCGTACACGGAAGATGTAATATTTCTTGAAGCACTATTCTGTCGCGAGACACTCGTTTTCGAGCCAGTGAATATCAAAATCACCGTTGCGGAAATCCTCGTGCTGTAAAATGCGTGCATGCAGCGGCAGATTGGTCTCAATTCCGGCAATCACGCATTCTTTCAAGGCGCGGTGCATCCGCATCAAGCATTCTTCACGACTAGTACCGCGAATAATCATTTTCGCAATCAGGCTGTCGTAATAGGGCGGCACTTTATAACCTTCATAAACCGCACTGTCGATCCGCACGCCCAGCCCGCCCGGCGGGTGATATTTGGTAATGCGTCCCGGTGACGGGATAAAGGTTTCAGGATGTTCCGCATTAATCCGGCATTCAAAAGCATGACCGCGGAAGGTAATATCCTCCTGCTTGAAAGACAGCGGCAATCCTGCCGCAACGCGAATCTGTTCGCGAACCAGATCAATGCCTGTAATAATCTCGGTAATCGGATGTTCCACTTGCAGACGGGTATTCATTTCAAGGAAATAGAACTGCCCGTCTTCATACAGAAACTCAATCGTGCCGACCCCGCGATAGCCCATACGGCGCACCGTATCTGCCGCCAGCTCACCGATTGCTTTGCGCTGTGATTCCGTTAGTGCGGGAGACGGCGCTTCTTCGATCACTTTCTGGTGATTGCGCTGAATGGAGCAATCACGCTCGCCCAGATGGATGGCATTGCCGTGCATATCGCCGATGACCTGAATCTCAATATGACGCGGCGCTTTCAGGAATTTTTCGATATAAACGTCACCATTGCCGAAGGCGGCTTTCGCCTCGCTGGACGCCATTTTAAAAGCGTTTTCAAATTCTTCCTCCGTCGGGGCGACTTTCATCCCCTTCCCGCCGCCGCCGGCAACCGCCTTAACCAGTACGGGAAAACCCATTTTCTTGGCAACGGCTTTTGCCTCGGCAATATCACGGATCACGCCGTCAGAGCCGGGAATGACCGGCAGGCCGAGCTCCGCCACCGTCTTTTTCGCAACGGCTTTATCGCCCATCTGTTCAATATGCTCGGGCGTCGGGCCGATAAAGGTAAAACCGTGCTCTTCCACCATGCGGGCGAATTCCGCATTCTCGGACAAAAATCCGATGCCGGGATGAATCGCATCCGCATTGGTCAGAGACGCCGCCGTCAGAATCGCCGGAATATTCAGATAGCTTTCACGGGCAGGCGGTGCTCCGATACAAACGCTTTCATCAGCAAGACGCACCGCCATACTGTCCGCATCCGCCGTCGAATGAACGACAACGGTTTCAATCCCCATTTCGCAACAGGCACGGTGGATACGCAGGGCGATTTCTCCACGATTGGCGATCAGAACTTTTTTGAACATTACAGGATTTACCTTGCAAGAAACGCTTTTTTCGACATGTTTGGCGACTGCCATAATACACCCGTTCGCTTATTCGATCACCATCAGCACTTCGTCGAATTCGACGGGCTGGGCATTTTCGATCAACACCTGTACCAGTTTTCCTGATTTCGGCGCTTTCATCGGGTTCATAACTTTCATCGCCTCAATAATCATCAGCGTATCGCCTTCTTTCACCGCGTCACCGATCCGCGCAAAAGACGGCGCACCGGGTTCCGGCTGGAGATAAACCGTGCCGACCATCGGCGATTTGATCGCGCCGGGATGATTGTCAAAACCCGCAGGCGCGGCCTCAACCAGTTGCGGCGCAGCCGTATTCGCCGCAGCAGGCGCGCCCGCAACAACAGACTGCACAGCCTGGCCGCGCGTCACGCGCAGGCTTTTATCGCCTTCGCAGACCTCAATTTCGGTCAGGCCGGTTTCATCCAGCAGTTCCGCCAGTGAACGGATCGTGTCGCTGTCAATCTTCATCGGTGCCATTCAAGCTGCTCCTTGAAAAAGTTTTTTCTTATAATTTTTAAGCTCTCTGTTCTAACAGATTTTTGGCTGCATGCAACGCCAAAACATAACTATTTGATCCAAAACCACAAATCACACCCGCCGCCAAAGACGAGATATAAGAATGGTGACGAAAGGATTCGCGTTTGTGAATATTCGACAGGTGAACTTCGATCACCGGAACCGTCAACATTGCCAGTGCATCGGCAATCGCAACGGAAGTGTGCGTATAGGCTGCGGCATTGATAATCAGCGCATCACAGCCGCCTTCCAGCAGGTTCTGGATTTTTGTGACGATCTCTCCCTCACCGTTTGACTGGAAAAAAGAAACGGACAGACCAAGGGATTCGCCCTCATTTTGACAAAGCGCCTCGATATCAGCCAGCGTCTCATGCCCGTAGATGTCAGGCTCGCGCTTACCGAGCATATTCAGATTGGGGCCGTTGATTACACAAATCTTTTGCACGTTTTTTCCCTTTTTTGCTGGAACAAACTCTGTTTATAGCATAAAACAAGAGAAAGTAAAAACAGGTTAACACACGAACAGAATTAAGTATTTCAAATGAAAAAGCTTCAGCAACTTATTGAAAACGGTTGGGAAATTCGCAGTCAAATTTCTCAGGAAACCCATGCGGAAATTGACGAAGCCGTCATTGAAGTCCTCGGACGGCTTGACAGCGGTGAGCTGCGCATCGCCACCCGGAACCCGGATGCCCCGCATGGTTGGCGCGTCCATGAATGGTTAAAAAAAGCAGTGCTGCTGTCTTTTCGCCTGAATGACAATATGCCGATTGACGGCGGCCCGAACGGCAGCACATGGTATGACAAAGTGCCATCGAAATTCACCGATTGGGATGAGGCGATGTTTGCGGAATCCGGCATCCGTGCCGTACCGAACTGCACCGTGCGCCATTCCGCCTATATCGCGCCGAATGTCGTGTTGATGCCCAGCTTTGTCAATCTCGGCGCCTATGTTGACAGCGGTACGATGGTTGATACATGGGCCACGATCGGCACCTGCGCCCAGATCGGCAAGGACTGCCACATCTCCGGCGGCACGGGAATCGGCGGTGTGCTGGAACCTTTGCAGGCCGCACCTGTCATTATCGAGGATAATTGCTTTATCGGCGCACGCTCCGAAGTTGCCGAAGGCGTGATTATCGGAACCGGCAGCGTCTTGTCCATGGGCGTCTTTATCGGCGCCTCCACAAAAATCATCGACCGCAATACGGGTGAGGTTTTCATGGGGCATGTGCCGCCCTATTCCGTTGTGGTGCCGGGATCGCTTCCGGGAAAACCCTTGCCCAACGGCACACACGGTCCCAGCCTTTACTGCGCCGTGATCGTCAAACGCGTTGATGAAAAAACCCGCTCAAAGACATCGATCAATGAACTCCTCCGCGCTTGATTCCACAGATCCCGTTGCCGTTGCACAGGCTTTAATCCGCTGCCCCAGCGTTACTCCCGCCGAAGGCGGTGCGCTGGATGTGCTGGAAAATATCCTGACATCGCTGGGCTTTACCTGCACCCGTTTGCCTTTTACCGAAGACGGCACACCGGATGTCGATAATTTGTACGCCGAATGGGGCAACGGCAAGCCGCATTTCTGCTTTGCCGGACATACCGATGTTGTCCCGCCCGGCGATGCGGAAAGCTGGCAGCACGATCCTTTCGATGCTGTCATTGCCGATGACAAGCTTTACGGTCGCGGTGCCTCCGACATGAAGGGCGGCATCGCCGCATTTGTTGCCGCCGCCGCGGAATTCATCGCCGCGCAGGACGGTCAGACATCCGGAAAAATCAGCTTGCTGATCACAGGCGATGAAGAAGGCCCCGCCTTAAACGGCACAAAGAAAATGCTGCAATGGCTTGAATCAAAAAATAAAATTCCCGACCATTGCCTTGTCGGAGAGCCGACCAACCCGACCACGCTCGGCGAAATGATGAAAGTCGGGCGGCGCGGCAGCATGACAGGACGGCTCAGCGTGCAAGGTACGCAAGGCCATGTCGCCTATCCGCATCTGGCGGATAATCCCGTGCCGAAGCTTATCAAACTGCTCTCCGCGCTGGATGTATTGATATTGGATGAAGGCTCGGAATTCTTTCAGCCTTCCAATCTGGAAATCGTCACGATTGATGTCGGCAATCCCGCCGATAACGTCATCCCCGAAAAGGCGACAGCAAAATTCAACATCCGCTTTAACGATCTGCACAGCGGCGAATCGCTGACAAAATTGCTGCATGATACGTTAACCGCAACAGATATCCCCTATCAGCTGGATATCTCGATCAGCGGCGAAAGCTTTCTGACCGGAGAAAACAGCCTGACCGCCATTATCGCCGAAGCTGCGAATGAAACCACAGGAAATACACCGGAGAAAAGCACCACAGGCGGCACATCCGATGCGCGCTTCATTGCCAATTACTGTCCTGTCATCGAATTCGGTGCCGTCGGCGAGAGCATGCATAAAATTGATGAACATATCCGCCTGCAGGATTTGCGCAATCTCAAATCCATCTATCTCAATATTTTGCATAAGTACTTTTAGTTTACATACACCAATAAGCATCCCATAAAATTAGACATTTTGTGTCTTTTTTTCATTAGCGCTGTTGACATGAAAAATAATTATGGTCAAGAATGAATGTCCGGAAATTTACGGCATCCGGAATATTTAACAATATTCAAATTGTTTGATAGAGGTAATGGAGCAGTTAACATGGCAAAACCGGCGCATAATTACAATGATAAGTTACAGGACCGCAAGGTGCTGGTCGAATGGTTCAAACAGGGCTGCGCGGCAAAAGAAGATCTTGTCATCGGCGCAGAGCATGAAAAAATCATTTTTTACAAAGATGATTACGCCATTGTTCCCTATGAAGGCAAGGACGGCAAGCCCGGCATTAAAGACTTGCTGGAGCATCTGCGCGACCACCATGACTGGACGCCGTTCTATGAGGATGACAACCTGATCCGTCTTGAGAAAAACGGGGCCAGCGTGACATTGGAGCCCGGCGGACAGATCGAATTGTCAGGTGCCGCCCTCCATAATTTGCATGAAGTCGCAAATGAGACAAAAAACCATTTCAGCGAATTGCTGGAAGCTTGCGAAGCCAACGGCATGGACGTGCTGGGTCTGGGCTATCACCCGACAATGACGCTGGATGACGCACCTTTAATGCCGATGTCCCGCTTCCAGACATTTTACAATTTCTTCAAATCCAACCATTTCGAAACAGCGCGCAAACTGATGGTCGCGACCAGTTCGACACAGGTCAATCTCGGCTATAGCAGCGAAGACGACATGGTCAAGAAACTGCGCGTCGGCCTGTCCCTGCAGCCCATCGCTTCCGCGATTTTTGCCAACTCCCCTTTTGAAGACGGCAAACTCTCCGACAGCGCCAGCACCCGCAGCCGCATCACTCATAATGCTGCCGACGGGCGCTACGGCTTTATGATGCCGGTCGCCTTCGAAGATGATTTCGGTTTTGAACGCTATACGGATTTCATATTGAACGAAATGCCGGTCTTTGGTATCTATCACAATGACCATTTCATGTGGATTGAGAAACCCGTCTCCTT
Organism: Pseudomonadota bacterium; assembly: GCA_013285465.1. NCBI lineage: Bacteria > Pseudomonadati > Pseudomonadota > Pseudomonadota bacterium. Next base: position 1,499,834 of record CP053449.1, read on the forward strand.
CATGGATTGTGTCAATGGCCCCATTCCCGGCCTTGAAGAGCAGCATGACATGACTCTCAATGACTGGTTCAACCATATCAACACAATCTGGCCCGAAGTGCGTATGCGCCAATGGCTGGAGATGCGCGGCTGTGATGTCGGCTCGTCGGAAGATATGATCAATGCCCTGCCCGCTTTCTGGGTCGGTCTGCTCTATGATGACGAAGCGCTGGACAAGGCCTATGATTTGATTAAGGACTGGACGGCGGAAGATCGTGAATTTCTGCGTACCCGCACACCGGAAGACGGATTGCAAACCCCGTTCAAAGGCGGCACGGTACAGGATATCGCAAAAAAACTCGTCGAACTGGCCGAGCTGGGCCTGCGTAACCGCAATATCCAGAACGAGGACGGCGTGCATGAAGGTGTCTATCTGAAACCGCTGCGCGACATTGTCGATACCGGCCTGACACAATCCGATGTCATGAAGAAAAAATACGAAAATGAATGGGACAAGGATATCAGCCATGTCTTCAATGAGTTTTCTTTTGGAGCGCATCAGCGCAAACATGCGCGGGAAATGATGGCAGGCGCAGACCGCGCCGCCGCTTCCAAAACCTGCCCGGGAGCAGACCGCAAGGACTGGAAAAAAGCCGCGGAAAAACGCGCAGATAATGAAAACAAACAAATGCCGCCGCGCAGACCGCCGCAGAGCGGTGCCCGCACGGGCAAATAAAGCCCGCCGGATATCACGGCAAACACGAACATAAAGGGCGGTACCTATCCGGTTCCGCCCTTCTTATATTTCCGTGTTTTTCTTTTTATGCTGTTTTTTGCCCTAGTGTTTGCTTTTGCTTGAATAAAACAGGAGGCCGCCGTAAGATAATTGCGAGAGACCGTAAAGCACAGGCAGGGCGACGTCCATGACAGACAGCAAGTTAAGTGAAGAAAAAATCAGCGAAACAGCTGACGAAGCGGCAACGGATGCCCCGGCGGAAGAAGAGCTTCCCCTCTCTTTTTGCCATGCCTGCATGACTCCGTTCGAGGATTATTATTACCTCGGTGAAAAATACGGCTTTACGCTTGTCGGTTGCCTGAAATGCGGCAGCGCGGTTGCCGACCCCTACCCCACTGCCGAATTCATGGAGAAATTCCATGAAAAATATAATGAAAAACTTGTGCCGCCAAGCAATCCCGAGCGGGAAAACAAGCGCTATGAAAAACGTATTCGCACCTTGACCGCCCTGACCAAGGGAACGGATTTTTTGGCTGTCGGATGCGGTTTCGGCTATTCCGTGATTGCCGCCGCTTCGCTTGATCTTGAAGCCTTCGGCATTGATACGCGCGAACAGCCGATCAAAACGGCAAAGAAAAACCTTAGCAAAGATCATTTCGAACAGACCACGCTTGAAAAATACGCCAAAAAGGGCAAGCAGGCTGATATTGTCTATATCGAACACGGGCTTGAACAGTCCGTCGACCCGAATGCCTTTATTGAGGCGTTGAAAAAAGTACTGAAACCCGGCGGTGTGGTTTACCTGGAAACACCGGATGGCAATCATTTTACGATCCCGTCAAATTTTGCACGCTGGAAAGTTGTTACCCCGCCTGCGGTTCTGCATTATTTTTCCCGCAAAGGTATCGAAGCGCTGCTGGACCGTCACGGGTTGAAAGTCGAAAAATTCTTTTTCAGCCTCCGCCCGCGTATGCGGCTGATTGCCAAAGCCGCGTCTAAAAAAGCGGATAAAAAATAATGTCCCTGCCTGATTTTTCGATTGAAGACAGCCTTGCGCGTCACAGCCACGGTCATGATGCCGGTATTTGCGGCATTGACGAGGTTGGCCGCGGGCCGCTGGCAGGCCCCGTCGTCGCCGCCGCCGTCATCCTGCCCCGTCCGCTTCCTCCCGAACTCTCAGGCCATATCCGTGACAGCAAGAAACTCAGTGCCGCAAAACGCGCCCGCATTGCCGCTGCCATCCGGGAATTTTCCGTTTTCAGCATCGGCGCGGCCTGTGTGGAGGAAATCGACCGCGTCAATATCCTGAACGCGACCATGAATGCCATGACCCGCGCCTTTGAGGGCTTGCAGGAAAAGTCCCCTTGCAGTCATGCGCTGATTGACGGCAACCGCGCGCCGAAACTGCCCTGCAAAACCCTGACCGTTATCAAGGGCGATCAGACATCGCTATCCATTGCCGCCGCTTCGATCATTGCAAAAGAATATCGCGATACGCTGATGCGCCGTCTTGCCGAAGACCACCCTGTTTACGGCTGGGACAGCAATGCCGGATATGGCACAAAAATACATATGGAGGCGTTAAAACAGCATGGCGTGACGGTGCATCATCGCCGCTCTTTTGCGCCAATCTCTGAGTCATTACTTCAACAAAAAAATATAACCAGTTGAAATATAACGAAACTTAGATGTTGACGGATTCCGTCATTTCCATCATCATTAATAGTGAGGGTGGAGATAACGTATCATGACAAAATCTAAAAACATTCCATTGAAAAAGAACACGATTTATCAGGGCTCATGCGCCGAGATCATGAACGCCTTGCCGAAAGGCAGCGTTGATATGATTTTCGCCGACCCGCCCTATAATCTGCAACTGTCCGGTGAGCTGCACCGTCCCGACAACAGCCATGTTGACGGCGTGACAGAAGAATGGGACCAGTTCGAAAGCCTGAAGTCCTATGATGACTTTACGCGTGAATGGCTCAGCGCCGCACGGCAATCGCTGAAAGATGACGGCACGCTTTGGGTTATCGGCAGCTATCACAATATTTACCGCGTCGGGGCGATTTTGCAGGATCTGGGCTTCTGGATTTTGAACGATGTCGTCTGGTGCAAGAACAACCCGATGCCGAATTTCCGCGGTCGCCGCTTTACCAATGCCCATGAAACCATGATCTGGGCGAGTAAATCGAAAGACGCGAAATACTGCTTTAACTATGACGCGATGAAAAGCCTGAATGATGATCTGCAAATGCGCAGTGACTGGAATTTGCCGATCTGCAATGGCGGCGAAAGGCTGAAAGATGATGACGGCAAAAAGGCGCATCCGACGCAAAAGCCTGAATCCCTGCTCTACCGCGTCATTTTGTCCTCGACCGAAATCGGCGACACGGTGCTTGATCCCTTCTTCGGCACCGGCACAACGGGCGCGGTTGCCAAAAAGCTGGGCCGCAACTATGTCGGGATCGAGCGCGAAACACCTTACATCAAAGCCGCAGAAAAGCGCCTTGCCGCGATTACCGCCGGTGAAGATGCCGAAATTCTGCAAACGCCGGAAAAACGCAAACAGCCACGCATTCCTTTCGGGCAGCTTTTGGAAGAAGGCTTGCTGGAACCCGGTGCCATTCTGTTTGACCACAGCCGCAAGCACAGCGCCAAGGTTCATGCCGACGGCAATCTGATTGCCGAAGGCAAGCGCGGTTCCATCCACAAGCTGGGCGCAACGCTGCAAGATGCACCGTCCTGCAACGGCTGGACATATTGGCATTATCAAGACGGCGGTAAGACCCGCCCCATCGACGACCTAAGGCAGGAACTGCGCACGCGGCTTTTCTCCCCTGCCGACAATCCGACACAAAGACATTAATTGATTTTATTAGGTATTTATTTTAAGTCTCCAAGTTTTAAAAGTACGTCACTTCGCAACTTAAATGCCCCGCCTTAAAAAGCGGGGCATCTTTTTTTGATTTACTCTGCGACTGCTAACCGATGCATCACTTCAGCAGGCTCAAGGACTTCGAACCCAACCTAGTGCTGCCCCCTTCCTTTAATATCGAAAAGCATGTAAATTATAGCTCTAAAATTGGCCTTCTAAACTGGAAATGACACATTTTAATCCCTACCAATACAATACCTTTCCCACACGAAGAGGGATAAGAAAAGAGATTACATGACGACAGAAAACGAGAAGCCGACTCCCTCTATAGTTTTTCATGCCGACAAGCCTATCCAATCCGTACAAGAAGACCGTTTGGGTTTTTCTCCCATTGCCGACAATCTAGCAACGTCGATTCTAAAGATGAATGCCGATGGCGGATTTGTTATCGGGATTGAAGGGCCATGGGGGTGTGGGAAATCAAGCATCCTAAATTTGCTTTGTGCAAAAATAAAAGACGAGCAAAATATATCGATTATCAAGTTCTCCCCGTGGATTATCGGCGATAAAGATAGCATGGTATCTTCTTTAGCGGAAGAACTGTCAGAGGCCATAAAAAAAACAGGACAGCAAAACGAAAACCTTGCGAAAAAAATGAAAAAATACGGTAAGGCGGGGATAAAAAAAATCGCGCCATGGGCAGCATTAATTCCAACATATGGTGAGAATGCAAAGGAATTGTCCGATTTGCTTTCTGGCTCATTAACTGACCTTAAAGATGAACTGACGAGAGCTTTGCAAGCTATTAAGCAAACTTTTGTCGTTATCATTGATGATCTTGACCGCCTTGAACCGGAGGAAGCCTTAGAGATCACGCGCTTGATCCGTGCAGTAGGTGACTTCCCAAACGTAATATACATCCTCTGCTACGACAAAGAAATTTTATCTAAAAGCTTGGAAACTGCCCTCCATATTAAAGATGGAAACGCTTTCTTACAAAAAATTGTTCAAGCTAGTTTCTCCGTACCGAAACCAGAAGAATTTGACCTGCGAAACTGGATGAATAAAGAATGTCAGCTGCTTTACGAAGAGGTTACTGGCAAAAGCTTACCCGATAATCTCTCAAGCCGGTTACAAGAGGTTTGTTATACACATGGCGGAAAAATAGAAACGCCCAGAGAAATTAATTTAATTCTTAACTCATTAAAGCTGGCTTATCCGCCCATCTCTGAAAAGGTGGATTTCCCAGACCTATGCTGGCTTCATCTCGAAAAAATTAAGAATGATGCCTTTTATAGATGGATAGAAAACTATTTAAATGCATTCTCAGTTGTTGTGCGCGGTGAAGGTCATCTGAATGGAGCTGGACAGGCAAAGATGACGCAAGAACTTTTAAAACATTTGCAGATTACAGATGATATAGAAAAACAATCAGCCATGCATACCATCATAAACCTATCAGAACATATCCCAGGGATAGATTATGTGTGGGGAGACGATAAAACGCTCGTCATGACAAAGCCTACAGATGAAGAACTCTCAGCTTTAGAAAGAGGCCATAGACTAGGAAGTCCCTCACATTATCGCCTCTATTTCTCATTCGCCCAGCCTGCTGGAACGCTAGACGAATCCGAGCTATCTGCTATTATCAACAAAGCTAACAATAAAACACTTCATGCAGACGATTTTAATAAGTTTATTTATGCAAAGCGTTCTCAAGGAGGAACGATGTATTCCGTTCTTCTTGACAGACTAAATAGAACCCCTGTGGAGGTATTCACATCAGATGGTTGCGTAACACTTCTACAAGTCATTGCGGAGAGTATTGACGATGCCAGACGCGAGGAAAAAGACGATGAGGCGCATTTTAAGATAGGAATCGGTGAAATTGGTAATAAGCTGTTTCAGAAGCTGCTACCTCTAATAGACCAAAAAACAACTTTTTTACAAGATTTTTTCACGAGCGGTGCTTCCGTAGGCTGGCTTGTTTCAAGCGTAATTGGAAACGAAATCTTTGCACATGGGAAAAGCGGACTCGCCAAGAAAGGGCAGCCCAGTCTTACAACAGAGGAACTAGAAGGTGCTATTCAAATCATCAATGAACGCCTTACTAGCACCGATCGCGATAAAATAGAATCTGTCCCAGACGCTCTTTCCTTCTTCTATAGATGGCAACAATCTGGGGACGATGGGGCAAAGAACTTAAAAGAGTGGATGGATGAAATCTCCGTCACAGATGCTGGTTTCCTCGAATTACTGGAAAAATGCAGAGGATATGTCGTGAGCACAAACGGAAATTATCGCCCTCTTAACGAACGGGAATTAACACAGCTTTTCGGAAATTCTAAAGAGATTCTGGACAGAGTTCGAAACATCGCCTGCAATTTACAAAATGAGCCAGACTTAATAAAGCAAGCAGAAGAACTCATAGAGGCACATAAAATGGCACGAGACTTCTAAAGCATCCTAATTTTTCTGTATCCCTGATAAATAAAAGAAATGCCCCGTCTTCACAGGCGGGGCATCTTTTTATTCAAATATTAAAAGGCGTTTTAGGCTGCCAGTGTGCCGCCGGAGGGTTTCGGCTCATTGCCTTTTGCCGCAGCGCCGTCACGTGTTGCCAGCGCTTTGTCCACCAGTTCGCGGATACCTTTGTCCAGCTTCGGCGTGGCTTTGACGCGGTCGAGCTGCTCCAGCATCAATTTCTGGCGGTCTTTGTCGTAGCGTTTGAATTCCAAGAGCGGCTTGACCAGCCCCGCACCGACGCGCGGATTGATGGTGTTCAGCTTGATCACCGCATCGGCAAGGAATTTGTAGCCTTCCCCGTCTTTACGGTGGAAATGGCGCGGATTACCGGCGGCAAAGGCACCGACCAGCGACCGTACCTTATTCGGCACTTTCCAGCTAAAGGCTTCATGTTCCGTCAGTTTCTTGACGCGTTCCAGACCGTCGCCGCTGTCCATACGGGCCTGTACGCCCAGCCAGCTATCGACGATATTGGTGTTGCTTTTATAACGGTCATAGAAATTATCCAGCGCCGCCTGCGTTTCCGGCTTGTCCAGCTCGGACAGCGCCGTCAATGCGCCGAGACGTTCCGTCATATTGGTTGCCTGATCATATTGCAGTTTGGCAATTTTCGTTGCCTCATCGGATTTATCCGCCGCCAGATAATCCAGCGTCAGATTGTGCAGAGCGCGGCGTCCGACTTGCGCGGGCGTAACTTCGTATTTCTCGCCCGGCGGGGAGATTGTCGCGCTGTAAAGCATCGCCATATCGCCCTGATGCGCATCCAGAATCTGCTCTTTCAGCTTATCCGCCGCATCCAGCAGCGCATCGGGATTCACGACATCCAGACTTTGCACAAGGATGCTGTAGGACGGCAGTTCCAGCATTTTCGCCACAAAGGCCTTATCGCCGGATTTCGCATCCGTCGCCAGCACATGACCAACGGCATTCAGCAGTTTGGTCGGCGCTTTCGCCTCATTACCGGCCTCGATATCTTTCGCCATATCCAGCACGACTTTGGCCATATATTCCTGCGCCGCATCAAAACGGTTATAGCCGTCGCTGTCATGCTTCATGCGGAAGACAAGCTCGTCCTCGCTGGCTTTGGTCATGACTTTGACCGGTGCGGAGAAACCGCGCAGGATGGAGGGAACAACCGGCCCTTCAACGCCTGTAAATTCAAAGACCTGCTTGTCCTTTTTCAGATGCAGAACCCGTGTTGTCGACCCTGCTTCCGTATCGCCTTTCAGCGTCAGCGGAATATCCTTGCCGTCCTGACCGATCAGACCGACGGAAATCGGCATATACATTGCCTCTTTCTCCGCCTGCTCAGAGGTCGGCTTGGTTTCCTGCTCCAATGTCAGGCGGTATGTTTTGCTTGCCGCGTCATATTCACCGCTATAGCGCAGTTCCGGCGTACCCGCTTGCGAATACCATTTGCGGAAATGCGACAGATCAAGGCCGGAGACCTCCTGCATCACATCGACGAAATCGTCACAGGTCACGGCCTGCCCGTCAAAGCGGTCGAAATATTCGTTCATCGCCTCGCGCCACGTATCCGTGCCCAGCAGCGTGCGCAGCATACCCAGCACATGCGAGCCTTTCTCGTAAATCGTGCCGGTATAGATATTGTCAAATTCGGCAACATGATCGGGACGGATCGGATGCGCCGTCGGGCCGGCATCTTCGATAAACTGCCGTGCTTTCAGGTCAGTGGCATCTTCGATATCCTTAATCGCCTGCGAATGCATATCCGCCGTGAACTGGCGGTCACGCAGAACGGTCAGGCCTTCTTTCAGCGTCAGCTCGAACCAGTCACGCAGCGTAACGCGGTCACCCGACCAGTTGTGGAAATATTCGTGGCCGATCACGGCCTCGATCGCAATCAGACGGTCATCCGTCGCGGTTTCCTCATCCCCTGCCAGCAGGCTGATATTAAAGATGTTCAGACCCTTGTTTTCCATCGCCCCGGCGTTAAAGCTGGTCGTAGCGACAATGTGGAAAACATCCAGATCATATTCGCGGTCATAGGTGTCTTCATCCCATTTCATCGATTTTTTGATCGATTCCATCGCCCAGTCGATTTTATCTTCATAACCTTCCGGCGCGAAAATACGCAGCTCAACCTCGCGGCCCGAGCGCGTCACGAATTTATCCTCGATATAAGGCAAATCTCCGGCAACCAGTGCGAAAAGATAGGCCGGTTTTTTATGCGGGTCATCCCAGCTGATTTCATGGCGGCCATTACCCAGATCGGTGGTTTTGGTCGGGTCGCCGTTACCGTTTGACATCAGCAGCGGATATTTTTCCTTATCCGCCTCGACCGTGACATGGAAGGTGGACAACACATCCGGACGATCCAGATAATAGGTAATGCGGCGGAAGCCCTGCGCCTCACACTGGGTGCAGAAAATCTCCTCCTGCTCCGGAATATAAAGACCGGAAAGCATCGTGTTTTCTTTCGGATTAATCTCGTTTTCGATTTCCAGCGTGAAAGGCTGCTCCGGCGGGCGTTTGATAATCAGATGTTTATCCGTGACTTCAAAATCGCCGCGGTCAAGATTCTTGCCGTTAAGCTTGACGGAGACCAGTTTCAAATCCTCGCCGTTCAGCATCAGCGGACCGCCTTCGGGCGCATCAGGATTGCGGCGTACCGTCAATTTCGACTTCACCCGTGTTTCGGTTTCATGCAGGTCGAAATGCAAATCCGTTTCGTCGATCAGATATTCCGGCGGACGATAGTCCAGACGATCAAGTGCGTTTGAATCCGGATCAAAAAGAAAGTCGTTCGCCATAAAATTATCCTTTCGCTAGCGTTATTACTATTGGTCACAACCGAAGAATCGGTACGCGCCCTGCCTTAAGGGCCGCCGCTTCCGGCTGTTCTGGCTTTATTGAACCGTCCCAGATTACCAACTAATTGTTGCAAAACCGTAAACTCTTTCCCTGCGGTCGGTGTTTGACGGGTGACGGGGTCAATCTCCTGCCCTGCACCGGGATCAAGCTCGGCAATTTCCGTGACGGTTCCGGCAGTGTCAAAATCGACGCGGATGACGCGGCGGTCAGTAATCTCCGCCTTGAAAATACCCATCACTTCGCTTTTCTGCCCGATATAATACCAGGTATCCCCGCCGGTAAAGGGCGCCACAGCCGTCGGCGGGCCCCATATCTGGCGCAGTTCATAACGTGTGGTTTCATAAGGACGCACCTGATTATAGCGTACATCGGATACCAGATTACCATGCGTATTGCGCGCAGGCGTGCATCCGGCCAGAAAAATCATTCCCAGCAGCAGGCATATCCCCAGCCGCAAAGATGTTGTCGTTTGAAGACCTAAAGCTGTTTTCATGCCTTTTCGCTTTTTTTTCGTACAAAATTGTTCTACAACACTATCAAATCAAGGCTTATTTGGAAAGGAAAACTCAAGCATAATGTTTGCAAAACTCCGCAACAGGAAAAACGCCGCAGACCCGGCCTCAGTACAGCTTCTTTACCATGAGATTGTTGAGACCGCGCGCCGCCCCGAATTTTACCGCGACTGGCAGGTGCCGGATACGGTGGAAGGACGTTTCGAAATGCTGGTACTGCATATCTTCTTTGTCCTGCGCCGCCTGCAGGAAGAAAAAACCGCCAATGGCACGGAAGACCCGCAAGCCGCCGATTTTTCACAAAGACTGTTTGATCACATGTTTCTTGATATGGACCACTCGCTGCGGGAACAGGGTGTCGGCGACCTGGGCGTCCCCAAACGCATCCGCAAAATGGCCAAAGCCTTTTACGGGCGCGTTTTCGCTTATGAGAACGGGTTGAAAGACGGCACACTGGCCGCGGCCTTGCACCGCAACGTCTATGACGGCGTCGATGTGGAAAAAAAATCTTCTGCCGCCCTCGCCCGTTATGCCGAAAAGCAGTACCGGCACATCATGGCGCAATCCGCACAGGATCTGATGCAAGGTAAAATCGACTGGCTTTAATTTTAAGGATAGTCGCAGTGATCCGCCGTCACGGTGACAAAGCCGCGCGGCCCTTTTGCCACGGTAAAGCGGTGTTCCCGCCCATCTACAATCATGGAGTGATGAATCGGTAGCAGCTGCTCTTTGACCGTATCCGCCCCGCCTAAAATCGTGAATTTTATTGTGACGGATTTTCCGGGATCGAACCATGCCTCAGGCTGGCCGTTTTCTGCAATCGCTGAAACACCCTCTCCCGTAATCGTGATCGCCCCTTCTGCAAAAGAAACCACGGTATCCGCCCCTTTATAGGCCGGTGTCGGGAGAATAAAGCGTTTGGTTACAGGAGATGCACAATTACGCGGCGGCCGCGCCGAAGTAATCACAAAAGCCAGACGATCCTTATCGATACCGTCCGTCAATTGCTGTTCAACCAGCTTTGTCAGACTGCTTAAATCACCTGTCGGCACTTCCGTCTGGAAGCGTTCTTCCAGCTGCTGATAACGCATCTGGGTTTCCTGCACTTTTGTGCGGAGTTCCGTGACCAGCATATCCAGAGAGTCTTTTTCTTCCTGCAATTTCAGGGCGCGCTGTTTGAAGGCAATCTCGCTGCTGCGCACAACCTCACCGCCCAGCCAATAGCCCAACGCAAAAATTCCCGCAAACAGCGCCATGATAAACATCATGCGGCGGCGGCGTTCCTGCGCCTTGCGGCGGTAACGGCGGCTGGAATCATAAGACAAGATCATTTAAAAACTTCTGCGCAAAAATTCTGTATTATTTCATAAGCTTCGGAACATTATCTAACACATGGGGAGCTGTTTGGGAAGGCCAAAATAAGGTCTTAATTACTACCGTCCTGCGGTGCTTTTTCCAGCAGAATTTCCGGTGTGCTGAATTCTCCCAGATGTTTCAAGCCGATGCGAAACAGGATCGTGGTATCGTTTTCACCGCTGGCGCGGTCAATCAGGTTTTTCTGGCCGATGATGGAGAAGGAGAAACATTCATCCGTATAATGTAGTCCCAGCGTACCGCGGCGGAAGCCCGGCTCGGTTCCCAGATCGGTCAAAGAGCTCATATCCGTACGCCATGTATCATTGATCTGATACCCCGCACCAAACTGCACCTGCTCCCGCGATTCCAGAAAGCCCGTCCCCGCAACCGGCGTCGCAAAGACATAGCGGGCATCATAATCCAGCGCACCGTTATTGCCCAGATTACCGGACATCTGCACCTCATGGCGGCGCGGCTTCAGATTGCTGTCATCAAATTGCGCCTTGTAGTTCACAATAAAATGCTGCCCCAGATCAACATTCACCGCACTCACCAGATCGGAATACTCATCTTCCAGACCCGACCCCGTCGGAAACAACATCGGGTCATGGTCAAGCTGGACACTTTGCCCGACGAAGACTTCTGCCTTGCGCCCTTTATGACCATGTATGCCCGTTTTGATCCCGTAAGCTGCATGGCTGCGGTCCTCGACACGGTCCAGTCCGGGGAAACGCACCGCATCAAACAGATTACCGCTGTCCAGCTGTACATCAATGCTGTCCTCATTGGGCACAATCGGATCATCATTCACCTCATGCGCCAGCGTCAGTGATGCCATCGGCTCAATAATCAGGCTGCTGCGTTTCAGAGGTTTCACCAGCGGGTAACTCGTTTTGGTATGCAGATAAGGAAAAAAGCGGTAATCAGATCCTGTTGTTTCGCCCGGCACAACGCTGTCACGTATATGGTAGGCATCACCGCGGATATGCGCATCCACAACAGTTTTCAGCCCGCCCCTGCTGACAAATTGCCGCTCCCATCCGGTATCAATGGAACCGCGCAGCGTGTCCTGCTGTGATGTCTGCCGGTGCAGCCCCGCCGCGTTCAGGCCCAGCGTCCAGCGCCCGCCCAGCAAACTTCCCGGCGCGCCATACACACGGTGCTGCACCAGCGGCAGAATTTCCGGCTGTTTCAAACGGTTGCCAAGACGCACATCCTGAAAGCTGACCGCTTCAATCCGCGTGTAATTACGGTTTGAAAAACGCTCCGCAAATATCTGACTTTCAAGAACATTTTCTTTGCTGATATCATAAAGACGCAAATACCCTTTATCACTGGTCCGGTTCAGATCAAAACCGCTGCGCCATGTCCGGCTGTGGTCAAAGCGTCCATTGGCAAAGACATAGGCGCGCTCCTTTCCAGGCTCAACAATACCGCTTTCCTCCGTGCGGTCGGAATTTACCGCCACACCGCCATTCAGCTCGATAAAGCCGTTGTGAAAATGCTGGCGGTATTGCGCTTCGGTCAAGACCCCGTTCAGACTTGTCGGCTGGACAGACAAGGTTGCATCCTTGTTCCGCGAAAATCCCCAGTAATAACTGCCGCGCATAAAAACACCCAGATCGGATGTCCAGCCGAGTTTCGGACGCAGAAATCCTGACTTCTGCTTTTGGCGCGGATCGGGATGAGAGAAAATCGGCGTATACATGATCGGCAGCCCCAGAATTTCCAATCGCGCATTACGGTAGGAAATATCCTTTTCCGCTTCATCATAGACAACTTTATCGGCACGAATCTGCCACAGCGGGTCTTTATCCGGATCATCCGCGCATAATTTACAGGGCGTGTAAAAAGCGTTTTCCATGCTGATCTTGCGGGAATCAACACGTTGCGCCTTTTCAGCACGGAAATTCGAGCCATCCGACAACATCGCGCGCAGCCCTTTCACAAAGCCTTCACGCAAATCACCTTTCAGCTCCATTTCCTCGGCAAAATACACATCGCCGTTTTTATCCAAAAGTACGACATTCCCCATCGCATAGGCCAGATCTTCATGCAGATCAAAAATAATCCGGTCGGCACGCAAAATGCGCCCGTCCTGCACCATTTCGACGGCACCGTCAGCCACGATCTGCTGGGTGTTGTTATTGTGCACAAGGGTTTTGGCAGACAGATTGACGGGATCATCAACCTCGGACGGTGCCGCACGCGCCAGAGCCGGCCAGACAGCAACCGCCAGACAGGCCAGAAAAAATACACCGATATTCAACAGGTTTTTCAGATGCATACCCGTTCTTCTTAAACAAAAGCCGGAGACGGCCTAAAGCAGTTTTTCCGCAAGATATGCCTCCACCTTATCGAGCCCGATGCGGGTTTGTTGCATCGTGTCGCGGTGGCGCACAGTGACAGCCTGATCGTCATGCGTTTCCGGATCAACGGTCAGGCAGAAAGGTGTTCCGATTTCATCCTGACGCGCATAGCGCTTGCCGATATTCTGCTTGATATCGAGCTCGGTCATGAATTTCCCGCGCAGCGACATATAAAGCTTTTCAGCAATTTCAGGAAGCCCGTCTTTACTCAGCAGCGGCAGAACCGCCGCTTTGACAGGCGCAAGTTTCGGATTAAATTTCATAAACATTTTGCTGGGCCGCGACGGGTCAGCGGTATAGGCATCCGCCAGCACGGCCAGAACGCCGCGCGTCAGACCGGCCGCAGGCTCGATCACATGCGGGATAAAGCGCTTGTCAGGCTCCTGCGGATCAACATATTCCATCTTCGTGCCGGAATGTTTCTGATGTTCCGTCAGGTCAAAATTACAGCGGTGCGCAACACCTTCCAGCTCGCCAAATCCCGGTGCCGTAAAGGGGAAACGGTATTCCACATCCACCGTACCGTAACCTTCTTTCGCGTAATGCGACAATTCATCCGACTCATGCGGACGGATCAGCAGATTTTCATCGCGCAAGCCGACTTTTTTCCACCATGCCTTGCGCTGCTCCATCCAGAAATCAAACCACATTTTCGCATCATCCGGATGGCAGAACCATTCCATTTCCATTTGTTCGAATTCGCGGCTGCGATAGATAAAATTGCGCGGCGTGACCTCGTTACGGAAGGCCTTCCCGATCTGCGCAATACCAAAGGGCATTTTCACACGTGAGGAGGACAGCACATTGCGGTAATTCAAAAAGATACCCTGCGCCGTTTCAGGACGCAGATAGGCAACATCGTCTTCCGTCGCCGTTGCACCGATAAAGGTTTTGAACATCAGGTTAAAGCTGCGCGGTTCGGTCAGTGTGCCGGGCTCTTTCGCATCAGGTCCCTGCACTTTGGACAGGTTCTCGGAAACCGTCTTGTCCGTAAACGGCAAACGTGTGAATTCGCCATGCAGTTTCAGCTTATGAATGCGTTTTTGTACCGCCGCTTCGCTTTCACCTTCCATAAAGGCGGGCCAGACATCGCCCTCTTCAAAAACGCAGACAAACAGATGGTCGGCGCGGTAACGCAGCTTCGTTTCCTTACAATCCGCCATCGGGTCATTAAAACCTGCGACATGCCCCGAGGCTTCCCAGGCTTTCGGGTTTTGAATGATGGAACTGTCAAGGCCGACTATATCCAGCACTTTGCCGTCAGGACCGATCGGCGGCGCGATGACCATATCCTGCCACCACAAATCACGCAGATTGTTCTTCAGCGCCACGCCCAGCGGACCGTAATCCCAAAAACCGTTGATACCGTCATAAATTTCGGATGCCCGAAAAACAAAGCCGCGCCGTTTACACAGTGCGACCAGATCATCCATATCAACAATACCGCTTTGTGCGGGGGCTGCGGTCTCCGCCGTTTGTGCCTTTGTCATTTTTTTTAAGTCCTGTTCTTTTTAAGTACGTCTTTGGAAAGCCGTTTTCCGCACAGGAAAACATGCTTTTTTAACTGTACTGTATCTTACAGACAGGCACAAATATAAATCGGGTAAAAAACGGGAGAAATGCGGAGAAAAATCAGCGCTTCGGCTTGCGTTTTGCAGCCGCTTTTTCCGCCTTCACGGCTTTGCGCTCGTCATAAGCCGCCATCATCACCGCATAATGGCGGTCATGCGGTTTGGCTTTGATTTCCTGTAAAAATGCGGCATTTTGCGCGTCGGCATCATATTCTTTCAGGATAGCAACGGCATCTTTAAAAACCATGTCCGTTGCACGGTTGCCCGTCAGATGGCCGTAATATTGTTCGGTTTTTTCCGGCCCCGTCTGCACCTGATAAGTGTCGGGAATCGCCTCACCCATACCCAGAACGACATAGCGGTCTGCAGGCTCATAAGCAAAACCGTCCACACGCCATTTACCGTTCCATTGCCGACGCATGACAAGACTTTGGAATTCACGTTCACTGTCTTCCACAGGCGTACGATGGCTTTCCAGCCAGTCTTCGCGCAAATGCGAAAAACCGTTAAAAACGGATGTGATGGAATTTTTTATGTTTTTCAGAAACTTCATCTTTCATCTCTTTAAATCTTACACGCCAAGAATACTGGCATCATAATGCAAATTATGACAAGAAGTCAAGGGAAAACGGCGGTAAGACACAAGGCAAAAACAGGCTTGTTTGAACTTGACGAAAACACGGCTTTTGCCTAGTCTCAGGTGACATTCACCAACGGTATTCGCCAGAGCAACCAGACAGGAGCCGGAGACGATGACAGCACAACCCCTCACCGCACACCCCCCCACCAAGGAACACAGCGCAAAAACGGACACCGCCACGCAGAAATGGGTTTACAGTTTCGGCGCAGACGGCACCGATGGTGACGCCGCCCAGCGCGACCTTCTCGGCGGCAAAGGGGCTAATCTAGCGGAAATGTGCCTTTTAGGCCTTCCCGTTCCGCCCGGCTTTACGATTACGACAGAGATGTGCACTTATTTTTACAGCAACGGCAATACCTATCCGGACACATTAAAGGCGCAAATTAAAACAGCCATTGAAGCTATTGAAAAAGAAATGAATTGCCGCTTTGGTGATGAAACAAATCCACTGCTGCTTTCGGTCCGTTCCGGCGCGCGTGTTTCCATGCCGGGCATGATGGATACCGTCCTGAATCTGGGGCTGAATGACAAAACCGTTGCCGGTTTGGCCAAGCGCAGCGGCGATGCCCGTTTCGCATGGGACAGCTACCGCCGTTTTATCCAGATGTATGGCGATGTCGTCCTCGGCGTTGATCATGACATGTTCGAAGACATTCTCGATACGGTCAAGCGCCGTGAAAATATCTCCCACGATACCGCAATCAGTGCTGAAGGCTGGCAGGATATTGTTGCGCAGTTCAAAAAACTGGTTGCCGATGAAACCGGCCACCCTTTCCCCGATGATCCGGAGCAGCAGCTTTGGGGTGCGGTCGGTGCCGTGTTCCAGTCATGGATGGTGCCGCGTGCCATCACCTATCGCCGCCTGAACAACATTCCCGAAGACTGGGGCACCGCCGTCAATGTACAGGCGATGGTTTTCGGCAATATGGGCGACAACTGTGCAACGGGCGTTGCTTTCACGCGCGACCCCAGCACCGGAGAAAACCGCTTTTACGGGGAATATCTGATGAATGCGCAGGGTGAGGACGTTGTTGCCGGTATCCGCACGCCGCAGCATCTGACTATCAAAGGCAAGGAAGCCAACCATTCCGACCTGCCCGCCATGGAGGAAACCCTGCCGGAAATGTTCCACGAGCTGATGCGTATCCGCGACATTCTGGAAGAACATTACCGCGACATGCAGGATATTGAATTTACGATCCAAAGCGGCAAGCTTTACATGCTGCAAACCCGCACAGGGAAACGTACGGCAGCCGCTGCACTGAAAATCGCCGTTGATATGGCTGCCGAAAAACTGATTACAAAGGAAGAAGCCGTATTGCGGATCGCGCCGGAGGCGATTGACCAGCTGCTGCATCCGATGCTGGACCCTGCCGCAGAAAAAGACACGCTGACAAAAGGGCTTCCGGCCTCTCCCGGCGCCGCATCAGGAATCTTGTCTTTCCATGCCGATGATGCCGAGCAAAAAGCCAAGCTGGGCCACCATGTCATTCTATGCCGTATTGAAACCAGCCCTGAAGACATTCACGGCATGCATGCCGCAGAAGGTATTCTGACGGCGCGCGGCGGTATGACCAGCCATGCGGCGGTTGTCGCACGCGGTATGGGGCGGCCTTGCGTTGCCGGTGCAAGTGCGCTGAATATCAATTATCAGGACAAAACCCTGACCATTGGCGGCACGGTTCTGAATGCGGGAGATACCGTCACGATTGACGGCGCGACCGGCGAAGTTTTCGCAGGCAGCGTTTCCACAATCCAGCCTGATCTGTCCGGTGATTTTGAAACATTGATGGAATGGGCGGATGATGTCCGCACACTGGGCGTTCGCGCCAATGCCGACACCCCCGATGATGCCACTGCCGCACGTCAATTCGGTGCGGAAGGTATTGGACTGTGCCGTACCGAGCATATGTTCTTTGACACTGACCGTATTCTGAATGTCCGCCGTATGATTTTGGCTGAGAATGACGAGGAGCGTAACGCCGCTCTCGCCGCATTGGAGCCGGAACAGCAAAAAGACTTCGCCGCTCTGTTTCGCGTGATGGCAGGACTGCCGGTCACGATCCGCCTGCTGGATCCGCCGCTGCATGAATTCCTGCCGCATGAAACGCCCGAGATCACAAAACTTGCGGAGGCCATCAACCTGCCGGAAGAAACTGTCAAAACCCGCATCGCCCGTCTGCATGAAGCAAACCCGATGCTGGGGCATCGCGGCTGCCGCCTTGGCATCGTTTACCCCGAAATCTATGCCATGCAGGCACGTGCGATTTTTGATGCCGCGCTGACCACCCGCAAAGAAGGTCTGGATGTACCGACGCTGGAAATCATGGTGCCGCTGGTTGCCACCGCGCGCGAATTGGCGATTGTGAAAGACATCATTGACGGCGAAGCCAAAAAGCTGATGGAGAAACACGGTATCAGCGATCTTGATTATATTGTCGGCACGATGATCGAACTGCCGCGCGC
Source organism: Pseudomonadota bacterium (assembly GCA_013285465.1). NCBI lineage: Bacteria > Pseudomonadati > Pseudomonadota > Pseudomonadota bacterium. Next base: position 1,517,702 of record CP053449.1, read on the forward strand.
CGCGCTGAAAGCGGATGATATCGCACAAAGCGCCGCTTTCTTCAGCTTCGGCACAAATGACCTGACGCAAACCGCGCTGGGGCTCAGCCGTGATGATGCGGGAAGCTTCCTGCCCTATTACCATGATGTCGGTATCTGGGCGCGCGACCCGTTCATGACCATCGACAGCGAAGGTGTCGGCGAATTGGTCAAGATCGGCGTGGAACGCGGCCGCAAAACCCGTGCCGATTTAAAAATCGGCATCTGCGGCGAACATGGCGGCGATCCGCTATCCATCGACTTCTTTCAGGATGCCGGGCTGGATTACGTTTCCTGCTCGCCCTATCGCGTGCCGATTGCCCGTCTGGCGGCGGCACAATCCGCCTTAAAGCAGAAAAAAGGTTAAGCCGTATGATTATCCGCGACATGCTGTCCGCCCCCGGCGCACCCGCCCGTCCGAATGAGGATGTCTGCGGCGGCGTTGCCGAACGCGGCGCAGCATGGGTGATTGACGGCGCAACCGGTCTTGCGAAAATGCCGCTCATTGCCGGTGAAGACATGACGGATGCGGCATGGTTCTCCCATGCGGCGCATGCTTTGCTGATGCATAATTTCAAAAAATTCGACGACTCCCATGCGGAAACGGCTGTCGATTACGTGCAGGATATTCTGGACAAAACCGTCACGGAAATCCGCGCTGAATTCGACCGCAGCAAGCACCGCGACCCTGTAGACGGCTCGGAAATGCCCTGCGCCAGCCTTGCAATTGCCTATGCGCCGCCCAGTGGCCCGGATGTCTATTGTTTCAGCCTCGGTGACTGCCCGATCGTGCTGGAAACGCCGGAAGGCGTTGTCATGCATGCGCCCGACCCAATGCTGGTCGAGCTGGATCGCGCCTCCATCGCTGCGGCCGCGCCGCTACTGCAGGCCGGTTTTGATTTCCCCGGTGTCCGGCAAAAGCTGCTGCCGCATCTTGCAAACCAGCGCCGGAAAATCAACACGGAAGACGGCTATCCGATTTTCTCTCTCGATGCCGCGGCTCTCAAAGGTGTACGGCATGAGAAATTTCCGCGTAAACAGGGCGGTCACGCATTGATTATGTCAGACGGCTTTTCCGCGCTGGTTGATAAATACGGGCATTACAATAATGAAACGCTGATTGCCAAGGCAAAATCCGCCGGACTGCCGGCGCTGTATGACGAGCTGCGCTTTATCGAGAATGAGGAAGACCCGCAGGGCAAAAACTTCCCGCGCCTGAAAAAATCGGACGACGCAAGCGCCGTCCTGATTCAGCTTTAAACATCCGCCGACTACTCTTAGACGGGCTGGCGGACTTTACCGTCCAGCATGCCGCGCACATAGTTGGAGAGAAATGTCATGCGCGATTCATCCACATCTTCATATTCGATTTCTTCAAAACGCTCGGCAAAATTGAAAAAATCAGCCGGAACCGATGTGGAGACCTTGGCCAGATGCGCCAGCAATTTGGCTTCCAGCTCACCCAGATCATCATCCTCGCCGATCATGGCTTTCAGCCAATCCCATTCGGTATCATCCATAACGCCCCAGGAAATTTCATCCGCCAGCAGGAAGGCCGTAATCGCCTCGATAAACAGCTGGTCATATTCGCGGCATTTGCTGCCGCCGTCAGACACGGCATCATTAATGGCAAACAGCATTTCCGCCTCTTCCTGATCAATCGCGCCGTCAGCGACAATGCTGGCGCGCATCATTTCGACTTCATCTACGCTGATATGATGGTCTTCCAGAATTTGATGGGCAATATCGAGCAAATCCATCGTCTCGTTTTCATCTGCCATGATTTTCCTCCTTATAGTCCTTTAAAAAATAATACGATCTTACCAAAGATTCGGCTTGTCGGGGCGGTAATTCACCGTAAAGCGGTTTTCAAAGCTGTTGACCGCATGTTTGATCTGGATATGTCTTTGGCGCGCCGCCTCCAGTTTTTCTGCCCTTCCAGAATGCGCACCTATCGCGTCGCTGGCAAGTGCTGTTTCCGGATTGGCGAGTAAAATATTGAGCTCAATCGCCTCCAGGAAAGCACCGGCAATGGCAAAACAATCGGCAATCCGTTCAATTCTGCCCGCCTCGCCGCCTTCCGCCGTGAAGTGAAAAGTGTGATGACGCGTCCCCCCCCGATGCATCAATGAGGTGCGCGTAATCTCCCCGCTATCGCGGAAAATTGCGGCGATATTCGCGCTATGCTTAACCTGGACAGGCTTTTCCAGCTTATCCATGACGGTCTCGACCGTTTTTAAGGTCTCATCATAATTATACAATGTCGCCAGCGCACAACGTTCGACCACATCGGTAAAGGGGGATTTCGTTGTTTCATAAACGTTTTTACCGTCGATATAAACAGCCACCCAGTTATTTTCGGTGTTGAAATGTGCGCCATAGAGAGAAACAGCCTGCTGCCACATCGACCGCCATGGCGGTTTGCGCGTACTCAGCGCCCCTTTCCACATATGGTCTTCCACAACCCGCGCCGCCATGCGCAGCGTGTCACCCATATTTTGTGCACGGATGACGACATTATCCGTGACATCCCCTTTCACCAGCCGCAAATAAATGCGGTTGCTGCGGATCACCGTTGGCTCCTCATCACCGCCCTCGGCATCTTGCGGCAGAAAGACGATTTTTTCACGCACCAGCGATGTCACAAAATCATTCATATAAGAAAGAACCAAAACAGGTTTGTGCTTGCAGAAAACAGCATGCCACGGCTTTTGAACGGCGGCAAGAGTTTCCTCTTGATTTTGCAAAAACTTCCGTATAATCTGCCCATGGTTTGCCGCAGTAGCTCAGGGGTAGAGCAACGCATTCGTAATGCGTGGGTCGGGAGTTCAAATCTCTTCTGCGGCACCATTTCCACATTTCCACCAAAGCCACACCACTCTACTCGCCAATATTTCACTTTAAGATTGAGTCCTGTTGTAAAATTACAGACTGCTTATTAGGTAATTACTCATATTTACTGATCTTTTATAAAAGAATGATATGCTAATTTAAGCTCGTGCATTTACATGAAATTATATGATTGGCTGCCGAGAAATATTTGCACTTACAACTTTCAGGCTCGCGCATGAAGAATTTAATGCCGCTCATAAGGTTAACCGTCCTTTTCGCATCTTACTCTTTTTCCATTTGGGCAAGCTGGCAATGGATATGTGCGACTTACTTACGCCTTCCGGCAGAAGCGCCTGTTCCTTTGCATTATGGCCTTGTTCTACTGTTATTTCTCTTGCCCTTTTTTGTGGCCAATTACTATCTTTGGATGCTTAGCACCGTCCATAGGGAAGTCATTCCCAAACTGTTCCCATGGTTTAAACCTACCTATTACAGAATAAGGAATTGTATTGAAAAGAATTTTCCTCGTTTGGGTAAAAATCTGTTCTGGGGACATGAAGATCCTCCCGATAATCTAAATCCAACGCAAAAACACAACGACAAAAAACCGGAATAATGAGCGCTAACAAAAAAGAATATAGTCTAGCAGGACCTTAATAATCCGGTGTTTTTTCCGTCATCGAGAAACTGCGCTATGTCGCACCAAGCATTGCCGCAAATTCATCTGCACGCGGATTTTTTTCGTGATAACTCTCGAGAAGTTCTCTAATGCGGCGGATCGGGCGCTCTGTAGCCGGAATATCAAAAAGAAAGAATTCCTTGTTAGGATTAAGCGTACCGCACATTAATTTCCGCATTTCCGGAGTGTGAATGCTAACATGAATATCTACAAATTTATCATCTGATGACGGTGGACGCGGCGCCAATTCCACACCTCTAATTTCAAAATAAGGAAGGGATATGGAGCGCTTCTTTGGAGCTGTTTTGCCATCCAAGCCATACTCCATATAGTTATACTTTAACACGCGCTCATAAAATTCGTAGGAAATATCATAACCACCGCGGCCAGAAACATAACGGTGTGCGATAAGCAATGATGCCGCAACCACAGCCACTACAATATAAGCAAAGTTCTCGTCCAGATCGATGCGCAAGAAAAACATTAATAGAACAATCAAGACAATAGATGCGGCAGGCCAAACGGCTCCTATGATAAACACGCTTCGGGGACTCCGTCTTCTCGGACTATCCGGACTGGGCTTCAGAATAAAAAGCGGTTGATCATGTCCCCCCTCTGACTCTAAATTTCTATTGTTGATCATCACGCCCTCCTGCCTCTGAATTTCTGGCCTTGCTCTGCAAAATCAAACGCAGAATTACAAGCACCACAGAACCGAGAATAAGAACAACTACCAATGTAGGCTGTTGTCTGGATGGTATATAACCAAAAGCAAATAACCCGCCGAATACAAAAATAATTATAAATATATCAATGAATGTAAGTAATGTTTTACGCATTTATGTCCCTCCACACGACGATTATAAGCTCAATAATACAGTTCATAAAGCCTCTATATCAAAGTCATAATGCTACACATTACGATTTATTGTAATAAGGCAGTAATAAGGTTGGAAGGTATTGTCTGGTATAAATAGATATTTAAACAGCCGCTCAGGTGACGCGCTAAGAAGCCAAATAACACAAGAAACAGCGTGATTTTTTATTACTGCATCTTAATAGGTATTTGCCAATATTGCATTAGCCATAAAATAATTCGTAATGCGTGGGTCGGGAGCTCAAATCTCTTCTGCGGCACCACTTCTTTTATCTTTAAATCATCGCACAGGTTACTGATAGCAAAAAGCCGGTTTCAATCTGAAAGCCGTGATGCGCTTTTTCTCGACATGCGTCGCGGTAACACGCCATGTATCCGGCATCTCATCCGCATATGTGGAGACAAAAATTGTATCTTTCCCCGCCCCCGGCAAATCAGCTTCCGTTTCCAGATAAGCCAGAACTTCACAGCTATTGCCTTCGCATAAAGTGCATTTAATGTCAAAACGTGTTGGTCGTTGTTTGTTGCCGTCAAGCCACTCTTTCAAAGGTCTGTTCTGACGATTTTTTTCAAGCATGCTTTTTTGAACGCCACCGACAGCCGCATTCAAAAGCGTTTCATCATTCCATTGCAGTGCTTTAATAAATTTCTCGGCAGCCGCTTCAGCCGCTTTCATTTTAACCTTATCATTCGTTACAATCTGTGCCTTGGTAACGCCACCGGAAGCTTTGAGTGGCAACAACAGCTCACTATAGGAGGCGTTTGCAGTCGCCAGCGTTTCAGCAAGACCATCGCCTGTAGAGGCCAGAATTTTGCTCCAATCAGATTTTTCTAAAGGCCACTCGGCACTCAGAATACCATTCGAAAATCTCCGTGATGTGCGCGGGGTTAGCGTGGTCTGTTGGCCGCCGGCATCCACAAAAGCATCGCCATGATCAAGGTGATAATCTGTTGTGGCGGTATCAGGATTATAAGTGATGGCGACTTCCGTGCCACGAATACCGCATAATGAAGTGCCGGTTCTAACATTAAAAGAACTGCGGTAGCCCCAATTTCTGACAAAGCCCCGAACCGTTCCCCTGATTAAATCCAGAGTGCTTTGAGGTGGTCTTTGCATGCCTTTTATAAAGCGGGTCATTTTCACCTGAGAATCGCTACCGATATTAATGATGGCGCGTCCGGCCTGTCCCTCACTATAAGCCGTATCAAAAACAATACGGGCACGCCCTTCCGATCCCGTGCGTAGCTCATCACTCATGCGCAACTGGTATCCTCTTTTCACCTGCTTCCAGCGATTGCCTCGGCCACCCGGAAGAACCTCAACACTTTTGTGTGTGCGTGATACGACCGCAACCACATCAGTGGATGCCCGCTCTGTGCCTATCGCAAGATTATCAAGGTCACGATCAGCTTGCCGCTTTTTCTCAAGCTCTGCCTCTAGCTCTGCTATGTGGACGCCTAGACTTGGAATACTGTCATAGAAATCCACCAGATTATTATAAGCATTCGTATGTGCATCATAGGTTAAAATACCATGCGCCTTTAATATCGGATATCCGGGAAGATAGCGGGCATAGCAAGTCTCAAGATCTTTAATCGCATTTGTGTTCTCATCCTTTAGCTCTTGCGCTTGCCGACCATAATTACCTGTCGTTTTATTTTGCACTCGGCTGTTCAGCTCATCCAGCGCATCACGCGACTCTATGGCTTTTTTCCGGTATGTACCGCAAGTTGAAGTGCTTTTAAGGCCGTTCTGTGCCTGATCCAGCTCACGAAAAAACTTGGCTTCTTCAATCTCTTTGATCAGATCCGCTATAGAGGTTTTTCCGGATTGCGCTGCGCTTTCAGCATCTTTTGTGACCACAAGCTCTTCGCTATATTGTAAACGGTCCGTGTTGCCACGCAAGAAATCCTGCGTCTCTTTGCGTTTCGCGCGCGCTGCTTTTTCTGCTTTTTTAAGGCATGCCTCATCTTTTCCACATTCTTTAATGATTTTAATGCGCTGATTATAGTAATCTTCGCCGCTTTGCGCCTGCACAACAGAGGGCATAAGCATGACGCATAGCGCAATTATGCTTACAAAAATCGAAAGGATATAATCCTGCTTCATAATATACTCACAAATTTAATACTGGTTGGTCGCCCGTTATTGGCATGCAAATTGTCCCGGCATATAAATCAAGCCGCTCTTCCAATCTTCATCACGCCCCATCGTCATTGGGTACATATAATTCTGCGGAGCGCAATAAGTGCCGAGTATCACTTTATCATTCCCTCGACACTCACAAGTTCTTACTGCCGGAGCAGCTTTCTGTGTCGCTTCCACTTTTCCGGTCAAAGCATCTCTACCTTCTGCGCGGGAGCGATTGACAGTCAAGCCTGACGGTTTCTGTTTTGAATGACTTTGTTGCTGGCTTCCACTGTTGCCCGCGCTCCCCTGATTTCTTCCAATCAACTGATCCTGATAAGCCTCCTGCGCAGCATCTTGTTTTGCACGTTGCTGCGCCTCTTGTCGTTGACGTATTTGCATCTGGCGTTGCATGTCTGCATAGGGGTCATTTTGCGGCTGCGCTACAGGCTGCGCGGGTTGTGAATTAAACGGTTTATATTTCTGCTCAAAATTCTTATTATTTGCTTCAATCTCTTGCAAGAGCTGTTTTGTTTCCTGATTTTTACGCAGCCGCTCGTTTTCAGCATCTCTTTGTGCTTTTTTTTGAAGTTCTTCTTTATAGCTCTTATCGACGCTTTCAAAAACAGCATCCCATCTCGGATCATCCAAGCCCACTTTACCGTCTGCGCTTTGCGCGTAAACGGCTTGTGGAAAAGAGACTGTATTCATTGAGAGAAGGCTCAAAAAAAGCACCAAGAAAAAAGTCTGTTTCACAACGGAAATTCCTTATAATTATAAAATCAATGACAAACAGATTGTTTTTATACCATAACTAATTTATTGATGTCACGAATGTTTTCTGGCTTTATGCAACCTCCCCCAAGTGAGGAAAGGAAAGATGATGAAGACAAAGATAATAGCCTTAGCGCTTATTGTCATTGCATTGGGTTTGGCGCTCTTCCTGTTTCGCAATGCCGCACATCAAACGCAAAACAGCAATTCCATTGAACGCGGATTAAATGCGAAAAACGCCGCTGCGGAAAGACAAAACGCTGTTCCCGTCAGACCTGCCCAGCCCGGTAACAGGGCAAGGTAGTCAACAGCATAAATTCCTACTGCACATTTTTTATTGCTGAATATTGCAGCATAGGACAATTTATAGTATGTTAAATGCTAAAATCGTAACAATGGATTACAGTCACTATGTCCGACACGGATTGGAATTATCGCGTCATTTGGGCCTCCACCAAAGGCGATGTTGAAAAATTGCGGGAGGCTCTGGAGAACGGCGCCGACTGCGATGCCCAAGATTATCTGGGCACAACAGCCATCATATGGGCGGCCTATAACGGCCATGCCGATTGCGTCAAAATTCTTATCGAAGCCAATGCCGACATCAACGGGAAAGACAGTCTGGGCAGAACAGCCTCATTCTGGGCGGCAAGCGAAGGGCATAAGGATTGCCTGCGGCATCTTGTTGCCGCACATGCGGATATTACTATCGCCGATTCAGGCGGTAATACCGCCTTATCCAGCGCCTTAAAACAAGAACACGCCGATTGCGCCGCGCTTTTACGACACGCTTTAGACATCTCCGGCATCAAATCAGACCAACATCAAAACTTGCGCCGTTATATAAAGTCAAACAAGCCCGCACCTTAAGTTCTCTTATACAACTATTGAATGTCGAACATTTTTTTTACGATGCTTTTAAATGGGCGGACTGCGTTCACCGTCGTCCAATTGTTAAATTATGCCAAACATGATAAAATTAGGATTGTATTGGCAAAATGGTTTCAGCGGTTTTTCTTAAGAGTTTTACGCGTTGGATCATCCTAAATTATGCGCATAATGCATAGGAGTGACGGCAAATGAGCGACGAAAAAATGAACCTTGAAGAACAATCTGAACATGAAGAAAATACAGTACCTTCCGAAAGTACTCCATCAAGAAAAAAGAAATGGAAATTCTATATTGCTCTTGCCGTATTCGCAGGGGTATCTCTTGCACTCGCCTATATGAGTAAAAAATTTTCAACTCCACCTCCTAGCATCCATCATACGACACTAGGGGGTGGCTGCCCCACCTGCGGATTAGGATGAAGCTTAAATGACCTATGAAACCGTGCGCACGGGAATTGCATTTTTTCCAAATGATGCGGCGCGGCCTGTCTATCAACAACTGATTGATACGGGGCATGTTGCCGCCCTTGAATGGACGGTAGACACGCAATCAATCACAGCAGCAGACCAGAAAATTCTGCAAAGCTACGCTGAAAAACAATCATTGGTCGGTCACGGCGTACATTACTCTGTTTTATCCGTAGGAGGAGAAAAACAACGCCGCACATGGCTTGAAAGGTTAAAGACATGCCCATGGACAGCACATTACACACAACTATCTGTGCATTTCGGCTTTTCAAGCGGCTGGATATTCAAATATGGCGCTCCCTTACCTGTTCCCTATTCACAAGAAGCCGTTGCCATCGGTCATAAAAATATGGCGACGCTTGCCCAAGCACTACCATGCCGCATCGGCCTGGAAAACCTTGCGCTAGGCTTCTGCCGGAAAGATGCTGAAAATCAGGGCGCTTTCTTAGAAGAGTTACTAGCACCTTTTCAAGGGTATTTACTGCTTGATCTGCACAATCTCTATTGTCAGGCAAAGAACTTTACAATAGAACTTCCAGCTCTTCTCAAAACGTATCCGCTAAAGCATGTGGAAGAAATGCATATCTCCGGCGGTAGCTGGTCACGCGGTAGCCATACAAAAAATATTCGCCGGGATACACATGATCATGCCGTCCCTGATGAAGTCTGGGATATATTGCCCACCGCTTTAGAGGCCTGCCCCAATTTAAAATATATCTTTCTGGAACAACTACCGCACACTCTTGGCAACAAAGAGGCCGCCAATGCATATATTACGGATTACAAAAAACTTGTGAAGATCGTGAAAGGTTGATGAATGCTGCGCAACCCGTTTAAAAAGAAAACACCGCTGGAGCATTTTCAAACTCGGCTTTTGCAGATGCTCGCCTTGCAAATGCCCCCCGAGAAAATTACAGAGCAACTTTTGCAAGACAAACAACTTGCCGATTATCACGCCTATATTAAAGAATTTGATCCCGCCATGATCGAGATTGCAGAAGAGCTCGTCCAAAAATGGAGCGGACGATAAAAAAGACCGGAAAATTATTTTCCGGCCTTTTCGTATGGAATTTTCTATTAGCTTATTTTTTCAGCGAGCTTTGCGCCGTGCGCTTTGGTTTTGCTTTTTGCGTTTCGTAATTTTCCGCAACAAACTGGTCCAGCAAACGCACGCCGTAACCTGTGGCTTCGCTGCTGAACGCCGTTCCCGCAATATCCAGATGCGCCCATTCGCGGCCGTCATCAATGAATTTTTCAAGGAAAGACGCGGCAGAGGAACTGCCGGCCTTGCCGCCCATATGCATCAGATCGGCAATGTTTGATTTCAAACCATCGGCATAAGCACCGCCAACCGGCATGCGCCAAAGCTTTTCATCGGTTTTTGTGCCGGCCTCGAGCAGCTTGTCGGACAAGCTGTCGCTATTGGTGAACAATCCGGCATGTTCGCTGCCCAGTGCGGAGATAATCGCGCCGGTCAGCGTGGCAAGATCAACCACAACTTTCGGATCATGTTTTTGCTGTACATAGGTCAGCGCATCAATCAGCACCAAGCGACCTTCCGCATCGGTATTGACGATTTCGACCGTTTTGCCGGACATCGAGGTCACAACATCATCCGGACGCTGCGCGGAGCCTGACGGCATATTTTCCGCCAGCGCGATCACGCCGACAACATTGGAGCCTGCGCCGCGTTCCGACAGTGTTTTCATTGCACCGACAACAGCCGCCGCACCGCACATATCATATTTCATTGTACGGCCGCCGCCTGATTTCAGCGAGATCCCGCCGGTATCAAAGGTAATGCCTTTACCGACAAAGGCGACCGGGCGTTTTTCATCATCGGAGGCCGTATCCGGCGCACCGTTATATTCCATCACAACCAGACGCGACGGGCGCTCGGAGCCTTGACCAACGCCAAGAAGCGCACCCATACCCAGTTTTTCCATCTCTGCCTCGTCCAACACGCGGACGGTGACGTTACTGCCTTTAAACTCGTCAACCACGCGGTCGGCAAAGCTTTCGGGATAAAGCACATTCGGCGGTTCATTGCTCAGATCTTTTGTCAGGAAGACCCCTTTCGCCGTCGCACTCAGCTTCTCAAAAGCTTTCTCGGCTGCAGCCGGATCATCAACGACAAAATTCAACACGCGCTCATCTTTCTTTTTCGCGCCGGTTTTATATTTGTCAAAGCTGTAGGATTCCAGCGTGGCACCCAAAGCCATTTCCGCAGCCATATCCGCCGCTTTCGTGCCGCGCACGCTATCCAGCTCGACATCGACTTTTTTCACGCCGTTCTGGTTAAAAATCGCCGTCAGGCTTTTACCGTTTGCCTGCAGTTTTTTACCATCCAGTTCTGCGGATTTGCCTAATCCGGCAATAACGACATGTTTTGCATCTTCATTCGCGGGACCGGAAATGCTGATATTCTGCCCGGCATTGCCTTTAAAGCCCGTGGCCCTGACTGCGCGGGTCAGCGCACCGCCCGTTTTGGTATCCAGCGCCACTGCCGCATTACGCAGCTTGGCGGAGGATAGTGAAGTGACGACAACGGCATCACGTTTATCTGATTGTGTGGATGAGAAAGTGACTTTCATGCGGAATATGCTCCCTGAAATGTTTGATATGTATTTCGATCATAAATAATCGACCATATCATTCAGTAGCAAAGTTGCAATTATATGTCAATAAATTATTGTTACACGCATTTATCTTAAGGCAGAAAACCCGACCATCTTCTGATTATCCTCATCCCACAGCGCCAGCGTCAGGCATTTGGGGATATCCTTGAAGGTACGTTTCGGCACGGTTTGTAGCACCGGCACTGTTTCAAAACATTCGCGTAGTCGGTAAAACGGGATGCGCGAATTCAGGTGATGGATATGGTGGATATTGATATTGCAGATCAGCCAGCTGGGGAAACGGCCAAATTCAAAATAGGCGCTGCCCTTCCATCCGGCGTTGAAATAACTCCAGTCCTTATGCTCACGCCAATACATGTCTTCAAACTGGTGCTGGATATAAAAGATCAACACACCCAGAGAGCTGGCAAGCCAGCTGACCGGCAGCGCGACAAAGAACAACGCCTTCCAGCCGAGGAAATAAACAATCGCCGTAATCACCGCAACCAGCCCCAGATTGCTAAGCATGATATTCTTCCAGCTTTTCCATGAATGGAACGGGTTATCCAGCGGCACGCGATGCTTCACAAAAAACAGCGCGATCGGCGCGATAATCAGCATAAAATACGGGTTCCGGTAAAGGCGGTACCATGTCCGCTTAAAAAACGGCAGCGCTTTATATTCCGCGATTGTCAGCGTGTTGACATCACCGATGCCGCGCCGTTCAAGATTGCCGGAAAAAGCATGATGCACATTATGGTTCTTGCGCCAGTAATAATAAGGCGACAGCGTAAACACGCCCAGAATACAGCCGAGAATATCATTGGCCTTGGTCGAGGTAAAAAACGAGCCGTGACCGCAATCATGCTGCAAGGTAAAAATCCGCACCATCAGCACAGCCGCCGGGAATAATCCCAGAACCGTCATCCAGTACTGCCCTTCCAGCCCGAGAACCATCAGGGTAAAAATGGCGGTGAAAGCTGTTATTGTGAATAAAAGTTCCAAAACGGCTCTTTTATTATCGGCAACACAAAATTTATTGAGTTCAGCCATGATGGCTTTTTCATCAATCGTCTTCTGGATTGTATCCTTCGGGGCCATTATCCTGCGCTTTTTGTTGTTTTATACTGCTTTGATGTGATTTGCCCGAACACTTTACCCTGCAAAATCCGGCAGGACAAGCAAATCTGGCAAAAGCGCCGGATAAAATCTTGCCCGCCCTTGCCGCTTATGATAAGTTCATATCTCAATAACCCACAGGAATAGACAGATGTCCGACACGACGAAACTCCCCGAAAAGGAAAAGACGCCGCTTGCCGCGCGTCTGCGCGCCGTTCTGGACGGCGATTACAGCCAGTCCCGCGATGAAGCGCGCAAATTTATTTCCCGCCCGTCCATGGCGCCGGTTTCACCGGAGACGCCGAAAGAGGAACACCGCGAGCAAACACTCAGCTGGATCAAAGACATGATCGCCGAAGGCTATACCAAACTGCCTTATGAGAAAAAATACGGCGGCGGCGGTGAGCGCGAGAAATATATGAATATCGTCGAAGTGATCGCGCATCAGGATATGAGCCTTGCCGTCAAACAGGGTGTCCAATTCGGATTATTCGGCATGAGCGTCGAAACGCTGGGAACCGACAAACATCACGCAGAATATATCCCCGACATTATGACGGGCGATCTGCTGGGCGGTTTCGCCATGACGGAGGTCGGCGGCGGATCAGATGTGCAAGGCATCACAACTACAGCCGTCTATGACCACGACACGCGCAGCTTTACCATTAACACCCCCGATGATGATGCCCGCAAAGCCTATATCGGCAATGCCGCCCTGCATGGGGAGATGATGGTTGTCTTCGCACAGCTGAAAATGGACAAAGACAGTGATGAATCCATGGGCGTTCACGCCTTTATGGTGCCGATCCGCGATAAAAACGGTGACACGAAACCCGGCGTCAAAATCGAGGATTGCGGCCACAAAATCGGGTTGAACGGCATTGATAACGGCTATCTGGGCTTTGAAAATGTCACGGTTCCCTATGACAGCATGCTCGACCGTTTCGCACAGATTGATGAAGACGGCAAATACCAAAGCGCCATCGAGAAAAAATCAAAACGCTTTTTCAAAATGATCGGCACATTGGTCACGGGACGGATTTTCGTTTCCATGATTTCGCTTAGCGGCACAAAAAACGCCCTGACCGCCGCCATTGACCATGCGGAAGAACGTAAGGTCTTCGGCGATACGCTGATGGATAAACAAGCCACGCAAATGCGCATCCTGCCGCATCTGGCCGAAGCCTATGCCATGCATTTCATGACGCGCCATATGATGGAAGAATATCAGAACGGTAATGAATATCTGGAAACCATGGCGGCTGCCATTAAAGCCAAATCCTCCGATGCCGCACTCAAAGTCGTGGATGAAGCGCGCCTGCTGGGCGGTGCTGCGGGATATATGTCCGAAACCCGTTTTGGCGCATTGCGCAATGACATGGATGTGTTCCGCACTTTTGAAGGTGACAACACGGTTCTGCGCCTATTGGTTGCCCGAAACCAGCTGACGCGCTTCTCGAAAAAATTCAACAATCTCTCCGGCATTCAAAAACTCGCCAAAGGTACGGCGCTGCAAATGAAGAGCCTGTTCACGAAATTCAATGCGGAAAGCGGCAAAACCGACCCGACGCATTTCGGCGACCCCAACTTCCAAAACAAGATTTTCGCCGCACGCGAACGCGCGATGATGTATGCGCTCAGTTCCAAACTGATGAAAATCGCCAAAGCGGAAAACCCGGAAGTCGCGGCCAATAAATGCCAGACCGATATGCTGGAATATGCCGATGCCTATGCCGAACGCCTGATGATGCAAAAATTCATCAAGGCTGTCGAGGCGCAGAAAGATCCCGAGGTCAAAGAATTGCTGAAAGATGTCTGCGACCTTTACGCTGTCCATACGATGCGTAAAAACGGGCTGTGGTATGTTGAAAACGGCTTGATGAAACCGCAGACAACAAAGGCTCTGCGCCGCGTCGAACGCTATCTGACCGAAAAAATCCGCCCGCATGCCAAAACTTTGACGGATGCTTTCGGTGTTCCGCCCGCAGTTCTGGGCTGCACATTGGAAACGGATGCGAAACCCGCACAACCGAAAAAACAGGCTGGCGGCCCGCGTCACGGTTAATCAGTCAAGAAGACCGCTTCAAACTTGTCCGACAGCATGGAAATGCCTAGACTGCGATTTATATGTTATCGTGGTAATCATGCTTTAAGGAATTTTTCATGCGGTTTTCAACAAGATACACACCACTTCTTCTCGCACTCCTTCTCTGCGTCTTTCCGGCAGCGTGCAAAGCAGAGCCGTCCGGCGCTTCACAACAAATTGTCGTCAATGTCAAAAACAAGGCGGAGCAATCCCAGCAGCGCCTGAAGTACCATCTGGAACAAGGACATGATGTCGGCCACATCATTCATATGATGCAGCAAGTCAAAACGCTCGGCGAAAAGGGGGATCTGACAGAGGCCGAAGCGCTACTGGACAAAATTCATGCCGCCTTTGATGTGCTGGATAAAACGCCCGAAGTCATTCCCGAAAGTGCGCTGTTCACCCAACCCGTGGAAGTCGCCATCGAAGGATATGATGGCGATGCGATGGAGCCGTTCATCAGTCGTGACGGAGAGTATCTGTTTTTCAATTCCATGGATGACGATAATGAAAAAGATATGTACTACGCCAAGCGCATCGGTGAAAACCGCTTCCGTTTTCAGCGCGCCTTCACTGAAATCAACAGCAAGGAAGTCGATGGCGTGCCCGCAATTGACAGGCAGAATAATTTCTATTTTATCTCCACCGCGCATTACTCCCTGTTCAACAAGGTCTCGGCCTATCAGGCAAAATTCCGGGACGGAAAAATTGAAGATGTCCGCCCGATAAAATCCCTCTCCCTCCGTAAAGCCGGATGGCTGAATATGGATGTGGAGATCAGCGCCGACGGCAACACCCTGTATTATTCCAATGCCTATTTCGGTGATGGCGCACCACCGACAAAGTCCTTTCTGTCCTATGCCGTGCGTGACGGTGACAGCTTTAAGCCAGCCGCGGATACTGCTGAAATTTTCAAAAACCTCAACCGCGATGAAATTATCTACGCCCCCGCGATTTCTCCTGATGAATTAACAATCTCCTACACCCGCCTTAGCAACAGGCACAAACTGGAACAAGCCCTCTTCCATACGCTCATCGCAACACGTTCCGACAAAAACGCGCCTTTCGGCGTGCCGCAGATTATCCCTGTCATCACAGGCTTTGCCGAAGCGCCGAGTATCTCCGGCGATGGCAAAAAAATCTATTTCCACAAAAAGCCGCCGGGGGCCGCGCGTTTTAAAATCTATATGACCCAAAGAAAAGATTAGCAGCATCACTGCATGCAAATAATCTTGACAACATTCGCATATTTTAATATATTAGAAATGTTGAATATATTAAAATATGAATATATCGAATCAGGGATAGCCCATATGCCTAACCGTGCCGTTGCCGCAAAAGAACTGGCCAATATCTTCAAAGTCCTGTCGCATCAGGACCGTATCCGTATTGTGGAAGAGCTGCGTGACGGCGAAAAAGACGTTAATACGCTGTGTCAGCTTTTCGAGCTATCCCCCTCAAGAGTCTCGCAACATTTAAGTCTTATGCGTGCGCACCGATTAATTGAGGAGCGCCGCGAAGGCCGTCATGTCTTTTATCATCTGGTGCAGCCCGATATCGCCAAATGGATCGTGGACGGACTCGTCTTTCTGGAAGAACGGCTAAAAACCGAAGGGATCAGCCAATCCGCAATCGAAAAAGCCCGTGAATTATGGACAGCTGATCAAAAAAAATAATCATCCCATAGCAAAAAAGAAAAGGAATAAAGAACATGCCGAATATCGTGAACGGTGTCGTTAAGTTCAAACAACAGGTTTATCCCGGCAAGCGCGAACTGTATGAAAAACTGGCGACCGGACAATCACCGGAAGCCCTGTTCATTACCTGTTCGGATTCCCGCATTTCCCCGAATCTTGTCACACAGACGGAACCGGGCGAACTGTTTATCTGCCGCAACGCCGGCAATATCGTGCCGCCGCATACCAAGGCCACAGGCGGTACCACGGCAACCATCGAATATGCCGTTGCCGTGCTGGAAGTGCCGCATATCGTCATTTGCGGTCACACCGAATGCGGCGCCATGAAAGGTGCAATGGATCCGGGCAGCCTGAAAGATCTGCCGCATGTGTCGAAATGGCTGGCCTATAGCAGCGCTGCGGTTGAAATCGTCAAGGAAATCGGCGGCGAATTTGACGAAGCTGCACGTATGCGCATGCTGATCGAACAGAATGTCTTGCTGCAAATGGTGCATCTGAAAACGCATCCCTATGTTGCCGCCCGCCATGCCGCCGGAAAGCTGCAAATTCACGGATGGGTCTATGATATCCGATCCGGCAATGTTGTTGCCTATGACGACAAACAGAATAAATTCCTGCCGGTCGAAGAGCGCTATGCGCAGGAAATCGAAAAACTTACAAAAAACAACATCATACAAACCTGTTAAAACAATAAAAAAAGGGTGTAGAAAAAATGGGTATTTTTAACCGTGAAACCATGCGCGGCGATATTTTCGGCGGCATCACGGCGGGGGTTGTTGCCCTGCCGCTGGCGCTTGCTTTTGGAGAGGCTTCCGGTGCAGGCCCGATTGCGGGGCTTTGGGGCGCCATCATCGTCGGTTTTTTTGCCGCGCTTTTCGGCGGTACCAAAACACAGGTTTCCGGTCCGACCGGACCGATGGTCGTGGTTTTTGCCGGACTTTTCGCCTCGCTTTCCGGTGACCCGCGTCTGGTCTTTACGGCGGTTATTCTGGCAGGGCTGTTTCAGATATTGTTCGGGTTTTTAAAATTCGGCCAATATATCCGCCTTGTCCCCTATCCCGTTATTTCCGGCTTTATGAGCGGTATCGGCTGTATCATTATCGCTCTGCAGGTTTCGCGGCTGTTCGGTTACAAGCCGGAGGGCAAAAGCACAATCTCCGCCTTAAAAGCCATCCCCGATGCCGTCATGCATATGAACCTTACCGCCGCAGCGCTTGCAGCACTGACATTGCTGATCGTGTTCTTATGGCCGAAAAATGCGCGTGTTGGGCAGTATATTCCCTCTGCACTTGCCGCACTTGTCATCGGCACCCTTGCCAGCCTCTTTTTCCCCGGCGCGCCGGTTTTGGGCGATATTCCCACGGGACTGCCCGAACTCATCATGCCGTCTTTCTCCAAAGACACGGCCTTTATGGTCGTCGAAGCCGCGCTTATTCTTGCCGTTCTCGGTGCGATTGACAGCTTGCTGACCTCATTGGTCGCCGACAATATGACGCGCAGCCGCCATGATTCCGACAAAGAACTGATCGGTCAGGGTGTCGGCAATACCATTGCCGGATTTTTCGGCGGTATCCCCGGCGCAGGCGCAACCATGCGTACCGTCATCAATATCCGCTCCGGCGGCACGGGGAAACTCTCAGGCATGACTCATTCCCTGCTGTTATTGGCTGTTGTTTTGCTGCTTGCACCTTTCGCGCAGCAAATCCCGCATGCGGTGCTGGCCGGTATTCTCGTCAAAGTCGGCTTCGACATCGTTGACTGGCAGTATCTGCGCAATGCACATCGCGGCCCGCGCTGGGACTTGGCATTGATGGTGCTCGTACTGAGCCTGACAGTTTTCGTGGATCTCATCACAGCCGTCATTGTCGGTGTTGTTCTGGCGGCACTGGCCTTTGTCAAACAGCTGGCGGATGAGCAGCTGGCCACCATCGGCCAGGAATCCACGCACTCCATCACCAAAGCCGAAACAAAGCTGCTCAAAACCGTTGAAGGCAAAATCACGATTTTTGACTTTGACGGGCCGCTCAGTTTCGGTGCCGCAGCAGATGCCGGACATCATTTTCGTGAAAGAAACCAGGAACACTCTGCCGCGCTGATACTGGATTTCGGGCGCGTTCCCTTCATGGATGTTTCAGCGGCACGCGCTGTCGAGACCATCACCTGTGATGCCAAAAAAAGCGGCAAAACCGTCTATATCTGCGGTATGAAACCGAAAGTCGCCAAAATATTACGCGGATTGGAGGCGGATTGCTGCATGCTGCCGAAATTCAAATTTGAAAAACGCATCGATGCCGTCCGCGCCGCCGTAAAGGAAGTTACCGACGCCGCAAAAAATACAGGCTAGGTCAGCACGTCAATTTCTGCCGTATTTTTCTTCCCCCCGCCGTGATATATTAAGAACAGCGGGGGGAGAAAACAGTATGACGCACACACGCAGAAAAATATCCAAACAGGAACGCGATGTCTGGCTGAAACGTCCGGCCAATCTGATCGGCCAAGGACTATATACCGGCGGCATGATCGGTTTCCTGATCTTGCTGGCCGGACTTGAACTGGAGCTGCGCTTCAAACTGTTCATGGCCGTTTGCTTTTTCGCCTCGACAATCGGCATGGCCCTCATTCAAGGCTGCATTGAAGATCATTATTTAAGAAAATTGCTTTCCAGCAAAAAGGATAATAACGACCTTCGTTAACCGGAAAAACCGCTTCTTTTCTTGCCAATAAATTTGAAAAGACTCCCAGCTTGCGCTATACAGGGCGCAAGCAATAATAACGCCTAAAAACGGCATGAAAAGAAGGCAATATCCGTCCATGTTCACGCGCAGGCATATTGAAAGCTGGGCTTTGCTGTTATCGCGGCCTGCCGTACTGTTTTACAGCCTGCCCTGGTTGATGGCGCTGCTGATTGCCGGTACGGTCGCACAGAAATATCTTGGCCTTTACGATGCGACAAAGCTTTACCTGACCGCGCCGATCATCTGGCTGGGCGGTGTTATTCCCCTGCCCGGCGTTCCGCTGATCCTATTTGTGATCTTCCTGAACCTTGTCTTCAAGCTGTTTTTCAAAAGCCCGTGGAGGCCGGAAAACGCCGGTATTATCATCACCCATTTCGGTGCGGCTTTTCTGTTTCTGGGTATGGCGCTGACTGCAGGTCTCAGCAATGAGGGCTATATCGCCCTTGCCGAAGGCGAGAGCAGCACAAAAATCAGCGATTATCACCGCCGTGAACTGGTCTTTTTGCAAGACGGCAATGATGCCCTGCGTCTGCCCTATCAAACACTTAAAACCGGCATGATTGTGCAGAACCAAAGCCTGCCTTTCAGCGTTGAAATACTGGATGCCTGCCGCAACTGCACTATGCAGATGAATGATGCCGCAGATGATGACACGCCGCGTCACGGGCTGGCGGAAAAAGTCTCCTTACAAGCTCTGCCGCTTGAAAAAACGGAGGAAAGCAACCTTTCCGGCGTGATGATCCGTATCCGCGGCGCGGCGGAACAGGCGGACGGCATTTATATCGCTTTCGAACCCGTGAAAAACCTGCCGCAAATCACGGCAAAAGACGGACGCGTTTACAGCCTTGCCCTGCGCCGCGCGGAAACCACCCTGCCCTTTGCCGTCGAGCTGCTGGATGTCAAACGCGTACTCTATCCCGGCACATCCATGCCGCAAAGCTATTATTCCGATCTGCGCGTGCATGACGGCGATATCCTGTGGGAAACCCGCATCGAGATGAACAGCCCGCTGCGCTATAAAGGCTACACTTTCTATCAGTCCGGCTATACGCTTGCCGGAGAGACGGAAGTCTCCACCCTTGCTGTTGTAAAAAACGCCGGACGCGCCTTCCCTTATATCGCCGGACTTTTGCTCGGGCTCGGCATGCTGGTTCATGCCGTCATCCGCATCAGTGCAAAATCTGCAGGAGGCAAAAGCAATGCGTCATAAACTGCTTTTCCTTGCCTTTGCCGTCCTTTTTCTGCTGACAGCGCTGCTGCCGCGCATGGCAGCAGCAGAAACACCCCCGGCCTTCAACTATCAGGCTTTTGCCGAAATTCCCGTCCTGCATGGTGGACGCATCCGCCCGCTGGATAGTTTCGCACGGATCCAGCTGCGCAGCCTGTCAGACCGCGACAAAACCGTTGAGGGCGACAGTGCCGTGGAATGGCTGGCACAGACAATTTTCACGCCTTATGAGGCCTTACAGAAACGCGTCTTTCTGATCCGCAATCCCGAACTGAAAAATATGCTGAAACTGCCGAAACGGCGCGGCCATCTTTACAGCTATGGCGAATTATCACCGGGGCTGGACGCATTGCGTGACACAATTGCCCGTATCGCCGGAACGCCGCAAAAAGACTGGACGCAGGCGCAGAACGAGCTGATTGAACTGCAGCGCAACAGCCACAGCTTTAAACAGCTGCTCAGCGCCGTATCGCTGTTGCTGCCGCTGGCCATTGATCTGCCGCAGGATATCCGCGAAAAAACCGGCGCCGCACCGGATGCTGCGCTGACCTATCTTGATGCGGTCAAGGCGGAAGAACATCTGAAACAGCGCGTCATCGCGCTGCATGCGGATAAAGGCGCGGAAATAGACCGTTATACGGCACAGGAAATCGCCCTTGTCGAAGCCGCTTTTGCACTGGAGCAGATTGCCCGCGAAGGCGTACAAAGCAAATTGCTGCGCATTATCCCGCCCGCCGCAGGTGAAAGCACCCAAGACTGGCTGTCCCCTTGGGATGCGATGCTGTCGGGACATATCTCCCCGCAAAATGCCGGTTTAAACGACGCATGGCGTGCGCTTGCCGCCGCCTATCAGGCCGAAGATACCGCTGCATGGCAAGGTGCTGCGGAAAAGGCACGCGATACGGGCCGGCAGCTTGCCGCCACGCAAATTTCCACCACCCGCCTTGCGATGGAGCTGTCTTATAACCGTACCGCCCCTTTGAAGAAAAGCGCCCTGTTTTACGGGCTTGGTTTTTTCCTGCTGATCGGTTTTCTGCTGTTCCCGAAAGTTTTTCCGGCACGCAAAATCGTTATCGCAACGCTGGGGGTCGGTGCCTTTTATCATTTTTCGGCCATCGTCGTGCGCGTTATTGTGTTGATGCGCCCGCCTGTCGGCACACTTTATGAATCCGTTTTATTTGTCGGGCTGATTTGCGTATTGACCGGATTTCTTATTGAGTTCCGCCGCCGCGACAATGCCGGATTACTGCTTGCCGCCATATCCGGCGCGGTGCTGGGACTGGTCAGTCTGGGGCGGCTGGCAGGGCCGGACGATATGAATGTGCTGGTCGCCGTGCTGAATACGAATTTTTGGCTGACAACCCATGTGCTGATGATTACGGCAGGATATGCCTTCGCCATCATCACGGCGCTGATTGCGCATCTGGTGCTGTATCTGCGGCTTTTCGGACGGAAAGAAAAATCCGATCTGCTGCTGCCCGCTCTGCAAAAATCCGCTTTGATTGCCTTGCTGTTTACCGCGACAGGAACGGTTCTTGGCGGTGTCTGGGCCGACCAGTCATGGGGGCGTTTCTGGGGCTGGGATCCGAAGGAGAACGGCGCGCTGCTGATCGTGTTGTGGCTGTTATGGATTCTGCACGGGCGGCTGTCGGGGCATATCCGCCGCCTCGGCATGATTGCGGGGATGGCTTTCTTGAATGTCATTGTCGCGCTGTCATGGTTCGGCGTAAATCTGCTGAATGTCGGCTTACATTCCTACGGCTTTATCGATTCCGTCTTCTGGTCGCTGACAGGTTTCTGCACAATTGAAACGCTCATTATCGGCATTCCCTATCTGCGCCTGCTAAAATCAGGAAAAGAGCGCAGCGCATGAAACAGAAAATCATCCTCATCACCCTGTTCCTGCTGGCAAGCCTCGCGGCCATCATCTATGACCATACCGACCCGCCGAAAATACTCACCCTTCCGCCCACAGAAACGCCTGTCACATTGACGAATATGCCGCTATCCGGCGATATTCAACTGACGGATTTCAGCGGCAAAAGCTTTCCGCTGTCCGATCTGTACGGACGCATCATCATTGTCAATTTCTGGGCATCATGGTGCCTGCCCTGTGCAACGGAACTGCCCGCATTATTGGAAATCGCCGCAAAACAACAGGACAGCCTGACTCTGCTGGCTGTCAGCGTAGATGATAAGCAAGAGAATGCCGAAAAACTGCTGAAACTGATCAAAACCCGCAAGCCTGATCTGGTCTTTCCCAAAAACGCCCTTTTTGCATGGGACCCGCAGAAAAAAATCGCACAGGATGTGTTCCAGACCACCCGTTATCCTGAAAGCTATATTCTCGGCACGGATGGCAATATCAAAGTGAAAATTGTCGGTGATGATCTGGAAAAACTGCGCGCTGCGCTGGACGCGGTTAATGATGACCAAAGAAATAGTAATAAGCCAGCGGCCCCCAGATAAAAGAAACCGTCAGCGTCCCCTTCACAGCCTGATAGGTAATCCAGACCCAGAAGATTCTTTTACCGGCCTCTTTCTTGCCGGTAATACCCAGTTTCTCTTTGATGGAAGACAAGATGCGCATTGACTGCTCTCCGCCGTTTTTTTATGGCGTCAAATTATCAGTTTTGGCGGCAGTTGTCAAAAAACAAGACATAAAAAAACGCCTTGCGTATAAACGGCAAGGCGCTTTCTTAAGATATGGATGGCGTCAGGCTTATGCCGCGTCCGCAGGACGCAGCTCTGCCGCACATGAGCGTCCGTTGCGCTCTTCAATCTCGTAGGAGATTGCCTGGCCTTCTTGAAGCTCCTCAAGGCCCGCGTCCTTAACCGCGCTGATATGTACAAACACATCTTTGCCGCCGTCTTCGGGTGTAATAAAGCCATAGCCTTTTGCTGGATTAAACCATTTGACTGTACCGGTAGCCATCTTCAAGTTCCTTTCACGTCACGTTTCGTCGTATTTGCCGCAATGCGGCGGATTCTCGGCCAGACAAGGCCGGAACAGTCACGAAGCGAAATCGATCGGACGAAAGTACCGGTCACTTGATAATCATAACCTTGTTAATGATGCTAAAATCTTGCGCAGCCTGCGTCAAGCGCTATTTTACAGCCCTTGTTTCCGTCCCGATGCGCCCGGATGTGTCCGCCGCGCGGGGCTTTCCTGATGTCGTGATTCATATTTTTGCAGCACGCCCTGATAGCCCTCACCCAGATGCGTTTCCAGCTCGGCAAGGCTGATAAACATCTCATCCGCCAGTTTCGTGAAATCAACGCGGGCACCGCCCATCTTTGCGTTCGCCTCTTCCGCCAGCGCGTCAAGATCGGCTTTCATTTCTTTTGCGGCCATCACCCACAACGCAAAATATTCATGCGGATAGTGGTAATCCTCTTGGCGGGTCAACGCTTCTTTGAAGGTCAGTACCTCGGCCTGATCGGTTTCCTGATAACCGTTATGATTTTCATCACGATGCGAAATTTTGGCATTACCCGGGAACAACGCCTCCCACAATTCCGGTTCGGCCTCATAGGCATGTAGACGCGCATCCACAGCAAAGCCCTTGCCGTTATTAATCAGAAATTTATCGTCTTTTGCCGCATACAGAAATGTGTAACGCTCCTCTTTCAAATCCGGCTGATAGCCGAGAAGCTCTTCCATTTCCTCCTGCCCTTCACGCAGGGCATTACGGATCCCTGTTTTCAGATCATCGCCGGGGATGATATCTTCATCCTCGCCCAGTCCGCCGAAATGCGCCAACCCTGCACCGACATTGCCGCTGCGTGTGCTGACAATAATCTCGACACTATCAACATCGGACAGATCACCGCGCCAATAGATTGACCCCGCGCCGCGTCGCGATAGCGGGTCGCGGTTTTCCGGCTTTTTCAGCCATTCAATGCGTTCATCTCTTTGCGCGGGAATATTGCTCATCACGGTTGCCTTTTCTGTTTAGGCGGTTGCCTGTTTGGCATCTTCGTCATCACGGGCGGTTTTCGGCATGATTTCATCAACACCCATCACCGGACGCAAGACTTCGGGAACAATCACCGTGCCGCGCTCGGTCTGGAAATTCTCCAGAATGGCGATCGGCGTGCGGCTCATCGCAATCGCAGTGCCGTTCAGCGTATGAACAAAACGGTTCTGGCCTGTTGCCTTGTCTTTATAGCGGACATTCAGACGGCGCGCCTGAAAATCGGTGCAGTTACTGGCCGACGTAATCTCGCCATATTCTCCGTTTTCACCTTTGCCCGGCATCCATGCTTCGATATCGTATTTCTTCCATGCCGGCGCACCCAGATCTCCTGCGCAAATGCGTACAACGCGGTAGGGAATTTGCAACTCCTGATAAATGCTTTCCTCCAGCGCCAGCAATTCTTCATGCACGGCGGCACTTTGCTCCGGCGTTGTGAAAGCGTAAAGCTCAACTTTGCTGAACTGGTGTACGCGATACAGCCCTTTACTGGCTTGTCCTGCCGCGCCCGCTTCGGTACGGAAACAATGGCTCCACGCGACATAGCGCAGCGGCAACATTTCCTCCGGCAGGATTTCACCCGCATGCAAACCGCCGACAGGGATTTCCGCCGTCGCGACCAGACTTAAATCCTGATCTTCGATACGGTAGGTATTGCTTTCATTGCCGCGCGGCGCAAAGCCTGCGCCCTGCAAAACCTCGTTACGCGCCAGATCGGGTGTTTGCAGCGGAATAAATCCGTGTTCAATCGCCTTTTTGAAGGCAAAATGCTGCAACGCCATTTCCAGCATGACCGCTTCGTTTTTCAGGAAATAGAATTTCGCACCGGCAACTTTCGCGCCGCCTTCGAAATCGATCAAATCCAGAGATTTTCCGAGCTCGATATGGTCTTTCTGTTTGAAATTGACGCGCGGCGGCTCCAGAAAGGTTTTGACGGTTTCATTCGCCGTATCGTCTTTGCCTTCAGGCGTATCGCCGGGCAGCGTATTGGGCACGGTCAGCATCAGCTCTTTCCATTCCGCCTCATGCGCCGCCATTTCCTCCCCGAGTTTCGAGGTCTCGGCCTTCAGCGCGCTGCCGCGTTCGATCAGCGCCGGACGCTCAGACGGGTCGGCCGTGCTGATGGTTTTTGCGACCGTATTGGCCTCGGCCTGTTTTTCCTCCAGCGCCTGTTTGACACTGCGGAAACGGTCATAGGCGTCAATCACCGCATCCAGATCGGTTTTGAAATGACGCAGTTCAATGCTGCGTTCGACTTCCTCGCGGTTCTCGATAATGTATTTGATGTCCAGCATAAGCTTAAATTACCCTCTTAAAAAAAATGTCCTGACAATCGCCGTCACTATAGCGCGCCTTGCACCTATTATGCAATATCAGGATTGACCTGAAACCATATTTTTTCTATAAATATGCGGCATATACTCCATGAAAGAATGAAGAATGACAGCGGATATCAAACATTACATCGTCGTCCTGCATCAGGGCTCCCGCCCCGATGATTACAAAACGCCCGGCAAAGCCCCGCATGCGGAGCTGAACCATGCCAAGGAAGTCCGCGATGACATCCGCCGTACTGCCCGCAATTTCGGCTTTGAAAGCGAATTGAAAGACATCAATATCATTCCCGGCGCGCCGGTGATCTATGTCGAATGCAGCGAACGCCTTGCCGAAGAACTGCAAAATATCGCAGGCATCCGCGAGATTACCCGCAATACCTCCTTTGACCGCGAACCCGACAACGCCCCGCGCGCCGCCGTAAACCGCAACAACCGCCCCCGCGGCAATATTTTCAAGCGTTAATTTTCCGCACAGCCGTTCTTCCATACGCTCTCGCGGCATTCGTTTTCCCAGAGAGTTGTTTTTGCTTTATTTCGTGATAAAGGGCTTTAGAATGAAAGCCGTTATTTTAGTTTTAACTAGGAAGGATGGCACGGGATGAGGATTTCAATCTACTCTGCCCCCTTTGCCTAGATTTTGAAATTAAGGAACGAGTGGAGATGAACCGGATGAAATTTCAGTATACTTGGCCTCTTTTGTCGCTCTCTGCCGCTTTTAATCTTATAAAAAAAATTAAGTCTACGACCATTACGATATTTGTTGCATGTATTCTTGGTGCATCGAGTAGTATCGCCTACGCGACAAGCGAATTAGGTGTAACACCTATGGATCCCCCCTCATATGCGTGGCCTTTCACAATGCTGACATATGCGGAACGCGTTGCGAGACTTGATTTTTTTATTAACATCAAAGATTTGGCGTTTTACGAACGTTCCAGTACCCAATCAAAAAAAATCTGCGATGATTTACTGCAAGACTTGAAAGATAAAGAATATAAGATTCTTAAACCGCAATACTCATTCCCTATAAAAAATGATAAGGAAAATATTGCGTTCCCACGCTGTGTTAATCGTATAGACACATATTATATTCACGGCAGCGCACAAGACGCGGATCATTTTCAAAGAGCAACATCTCTTTATAATAGAGAATATTACGATTTGTCAGAATTTCTAGGACAGAACATCTGGGGCTTTTTTGCGGAAGGTGGACGTTTGGAGTGCGGTAAAGAAGTTAAGCAAATATGCCAGCCCTTTAATAAAGGATATGGTGGTGGCTACGCATCAGGTGCCATTTTCAATTCAAATGATTGTACCACCTTGGTCGGGCAGCCGTTTATTTTCTCTAGGCTGGAACTACTGAATGATGAGCGTACTCAATATCGCGAGGCAGCTTCATTTAATGCCTTCATACAACTTAGAGAAAATATTTACAGGCTTGTTTTCGATATTCCTTGGCTTGGAGGATGGTCTGAGCTTCTGTCTCCTGGATTTGCCACCCTTATTTTGACTTCTTCTAAAGAAGATAAGTGTGTATTTAGCGCCCCCTAACTTAATTATTTGACAAAGGGGCAGGATAAATTGAAAATCCGCGAGGCCTCAGCCTCCCCGCTTTACTTGCTACGGCAAATGCTTATAATTTTGCTTATTCATTTCTTATGCGGGAGAGAGATTCATGACACTGGAATATATGACGGGCTTCGGAAACGAATTTGCGACAGAGGCTGAAAAAGGCGCTTTGCCCGAAGGACAGAATTCTCCGCAAAAACCGCCTTTCGGGCTTTATGCCGAACAGCTCAGCGGCAGCGCCTTTACAATGCCGCGCGCAGAAAACCAACGCAGCTGGCTGTACCGCATCCGTCCCTCCGTCATGCACCGCCCCTTTGTACCGATGGATCCGTCCCGTATGACATGGGGCAGCACCCCTTTTAATACAGAGGATGTCACACCGAACCAGCTGCGCTGGTCTCCCGCGAAAATCCCGACGGTCGGCACCGATTTTATCGACGGCATCATCACCATGGCAGGCGGCGGCGACAGTTTCTCATGGGCCGGACTTGCGGCACATATCTATATCGCCAACCGCCCGATGAAAAAGCGCTATTTCTACAATTCCGACGGTGAGATGCTGGTCCTGCCGCAGGAAGGCGGCTTGACCCTGCGCACGGAAATGGGCGTTTTGGGTATTGAAACGGGTGAGCTTGCCGTCATTCCGCGCGGCATCAAATTCACCGTTGATCTGCCCGATAAAACCTCACGCGGCTATATCTGCGAGAATTACGGCGCGCCCTTTATTCTGCCCGATCTGGGGCCGATCGGTGCAAACGGTCTGGCCAATCCCCGCGATTTTGAAACCCCCGTTGCCGCCTATGAAGATATCGAAGGCGAATTTGAGTTGATCACAAAATTCGGCGGCAATCTGTGGAGCGCCTATACGCGTCATTCCCCGCTGGATGTCGTAGCATGGCACGGCAATTACGCACCTTACAAATATGATCTGTCAAAATTTATGGCCATTAACACGGTCAGTTACGACCATTGCGATCCGTCGATTTTCACAGTGCTGACCTCGCCCTCCGAACGCCGCGGTCTTGCCAATATTGATTTCGTGATCTTCCCGCAGCGCTGGAATGTTGCGGATCACACTTTCCGTCCGCCCTATTATCACCGCAATGTGATGAGCGAATTTATGGGACTGATCAAAGGCGAATATGACGCCAAGGGCGGCAAAGACAATAAAGGCTTCCTTCCCGGCGGCGCCAGCCTGCATAACTGCATGTCCGCGCACGGCCCCGATGCCAATGCCTTCAAAGCCGCCAGCGAAGTTGAGCTGAAACCGGATTATATGGCGGACACATTGGCCTTCATGTTCGAAAGCCGCTTCATTATGGCACCGACTCATCATGCCATGTCGATGAATACCCTGCAGAAGGATTATTACCATTGCTGGCTTGATCTGCCGAAGAATTTTGCCGCTCCGGAAAAGTAAAAACGGCAAACAGGGATTTTTTTTCGCAGGATTCTGACGTTCGCGGACGTATAACTCTTAACGGAACAAAATGCGGACGGAAAAATGATCTCAAACAGCGCCTATATCGCCATGCACCGCTTCGGCCTCGGGCCGAATGAAAGCGATGCCGCCCGCATCGGCGCCAGCCCGCAAAACTGGCTGCTGGCGCAGATGCAGAATTTCAATCCCGCCCCCGCCGCTTTTCAGGATTTGCCGACAACCGCCTATATCGCAGAAAACGCACTGGGGAAATTGAAACAGCTACGCGACGCCAAAAAGAAAAAAGGGGCCGATCCGGAAGAAAGCCAGAAAGCCGTCAAAGCGATGCTGAAGACTCTGGTGACGGATCTAACGGGCGAGATCACCACGCGGCTGAATTATGCCGCAACAACGGAGACACCGTTTATTGAGCGCCTTGTCCATTTCTGGAGCAATCATTTCACCGTTTCCACCACGCGCAAAGAAGTCATCGGGCTGGTCGGCGCCTATGAACGTGAAGCCATCCGCCCGCATATTTTCGGAAAATTTTCCGGCCTCGTCTTTGCGGTGCTGCGCCATCCGGCCATGCTGCTTTATCTGGATAATGTCCGCTCCATCGGCCCGCATTCTCCCGCCGGAAAGCGCGGAAAGAAGGGCCTGAACGAAAATCTTGCCCGTGAATTGCTGGAACTGCACACGCTGGGCGTTGACGGCGGCTATAGCCAGCAGGACGTGCAGGAAATGGCCAAAATGCTGACAGGCTGGACGGTCAATATCATGAAAGGCCTGCAAGGCAAAGATGTCGGCGCATTTCATTTCGTTAAACTGATGCATGAGCCGGGATCAAAAACCCTGCTGGGCAAAACCTATCCGGAAAGCGGCGAAAACGAAGTACGGCAGGCCGTTTTGGATATTTGCGCCCACCCTTCCACGGCGCGTTTTCTTGCCCGCAAAATGGCGCAGCATTTTATCAGCGATAACCCGCCGGACAGTGCCGTCAAAAAACTGGAAAGCGCCTATAAGCGCAGCGGCGGCGATTTGACCGCCCTGACCAAAGCGCTGATCGCCCTGCCCGATGCATGGAAGCTGCCCGCATCCAAAGTCAAAACCCCGCATGAGCTGGTCATCGCCACAATGCGCGGCTTTGGCGGCGATGTGAAACTAAAACCGGCGCTGATTGCCGCAACATTGAAACATCTGGGACATGTCCCCTTTTCCGCGCCCTCGCCTGCCGGATGGCCGGAGCGCGCGGAACACTGGATCAGCCCCGAGGCAATGATCCGCCGCATAGACTGGTGCCGCCTTGTCGCCGCCAAAATGCAGCGCGGTACGGATATCGAGACACTGATGGCGCTTTTACTCGGCGAGGCCGCTTCCCCCGAAACCCGTTTCGCGATCACCCGCGCACCCAGCAAAAATGATGCGCTGACATTGCTTCTCGCCAGCCCGGAATTCCAGAGGAGATAAGCGATGACCATCATGGACCGCCGTAAATTTCTGTACACTGCCGCAACCGGACTTGCCGGTGCCGCGACACTGACTGCCTTCCCCGGCTTGGCAACCGCCGCACTGCCAACGGATAAGCGGCTGATTGTCGTATTGTTGCGCGGCGGAATGGACGGGCTTGCCGCCGTGCCGCCGCTGGGTGATAAAGATTATGCCGCCGCACGCGGTAAACTGGCCTTGACGGACGGCCTGCCGCTGGACGGTTTTTTCGCCCTGCATCCCGCACTTGCACCACTGCATGCGCTGTACAAAAAGAAGGAGCTCACAGTCTTTCACGGCATTGCCAGCCCCTATCGCGAAAGATCACATTTTGACGGGCAGAATTTGCTGGAAAACGGCACTGACCGCCCGAACGGCGCAGATAGCGGCTGGCTGAACCGCACACTGGCCAGCTTTCCCGATGAGCGCGCCGACCGCGTTAAAGGTCTTGCCATCGGCCAAAATGTACCGCTGATCCTTTACGGCAAACAACCCGTGGCATCATGGGCGCCCTCGCGCAGCAAAATGCCGGATTCCGCGCTGCTGGATCAGCTGGAACGCATCTATGATAATGATGCACTGTTCCACAATGCGCTGGCACAAGGCCTCGCTATCCACGAAATTGCCGATGAAGCACTTTCCGGCGAGCAAAAGCAACGCATGAAAAACATCAATCGCGGCAATGCGGCAGGTGTGCTTGCCGCCGCTGCGTCAAAACTGTTGCAGGATAAAAACGGCGCACGGATTGCCACGGTGGATGTCGGCGGCTGGGACAGCCATGCGCGGCAGGGCACATCCGGCGGCAGCCTTGCCAATAACCTGAAAGGTTTTGCGCAAGGCGTTGAAGCCTTTACAAAAAATCTTGCGCCGATATGGGATAAAACCGCCGTACTGGTCGTAACGGAATTCGGGCGGACGGTGCATGAAAACGGCACCGGCGGCACCGATCACGGCACGGCAAGCGCCGCTTTCCTGATGGGCGGTGCGGTCAATGGCGGGCAGATTTACGCCGACTGGAAAGGGCTGGATAAAAACAGCCTTTACCAAAACCGCGACCTGATGCCGACCACCGATATGCGCGCCTTGTTCAAATCCGTTTTGCGTGACCATCTCGGCATCCCGCTTTCCACCATCGAAAATGTTATTTTCCCCGGCAGCCGCAGCGCCGGAACGCTTAGCAAGCTGATCCGCAAATCCTGATTATTCTCACCGGATGTGGATAACACCCGTACAAATCCGGCTTGCCTTTCCGTTCAAAATATGTATAACTCATATCGCAAATATTAGAGTGATTTTGAGCGAGTCTCCCATGGCCAAATTGTGGCAACGGCAATATAATCCCAACACACGACAAAGCGATCTTTCCGAAATCGCGCTGGACAGCCTGCGCATCAATTCCCCGAGTGTCGTGTTCTTCTCCGGCTGCACCACCATCAACCGGCATAAACGCCATATCGCCGGCGCAATCAAACGCATCGAAGAAATGCTTGGCATGGAAGGCCGCACGGAAAAACCTGTCAATATTTTTTCATGGTCATACAAAGGCTTAAAAGACATGTTTAATGTCGTCGCCTATCATTTGCGCCCGCAAAGCTTTGCCTCCAAAGGCGCGCGCAAAGCCGCCGCACATATTTTGATGCCGTTGCTGGGCAAAGATGTCAGCTGTGATAAAAAATTCCGCATCACCGGCGGCACCCCCCTGCCCGCGGAACAGGTGAAAGCCAATCTGAAAAACCTGACTCTGTTCGGCTACAGCTCGGGCAGCGCCTTTGTGCAGGAAGTCTATAACGCAACACTACAGGGCATGACGGCGATCGGCTATGACGAAAAAGCCGCTAAAGAACTGCTGCATGAGGTTGTGTTGATCAGTGCGGGCAGCATTTCGCAGCCGAAAAAGGAAACCGACCGTTTTACAACACTGTATCTGGCGGCGGATAACGACCATATCATCCGCGGCAAGGACGTCCTGACCTTTACCAAACCGCTGACAAAAATTTTCAATTTCCACGCCAAAAAGCTGAAGGTCAAACCGCTTTCAAAAACCAGCCTGCATGTCAGCGCCCCCGTTCCGGCAGATATGCATGAATGGAAACGTGAAAAGAACGGCAACTGGTCGCAGGAAAAGATCAAAACATTCTATCCGCGCTGGATGCTGCTGCGCAGCCATCACGAGCTACCGCATTACGTCACCTATGAAGACAAACAGAATGAATTCTCAAAAATGGCGATTTATGCCCTGACCAATGCACTCAAGCGCAAAGCACGGCCTGAACATGTCACAGAGCTTATCAAACCCGTTGATCCGTTCCCCGGCGCGTCCTACCCACCAAGTTTCCAAGAAAACCGTCACCATTACACCACCCGCATCACAGCGGCGATGCACCCTTAAGACATGCGGGCAAGCTTATTTCATTTTTAAGAAATGCACTTTAGCGCTTTGTAAATTAACTAAAAATCTCCAGCCCGACCCGTCCGATGGCGGCAACAATTCCTGCTTTAGAATTTTCGCCGGAAAATTCAGTGCTACATTCACAGCCTGCCCGTCTCCCGCAGATAAAGCCTTATAAGACGCAATCAAGGGTGAGAATTCCGGTGCCCAGTCGCGCGGCGCGGT
This sequence comes from Pseudomonadota bacterium, assembly GCA_013285465.1. Taxonomy (NCBI): domain Bacteria; kingdom Pseudomonadati; phylum Pseudomonadota; species Pseudomonadota bacterium. Next base: position 1,550,253 of record CP053449.1, read on the forward strand.
CCAGCCGGTCGCCGGCAGTTTGATATTCAGCATTTTTCCGTCTTTTGACAATTCCGCCGCAGCATTGCTCTTACCCGTCAAATCCAGAACAATCTGCGTAGATGCCGGACGTTCCTGAATATTGAAAGCGGACACCAGCGCGGCATATTTTGCCGCCTCTGCCGCCGCAGCCTGTTCGGCCTGTTGCTGCGCCTCCAGCCCGCTTGTCAGTTTTTCCAGATGTTCAACGCGACTGCGCAGATCATGCTGCCCGCCCGACAAATTGGTCACCGCCAGCGCCAAAGTATCAGCATCTGTACGGTTTTGCTGCGCCGCTTCTTCCAGTCTCTTCAAGCGTGCGCTCTTACTGCCTCCCGCTTCTGCGAACAGTTCTTCGGTCTGCAATCCGGCGGCAGGCGCCCAGTCACGCAAAGCCTGCATGGATGTTTTCGGCGCGGCAGGCTGCACTTCTGCCGTCAATGCGGGCGGCGGCGCTTGATCTACAGCACAGCCTGCCAGCATCAGGCAGATACCCGTAACAACGGTCTTCAATTTCATGGAATTCTTCTGTCGCACGGCTTGTCTCCCGTCATACCGCTTCTTACCTTTCATGCTACGCGAGACGGCAGAAAATCGCAAGCCGCGCTTTTAACGGCGCGGCTTGCTGCATGAGAAAGTCGTAAAATCCAAAATCAGGCGCGCTTATTCAGCCAGTCACCGACCGAAGGCGGAACAAGACTGCGTGCGGCGCTGCTGACATAAATACCGATATGACCGCCTTTGAAGGACAGCTCGGTATAATCTTTGGTGCCGACATATTTGCCAAGCGGTTTCGACGCGCTGGGCGGTACCAGATGGTCGTCCTCGGCAAAGATGTTCAGAACCGGCATTTTGACGTTTTTCAGATCAACCGTCTTCCCGCCGATTTCAACCTTGCCTTTAATCAGCAGGTTCTGCTGGTAAAAATCTTTGATAAACTGGCGATAAGCTTCGCCTGCCTGATCGGGGCTGTCATAAATCCATTTTTCCATCCGCATGAAATTGTTCAGATATTGCGGATTATCAAGGATGTTGACCATATCGACATATTTCTGCGCCATCAAACGGTAGGGTTTCAGCGTCAGAAAGGTCCAGTTCAGATAATCACCCGGAATATTACCCAGCGTATCGACAAGCAGATCGACATCAACTTTCTGAATCCATTTGCTCAGCATGTTTTCCTTGGTGTGATAATCAACCGGTGTAACCATCGTAATCAGGTTCTTGACCTTTTCAGGATGCAGCGATGCGTAGCAAAGGCTGAATGCCCCGCCCTGACAGATGCCGAGAATATTGACATTGTCTACTTTATGGCGACGGCGCAGCGTATTAACGCAGCGGTCAATATAACCGTTGATGTAATCATCCATCGTCGTGAATTTATCGGCACGGTCGGGATAACCCCAGTCAATCAGATAGACTTCCTGTCCGCTTTCGATCAAACCGCGCACGAAAGAGATTTTTTCGTTCAAATCTGTCATGTACGGACGGTTGACCAGCGCATAGACAATCAGAACCGGTGTCTTGTTAACCTTCTTCGCCTTTACATGCGGCTTGAAGTGATAAAGGATCAGCTTATCTTCGGCATAGACCGCTTCTTTTTCGGTCACACCCGTCGGAATTTCTTCAAGATCCATCAGATTTTTAAGCCCGACAGCAAGTTTGCTGTTAAAGCGGATAATTTCATCCGCGATCTGTTCGGGACGGAATTGCGATGACATCATGGCTTATTTCCCCTTTTTCCCAGTCGTGTCTGTTTTGACAGGCGTTTTCAGCGCCTTGATTTCGTTTTTCAATGCGCCGACTTCCTTGCGCAGAGCGTCTACCTCTTTCACAGCGGCTTTCAGTTCTTTCAAAGCCCCCAGTTCGCTGCGCAGGTCTTCCAGATCTTCCAGCTTGTCCTGCATGCGGCGATGCTCGCGGCGCGCCTCATGGACACGCTGGTGCAATGTATTGACTTCTTTATGTGTCGGCATATTCATCGCCTCGAACACTTCATCCGACACAACCGCCATCTGTTTTTTCAGCGCCATCAGCGCATTGACCAGATTACCGTACAACGTGGTGTATTCATCCGACATCGCGAATTCGGCATAAACCTCTTCGCAGGCATCGACCCACAGGTCATAGATGTCTTTCACACTGGTCAAAGCCTTTTTCGCGGTTTTCTTTACCGCATCCGCACCGTCTTTGACCGTGCCGATCTGGGAGAGTTCCGTGACTTTCTTCTGGAACAGTTTCAGCGCTTCCTGATTGACCTTTGCAATCTCTGCACCATAGGCATACATGCTTTGCTGATAATCCAGCCACAGGCTTGAAAGCTTCTGATACTGGCCTTGCGTCTCGCGGCTGTAACCAACGGACGGCGTTGCCAGAAACTGGCTAAGATGTCCGTGGATATCGCCCGGACCGCGCGTGACCCCTTCAGGGCGTACACCGCGGAAGAAATCACCCGGAAACGGCGACAGGGAAGATGCCGTCCGCGCCCATGTATCTTGAAATAAATCCCACAATGCGCCGTGGCTGCCAACAGAGTGCTGTTGTGCATTATTATAGCTGCTGCTCATGTAATTGACCCAGTCCGTCGCCAGTTTCGACAGATTCATACCATCGGCGGATGCGCCGGAGAAATGCTGGATCATGTTGAAATACTGTTCCTGCGCGGCGAGCATTTTTTGCAGAATATCCTGCGCAGCAGGCGGGGTATTTTGTTGCGGAAAGCTCGTCCAGGGGTAGAATTGCTGCCATAAGGCATCATCATTCGTGCCGGTACCTGCGGCTGATTCGGGTTTTGCGGCACCTTCGCTGGCGACTTTCATCCAGCCGTCCCAGAATTTCCTTTGCGCCTCAAACCATTCATTATTGGTAAAGATATTTTCCGCTGTCATAAAGCTACCCCTTGGTAAAGCATTCAAATACTATGTGCTATTGTTCCTACACTATATTCTTGTGCGCTGCAACATCTTTATTTACCCGCGGATTCCGTAACTTCGCAGCGGGTAAGCATTTTTATTTTCACTTGCTTTTTTTTCCTGAAAATTGCTAAATACTGCTTGACAGGGAAACGGGCATATGTCCTTTTCCGAAGAAGACGGAATTTTTTATTTATTTTAATTACCACCGGGGAGTAACAACGAAATGGGACAAGCGTTGGAACAAAATTCAGATAACCCAAAGGCGGACGCAGCAAATCAGGTCGCCCTTGTCACCGGCGGCACCGGCGGCATCGGAACCGCTATCTGTGAAACACTGGCCGCTCACGGCTATAAAGTCGCGACAACCTACCGCAATGAAGCCAAAGCCAAAGCATGGCAAAAATCCATGCAGGATAAAGGCTGTGACGTTGCGATCTATCAATGCGATGTCGCGGATTTCGATGACTGCAAAAAACTGGTGGATGATATCACAAATGATCTCGGCCCCGTTGCCGTGCTGGTAAATAATGCCGGCATCACGCGCGATTCCACTTTCCGCAAAATGACCCATGACCAATGGCGCGATGTCATCAGCTGCGATCTGGACAGCGTTTTCAACGTCACACGCCCGATTATCGATACGATGCTGGAAAAAGGGTATGGCCGCATTATCAATATCTCTTCGATCAACGGCCAGAAAGGCCAGTTCGGTCAGTCCAACTACTCCGCCGCTAAGGCCGGCATGCACGGCTTTACAAAAGCGCTGGCGCAGGAAGTTGCGCGCAAGGGCATTACCGTCAATACGATTTCTCCGGGCTATATTGCCACCGAAATGGTGATGGCCGTTCCCGAGGAGGTCCGCAACAGCATTATTGCGCAAATCCCTCTCGGCCGCTTCGGCAAGCCGGAGGAAATCGCCCATATCGTCGGATTTCTGGTTTCGGAAGGCGCAAGCTTTATCACCGGAGCCAATATCACAGCGAATGGCGGCCATTACATGGAATAACGGATAACGACAGGGGGATAAAACCGTGGCAAGCAAAACGACAAAAGCCGGTAAGAAAGACGACAAAACCGCAAAAAGCGCAAAAGACGAAAATATCCGGATTATCAAAAAATATCCGAACCGCCGTCTTTACGATACGGCGACCAGCCAGTATATCACGCTGTCGGATGTGCGCGAGATTATCCGTCTTGGTACACCGTTCAAAGTCGTGGACACCAATACCGAGGAAGACATCACCCGCAATATCCTGATCCAGATCATCACGGAACAGGAAAACAGCGAACATACCGTTTTCACCACCGATATGCTGATGAAGATGATCCGCTTTTATGACGGATCAACCCGTAACATGTTCTCCGATTATATGGATCGCAATTTGCAGATTTTCAGCGAACAGCATAAAAACTGGCAGGAACAGGTTGGTCAGTTCATGGGCGCGCATCCGATGTCCGCCTTTACCAAAATGACCCAGCAGAATCTTGAATTCTGGAAGGAGATGCAGGACAACTTCTTCAAAACCAAAGGCTTTCCCTACCGCGTGCCGGAAACGGACGAAAACACCGATCAATAGGCGGTCCGCGCCATTTGGTGCAGTGCAATATTTTTTTAAATAAAACGGCGATAATGCTTGACATTAACGCCGTTTTATTGTTAATGTTGCAGTGCAGCAATTGTTGCGGTGCAACATTGCATATTTAAACGAATCACTAACCTATAACCAAGGAGTCAATACGATGACAACACCTAAAGACGTATTTGAAGCATGGGCAGACTGGAACCAGCAAACCTTCGAAGCTGCGAAAAAACTGGCTGAACTCAACCTCGCGCTCAGCGAAAAACTGATCAAAGAACAGTCTGATCTGGCGAACAACATTGTTGAACTGACAGCGAAAAACGCTGACACATTCAGCAAAGCCAAAGACGTTCAGGAAGTAATCGCAAACCAGACGGCAGCCTCGCAGGAATGCAGCAAGCAAGTCCTGAAAAGCTACCGCTCTTGCGCAGACATTCTGGGCGAAGCACGCAAAGCTTACAGCGACCTGTACGAAAAATCTTGCAAAGCTGCAGGTGACCTGAACGCAACGGCTGCAAAAAAATCAGCTTAAATTGCGACGGCGCTGTTATAGAAAATAGCGTTATAATAAGTGTTAAATAACGAATAAAAGAAAATAAAATGACACAAAGAACAGCGTTAATTACGGGTGGAATTGGCGGCATCGGATCAGCACTTTGCGAGGATTTCCTCAAAAACGGCTATCGTGTTGTCGCCAATTACCCGCCTTTTTTGCAGGAAGAAGCGGAAAAATGGCTTGCCAAACAAAAAGATAACGGCGCAAAAGACGTCTTTATCGCTGCAGGCGATGTTGCTTCCTACAAGTCATGTGAAGACATGGCGGCAAAGGTCAAAAGCGAAATCGGGCATATTGACACATTGGTCAATTGCGCCGGCGTTACGCGGGATAAAACCTTTAAAAGAATGACGGAAGAAATGTGGAACGAGGTCATTGATATCGACCTCAACGGTCTGTTCAACGTCACCCGCCAGTTTATCGAAGATATGGACGACAAAAACTTCGGTCGCATCGTCAATATCTCCTCGGTTAACGGGCAAAAGGGACAATTCGGACAAACCAACTATTCCGCAGCCAAGGCCGGCGTTCACGGCTTTACCATGGCGCTTGCGCAGGAGGTTGCGCGCAAAAATATTACGGTGAATACCGTATCGCCGGGTTATGTCGCGACGGAAATGACGAAAGTCATGCCGCAGGAAATTCTGGACCAGATTGTGGCCCATATTCCCATCGGCCGCATGGCGGAACCGGAGGAAGTTGCTTTCGCCGTGTCCATGCTGTGTGAAGAACGCGCCAGCTATATTTCCGGCACAAATTTGGGTGTGAACGGCGGTTTCTTTATGTCTTTCTAACGGACTCTCTCCCCTGCCGAAAGACGCAAAATAAAGAAAGAACGTGAACACCAAAAAGCGGCTCTGGAGCAATCCGGAGCCGTTTTTCTTTTAAGGATTGAAACGCTGCGGCGGTTTTCTGACTGGCGGTTTCGGCTTTGCCGCGTCATTGGCGGGCGCTTTTGCGGGGATCAGAATTTCCGCCAGATTGGCCAGTAATTCGACGGCTTTATCGGAAATATCATGCCCCTGCCCGTGCAGCATGGCAAAATCGGTGCGGAAGCCGAGCCTGTCGAGATATTCATGCGTGTCCTTGGCTTGCGGCATGCCGGAGTAATCCCCCTGCTCATACTCGCCCGCCAGCAGCGCCACAGGCGGTTTTGATTTAATCTCGTCAATCTGGCGCAATGCACCGCCCGACAGGCTGTAAACACCCGCCACGGGCTTGTCGCGCATCAATGCCGCGTAAAAAGCCATGGTCGCACCTTGTGAGAAGCCTGCGATAATCAGGCGGCTTTCATCAATGCCTTCTTCTTTGAGAACCTCGTCGATATATTTATTGACCTCTTCCGCCGCAGCCGCCGCGCGCGGCGCAACCGCATCAACCGAAGGCGCATCGAGAATATCCTGAATATCGAACCAGCTGTGATAACTCGCGCCGTCAAATTCCGCCAGTTTTTCCGGCCCTTCGGGACAGCGCAGCACGGCACCGGGAGCCTGCGGCATCAGTTTATTGCCGACATGGTCCAGCATCTGTGCGCCGCCGCTGCCGTAACCGTGAAAAAAGATGATGACATATTTGTCGCGGCTGTTATCCGCGCTTTCCCGGCGGTGATCTTTCACGCGCGCCTCCTCATAATCAGCTCAAGATAAATCAGTCTAATAAATATTAAACATAAAAAGCAATCTTTATTTCGCAGATGTCGCCTGCTTAAGCCGTTTCGGCGGTACGGCCCGCCTTTTTGCGCTCATGCGGGCACAGGAATTTCTTGCGCAGACGCAGCGATTTCGGTGTCACTTCAACCAATTCATCATCATTGATATAGGACATCATTTCCTCAAGGCTCATACGGCGCGGCGGTACAAGCACCACAGCCTCGTCAGAGCCGGAGGCGCGCATATTCGTCAGCTTCTTCCCCTTCAGCAGGTTGATTTCAAGATCATTGTCGCGGTTATGCTCACCAACCACCATGCCCTGATAAATCTGGGTTTGCGGATCGATAAACATGATGCCGCGCTCCTGCAGGTTAAAGATCGCATAGGCCACCGCTTTCCCGCCTTCCGTCGCAATCAGCGCACCGTTACGGCGCTGCGGAATATCACCCGCATAAGGAACATAGCTGTGGAACAAGCGGTTCATCACCCCCGTGCCGCGCGTATCGGTCAGAAACTGGCTCTGATAGCCGATCAAGCCGCGTGACGGTGCATGGAACACAACCCGTGTCTTTCCGCCGCCCGATGGACGCATATCCTGCATCTGTGCCTTACGTGCCGTCATTTTATCAATCACCGTACCGGCATATTCATCATCCACATCAATGATGACTTCTTCCATCGGCTCCAGACGTTTGCCGTTTTCATCTTCCTGATACAGCACACGCGGGCGCGATACGGATAATTCAAAGCCTTCGCGACGCATGGTTTCAATCAAAACGCCCAGCTGCAATTCACCGCGGCCGCCGACTTCAAAAGAGTCACGGTCGCCGCTTTCCTTAAAGGTAATGGCGACATTGGTCTCCGCCTCGGCTTTCAGCCGTGAGCGCAGCAGCGTCGAAGTGACTTTCTTGCCTTCGGTTCCCGCCAGCGGCGAGGTATTGACCGAAATCGTCACCGCCATGGTCGGCGGGTCAACCGGCGTTGCCCGCAATGCTTCATTACAGGCAGCATCACAGATCGTATCGGCAACCGAGGCTTCGACCAGCCCTGCGATACAGATAATATCCCCCGCCTCGACCGTTTCAACGGGAACGCGGTTCGTGCCTTCGAATTTCAGCAGTTTCGTCAAACGGCCTGTTTCGATGGTTTTATTTTCAAGATTAATGACTTTCACCGGTGAATTGATGCGTGCCTTACCGCTTTCCACGCGGCCTGTCAGGCAGCGTCCCAGATACGGGTCGGAATCCAGCAAAGTCGCCAGCATCGCAAAAGGCTTATCCAGATCAACCTGCGGCGGCGGTACATGGGAAATAACGGTTTCCATCAGCGGCGCAAGGCTTTCATGCGGGTCTTCCAGTTCACGCGCGGCCCAGCCGTCACGTCCGGCAGCATACAGGATCGGGAAATCAAGCTGTTTGTCATTCGCATCCAGCGCCACGAACAGGTCAAAAACCTCGTCCAGCACTTCAGAGGGGCGTCTGTCGGGGCGGTCGATCTTGTTGACCACGACAATCGGGCGCAAGCCCTGCGCCAAAGCCTTGCCCAGAACGAATTTCGTCTGCGGCATCACACCTTCCGCCGCATCGACCAGCAGAATAACGCCATCGGCCAGTCCCAGCACGCGCTCCACCTCGCCGCCGAAATCGGCGTGACCGGGCGTGTCAATAATATTGACGCGTGTCCCGTCCCACTGCACAGAGGTACATTTGGCCAGAATGGTAATACCGCGCTCGCGCTCAAGATCATTGCTGTCCATCATGCGTTCAACGGTCTGCTTATGTTCGTGGAACATACCGCTTTGTTTCAGGATTTCGTCAATCAGGGTTGTTTTGCCGTGATCGACATGCGCGATAATCGCAATATTCCGCAAAGTTTCTTTTGTCATTTTTTTTATCAAACCGCCAGATGCTGAGTTTTTCCATTTCTGCGCTGTTCGCCGTCTTTCGGGCGGCACTTATACTGGCACCAGATATAACCGCCGATGCCAACCGATATGTTGGCGAGCGCAGTCGCCACATAAAGTCCTTTCAAGCCGAGGAAATGCGACAATAGCAGAGCCGGCGGCAGATACAACAACAAAAGACGCGAAAAGGTTAAAAACAGTGACGCTTTTGGTGAACCAATCCCGTTCATCATACTCCCCGAGATCATTGCAACCCCTAAAAAGCTGTAAGTAAAAGGCACAATCATCAGATACCAGAAGGCAGAGTCAATCGCCGCCGGATTGTCATCAAACAGCCGGATTAAAGGCAATGCCGCCGCCCACAGGAAAACCGCAACCGACAATCCCCAGATCATGGAAAACCGCGCACCGCGATACACCACATGCCCGACACGGTCTTTACGCCCCGCACCCCAGTTCTGCCCGACAATCGGTCCGGTGACCGAGGACATCGCATAAAGCACAATCAGACACATCGCCTCCAGCCGCGTTGCCACACCGTATCCGGCCACCGCTTCCGTCCCGTAACGCGCCACCAGCCAGGTCGTCAGCGCCATGGATAAGGGACTCATCAGATTTGTTCCCAATGCCGGAATACCGACATGCAGAATGGCTTTCCAGCTTTCCCAAACGCGCCTGAAGCAGCTTTCCAGATTGATAATCCGCATGCGCTGCGCCAGCACGTAAAGCGAGACGCAAAAAGCCACGGAATAGGATATCACCGTTGCCAAAGCTGCCCCCTGCATTTCCAGTCGCGGAAAGCCAAACAGACCAAAAATAAAGATAGGGTCAAGAACCATATTCACAACAGCGATCAACACCATGATATAACCGGGAAATTTTGTGTTACCCATCGCGCGGATCGAGGCATTGCCGACCATCGGTACAACAACAAGAAAACAGCCGAAATACCAGATCCCCATATAATCGCGAATATAGGGCAGCAGTTCCTTTTCCGCCCCCAGCATGGTGAAAATCGGATCCATCAATGTGTAACCGGTCACGGCAAAGGTAACGGAAATCATCAGCGCCAAAATCAGCGCCTGCGTCGTATAAGCCTTCACTTTCTCGGTATTGCGGCTGCCAAGCGCCCGTGCCACGACGGATGATACGCCGACACCAATCCCGAAAGCCAATGCGTTCCGTATCATGACAACAGGAAAAATAAAGCTGATTGCCGCCAGATGCGTCGTTCCCAGCTGTCCGACAAAGAAAGTATCCACCACATTCATCATAATGACCGCCAGCAACCCCAAAATCATCGGAATTGTCATACGAATCAAATGTCCTTGAATACGTCCTTTTGTCAGATCGACTTGCATGGCTATACATCTCTTTCCTTATGCTTTTCTTCATGCGCGATACGCCGCCATTTTGCAAGGAATTTATACTATCTTTACCTTTTGCCTGTAGTATATGTTAAAGGCTGTGGTTGGAGAAAAACATGAAAAAAGACGCATTTTATAACGCGCATGAAAAAATAGGCCATACGATCCGCGAAACCGCTTTTAAGCGCTTCCGGAAGCATAATATGTTCGAATACACGGCGACAACGGATCGCTACGACCCGCTGGCACAGGTACTTGATGCGTATCTGAACCATTTTGAAGCCGCATGGGTCGAATTATGGGAGATGCTTGATCTGGGTGATTATGACCCCGCGGATGCAAAAACCGGAAAAGATGAAAGCTGTAAAAACGCGATGGGTTTGGCGGAATATATGCGCGACAGCACAACCACTGCCGTCCTTGCCTATGAGGCCGAAGAGCCGGGGCAGGAATTTTTTGCCATGGTTCTGGTGGCACGCGATGCGCCGATGACACCGCTGACGGATGAATTTCAATGCGTTTTCGAAAACGAAGATGAAAACGACCATATTGAGGACAGCGTCCGCGCCATCGCAAATATTGCCGAAACCGTTAAACACGGTATCTGCGATATTCTGCGCAGCACGGCGGAGGATGCCTATATCGCGTTTCACAGCAAAGCGGGACAAGAACCAACCCTGCCAAAACAGCGCAAAGCCGGTAAACCCAGCCTGACCGTCATCAGCTAAAACCCGTTGTCAACAGCAAGCGCCGGATTCGCATTCCGGCGCGGTTTATGTTATGGTTTTCCTGATATTCTTATGAATGAGTCGACAGAAAAGGACATGGATATGACCGTCGATCTTTATGCACAAGCCTTCGACAAGGCCGGCACGGATGTGGTAAAAAAATCTCTGGAACGCCTGATGTGTGGGCATTTGTCCGAATTCGGCGGCAATGCCGATTATACACAGCTGGAAAAAGATTTCGCCCGCGCTCTGGCACCGCATTTCGCCGGACTTTACGCTGATTTATGGAACAATGTTGAAATGGATGCCCATGATATTTACGATGCATCCGGCGGGCAGTTCTATGGTTACCGCACGGCATCCGCCCTCGCCGATTACGTCGCACTCAATGTAGAGGCAACAGATATGGATTTCACAATCCGCCACATCCCTGACGGTCAAAGTGAAACCGATGTCGCGCTTGATTTTGTTGAAATGTTCAACAAGTTGAAAAATGATTTCTGCGAAATTATCCGGGTCACAGCACAGGAACAACAGGATTCCATGCGCAAGCTTGCCCCGGATGCGCCGAAACTGGATGCCGCGGCGAAACCGAAACCGTCCGGGCCAAAAGACCCTTATACGGTTTCCGACGATCCTTATGCTTAAAGGCACGCTCTTCCCATGGAAAAACCACAACGTCTCAGCTATAAGAGAGCCGTCAGCCATGCATAGCTGATTAAGATTGCCCTATATGTAAAATATGTGTATACTATGCACACAAGAAGATTGACGACAGGACAAAGATGAAAAACACCAAACAGCCGCCAAAAAAGCGCAAAGGCATGGGATGGAAGGGGAAAACCCTAATCGGGCTCGGCATCACCTTCGGTGCTGCCGGCGGCGGGTTGTATTATCTCGGTGAAAAAACGCTGGAGATGGAAGCCCGGATTGATCAGAGTAATTTTGACGAAGTCTGCGTTACTGTCGGCGAAGCTGCCGGTCTTGCCGAAAACCCGCTAATGAATGTCTTTAACAGCGATCTGACAAAAATATTCAATGCTGTGCAGTCCTCCCCGCTTGGTAAACAGCTTTACGATTATGCCGATGCTGCAGATTTAAAGACCTGCTATCTGGACGATATCGCCCAAGAAATTCATGCGAACGCTTTTCTGGATATGCAGGATCCGCCCCATATGGGCTACAGCCTCAACATGATTACCAGTTCCACCCATAGCGGTGCGGAAACGACAGGGCACGAATTTTTTCATTTTTACCAGCGCGAAAATGCCCAGGCCGCACGCTTTGTTCCCGGTAATGCGGGCACAGGCGATCACCTGCTGCGTCTGATGATTATGGAGGCTGCTGCAAAAACCGTTGGCACAATGGTATTGTACGAAATTGACGAATCCCCGCAGGAAAGCGTCAGCCGTTACCGCCTGACGGCAGATGACCGCGTCAATTTCGATTGGTATAAAACATTCCTGAAAAAATATGATGATAAACCGCGGGAAGAGGCAAAAACCATGGCCGCGCAGGATATGATGCGCCATCTGCTGATTGGTGATGTTCTCAATGACGGCTGGCGTGCCAGCTACCTGAAACGCCTCTATGTGAATGAACTGACCACAGACGAAAAAACAGATCATAAAATCTCTGATGAAACTGCTTTCCGGGCTCTATATGAAGAATTGCGCAAACCGCAAACAATCCATTTCAGCCATTCCACACTCTCCAAACTGGCCGAATTGCCGGATGGCCGCAATATTATGCCGGACAATATCAGTGGCCAGGATATCATCAATGCAATGGTCAACACCGTAAAAGAAATGGTGGAAACCTATGATCTCTGGCCGGAAGAGAAAAGCAGGCCCGACGGCACACCGAAACTGACGCAAACAAGCGATAATGACAATGCCCACAAGACAAAAGCCGCCGCGGCAAATAGCTGGCGCCAACGCCTTTCCCGCTAATATTTAACAACATATAAAAAAAAGGGGCTGTAACAGCCCCTTTTACATCTGTTTTGTTCTGAAAATTTACTGTTGTAACACGCCCTGCGTGCCTTTAACAATCCAGAGGCCTGTTCCAGCACTCGGCGCAATTGAAGTAATACGCCCCAATCCCGGAACCGTATCACCAACGGACACCTCTCGCTTGCTGGAACTGCCTTTTTCAGAAATCCATGCCGTTCCAGGCTGTGCCGAAACCATAACCCATTCGCGTTTCGGCGCTGCTTTTACAGCTTTAACAGGACTTGTCGTCGCCGCTGTTGCAGAAGAAGAAACCGCCGCTTTCGGTGCAGATGCTGCATTACGTGCAACAGATGCCGTCTTTTTCAACTCGCTGCGCAGGGCTTTGATATCCGCCTGCAAAGACGACACATTGCTTTTCAAACCGGCCATATCTTTCTTGGTCACGACTGTTTTTTCCAGACCGTGCACCGCATTTTCCAGTACCGCCATGCGGTCTTCCAGATCAATCAGTTGTTCGGTTTTAACCGCAGGCATCTGATTTGTCGCGACATCTAATGACGAAGCGGTATTTTCCGGTGTTTTTCCCGTGTCTTCGGTCAGGCTGCCAGACGTCTCGTGTTTCTCATCCGCCGCATTTGTTGCCAGAGGTGCAGGATTTTCATCAACAGCCGCCGTCTCGTTATCATCGGCGCTATCAAAAGAAAGCGCTGTTGCACTATCTTCAGAAGGCGTCTCGCTTCCCCATGCCGCTGTGCCGGCATCAGCTGTTTCAATTGCATCCACAGCAGAATCATCTTCTTCTGCGCCATCAAATGTGGCAAAACTTTCCGTGTCTTCACTATCAGCCGTCGCATCATCGGCAGCAGCCGTATCTTCCGCATCTGACAACGACGGCATTGGCGGTGCCTGAAAACCGAGAGGATCAATATCATCTGCAGCATTCTGTGTTCCGCCTGTATCCACATCGCCATCCAAAACATCAGCAACATGCTGGTCTTTCGGCGTGCCGGCGATTTTTGGTTTCGGTGCCTCCGCTGCGGGCAAAAAACCTCGTACAGCTTCGGGAAGATAGTCGCGATAAGGCGCACCGGCAGGTGTGGTCAGGTAATAGAATCCACCACCGGCACCGCCCAGCAAAATCAGGAGAAACAGAAGAATACCACCGCCGCCTTTTTTCTTAGCAGGTTTCTGCTGCGCAGAGGCTTCTTCAAATCCACCGTCATCTTCTTCAGGAAAACCTCCGACATCTGTATCATCCGATGGGAAACCTTCATCTTCCCAATCGTCAAACATTTCTTCTTTTTCATCCGAAATCGTCATCACAATACTCTTTCGTTTTATTAAGCTTACCTATTCGCGTTTGACTCTCGGATCGACTCAAGCAGCAACAGTCCCATCGGCGTTCCTTGGTGCAGGTGAACCGTCAGCGGACGGTCAACGCCCTCATCCAGAATTTCCACAATGCCGTCTGCAGCTTCCTTAACACCGGACATCAGCTCTTCACGCGTATCCAAATCTTCCTGAGACTGAATCGCCCCGCCACCGCCATCGGCAACCGCAGTTGTCTGCGTCTGTGTTGCCGCATCAGAGAAACCGGCAATGAATTTCGATGCAGCAGGCAGAACGACACGCGTCCAGTAATGTTTATCCACATGCGACTTCATACCGCCCAGTGTCGTTTCAGGGTCAAGCGCAATTGCATCAATATCATAGGTAATATCATCCTTCACAATATAGTTGAAGGTAATCACCAGATACTCGTCCTCTACCGTGAACTCACCCAATGCACGGCCGCCTTTCAGAGGCCCCTGCAATACATGCGCCAGAACAGGTGTCGGCACATCCGAGTTCAACTCGTTCAGGAGCTGTGCATAAATCACCTGCCCCATAGCGGTGATAACAGGGTCGTCAGACACCTGATCATCCGCTGCAGCAGCCGCAGCACTATCCATAGAGCCCATACCCGCAGTCTCGAAAGTTCCGTTGGGGCTCATTGCCGGAGATCTGCCCTGCTCAACCGCTTCGCGATCCTTCAGAACAAGAACATAAGGTTCAGGCATAGATGTTACCTTTTTATGCTCGGCTGATTGCGGCGCTTTGGAGGCAATAATCATTTGCATTTGCTGCACGAGCCGGCTAACGAGTTCAGGATCCTGCACCACCTCGGTTTGCGGGCGGATAGGCTCGATAATCGGCGTAATCTCCGGAACCGGTGCCGGTGCCGCTGTCGGATCTTCACTAAAATCAATCTCAAAGCGGCGCGCTTCAGCAGTACGGCGCCATTCCTGAAGCGGATCCGTTCCGACATTTTCCTCTTCTTCGTTACGGCTCACATCCAGCTGCCCCTGAACCTGCCCGATTGGTGTCGGCAAGGCACTTCCGCCAATTTTCTTAGCGATTTCAGCGCGTTTAACGTTGGTATCTTCAACGGCTTTTCGGTACTCCTCCGACGTTTCTTCACCGACGGTTCCTTGTGCCGTTGCGTTTGCACGCAGGATGGAATCGTCTTCAGGCTTATCACTGCCGCTACTACCAAAAACGGTCATATAGACGAAACCGACAATAATGATACCTACGACAACAGCCCCGATTTTCAGGAACGGGTTGTTATCCCACATATCTTTCAAAGTGGGCTTACTCGCCGATACGTCGTCAGCAAACTCGTCCTCGAGATCCAAATCCATGTTATCGCTACTCATTTGACATCGCTCCCGTGCTTAAATGTGCCTGTACCATCTGTCCTTTTTCAGACAAGAGGACAATCGGTGTCTCTTTCATGCTGTAAATGCGTGTACCGTCACCGGATGCAATGCTGCTTTCCCAGCTGGGGGACAGCAGAAGCAGAGGCGTACGAAGAATCATTCGTCCGTCTTCCGTCAACCATGCGCGTGTACGCCCGTCCGTGCCTTCCACATTCAGCGCTTCCGCAGTACCGGGAACATAGCCATCCATAAACTGCACAAGCTCCTCAGCAGAGGCAACGGTTTCAATACCGCCCTTCTCTACAATCGGTATTTCCGCCAGCGGCCCCGTGCGCGGCATGCGCGCCTCGAAGCGGTAATGAACAACGTCCAGCTGCGTATTCAGCGTCAAAGTAATCGGTGTACGCAACTCTGCCAGACGAATGGAAATATTACCGCGGCCATGCGCTGTCATCGGGGTGATGCGGAAGATATGCCCGCCTTTTTCCGGTGAAATAATTTCAAATTCACCGGCCCAGCTAACATCCTGGATCGGCCAGGGCGCTCCGGTCATATCAACGACCGAGACGGTTGTCACATAACCGGGAGACATCTGGATCACAAGCGGTTCGGCACTCGGATCAAGAGAGACATTACCGACATATGTTTTCGGCTCGGGAACTGTCACCGGCTGTTCTGCCGCCTCGCGGTTGATTTTAAAGGCATCCAGCATCGTGCGGATTTCCTCAGGGGTCAGCGGCATCAAAGATTCCAAAGCCGAATCAAAGGCCAGTTCCCGCAGTTTTTCCTTTTGCTGGGACGCTTCCTCTTCCATCTGGCGCTGGATTTCTTCAGGAGACGGCGGATTGAAGTTCATTGCGGGACGACCGCTACCGGGCAAAGCTCCACCTGCACCAAGCGGACTGGGAGCCCCCTGCTGCATGGCAGGCGCGCCACCTAAAGGAGAGGCCAAAGGAGACGGCGACACAGAGTCTTCCTGAAAACCCGGCGCACTATCTTCCTGCGCATTTTGCCAGGGAAACTGTTGCGCCTGAACCGTTCCGCCCCCGCTTAAAGCCATAAAACATGTCAGCCCCAGCGCTAGGGTAAAAGTCTTTTTAAACAGCGTCATTTCTATCCTCTTGCCTCGCTTCTTCCCGAAAACGGTTCCCCGTTGTCACATACTCTGTATAAATTATAGACCAATCCATTGAGAGATACCAAGCCCATTTGGACTATCCACCGTAGAAACCCGCTCAATCGTCAGATATACGGTCATCGTCGTGGTTTTTTTGTCCTGACCTGATTGATACGTCACCAACAAACTTAACTGAACAAGCCAGCGATAACGGCCGTTAAAGAGCCCCTCACCGGTTAAAATAGGTGCGCTCCGCGGCACAGCCGTCACAATCTGCTGCGTCCCCTCGACACTCTCGATAATACGCGAACGTCTCATAGCGCCCAGGAATTTCTCCCAACCCTCCGGTGTAAAGTGACGTGAGGATTTCTGGAAGCGCTGCTGATAATCGTTAAAACCGAAAGTCATAATCTCGGATGCAGCCTGCGCAGCCCATGACAACAGAGCCGGCGTCTGCATATTGGGCTGGTTCAACGGCACCAGCGGAATCTGACGGCCATCATGCGTGGTGGCAAAATAAATATCATGCGGCTTCGACACATTCATGTAAATAATCAGTGCGGCAACAAGTCCCAGAATAGCCAGAGATTCAAAAACAACGACGCGCAGCATATTCTTGAAGCCTGCCTGATAATGCGCACTACGCGCCAGAACGATTTCAAGCCCTTGCTGGCTTGTGTTTTGCGCACTTTGCGCCGGAGCGGCTTTCGCCTGCCCGCCACGCGCCGATGCACCCTGAACGCCTTTTGATTTGACGTTCAGCATCCCACCGCCAGCCGGGGCAGCGGCAGGTGTTTGAGCAGAGCCCGCGGGGCTTGCGGCATTTTGTTTTTGTTGTTCCATAAGATATTATGTACCGAAAAGCATTAACAAACCTTACTGATGATAGCAAAATCACCACACAAGTCTATAGCCGAAATTTCAAAACCGACAAAAACAGCCGATTACGATTTTGTCAGCCCTTCCTGAACGAGCAAATCTTTGCGGGAAAGCTTGCCGACAGCTGTTTTCGGCAAAGGCTCATCCCGCACGATAATTTTGCGCGGAATTTCGATTGGTGACAATTTGTCTTCCAGAAAAGCCAAAATTTCTTCCGCCGTCACAACTTTACCGCTTTTTGGCTTCACCCAAGCCCATACGGTTTCGCCGCGTTTATCATCGGCAACACCGGCGACGATGCATTCCTCCACGGCTTCATGCAGATAAATTGCTTCCTCCACATGGCGCGGATAAACGTTATAGCCGCGCACAAGGATCAGATCTTTGATACGGTCTACCAGAAACAGATAGCCGTCCTCATCCAGATAGCCGACATCGCCCGTATGCAGACGACCGTTACGTACGGTTTCCACCGACGCATCCGCAGCTTTGTAATAACCGGGCATCACCTGCGGACCGCTGATGCAGACCTCGCCCTTTTCACCGACAGGCAGTGCCGTCATGCCGTCATCGCGGTCAATAATTTCAATCAGTGTCCCCGGCAACGGCAGACCGACGGCACCGGCGCGGTTATTGCCGACAGGGTTGCACGTCGCCACGGGCGAACATTCCGTCAAGCCATAACCTTCACTGATGCATTTGTTCTTAACCTTTGATTCAAACAGATTGCGCACATCCTCCGGCAAAGGCGCACCGCCTGACAAACAGAATTTGATGGAGGAGAAGTCGTAATCATCGACTTTCGGGTGATTGCCGATTGCGTTATAAATCGCCGGGACGGCCGGGAAATAGGTCGGCTTTTTCTTATTGATAACCCCCATCACTTCTTCGACGTCAAATTTCGGCATCATGATGATTTTCATGCCATACCATGTCGACACATTCATAATGACCGTCATGGCAAAGACATGGAAAAACGGCAGCACCGCCAATTGGCTGCTGTTGCCGGGCTCAACACTGTCAATGATCCATGCCGCCGTCTGCTGCGTATTCACATAGAGATTTTTATGCGTCAGCATCGCGCCTTTCGGAACACCGGTCGTACCGCCGGTATATTGCAGCACGGCAATATCTTTCTCCGAATCAATCTCGATTGTTTCGGGCTGTTTGCCATGACCGCGTAGCGTTTCAAAACGCACAAAGCTTTCATCCTGCGGGATTTTGGCAAGATCTTTGCCTTTCAACAACGGAAACAGCAGGTTTTTCGGGAATGGCAATGCCGCCGCCATCGAACAGACAATCACTTTTTTCAAACGCGTCGATTTCATCACATGCTGCATTTTTTCGATCATCATCTTGAAATCCATCGTCACCATGATATCGGTGTCGCTGTCTTCGATCTGGTTTTCCAGCTCACGCGCGGCGTAAAGCGGATTGTAATTCACAACCGTACCGCCTGCCTTCAGAATGCCGAAATAAAATACCGGATAATAAGGTGAGTTCGGCAGAAACAAACCGACTTGTTTACCTTTTCCGATACCCATTTGCTGCAGGCTGTAGGCAACCTCATTCACCATATGTCCGATTTCGGCATAGCTGTAAGTCTTGCCCAGAAAATCAATCGCCGTGCAATCGGCATATTTTTCCACCGCCTGATCCATCAGAGTGTGAAGCGGTTTAATATCCAGCGGCATATGCCAGTCTGCATGTTGCGGATAACTCTTTTCCCAAGGGTAAGAAGCGCCTGTGTCTTTTTCCATGATTTTCTCTGCTGTGCTGGTTTGTGCGGACATCGTATCAATACCTTTCGTTTTTTCAAACGTTTTGAATATGTTTTTTATCAATGACAGGCATCTAATATACCCATCTGTGAAATGCTGAAAAGAGTAAAAACGCAAGAAATTTCCCATATGGTGTTGTTTTCTGCAATTTTCGCAAAAGTTTTCCTTGTCTCGCGCATATAAATCTCATAGCCTTTCATCACGCGCATCAAATGACTGCCGACTCACAGGAGCGGCCCGATACGCACAAAAATGTAACCCACAAAGACAGGAGCCCACAAAATGAAACATGGTCACGGTAAAAAAATCCTGAAACATATTTTCGAAAACACGAAATGCCCGGCAGCCGGCAAATGCCCGAAAAATCCGGCAAATGACAAAAAAGCCGAAGCGCCGAAAAAAGACAAATCCTGCTGCAAGCCGAAAACTTGCGCCCCGAAAAAAGGCTGCGGCTGCTAAGCAGCGGCAAGTGAGGCTTGTCATTTCCGCCAATCGGTGAAAAAATGACAACCAAGGATAAAGATGCCCCGGACATCAAAAGCCGGGGCATTTTTTCGGTCAAAAACAAGAGATGAAAGACGGGCGCGGCAATGGCAGGCAACAGCTTTGGAACGATTTTCCGTTTTACCACATGGGGCGAAAGCCACGGCAGTGCCATCGGCTGTGTTGTTGAAGGCGTTCCGCCGCTGATCACGCTTTCCGAAAGCGATATCCAGCCTTTTCTGGACAAACGCCGCCCCGGCCAGTCGCGTCATACCACCCAACGGCAGGAGGCCGATACCGTCAAAATCCTCTCCGGTATTTTCGACGGCAAAACAACCGGTGCCCCGATCAGCCTGATGATTGACAATACCGATACCCGCTCGAAAGATTACAGCGACATCAAGGATAAATACCGCCCCGGCCATGCCGATTTCACCTATGATAAAAAATACGGCATCCGTGATTATCGCGGCGGCGGGCGAAGCTCTGCGCGGGAGACTGCCATGCGTGTCGCCGCAGGCGCGATTGCCCGCAAAATTCTGGCACATGAGCTGAAACAGGAAATTACAATCCGTGCTGCTGTTATCCAGATCGGCCCGCATGAGATCAACCGCAAAAACTGGAACTGGGACGAAATCCACAATAATCCGTTTTTTACACCGGATAAGGAGATTGTCGCCACATGGGAAGGCTTCCTTGACCAGACCCGTAAAAACGCCTCCAGCGCAGGCGCACTTGTCGAGGTTGTGGCGCAAGGTGTTCCGGCAGGGCTCGGTGCCCCCTCATACGACAAGCTTGATGCCGATCTTGCCAAGGCAATGATGGGTATCCATGCCGTCAAAGGCGTTGAAATCGGCCTCGGCTTTGATTGTGTCGCCACACCGGGCGAGAAGAATGTTGATGAAATCCGTATCGGTAAAGACGGGCAGCCGCTGTTTTTATCCAATAATGCCGGCGGCGTTCTCGGCGGGATTTCCACCGGGCAGGATATTGTGATGCGTGTGGCCTTTAAACCGACCAGCTCGCTGCCGCAGCCGCGCAAAACCATCACCACAGACGGCAAGGAAACCGAGATTGTCACCAAAGGCCGCCACGACCCTTGTGTCGGCATTCGCGGCGCACCGGTTGTCGAGGCGATGATGGCCATCACGCTTGCCGATCACTGGCTGCGCCACAAAGCGCAATGCCTGACGCTTTAGAAGCTCACGCAAATTTATAGTAATAAACCACCAACCCGCCAACGATCAGATAGGCGATGCCGACCCGTATCATACCATCCGTGATAGGCGTGAAGGTTTTTTGCAGAAAATCACGGTGCAGCGGCGGAAAACACAAGACCAGCGCCAGAAAAATCACCAGATAATGCACCAGCACAGGCGTTGGCGGCATCTTCTGTTCCTTCAAAAAATCCAGCACCGGCTCAGGTGCTTTCACAAGCCAGAAACTGACTACTGCCAGCAGAACAAACAACCCCCACATTAGTTTTTCCGCCAGTTTCCGGCGCTCATAAGCCGATTCATAGCGTTTGCTCTGCCGTTCTTCCGTCGTCAGTATTTTACGTTTTTTCATGTTTCAAATCCCCATCTTTCCACAACAACCCGCACTCTCTTACAAGAGCTGCGCCGGTAAATCTTTCTTAACGATTATCATGCTAATCTTGCCTTAAGGCAAAACATAAAACAGGAGGCATTGCTTATGGATCGGGTCATTTGTATTTCTGTCACGCTCGCAGCCCTGCTCGTTCTGGCCTTTGCGCCCGATATCCACGCAACGGTCGCCTCCCTTCGATAATCTCAAATTCGTATGACACAGTCTTGCCGCATTGACGCATGACGGTCAAGACGTTATAACCCGTGCATGTCTCCTGTCATGCCCCCATCTGTGGCGGACGGCAACATTCCGCCCGTGCCGCTTTACCCCGCAAAATCCTTGCCCTGCGGCTCTGTGACTTTCAGACATATCGCCCGTTTTCTAAGCCTTTATGCCGCACTGGTACTGACCGGATTTGCGCTGGCATTTTTCAGTCGCTATACCGCCGCGCAGATCTTCGGTCTGGGTATGATTTTTCCCGGCGGCGGATTTCTGGCTCATGCTGATTTTTCTTCCCTGCAGGGGATTCTGCATTGCGGTTTGGCCGTTTTCAGTCTGGCGGGTTTTGTGTTTTCTCTGTTTATCTGGTTTGCGACTGGCAACGTCCTTGCACCGCCTGTATTCTGGCTGTTCACCGCGCTGGCAGCCGCCGGTATGAGGCACGGGCATCTGCACGACTCCGCTCTGCCTGCCACGCTGTATTGTGCCGCCATCCTTTACGGCAGCGGATTACTCTATGCCGTTATTTTATGGCTGTACGGATTACGGGCACGGCGCAGGCAGAATGCCTATCTCGGCATGCTCACAACAGCCGCACTTGACCGTATCTTTGCCGCACCGTCCTCGCCCGCCTGTCCTGCTCTTGATGCCCGCGGCGCAGAGCAAATGCGCTTTCTTCTTGACCGTGCCCTGCAACCCGTCCATGACTTCAACGGCTTTGAATGGCTGGATCAGTTTCAAACCGCCGCGGTCCGCTATCAGATAAATTTCACCGGCTATGCCCTATCAATGGCGCAAGCGACTTACCTGCCCGCCTTTTCCGGTTATATGCATCAGGCACAGCAGCGCCTGATTGAAAAACTGACGGATCACCGCGTCTGGAAATATTGGGCGTTAGAAAATTTGTGGGGCAATCTGCAGAACAATACCGACCCTGTCGCACGAGAAAATATCATGTTTACAGGATTTGGCGCGACACAGATGGTGCTATATCACGCCGCGACCAGACGGATTGATTTCACGGAAAAAGGCAGCTTTGCGCTAACTTATCCGAGCGGCGATACGCTCCCCTATGATCTTGACGCCCTGATTTCCGCATTGGATAAAGAAGCCGCCGCTTCCCCCTTTCATCTGATTGCTTGTGAGCCCAACTGGATTTACCCGTTATGTAACAGTATCGGTGCCGCGGCTCTCAAAGCGCAGGCACCTGCCCTATGGACAAAGCGTGAAGAGAATTTCCGTACCATGCTGGAAAATGAATTCATTGATCTGCGCGGACGGCTTGTGCCCTGTAGATCGCGCTATACGGGTTTCGCTCTGCCCGCTATCGGCGGCGTCATGGCGCAGGCGCTACCCTGTTTTTTCCTGAACGCCAGCCTGCCCGATATTGCACAACGGCAATGGCTGCGCCTGCGGCAGGATATCACTGACGGAACCCGCTTAAAACACACAAATTTCTGGCGTATTGATACTGGCAATTACAGATTTTCCCGCGCCGCCGCCTACAGCGCTACAGCACTTGCCGCGCAGGAACTGGGTGACAGCCACGTAGCTGCACTTTGTTTTGAAGCGCTGGAGCAGGAATGCCCGCCGGCAAAAAATGCTGTACGTTTCTACCGCCCCGCAGCATCCGTCTGGGCACATGCAACGGAATTTTTAGCACGCAGTACCCGCAAAAACAGCTTGCGCGGTCTGATCGCAACACAGAAAGCGACAGGAGTTTCCCCGTATATCAGTCAAGCCGCCTATCCCAATATTCTGGTTGCGGGTGCACATTCCGATAGCGAAAACCTGGAAGCCGTTCTTTTTCCCGGCGGTAAAGCCGGACAGCAAACAATCACGGTTTCCGGTCTAAATCCCGGCAAAGCCTATCTGTGTCGCGGCGGCACGGAAGAAAAAATTCTTGCCAATAAAGACGGAGATGCGATGATACAACTGACCTTGAACGGCAGGATTGAGCTGGAACTACGCCCTGCCGCATGAAACAGGAAAGGAATAAAACATGGCCTGTTGCGCTTTTATTGCCGGAATTTTTGCCACCGTGCTGGCCGCCTTCCGCCGGTTGACAGGCTATCAACCGCAAAACAATGCGCTGGAATGGTGTCTTGAGAAGACGGAGACCGATGAAGAAATCTAAACAAAGCGCCCGTCCCGTCCATGTCGCTTTTTTGCAAAGCTTTTCCTTTGCCTTTCAGGGTATTTTCTTTTGTCTGAAAACGCAGCATAACGCCCGCCTTCATTTGATATCTACAGTCCTTGTGCTGGCTGCCGGAGCCGCTTTCAAGATCAGCCCTGCGGATTGGCGCTGGCTAACCGTCTGCATTGCCCTTGTCTGGTTTGCGGAATTGATGAACACCGCCTTTGAATATCTCTGCGATGTTATCTCGCCGGAATTTCACAACTCCGTCAAACGGGCCAAAGATATTGCGGCAGGTGCCGTGCTGGTTTGCGCTGCTGCCGCCTGCGTCATCGGCATTCTTACCTTCCTGCCTTATTTGCAGTCATAAACCCGCAAAGAAGAAAGGCCGCAAGTAAACTGCGGCCTTTCCGTTTATTCTAGCGTTTGACGCCGGGCTGATTACATCATGCCCATGCCGCCCATTCCGCCCATGCCGCCCATATCAGGCATATGTGCATGATTGTCCTCTTTCTGAGGAATTTCGGAAACGGTCGCTTCGGTTGTGATCAACAGACCGGCAACAGAAGCAGCGTTTTGCAGCGTCGTGCGAATAACTTTTACAGGATCGATGATACCCGTTTTCACGAGGTCAACAAACTCACCTGTTTGTGCGTTAAAGCCGAAGTCGAGGCTTTTCTGGTCGAACAGCTTGCCGACAACGATCGAGCCTTCAACGCCCGCGTTTTCAGCAATCTGGCGAACCGGTGCTTCCAGAGCGCGGCGAACAATCTGTACACCAACGGCCTGATCGGCATTCCCCGGCTTCACTTTGTCGAGCGTGCGTGTTGCATAAAGCAGAGCTGTTCCGCCACCTGCAACAATACCTTCTTCGACAGCCGCACGGGTTGCGTGCATAGCATCGTCAACGCGGTCTTTGCGCTCTTTCACTTCAACTTCCGTTGCACCGCCGACACGGATAACGGCAACACCGCCGGACAATTTGGCCAGACGCTCTTGCAGTTTTTCACGGTCGTAATCGGAAGACGTGTCTTCGATCTGCTGACGGATTTGCGCAACGCGCGCTTTGATGTCGGTGTTTTTACCGGCACCGTCAATGATCGTGGTTTCGTCTTTCGTGATGCGGACTTTCTTGGCGGAACCCAGCATGTTCAGCGTAACGGTTTCCAGCTTGATGCCCAGATCTTCGGAAACGATCTGACCTTTGGTCAGAATCGCCATATCTTCCAGCATCGCTTTGCGGCGATCGCCGAAGCCCGGAGCTTTCACAGCAGCAACTTTCAACCCGCCGCGCAGCTTGTTGACAACCAGTGTTGCCAGCGCTTCGCCTTCAACATCTTCCGCAACGATCAGCAGCGGACGTCCGCTTTGAACGACAGCTTCCAGAATCGGCAGCATGGATTGCAGATTGGACAGCTTGCTTTCATGGAACAGGATATACGGGTTTTCCAGTTCGCAAACCATTTTCTCGCTGTTGGTCACGAAGTAAGGCGACAGATAACCGCGGTCAAACTGCATGCCTTCAACGATGTCCAGCTCGGTTGCCAGAGATTTGGCTTCCTCAACCGTGATAACGCCTTCATTGCCGACTTTTTCCATCGCTTTTGCAATCATGCCGCCGATTTCGATATCACCATTTGCGGAAATCGTACCGACTTGTGCGATCTCGTCGTTTTTGGAGACTTTCTTGGCGCGTGCCTGAAGGTCTTTCACGATGCTGGTCACAGCAAGGTCAATACCGCGTTTCAGATCCATCGGGTTCATGCCGGCAGCTACGGATTTTACGCCTTCGCGGAAAATCGCCTGTGCCAGAATGGTTGCCGTTGTCGTACCGTCACCGGCGATGTCGTTTGTTTTGCTGGCAACTTCACGCACCATTTGTGCGCCCATGTTTTCCAGCTTGTCAGCCAGTTGGATTTCTTTTGCAACGGAAACACCGTCTTTCGTAATGCGCGGCGCACCGAAGCTTTTTTCGATAACGACGTTACGGCCTTTCGGGCCCAGCGTGACTTTTACCGCATTGGCAAGAATATCAACGCCTTTCAGCATTTTCTGACGTGCTTCCGCACTGAATTTTACATCTTTTGCAGTCATGTTCTTTAGACTCCTTAATATATTGGTTTCATCTTATATGGTATATGGCCTGATTAAGCTGCTTTTTTAGCTTTTTTTTGGCCTTCAACAATACCCATGATGTCGCTTTCCTTCACGACCAGATACTCGACACCGTCAATGGTGACTTCCGTACCGGACCATTTGGAGAAAAGAACGGCATCCCCTGCTTTGACATCCAGCGGTACAAGTTTGCCGCTTTCATCGCGTGAGCCGGAACCGACAGCGACGACTTCGCCCTGCATCGGTTTTTCTTTGGCTGTTTCGGGAATGATAATGCCACCGGATGTTTTTTCTTCGCTATCCAGGCGGCGTAACAATACGCGGTCGTGTAATGGACGGAATTTCATTTTGGATTCCTCCTTGGTTTTAATAGTTGCTGTTGTCGCATATTCGCACCATGCGCATATGCTTAACAACCGCTTCGGCTCCACAACTGGACCTTTTCCGTAGCGTCCAAACAAAGCCTTGTTCAAGCGGTCGGCTGTATATTTAGCGAAAAATGATGCACTCCGCAACAAAAAAGACGAGAATCCCTTGCCGAAAAGCCGCGAATGGCCTTATATTAGCTTCATTGAAGCCGTAAAAATCAGAAATAAAAGACGGAGGAGAAACAAGATGTCTGTACACCCGATTACGGATCAGGAATTTGAAGCGGAAGTTTTAAAAGCGGAAGGGCCGGTATTGGTCGATTTCTGGGCGGAATGGTGCGGTCCCTGTAAAGTCATGGGCGCGGCGCTGGACGCACTGGCCGGCGATATGGGCGGCAAGGTCAAAATCACCAAGGTGAATATTGAGGAAAGCCCGGAATCGCCGACCAAATACGGTGTCCGCGCGATTCCGACTCTGATCCTGTTTAAGGACGGCGAAATCATTGCCGAAACACGCGGCGCGATGAGCAAAGACGCCTGCAAAAGCTGGATTGAACAAAATATCGCTTAAAGGAAAGACCCGCCTTTAAAAAGCGGGATGTTTGAGAAACACCATGTTGCGCATCCATGAACAAGGTCAGAATCCCGGTGCCAATGTCAGCTTTTCCGGCGGCATCAGACCTCCTGTGATTATGCAGATCATTCCGGCGCTGGACGGCGGCGGCGTGGAACAAGGCGTTATTGATATGAATGCGGCGATTATTGCAGCGGGCGGGATTTCCATTGTCGTCTCCGCAGGCGGGCGGCGGGCGCATGAAATCACCCGCGCGGGCGGCACGCATATCCAATGTCCGGTCAACAGCAAAAATCCTTTCGTGATGCTGCGCAATACCGAGCGCCTGAAAAAAATCATCCGCGATTATCAGGTCGATCTGGTACATGCGGCCAGCCGCGCCCCGGCATGGAGCGCCCGCAAAGCCGCACGCGAATGCGGCATCCGTTACGTCACCAGCTGCCATGCGGCGCACCGCGTTGAAAACGGTTTCAAACGTTTTTACAACAGCGCCATCGCCAAAGGCGAGCGCGTGATTACCGTCTCGCATTTTCTGGCTGATTATCTGGTGGAGGAATATAAAATTCCCCGTGCCAATATTACCGTTATTCATCGCGGCGTCTCACTGGAAAAATTCCATCCCAATTCCGTCACCCCCGACCGGTTGATCAAGATTTCCAAAAACTGGCGTCTGCCGGATGAAGCACCGGTTATTCTACTGCCCTCGCGCCTGACCGAAGGCAAAGGCCACCGCGAATGTATCGAGGCACTGGCACAGATGAAACATCAGGATTTCTTCTGCGTCTTCGTCGGCAAGGACCGCAAAGGCCGTTTCCGTACCGAACTCGAAGAACTGATCGAAGCAAAGAATCTGCAAAGCCGCGTGCGCATCGTTGACCAATGTGACGACATGCCCGCCGCCTATATGCTGTCCAGCGCCATCGTCTGCCCGACAACGCAGCCCGAAGGTTTCGGACGCGTGCCGATCGAAGCGCAAGCCATGGGGCGTCCTGTCATCGCAACCGATCACGGCGGTTTTCAGGAAAGCGTTCGCAGCGGCGAAACAGGCTGGCTGATTCCGCCGGGAGATGTCGAAGCGCTGGCGCTGACTCTGGATGCCGTTATGGGGCTGGACACACGACAGCGTGCCGTTCTGGCCACGCAAGCGATGGCACATATCGCGGAAAATTTCCTGAATGAAAAAATGTGCCGCGAAACACTGGGTGTTTACGCCGATCTGCTGGGACGCGGATTATCACAGGCCGCACCGCTCTCCGCTGTGCCGCAGCAACAACCCGGCGAACCGCCGCAAATCACCCATCAGCCGCTTGTCGGCAGTCTTTAAAAAATAAGAAAGCCGCATTTTGTCCATGAAACGCAAGACTTTTGCCATTATTTCGCACCCCGATGCGGGTAAAACCACGCTGACGGAAAAACTGCTGCTGTTTGGTGGCGCAATCCAGCTTGCCGGTGCGGTCAAAGCACGCGGTGATGCGCGCCGCGCCCGTTCCGACTGGATGAAGGTTGAACAGGAGCGCGGTATCTCTGTCGCCTCCAGCGTTATGACTTTCTGCTATCATGATATGATTTTCAATCTGCTGGACACGCCCGGCCACGAGGATTTCAGCGAAGATACCTATCGCACGCTAACCGCCGTCGATTCCGCCATCATGGTCATTGATGCCGCAAAAGGTATCGAGGCGCAGACCCTAAAACTGTTTGAAGTCTGCCGGTTGCGCGATATGCCCGTCATCACCTTTATCAATAAAATGGATCGTGAAGGCCGCGATACTTTTGACCTGCTCGATGAAATCGAACAGAAACTGGCGCTGGATGTCAGCCCGGCCAGCTGGCCGATCGGCATGGGACGCAATTTCCTCGGCTGTTACGATTTGCTGGATGACCAGCTGATTCTGCTATCCCGCAGTAAAGGCGACCGCCCCGCCGAAGGTGAAAAATGCACCGGTCTTGATGACCCGAAACTGGAGGCACAACTGCCCGCAGATGCCGTCAAAGAACTGCGTGACGGCGTCGAAATGGCGCGCGGGTTATGCCCGCCGCTGTCGCAGGAAGCCTATCTGGAAGGCCATATGAGTCCCGTCTTTTTCGGCAGTGCCCTGAATAATTTCGGCGTGCGCGAATTGCTGCACGGGTTGGAGCGCTTTGCCCCCGTCCCGCGCCCGCAGCCCGCAGCGGAACGCAAAATCGACCCGGACGAGAAAAAAGTCAGCGCCTTTGTCTTCAAAATTCAAGCCAATATGGATCCGAAACACCGTGACCGCATCGCCTTTGCGCGGCTGTGTTCCGGCCATTTCAAACGCGGCATGAAGCTGAAACATGTGCGTAGCGGCAAAATTCTGACCATTCACAATCCGCAGCTGTTTCTGGCGCAGGACCGCGAAGTGGCGGAAGAAGCCTTCCCCGGCGATATTATCGGCATCCCGAACCACGGCAATCTGCGAATCGGCGATGCGCTGACCGAAGGCGAAGATTTGCACATCACCGGCATCCCGAATTTCGCGCCGGAGCTTTTGAAACGCATCCTGCCCGAAGACCCGATGCGCGCCAAGCATCTGGGCAAGGCGCTGCAGCAACTTGCCGAAGAAGGTGCCGCCAGCGTATTGAAACCGCGCATGGATCCGCACTGGATTGTCGGTGTTGTCGGCTCACTGCAATTTGACGTCCTCGCCGACCGCATCCGCACTGAATATAATATTCCGGTCAAATTTGAATCGACCAGCCTGTACACGGCCCGCTGGGTCGAGGCGGATGATCCGAAAGCCGTCAAAAAATTCATTGACGACAATCTGGTCAGCATTGCCGATGACCATGACGGCGCCCCCGTCTTCATGGCGCGAAATGCCTGGCATCTAGATCACGCCTTGGAAAACGCCCCCGGCATCCGCCTGTCGGCCACGCGCGAACAGCTGGTCGCCGCCTGAGTCCTTCCCGACTTGCCATTGTAAAGAAATTATGGTATATATCACCGCTTCATTTGAAGAAAAGGAAGCGCGTCCATGATGTTTCGTAAAAAATTCGCCGATGCGGCGTTAAAGACCGAACAGATCGTCAAACGCAATAAAGGTATTCTGCCGCTTATCGCCGTCTGGGCTGCCGGCATGGGAGCAATCGGCGGATTGGAAGTCGCGGAAAATATCGGCCATTATGATGAAGGCAACGCCTATCAGCAGGACATCAACCAACAATATACTGACGCTTTGAATCTGCTGGCCGAAGGACGGCAGAACTATCTGGAAGAATATGCCGATATCTTAAATGAAGACGAACGCACCTCCAATGTCTCCCGCTCCTTTGAAGAAGAATTTTCCGCAATTTTCAACTTTTTCGGCGATGACGATGATGAAGAGGATGATGAATTGCGTCAGGCCAAAGAAGACTGGGACGGTTTCAAACATTTCGCCGGTATCTATGCCCGTGACATCCAGACCGATGCAAAACTCTCGGAAGCCGATGCCGCGCGCCTGATAGAGCGTTTCGAGAATGAGGTCATCACCTTCAAGGAACTGGGTTATACCGGAACCCCCGATGCCAAAGACTTGCGCGAAAGTCAGGCGCTATCGGATAATGCCTTCACCATCAACAACACCACGATCGAAAAAGACTTCACGACAAGCGAACAAGCAATGACATTCGGCGGGATTGGCGGTGCGCTCGGATTGCTGTTGTTTCTTGCTTTACCGCTTGGCGCGGCCGGCGCGGCCTCCCGCAGCAGAAATACATTGAAAAACTGGCAAAAAGGCAAGAAAACTTCAGGCCCAAGACACTGAGCATAACTTCCTTTCGTTTTTTTGGCGTTTTTCGGAAAAGGCAGAAAAACACTTGCGAAAGAGCAGAATTTGGGTTACAAGTCGCAGTTATTGATTGAATGCAAACCAAAGGAAAAGAACGATGAAAGCAGACATTCATCCCGATTACCATGAAATCACCGTTGTGATGACAGATGGCACGGAATTTAAAACACGCAGCACATGGGGCAAAGAAGGCGACGTTATGAAGCTGGAAATCGACCCCAAGACCCATCCGGCATGGACGGGTGGTACGGCACGTGTTCTGGAGCGCGGACAGCTTGCCCGCTTCAAAAAGCGTTTTGGCGGTTTCGAAGCACCGAAAAAAGCCGCAGAAGGCGAAAAGTAAAACTTTTCATGCCCGCCGGATGCGGGTTTTTACGCGCCGGTTGCAAATAAAGTTATCTCCCCTCAGTCAGCCGTCTGCTTGTCAGACGGCTGATTTTTTTGGCTAATTTCGATTACCCTTGAAAATTTTTCCGAATCTTTGCTATAATGGAGATATAGAGAAGCAAAATAAATGCCGCCGATGCGGGTTTATTCTCTCTAGCAAAATGCAGGAGACCGACCATGGTGGTGGTTTTCCGAAGACGAAAAGAAACAGTCACTATTGCTCACAGGAGGATATGACGATGACAAATTTTGATCTCACCCCATTCTTACGTTCCACTGTCGGATTTGACCGCTTAACGCGCATGCTTGAAAACGAGCTTGGCGCAACCGGCGGCGCATCCAGCTACCCGCCCTATAATATCGTGAAACTGGATGAAAATGACTACCAGATCACAATGGCGGTTGCAGGCTTTTCCGAAGATGATCTGACGATCACACTGAAAGAAAATCTGCTGCTGGTTGAAGGCCGCATTCTGGAGGCAGAACAGGACGAAACCCGTCAATATCTGCACCGCGGTATCGCGGAACGCGCTTTCGAGCGCCGCTTCCAGCTGGCTGACCATATCCGGGTTGTGAATGCAGCACTTTCCAACGGTCTCCTGACCATCGACCTCGCGCGGGAAATCCCCGAAAGCATGAAACCGCGCCAGATCGAGATCACGTCCGGTCAAAAATACATTGACCACAAAAAGGACAAGGGATCAAAGAAAGCGGCCTAACCCTTTAACCCCTGCGGAGGCGCCCCGATAACAAGGGCGCGGATACGGAGCCCCGCTCCTCACGGAACCCGCTCGCTCACCTCACTCCCTAAACCGTGACCTGAGCTCCTGTCCCGCCCGCTGACGCAAAGCGCACCCACACGCACCCCTGCGACAGCACGGAACGCGCCTCCGCCAACTGCCCTCCCCCGCCTGCGGTTCCTCACCCGGCGGGGGATTTTTCTTCTGCGGAATCTTTGCGAATGGTTTGCACTTTGCGCGCCAGAAAATATCCGGCGACAAGCACTTGCGCTGCAGGCGGGAACAGTGCCGCCAAAGCGTCATCGCTCATTTGCGGCCAGAACCAGCGCAGAATTTCCCATACGGATGCCGTTGTGCCCTCCGCCTCGGACAGGAACAAATTCTGCGGCTTCAAAGCATCTTCAAAAGCCGACAGCACCAACCCCGGCAGCAGGATATAAGCAAACAAAAAGAATACCATCGCCTTGAAAGAGCCGAAACTCTCATTGCCGCGCAGCAGAAACAGATGCAATACAATCCCGTCACGCAATATAAAGCACATGATGGATGCCAGCAAAACCGTCAACTCCATATGTTTCAATTGCTGCATCTCCGTCACCGGCGCATAGATCAGATAAATACCGAAAGCCGCAACCGAGAGCGCCAGCGGAATCGTCCAGCGCGGCAAATGTTCCAGAAAACGGCGGCGTTCACCGTGATAGAGCGCATGGAAAAAGCGTTTATAACCGTTCAAATTCCCCGCCTCCAGCATAAAGCTCCAGAACAGGCAAGGCAGCACAGCGGCGTAAAACACCATCGCTTTCAGCCAGATCGGCTTTTCCGGATCAAGGAAGCCCGTACAATAGACACCGACGGTCAGCACAAAAAACAGGAAATCAAAGGGCAGATTGCGATACAGCATACGTCTGCGCATCATGCACACGGCAGCGCGAAAAACCCAGAACCCCAGCAATGCCGTTGTCATGCAATAGAATATCGGTTTTTCAAAAATATATCCGTACCATTCCAGCGTTGCAATTCTGTCACCTTCCAGAAAACTGCTGAACATCGACACCACAATGATTGAAACGATGATACCGGGAAAGGAAGCGGAATCATCCGATGAAATACTATAGGCAAAGGCCGTCACCTGCCCGACAATCCCCGCACAAATCAGTCCCATCATAAAATAGGGCAGCCCCGTCAGATCCGGCGGTGCAAAATACCATGCCGCCCCCAGCGCCAGCAATCCCGCATACCATGTGTAACAAGTCGCCCCGATAACTTTTCCGATCACCAGATGCAAAGGCTTTAAGGCGGAGGTCCTTTGAAAATCCCAGGTCTTGCCCCGCAGCTCCTCCGCAAAGGTGCTCCCTGCCCGTACATTACCGAAATACAGCACAATACCGCCGTAAAACCACATATATATCTGGGTGAAAAGCCTTTTGGTTTCCAGAGTTTCCGCGTTATTCAAGCCCTCCATCAAGTGATGAGGTATCAGCAGCCCGATAGCAATCGCCGCCAGCGGCGTCAGAACCCGGAACAGAGAAAAATTCAGCCAGAGATAGCGCTGTATTTCAGGATTAAACAACCGCATCAAAATCCTCCCTTGCCTTTCTCTTCCGCAAGATCCATATAGGCTTTTTGCAGCGATCTTTTTTGTGCGGTAAAACGGTAAACGGGAAGCTTTTTGCGCAGCAGCCTTTTCAGTAAAAGATGCTGTTCCTTTTCATCCGCCAGCGTGCGGCAAAAAACAATATCTCCTTCGCCTCTCTCAACGCCGGTCAAAGCCGCATCTTCGGACAGTATTTGCAAATGCGCATCCGTCAAGCCGGAGACGGCAATCATCAGACTCAGCTCTTCCTTCTTTTCATGGTCAGACAAATAGACATGTTCCGCAATGCGTCCGTTCCGAATAACAAGCATATCCGTGCAGTAATCTTCAAGCTCTGCCAGAATATGGGATGAAACAACAATAGTATGTCCGGCATTTCTAAGATTTAAAATCAGCTTTGAAAATCCGATACGCGATTCCGGATCCATGCCCGATGCCGGCTCGTCCAGCAGCAGAATGCGCGGATTATGCAGCAGGGTCATACCGATCCCCAAACGCTGGCGGTATCCGCGCGATAATGTTCCCGCACGCTCGTCCATGCGTCCCGTCATACCGACCATATCGGCAACTTCATTGACGCGGAAATCAACATCATCACCGGGCAGATTTTGACACCATGCCATATAGGTCAAATTCTGTCTGACCGTCAGCTTATCATACAGACCGAAAAAATCTGACAGATAGCCGATCTGCTGATGCACGGCGCGCGGCTGTTCGGACACATCAAACCCGGCCACCGTCACGGTGCCGGACACAGGTGTTTCCAGCCCGACGATACAGCGCATTAAAGTGGTTTTTCCGGCACCGTTCGGACCGACCATGGCGGTGACCGCGCCTTCCTTGATATCCATGCTGACATCATGCAGGACGCGTTTGCCGAAATATTCGAAATTCAGTTTTTCAACTTTAATCATCTGACAGTGGCCTCTTCCGCAACAATTCTGTGCGATAGCGGCCATAAAGACAAGGAAGAACACGGCAGAAAAAGAAAAAGCCGCGGAAGGAAAACCCCGCCGCGGCTTTTGTAATTTTTTTGTGACCGTCTCTTAACGAGAGTAAAACTCGATCACGAGGTTCGGTTCCATGCGAACAGGATACGGAACTTCGTCCAAAGACGGTGCGCGCAGGAATTTACCCTTCATCGCTTTGTGATCCACTTCCAGATATTCCGGAACGTCACGCTCGGGCGAATCAATGCCCTGCAGAACCATCGGAATCTGGCGGGATTTTTCGCGTACTTCAATCACGTCACCGTCATTAACGGAATAGGACGGAATATTAACGCGCTTGCCGTTCACCAGCACATGGCAGTGATTGACAAACTGGCGTGCCGCGAAAACCGTCGGGACGAATTTCATGCGGTAAACAACTGCGTCCAGACGGCGCTCCAAAAGCTCGATCAGGTTCGCACTGGTATCACCCTTGCGGCGGCCTGCTTCATCGTAATAGCGGCGGAAGCGTTTCTCACCGATATTGCCGTAGTAACCTTTCAATTTCTGCTTGGCAAAAAGCTGCGTACCGTAATCGGTCGGCTTTTTGCGGCGTTGGCCGTGTTGGCCGGGACCGTATTCGCGTTTGTTAAACGGGCTTTTCGGACGACCCCAAAGATTGCAGCCCAGACGGCGGTCAATCTTGTATTTGGAATGCGGGCGTTTTTCACTCATTGGTGTTTACTCCTAAATATTTGTTTTTACGTTATTGTCCCGATAGTCCGTCCGGTTTTCCGGCGGCGTGGTGAACCTCTGGCCTAATATCCTTTACCTTAAAAAACATATTTCAAGGGGGATGCCCGATGCCCGATTCACCCGCTTTCTCGGGAATAGGCGGACAATAGCCGAAATATGCCAAAAAGGTCAAGCAAAAACTGGTTTTTTCAAGGGGAAGCCGTTATGATCTCACCCATGAGTCAAAACCTGTTTGAAGCCAGCGATCTGTCGCAGGATATCAATGCCCCGCTTGCCGAGCGTTTGCGCCCGCGCAAACTGGAAGATGTGGTCGGGCAGGATCATCTTTTTGCCGATGGCGGGCCGCTTTCCGGCCTTCTTCAGGGTAAGCCCTGCCCGTCAATGGTGCTGTGGGGACCGCCGGGTTGCGGAAAAACCACGCTAGCGCGCTTACTGGCCGGGCATGTTGATCTGCATTTCGAACCGCTTTCCGCGATTTTCTCCGGTATTGCCGATTTAAAGAAAATCTTTGCCGAAGCCCGCAACCGCCGTGAAACAGGCACAGGCACATTGCTGTTCGTCGATGAAATCCACCGTTTCAACAAATCACAGCAGGATGCGTTCCTGCCTTATGTCGAAGACGGCACCATCGTACTGGTCGGCGCAACCACGGAAAACCCGTCCTTTGAATTAAACGCGGCGCTGCTGTCGCGTTGTCAGGTGCTGGTGCTGCACCGGCTGGACGAGGCCGCGCTGGAGAAAATCCTATGCCGCGCCGAAGAAACGGAACAGCAAAAACTGCCGCTGGATGATGCCGCGCGTCTGCACCTGAAAGCGATGGCGGATGGTGACGGACGTTTCCTGCTGAATATGGCGGAACATCTGCTGTCGCTGGACAGCAAGAAACAGATGGATACCGCCGCACTGACCAAAATCCTGAACCGTCGCGCCCCGCTTTACGACAAGGGGCAGGACAGTCATTACAATCTGATCAGCGCCTTGCACAAAGCCGTGCGCGGCTCGGATGCCGATGCCGCCCTGTACTGGTTGTGCCGGATGCTTGATGGCGGTGAAGACCCGCATTACGTTGCCCGTCGTGTGCTGCGCATGGCGGTCGAGGATATCGGCCTTGCCGATCCGCAGGCGCAAAGCGTTGCGCTGCATGCCTGGCAGGTTTATGAACGTGTCGGCTCCCCCGAAGGAGAACTGGCGCTGGCCGAAGCTGTGGTCTATATGGCCACCGCACCGAAATCCAACGCCATTTACAGCGCCTATAAATCCGCGATGCGCGCAGCAAAGGAAACCGGCTCACTGATGCCGCCCAAACATATTCTGAATGCGCCGACCGGTTTGATGAAAGAGCTTGGTTACGGCGCAAATTACGCCTATGACCATGACGCACCCGATGCGTTTTCAGGTCAAAATTACTTTCCCGATGAAATGGCGCGGCAAAATTTTTATACGCCGGTCGAACGCGGCTTCGAGCGTGAAATCAAAAAACGTCTCGATTACTGGGCCAAGCTGCGTCAGGACAAGAAAGCGTAACGTTACCGCTGTGTTAGAATCCGGGATATGGCGTCTTTCCAGCCGGCATACAGTTCTTGCCGTTCCTTGTCATCCATACGCGGTTTAAAGCTGCGCGACAGTCGCCAGTTTCTGGCGATCTGTGCCGGTGACTCGTAAAACCCGACCGCCAGCCCCGCCAGATAGGCCGCGCCCAGCGCCGTGGTTTCAATCACCTGCGGGCGGTTAACATCGCAATTCGTCATATCCGCCAGAAACTGGCACATCCAGTTATTTTCCACCATGCCGCCATCGACACGGATTTCCGTTATATCCGTGCCGCTATCTTCCAGCATCGCGCCCATCAGGTCACAGGTTTGATAGGCCTGCGCCTCCAGCGCCGCACGGACGATATGATCCAGCGTCGTATCGCGCGTGACGCCGAAAATTGCGCCGCGCGCATCGGGGTCCCAATACGGCGCGCCCAGTCCGGTAAAGGCCGGCACCATGTAAACGCCGCCGTTATGCGGAATGCGTTTGGCAATTTCCTCGCTTTTCGCGGCATGGGCGATAATCTGCAAGCCGTCGCGCAGCCACTGCACCGCCGCGCCGGCGATAAAGATTGACCCTTCCAGCGCATAAGTTACTTTGCCATCCAGCTGATAGGCAATCGTTGTCAGCAATTTATGTTTGGAGGTGCGGAATTTACCGCCGATATTCATCAACGCAAAACACCCCGTGCCATAGGTGCTTTTCATCATGCCTTCGTCAAAACATGCCTGCCCGACAAATGCGGCTTGCTGGTCGCCGGCAATACCGGTCACCGGTATCTGGATACCAAGAAACTTCTCTGCCGACATGCCGAACAGCCCGCTGCTGTCTTTTACTTCGGGGAACATCTTGCGCGGCAGATTCAAAATTTTCAGCAGCTCGTCATCCCAACAGCCTTCCACGATATTATACAGCAATGTGCGCGAGGCATTTGTGGCATCGGTGACATGCGCCGTTGCGCCTGTCATCCGCCACAAGATATAGGTATCGACTGTTCCGCACAGTAAATCGCCGCGCTCCGCCGCTTCGCGTGCGCCCTCCACCGTATTCAGCAGCCAGCTCAGCTTTGTGCCGGAAAAATACGGATCCAGCAGCAAACCGGTTTTGTTCCGGAAAGTCTCTTCATGTCCCTCCGCCTTCAGCTCGCGGCAATAATCCGCGGTGCGCCTGTCTTGCCAGACAATTGCCGGACCGATCAGCGTGCCGTCATGTTTGTTCCACAGCACCACCGTCTCGCGCTGGTTGGTCACGCCGATGGCGGCGATTTCTTCCGGAGATATCTCTGCGGAATCAATTGCCTTGCGACAGACGGATTTGGTATCACGCCAGATATCATGCGGGTCCTGTTCCACCCAGCCGTTTTGCGGATAAACAAGTTTCAATTCTTTTTGCGCGAAAGACACAGCCTGCGCATCACGGTTAAAAAGAACCGCACGTGTGCTGGTTGTCCCCTGATCAATGGCGAGAATGTAATCTTTCATCGTTATTCACCTGCCCTTTTCTCGGCAATATAGCGCTCCAGTTTTTCAAACATATCCGGATCGCCGTGCAATCCGCATTTTGACCGCCGCCACAGAATATCCTCTGCGGTCTGCGCATCTTCGAAATCCATCATATAGTCAATTTCATTTGCGTAAAGACCCGCGCCGAAATATGCCCCCATATCATTTTCATGGTGACAATTCTTGAAAATTTCACGCACGCGGCTGCCATAGCGCCGCACATATTGCTCCGCTGCCTCAGCAGACAGCCAGTGATATTCACGGCGCAGCGTTTTCAAAAATGTTTCCAGATTGGCAACAGGCGAAAAATCCGCGCCGGGCAGTACGGTCTCCGCAGTCCATGCAGCACCCGCATCAGGGAAAATTTCCTCTTTCAGCAAATCGGCAACCTGTTCCGATAATTTGCGATAGGTCGTCAATTTGCCGCCATAAACGGACAGCAACGGACAGGATTTATGATGCGCCAGATCAAGCTTGTAATCGCGCGTTACCTCCGAAGCATTCTGCGTGCCGTCATCCAGCAGCGGGCGCACACCGCTATAGCTCCAGACGACTTCCTCCGGAATGACGGGTGTCGTGAAATAGCGGCCAACCGCATCACAGAGATATGATATTTCCTCTTTCGTAATTTTAACCTGTGCGGGATCGCCTTCATAAGCGACATCGGTTGTGCCGATCAGCGTATAATCATTTTCATACGGGATAACAAAAATGATGCGCCCGTCCTTATTTTGCAAAATATAGGCATGCGCACCATTATAAAGACGCGGTACAACGATATGACTGCCCTTGACGAGACGCACATGGTAATGGGGTTTGAAACCTTTGACGGTTGCCGGCAAAAAGCTTTCCACCCACGGTCCTGCCGCATTCACAACACAGCGCGCTTCGATTTCGTGGCTTTTCCCCCGCGCATCGCCGGGCTCCTTATGAAACAGCGCCGCCTTCCACAGCCCTGCTTTTTTATCCGCCTCCAGCCCGCGGCACTCCGTACGTGACAGAACAACCGCGCCTTTTTCATGCGCCGCCATAACATTGGTCAATACCAGCCGCGCGTCATCAACCCAACAATCGGTATAAACAAAGCCGGTTTTATAGGTTTCATGCAGCGGGTGATCGGTGAGCGGCAGCATATAGGATTTCTCAAACACATTATGCCGTTGCCGCCCGCCCAGATGGTCATACAGAAACAATCCGGCACGGATCATCCATTTCGGGCGCAATGATTTATCATGCGGCAGCACGAAACGCAGCGGTTTAATCAAATGAGGTGCTAGACGGTAAAGGATTTCTCTCTCAATTAACGAGGAACGGACAAGCCCGAATTCATATTGTTCCAGATAACGTAATCCGCCATGAATCAATTTACTGCTGGCGGAAGATGTGGCGCTGCCCCAGTCATTCTTTTCGCATAACACAACAGATAACCCGCGTCCGGCAAGGTCATGGGCAATACCGGCACCGTTAATACCGCCGCCGACAACCAGCACATCACAACGATAGACCGGGTCGTTTTTGGTGCGGGTGATTTTTTGAAGATTATCCCGGCTGCGCAACATAAACACGTAACTCTTAAAATTGAAAATACGGCACATATCACCGTGCCGCATTTATTACATCCTTTTTATCATGTTAGAGATAGCGCTTCGCCTGCGCAAGAGGTCAGTGCCCTGTCAGGAAGATGGCGCGACGACAGGAAAGAGAAGTTGGAAACGCTGACATCCGCGCACAACCTGCACCGGCGCAGTACAAACACAGCCGTCCATCTGTTCGACCAGAACATAAGCCATATAAAGGCGCGTCAGACAATCCTCCCGCCTTTTCAGCTGTGACGACCGGGGATAAAACAGTTTGGCCTCCAGCCCCTCTCCGGCATCCGCATCATCACCGATATGACAGATATCCAGTACAGCCTGTTGCCGCCCGTCCTTTAATCTCCGTATTCCGAGAGACAAAGAAACATCAGACAATTTACCGTCAGCGCCATAGACATGCGGCAGGAAGACAACCAATATATGCGCCAGCGTTTCAAAATTTCCTTTAATCAGACAGGGTTGTTCCGGCAGGGATAAATGCAGCATACCGTCCGCGTTCCCGTCATTTTCTTTCACCTGCAATGTTTCCATGACCAAACGTGCCGCCTCTGCCAAATCGCATATGTCGCCCGCCTCAGGCAAATCCGTAAAAAAGCCGGAAATATCGTCTGTCAGCGCCGTACCGCGCCGGAGCGTTTTTAAAATATGCTTTAGATGCTCCTCCGTCAGACGCCCTTCGCGCAGCTTACGCAAAGCAATCTGCGTATAACCTTCTACAATCGTCAGGATGTCACTGAAATCCGCATTGATGCGGCGCGAAAAGTCTTCAAACAGAGCGAAGGAAATTGCGGCAGCTTTTTTGTCATCCGCGCCTTCTTCTGTTTTCTTTTTATCTGACCGCACAAAAC
Source organism: Pseudomonadota bacterium (assembly GCA_013285465.1). Lineage (NCBI taxonomy): Bacteria > Pseudomonadati > Pseudomonadota > Pseudomonadota bacterium. Next base: position 1,590,564 of record CP053449.1, read on the forward strand.
GCAAGTCACTTGGACGAATCACCATGACGACACCTTATAAAATATAATGTCACTTAAGAAATAAACCCCTAGTTGTATAATAGCACGAAAGAATAGAATTTTCAAAGCACTGAAAGAAATTTTATGCAGTGATACCGATTGTTGCAACAATCAGAACAAGATACAGGAGGTGAGAAAGATTATGCGCTTCCTGATCAAGGCCGAAAACAACCCAAAACTTATGATCATTATAAGTCCAGCCGGCTTTTTGGGTCAGTACGCCTTTCAGGCGGTCAATGCCTGCATGCAGGGCAAAATCAAACAGGCTGAGCCACCACAATTGCGGCGCATAATAAAGAACGATCGCAAGCGTAAAAACTGCGTGAATAGCGCAATGCTGGAACAGCGCCTTGGCCGCACCTTCGCGCCATGCTTTATGCTTATGGGTCACCATATAGGTACTTTGCAAAACAAAATCGCAAATCATCTGTTTTGCGCGGAATACCAGATACAGAATAAGAATACCAAGATAGGTCATATGCCGTTTTCCGCCGCCTGGGCTTAAAAAATAAGATCAATCAATATAGAACAAACGCCCTATGCTTATACAGGATAGCGCGGTTTCATAAGAATACCACAAAAGTTTTTCAGAAAATTCCCGTGGATTTAACTTTCCTTTACTTTATTCTAGAATAATAGCCTATAGGGCGATCCCCTATTCGTCATATCCAGCAGGAGCCACGTATGTCCACTTACGAGACCGGCGCAATCAAATCATTAAAGGCGGGCGACCTTCTTATGCAGGAAGGCGAAAGCGGCGATTGCGCTTATATCATTGAGACCGGCAGCGTCGAAATTCTGATTGACCGCGATGGCGTGCCGCAGGTTATCGGCACGCGCGGTGCCGGCGCATTGCTGGGCGAAATGGCAATGATTGACGACCAGCCGCGCACGGCTTCGGTGCGCGCTATTGAGGATTGCAGCGTACTCGTCATTTCACGCGAAGATTTCGCCAGGCGGACGGAATCCGCCGATCCTATTCTGCGCATGGTGACAAAAGTCATACTGACGCGTTACCGCGATATGCTGGGGCGCTCCCAACTTATCGTTACCCCGCCTGATGCGGATTTAGCCGATCCTGCGGATCTGGAAACGGATCAGGAACTGCGCGATCTGGCCGTCAACACCATTAAAATTTATCATGAGCTGAAACACGCTCTGGAAAACAACGAATTACAGCTTTATTACCAGCCGATTGTCGATCTTGAAACCTGCCGTATCGCAGGTTTTGAGGCTCTGGCCCGCTGGATTCACCCGGAAAAGGGCATGATATCCCCCGGCGTTTTTATTCCCGTTGCGGAGGAAAGCGGGCTGATTGTTGAAATATCGCGCTGGGCGCTGGATGAATCCTGCAAAGCCGTCAAACAGTTAGAACCTTTCAGTGACGGCGGTGCACCGCTGTTTGTCAGCGTCAATTTTTCCGTCCATGATTTTTCCGATCAGGACTTTCTGCACCATGTCACCACAATCATGGAGAAAAACGGCACAGACCCCGCACATATCCATCTGGAGATTACCGAAAGCCTGCTGATGGAAAAGCCGCATGTGGCAAAAGAGGCATTGGAAAAATGCCGCGACTACGGGTTTGAAATCTCCATTGACGATTTCGGCACGGGATATTCTTCTTTGAGTTATCTGCACTCCTTCCCGATTGATACGCTGAAAATTGATCAGAGCTTTATCCGCTCCATGCTGGCACAGCACAGCAGTTTACAGCTTGTGAAGTCCATTATTTCTCTGGCGAAAAATCTGGAAATGCGCGTCATTGCCGAAGGTATTGAACATCCGGAGGAAGCCGCGGCGTTGCGTGAACTGGACTGCGAATACTGTCAGGGTTTCTGGTTTGCCAAACCGCAGCCGCTGGAGGAAGCCGCCGCGCTTTTGCAAAACTGGACACCGCCCTCCTATCAGGCGGATAAAGCCGCAGGGGGCAAATAGCATCATGCACATCGTTATTGTCGGAGCGGGAATTGTCGGCACCATGACCGCTTATTACCTTGTGCAAAAAGGTGTGCAAGTCACGATGATCGACCGCCATGAGAAAGCAGGAACCGCCGCCAGCCGCGCCAATGCTTCCCTGTTATGCTACGGCCAGAAATCTCCTCTCGGCACGCCGGATATTTGGGGGAAGATTCCGAAAATTCTTCTGGGGCGTGATCCCCGTATCAAAATCCACAAATATTTCAGTCCGACACTGTATTTCTGGCTGGCCGGGCTTTTGAAAAACAGCTCATCCGACCGTTACCGCCTGAACTATCTTTATCTGTCAGAGCTTGTAGAGGCCAGTCGGGAGCTTCTGGAAGAGATCATTGAAAAGCATAACCCGTCTTTCGATCACCGCCGGAACGGCCGCCTGAATCTTTATCCTGATGCCGCCGCGCTGGAAAAAGGTAAATTTCATAATTCCCTGTTCGCGGAGCGTTTCGATATTGATTTCAGTATCCTGTCAGCGGAACAATGCATCGAGAAAATCCCGTCAATGAAAGACCGGAAGGCGCCGCTGGCCGGCGGCATTTTTACGCCACTTGACGCATCAGGAAACTGCGAGAAATTTATTGATGACATCATTGAAAAATACCTTATTCCCAGCGGATTGTTTCACTTTATGCCGGAAACCAATGCACAACGTATAGTTGCAAAAAACGGTGCGATTGAAGGGCTGATCACAGATAAGGACGTGATTGTTGCCGATCATTACGTGTTGTGCAACGGTGCATGGGCGCCTGAATTTCTTAAACCTTACCAGATATATCTGCCGATTTATCCCGTCAAAGGCTATCATATCCAATGCGACATGCCCGATGGTCTCAGTATCGGGCCGAATATCATGGATACCTACAGCAATCTTGTCGCCATGCAGCTGGGAGACCGACTGAAACTGTCCACCGGCTTTATTTTTAACGGCTTTAACGACGATGTCCCGAAAAAATATCTAATCAATCTGAAAGCCGCCGCACAGGAAATTTTTCCCGGACTGTCATTAAAAAACATTGTCGTGAATAAAGGTTTTCGCCCTTACACGCCTGACAGCCTGCCGATTGTCAAACCCTCGCAAAAAATCAGAAACCTGTCTTATAACCTTGGCCACAGCATGCTGGGCTGGACTCTGGCACCTGCGACCGGAAAACAATGTGCGGAACAGATCGCCCATTTTTACGGATTAAAGCAATGACTTTTTCCATTCTTGCCTTTGACCGCGAACAAGACCTCATCGGCAGTGCCGTTGCCAGCAAATGGACAGGCGTCGGCGGATGCACGCAATTTTTTCGCCCCGGCACAGGGCTGGTCAATATCCAGAACCATTCCTATGCACAGGTCGCCTACCGCATTCTGGACAATATCGAGACCGGTATGGCTTTATCCGACAGCCTTGCGCAAGCCTTAAGCGGTGACAATGCCCGCGAAAAGCGGCAATGTCTTCTGGCGGATTTGCACGGCCATTTCCATGCCGCATCGGGCGCAGCCTGCAGCGGCATCTTCCGTCATAAGGTCTCCGTCAATTGCGCGGCCGCAGGCAATACGCTCGCCAAGCCCGATGTCGTTGATGCCATGATTGACGCCTATGAAAGCTCCGCATCAAATGTGATGACGGAACGGCTGCTGGATGCGCTTGAAGCCGGACAAGCGGCAGGCGGCGACAGCCGCGGGCAGGAAGCAGCGGCAATCAAAGTCTATAAAACAACCTACCCCGTCCAGCGTTTTTATCCGATTGATCTGCGCGCCGACAGCCATGATGCGCCGCTGGAAGAATTACGCCGTCTTTATACTATTTTCGGGGAAAATGATCGCCGCGTTGAGTTTTAATCCTTTGATGCGCTATACTTGCCACAGCATTGTTAAAGGAGACAGCACCATGAAAAAACTCTTCGCTGCAGCATTCTGCACAATCTTTCTGCTTTCCGGCTTTCTGCTTTCCGGCTTTCTGCTTTCCGGCAGTCCGGCGCATGCCGCATCTGCGGAGGCCGTACAGGCCGCACCCACACCGCCGGAATCCGCATCCCCGACCGATGCCATCGAGGCCGCCGCCAATCAGGGCGACCGCGATGCGCAATATACGCTGGGCACCTTTTACATGCACGGCCATCACAAACAGCAAAATCACGAACTGGCGGAAAAATGGCTGAAAAGCGCCGCGGAAAGCGGCCAGAAAGATGCCCCCGGCAAGCTGGGACTGCTTTATGCCGCGACTCCCTTCAGCGACTATCCCGAAGCCTGTTTCTGGCTGACACTGGCCGTGCATGAAGGTGACGCGGCCTCCACCGCATTACTGGAAAAGATACGCGGCCACCTAACCAAACAAGAAAAAGCCGCTCTGAATGAGCGGCTGGTGCAATGGATTACAACAAATAAAGCGGCCCCCGCGCAATAGGCTCAGCCATGACGCCGCCCACCCTGCTTTTTTATGCCGGTTGTCAGATCAGCCGCCATATCGCGTTTGACGGCCTCATCGACCAGCCCGGCAATCCCGGTTGCACCGTTTTCACGGCAGATATCGGCAATGTCCTGCGTTCTGGCATCGGCAGGCAGCGCATCAATCAACAAATCATCGCCAAAACTGCGCTGCATCGCGGGCAGAACGGAACTGCAATATTTCAGGATTTGCTTCACGCGCTTGTCGGGATCCGCCGCGCCGCGGTTAAAGGCAATACGGGCCACAATGATTTTCGGCATTTCCATCACGCGGACACTATCGGAAAAAACCTCCGCAGGGCTCGCACCATCCGGCGCATTTCCGGCAGATTTCACAACATTTTTGATAAAGCTTTCGACGATTCCTTCAAAGACCTTGACCTGGCCCGCATTGTATTTCGGCATAATGCCTCCTTGAAATCCTGTTTCCCAAAATAAGAAATGTGACGGGTAATTTCTCATAATTCCGGCCCTTTGTCAAGTCGAATTATGGAAAAATTTAAGCGGCGGAAAAAACATTGCCCCACCCCCGCTTTTACGGCTATATAATGCACCGATGACAACAGCACAGACACATATTTCCCTGACCGATCCCAATGCGGCTTTTTCAGGATTAACGCACCGCAATACCGATATTGCGGCCTGCCTTGACCGTCTGCGCCTGCTGCAGCCGCTGGAAATGATTTCCGCCCCCGCAAAGCAGCGGATGCTGCCGCTTTTGAACAAAATGGGTGATCCGCAACTGGCTATCGCTCCGGTGATTCATGTGGCGGGAACCAACGGGAAAGGCTCGGTACTCGCCTATCTGCAAGCGGTGTTTGAAGCCGCCGGTTATGATGTGCATAAATTCACCTCCCCCCATCTTGTGCATTTTAACGAACGGATTGTACTGGCAGGGGAAGATATCAGCGATGAACTGCTGCTGGATGCGCTGCAAGCCACGGAGAAAGCTGTAAATGGTGAAAATATCCGTTTTTTCGATGCGGCGACACTGGCAGCACTTTATGCCTTTGCCTGTGTTCCCGCCGACATCGTGCTGCTGGAAACGGGAATGGGCGGCAAGCTTGATTCCACAAATATTTTCGATGCGCCGCTTTGCGCTGCGCTGTCCACCGTTTCGCTGGATCATACCGGCGTGCTGGGGACAACGCATGAAGACATCGCGACCACAAAATGCGGCATTGCCAAACCGGATAAACCCTTTGTTATCGGGCGGCAGGAAAAAGATAGCATCTATGATCTGGCTATCCGGCTTGCGCAGGAAAACAACGCCCTGCCCTATTGTTATGGGCGTGATTGGCAAATTTCCGAACAAGACGGCTTGCTGTCTTTCAAAGGCCGATACCGGGAATGGGTACTGCCGCGTCCGCAAATGGCCGGCACCTATCAAGTGGAGAATGCAGGGCTGGCACTGGCCATGCTGGAGCAGGTTTTGGAAAAAAACAGCTATGACATTGCAGCAGGCGATGTCGCTGCAGGCATCCGGCAGGCGCAATGGCGCGGACGGCTACAGCGGATTGTGAACGGACCGCTTTGTGAAGTACTGGGAAAAGGCGAAAAACTGTGGTTGGATGGCGGTCATAACGGTTCTGCCGCACGGATGCTGGCGGAAGAAATCAAAAAATGGGACAAGCCGACCGATATCGTGCTCGCCCTGTCGCGCAAACGCTATTATAACGAGGTTCTGACACCACTGGCGCAAGCCGCGCGCAGTGTCACACTTGTTCCGCTGAAAAATTACGAACAGGTTCTCTACGACCTGCCCGATCTGCAAAAACTGGATACGGACAAGAATTTTGACCTGCATTTTGCACCGTCATGGCAGGATGCCCTGCGCCATCTGGCTGGGGGGGACGGCAATATCCTGATTGCGGGGTCGCTCTATCTTGCAGGAGATGTTTTGAAAGAACATGGTTGATTTCACTGTCAAATCTCTTTAAACCAACGCCTATGACCAATGTAATAAAAACAGATGCGATTATTATCGGCGCAGGGCCTGTCGGCCTCTTTGCGGTATTCGAGCTTGGCTTGCTGGATATCCGCGCCCATCTGATTGATATTCTTGACCGCCCCGGCGGACAATGCGCGGAACTCTATCCCGAAAAACCGATTTATGATATCCCCGCCTTGCCGGTTGTCACGGGGCAGGAGCTGACGGATCGTTTGATGGAACAGATCGCGCCTTTTCATCCCATATTTCATTTTTCACAAATGGCCGATTCCCTTGAAAAAACGGCAGATGGCCTGTGGCGCGTCAGCACCGATATGGAGACAGTTCTGGAGGCACCTGTTGTCATTATCGCCGCAGGCGGCGGCAGTTTCACGCCGAAAAAGCCGCCGATCAAAGGCCTTGACGAATATGAAGGGAAATCGGTCTTTTATGCCGTACGCAAAATCGACCAGTTCCGCGATAAGAATATCCTGATTTCCGGCGGCGGCGATTCCGCGCTGGACTGGGTTCTGAACCTGCAGCCGATTGCCAAATCCGTGACGCTGGTGCATCGCCGCGACGACTTCCGTGCCGCCCCCGACAGCGTCAATAAAATGCGCGCGCTGGCCAATGACAACAAAATCACCCTGCATATCGCCGAACCGGTTGCATTGAACGGACAGGGCGGCATGCTGGAAAGCGTGCATTTGCGTTCCAAAACCGCCGGAGAATTCGATGTCGCCTGCGATACGTTTCTGCCCTTTTACGGGCTGACGATGAAGCTGGGACCGGTTGCCGATTTCGGCCTCAACCTGCACGAAAACCTGATCCCCGTAGATACGGAAAAATTTGAAACAAGCACCGCAGGTATTTTCGCCATCGGCGACATTAATCATTACCCCGGAAAACTGAAACTGATCCTGTCCGGCTTCCACGAAGCCGCGCTGATGGCGCAGCAGGCTTTCCGCTATATTTATCCCGATAAGAAACTGCGCTTTCAATACACAACCTCTTCCTCGAACCTGCAGGAAAAACTGGGTGTAAAATAGCGCGCAATAGTGTAGATTGACGAAGTTATGAATGAACGCGACGCGACAGATACCCCGCCCGTGCCGCCGCATCTTTTTAGTGTTGTCGGCAGCGCCAAATCCGCCTTCGGCTTTATTGTCGATGAATGGCGCTATCTTGCACGTCTGGCAGCACCCGTTATTTTTCTGCAAATCGGCTTTTCGGTCGGATATGCGATGTTTAAAGACTGGCGCGGCACCCCCCCGAATAATTTCGAGCTTTATCTGTGGGACTTGCCCGGCTCTATTATGATGGGCTGGTTCATCTGTTCTCTTGCGCGGATGATTGTTTTTGGTGAAAAACTGACCAATCTGCCGCTGCGCGATATCCGTTTCATGCAATACCGGGCAGAACTGACCCGCTCCTCCATTTTTCTCTCGCTGCTGATACAGGCTGTCATTGTTGTACTGATGACGGCTCTGAGCAGTATGATGAGCTCGCTGGAAACAATCTCCAAGACCGAGGGGGCTGAATCAATCCCCGGATATATGTCCGGCCTGATTATCTTCCTGCTTGTGATGATTTTCTGGAGTGCGCGTTTTCTTGTCACGCCCCTGCTGGTCGCCGTTGATTATCCGATCGGCACCTTTCTGCGGCAAGCGCGCGGCTTTCTATTTTCCCTGCGCCTGATCGGTCTGACCATTCTCTGCGCTTTTCCGGTGTTATTTGTCTTTAACATGATCTTCGCACTGCTAATCCCCGACCCGCAGAATATGACCGATATGCAGCTGATGACCGTCATGGCGCTAAACAAGCCTGCATATCTGGTGGCTGCCGCGCTGATTAATGCCGGATATGTCTTTGCCCTGATCGAAATGCTGGGACGGAACAAGCAGATATGAGCGAGGGAGGCGATATGCATATTCTGGTGACCGATCAGACCGGGCAGAAACACAGGCTTGATGCGCTGGAAGGCTGGAGCGCGATGGAAATCATGCGTGACTTTGATTTGAATATCAAGGCGGAATGCGGCGGCTGCATGTCTTGTGCCACCTGCCATGTTTATGTTGATACCGACTGGCTGGAGAAGCTGTATCCGCCGCTGGAAGAAGAAACGGATATACTGGAGAACGAAGCCTTCGCCGTGCAGGAGAATTCACGGCTTTCCTGTCAAATACTGTTTACAGAGAATTTAAACGGCTTAAAATTAACGCTCGCCCCCGGTACGGAAAAAGACGCGTGAGGCGTAATGCAGAAAGGACAACCCGCTATGAGCAGTATTGAGGCGCTGAAAAAAGAAATCGTCGAAACGGTACAGGCCGCAAATGATATGCAGAGCCTTGAGGATGTGCGTATTCAGGCGCTTGGTAAAAAAGGCAAGGTCACAGATTTAATGAAATCCCTCGGCGGGATGGATCCCGATCAGCGCCGCGAGATGGGACAGGCACTGAACCGTCTAAAGGACGAGATTACCACAGAAATCGAAGCCCGCGCCACCGCGCTGAAGCGTAAGGAAATGGATGCACGGCTTGAAAATGAAAAGCTGGACATGACCCTGTCCATCCGTCCTGAACAGCAAGGCAGCATTCATCCGATCAGCCAAACGATTGAGGAGATGATTGCCATTTTCGCCACGATGGGTTTCACCCTTGCGGAAGGGCCGGAAATTGAAGACGATTTCCACAACTTCACCGCCCTGAACTTTCCGCCTGAACATCCGGCGCGGCAAATGCATGATACGTTTTATCTGCCGAATGACCCGCATGGCGAAGGCGAAGCGGCAACGCGCCTTTTACGCACGCATACATCGACCGTACAAATTCACGTGATGCAGGAGCAGAAACCGCCGATCCGTGTCATTACGCTGGGGCGCACTTTCCGTTCCGATTACGACATGACGCATACGCCGATGTTCCACCAGGTCGAAGGACTTGTGATTGATAAAACCACGCATATGGGGCATCTGAAACATTGCCTCAGCACCTTCTGCAAAAAGTTCTTCGGCGTCAGCGATCTGCCGGTGCGTTTCCGCCCCAGCTATTTCCCCTTTACCGAGCCTTCCGCCGAGATGGATATCGGCTGTGCCGTCAATGACGGCAAGCTGGAAATCGGCGCGGGCAAAAACTGGATGGAAATTCTGGGCTGCGGCATGGTACATCCGAATGTGTTGAAAAACTGCGGCATTGACCCCGATGAATATCAGGGCTTTGCCTTCGGGATGGGGATTGAACGTGTCGCGATGCTGAAATACGGCATTCCCGATTTGCGTACATTCTTTGAATCCGATATCCGCTGGCTGCGCCATTACGGTTTCGGCCCTGCCGAACAGCCGAATACGGTACTGCGTTCGGAATAAGAGAAAAACAAGGAAGATAAAAAATGAAATTCACATTGTCATGGCTGAAAGAATATCTGGACACAGATGCCTCGCTTGACCGCATTGCCGAAACCCTGACCGCCATCGGGCTGGAGGTTGAAGGCATCACCGACCCTGCCAAGGATCTGGAAGGCTTTGTTGTCGGTGAAGTGATTGAATGCGGCCCTCATCCCGATGCCGACAAGCTGCAGGTCACGATGGTCGATACCGGCACGGAAAAACTGCAAGTCGTCTGCGGCGCACCGAATTGTCGTCTGGGGCTGAAAGGCGTGTTTGCGCCGTCAGGCTGTTATGTGCCGGGTCTGGATTTCACGCTGGGTAAGGCAAAAATCCGCGGTGTGGAATCAAACGGTATGCTCTGTTCGGAAAAAGAGCTGCGCCTGTCCGATGAACATAAAGGCATTATTGATCTTCCTGCCAATACGAAAATCGGCACCCCTGCCGCTACCGTGCTGGGACTGGATGATCCGGTGATAGAAATTGCGCTGACCCCGAACCGCGGCGACTGCGCAGGCATTTACGGCATTGCCCGCGATCTCGCCGCAGCAGGTCTCGGCAAGCTGAAAACACCGGACACCACGCCTGTGAAGGGCAGTTTTGACAGTGCTGTGACGGTCAGCATCAAAGACGATGCGGAAACCGCCTGTCCCTGTTTTGTCGGACGCATGATCAAAGGCGTGAAAAACGCCGAAAGCCCGGCATGGCTGCAGCAACGCCTGACGGCTATCGGTCTGCGCCCGATTTCGGCGCTGGTCGATATCACCAATTTCTTTACCATTGCCTTCGCGCGCCCGCTGCATGTTTATGATGCCGACAAGCTGCAAGGCAATATCCATGTCCGCCTCTCCAAAAAAGGTGAGGAAATCGACGCGCTGGATGACAAACATTACAATCTGACAGACGGCATGACTGCCATCTGTGATGACAGCGGCGTGCTGGGGCTGGGCGGCATTGTCGGCGGCGAGCCGTCTTCCGTCAGTGAAACCACCGAAAATGTCTATCTGGAATGCGCCCTGTTCGACCCTGTCGCCATTGCCTCCACAGGCCGCGCCCTGCAAGTCGACAGCGACGCGCGCTACCGCTTTGAACGCGGTGTTGACCCCGCTTTCGTCGAAGCCGGCGCAGAACTGGCGACCAAAATGATTCTGGAACTCTGCGGCGGCGAGGCAAGTAATACCTGCATCGCAGGTGCCGCCAAAGCAGCTGAGAAAACCGTCAAATACGATCCCGCCCTGTGCGAAAAACTTGGCGGGCTCGCCCTTCCCGAAGCCCGCCAGAAAGAAATTCTGGAAACACTCGGCTTCACTGTTGCCAAAGACTGGACAATCACCGCCCCCAGCTGGCGTCCCGATATTGACGGCAAAGCCGATATTGTCGAGGAAGTCTTGCGCATTCACGGCTATGATAATATTGAAGATGTCGCGCTGGAGGCCAATGACAATCTGCCGCCGCCGCTATCGGCCTTGCAGAAAAAACTGTCGATCACCCGCCGCATTCTGGCAGGCCGCGGCTTATCCGAAACCGTGACATGGGCCTTTATGTCGTCAAAAACCGCCGATCTGTTCGGTGCCGATCTGCATCAGCACAAAGCGGCGCTGACGCTTTCAAACCCGATCAGCAGCGAGCTGGATATGATGCGCCCCTCTCTGCTGCCCAATCTGATTGACGGCGCAGCACGCAACATTGCACGCGGTCATGCCGATGTCGGTTTGTTCGAAGTTGCCAATGCCTATATCTCGACTGCCAAAGAAGGGCACGTGATGACAATTGCCGGCGTCCGTACCGGCGATGCCGCCCCGCGCCATTGGAGCGGTGTTCACCGCCCGACGGATGTCTATGACATCAAAGCGGATGCCTTGGCCGCGCTGGCTGTCTGCGGTGCTCCCGTCGACAAATTGCAACTGACGGAAGACGCGCCGGGCTGGTATCATCCCGGTCGCTCCGCCTGCCTGCGTCTTGGCCCGAATGTGCTGGCACAATTCGGCGAAATTCATCCTGCCGTATTGGATGACATGGATACCGGTGCGCGGGTTTACGGTTTTGAAGTTTTCCCCGAGAATGTACCGCAGCCGAAAAAGCAAAGCGGCACGGCACGCGAACCCTTGAACGCCCCCCCCTTCCAGCCTGCTTACCGTGATTTCGCCTTTTTGGTGGATGATGCGCTACCGGCGGAAAAACTGATCCGCGCAATCCGCAATGCGGATAAGGATTTGATTGCTGCCGTTGATATTTTCGACATCTATAAAGGCCAGGGCGTGCCGGAGGATAAGAAATCCGTTGCACTTTACGTGACATTGCAGCCGCGTGATGCCACGCTGACTGATGCCGATTTCAAAGCCTTTACGGATAAAGTCGTCGCCAATGTCGAAAAACAGACAGGCGGCACATTGCGGGGATAAGGTAAGGCCTGTCTTAAGGCTTATTCACCGTCTTTGTCATTCTGGTTGTTTTGCTGTTGCTGCGCGACTTTCAGCAATGTTGCGAAAGGACGGCTTGTGCGCTGCTCCGGCGGCAGCAAAGCCTCCGGTGCTTCGATATGCCCCTCAAAGGCAACGCCCTCGGCACGGGGATAATCCGGCAGCGCGATGGAAATCTGCTGCGCCACGATTTCCCCAAGATCAATCACATCACCCTCGACAGGCTCCAGCGCCAGATCAGGCATGAGTGTGTCCTCCGCCAGTTCCTGTTCCTCCTCTGAAAAAGTGATATCAAATTCCGTATCAATAACGGTTTTGACAGGCTCCAGCGTCACGACACATTCCTGCACTGCTTCACAGGACAGCTTTCCGGACAGCTCGATCATATGCTTGCGCACGCGCTTCAGCGTAAGTTTTGCCTGCACATCCGCAATCTCCAGAATATGCAGTCGTGCGGCCAGCTCTTTGCAATCGCCTTCCGTCGCTTTGATAACGAATGTTTTTTCTTTGGTATCAATATCGGCAAGCCGGATGATTTCTGACAGCATTTTCAAGCCCTTTCGCTAGAGGCATTTCCATCTCTTCCCCGCCGTTTCCCGCGGTTATTCCGTTATAAAGACTACAGGGGATAAAAATCAATGTTTTTTGTTGAAAACAGCTTGCATTTCTTGCGGAAACCCGTTAAAAAAATCTGTCCTTACACGTAGTAGGAATTTCCCATTGCGTCCCCTTCGTCTAGAGGCCTAGGACACCGCCCTTTCACGGCGGCAACACGGGTTCGAATCCCGTAGGGGACGCCAATTATTTCAACAACTTAGTGATTTTTGATCGGCTGCGTACGTAACTTATACGTAATATACGCGCTGAAATGGGCATGAATTGCCTTAGACAATCATGAACATATGCTGCTTGTTATTTATGCAATCGGAGAGACAAAACTTTTCAGGGGCCTTTTTGGGGGCCTTTTCAAACAAAAAATGCAACACGGGTTCGAATCCCACCCCTAGGGGGCACACCACCACAAACCTATTTTTTTATATCTGATTGGCCGAAGTAAATTTTTTTATAGCACCCAGCTCACCTACATTTTGTAGATATAGTTTCATTCCAGACAAGATCGACACCCAAGCCAGTAGCTGTGCCCTTAAGCCTCAAACAACTCATCCCAATCCGTTGTGTATCGCGGTGACCTGTTGCCCGCCCGCATAATCCATGCCTTTTTCGTTCCAGCGCTGGCGGGATGAATTGTGTCTTTGCCCATGCGCCTGTTAATGGCATCAACCGCTGTCATCAGTGCGTCACTCTTCTCACTATCGCCCGTGCTGAACAAGTCCGGCTGTGCTGTGCCTTTCGGGATTAAATCATCCAGCATCACACCCGCCTTATAAAACGGATAGCCGTCTTTCCAGATATGCTTGGCGGCTTTTACGGCGGCATTAACCAGCGCCAGCGTATCAGATGTCGGAACGGCAAAGGACATGCCGCAACTGTTGCCGTAATATTCGCCTTTGGCATGTTTGCCTGTATGCATGAAAACAGTGATAGAAGCCGTTTCAAGCCCTTCACGGCGCAGCTTTGCCGCTGCACGGGTGGTATAGGTGGAAATGGCTTCCAGCATCTCCGTTTGTTTGGTGACGCGCTGTCCGAAAGAACGAGACACGGTAATGCCTTTCTTGGCGGGGGCGGTGATTTCCAAATCATGGCATTTCGTGCCGGAGAGTTCGTCTATCAGGCGCTCTCCGTTGACGTTTAGCAGCTTTCTGGCCTGCGGGCGTTCCATACGGATAAAGTCGGCAACGGTGCGAATGCCGATATTCTCTAGCTTTTCCGCCGAGCGTCTGCCGATGCCCCAAACTTCGCCAACGGGAATTTGCGGAAACAGCTCCTGCCGTATATCAGGGGCGGATAAATCACACACGCCGTCAAATTGCGGCATTTTCTTGGCGCAGTAATTGGCAAGCTTTGCCAGCGTCTTTGTTGCTCCCAAGCCGACACAGGTCGGAATGCCTGTCCATTTCAGAACGGTTTGGCGGATTTCATGCCCGTATTCCATCAGGTCTTTTGTTTCAAATCCGGATAGGTCGAGGAAGCTTTCATCAATGGAGTAATTCTCGATGTCTGGTGCGAACATGGACAAGACTTCATCCACCCGGCGGCTCATATCCCCATACAGCACATAGTTGGAAGAGAACACGACAACGCCGTGCTGTTTACACAGGTCTTTAATCTGGAAGAATGGCTGCCCCATCTGGATACCCAGCGCCTTGGCTTCATTTGACCGCGCAACGGCACAGCCGTCATTATTGGACAGCACAATCACAGGCACGCCTTCAAGGTCAGGGCGGAATACCCTTTCACAGGAGACATAGAAATTGTTGCAGTCAACGAGGGCGAGGGTCATTCCCTTTCTTTCCACACATAGTCTTCAATTTTCTCATCCCATTCACAGGAGTGACTAGTTGGGTAGTCGTGCCCCACAACAGTCAATGCCTTACGGATTTCAGATATAAGAATTCTATAGATTCCTTTATCTCTCTCCTTATCTGAGCATACATACACACTTTCCCAATTACGGTCTTCACTCCGCAGCGCAAACATAGTGCATTGGTGTATAAACTGGTTAGCCACAAACGCCAGGCTTTTCAGTTGTAGTAACTCACCGTCCAACTCATAAATCTCTTCTAACTCAAAGCGATTGCGTTTGTGGACCTTAACGCCTTTAAGAACAGGAGAGAAATAAAGAGGTATACGATAGTTTCTCGATTGTGATGACAGTTTCGTATCAGCCTCTAATAACATTCTAATTTTCAAGAACGAAACGACTAAATCCTTTTCAAAGTTGACAACCCTCTTTTCACTCCACCGGGGCGGGTTCTTAACAGGCTTTAAACAGCGGGCGTGACATAGAAGATCTTCTTTCCAAAAACGCGATTCAATGACCATACCAGCAACCTGTTATTTAAACCGATGCACCATGCCCGTCACCACCCCCCAGATTGAGAAGCTGTCATCTTCTGTGACTTCTATCGGTGCATAGTCGTTATTCTCAGGGGTCAGCATCACTTGACCGCCAAGATGATACAGGCGCTTAATCGTCAACTCTCCGTTTAACACAGCAACAATAATATCCTTGTGCTGCGCCTCCAGTGAACGGTCAACAATCACAACGCTGCCTTCCAGAATGCCCGCATCCTTCATGCTGTCACCTGTAATACGCACACAGAAAGTCGCCGCCGGATGGTCAATCAGATATTCGTTCAGGTCAAGCTTGCCTTCTTCATACTCTTCGGCAGGTGATGGAAAGCCAGCCGATAGCTTGCTCTGCATAAGCGGCAGTTCGACCTTGGACAGGTCGTCTTTCAAAGAAATGATTGTCAGTTCTGATTTAAATGATTCCATGCCTGATTATGACGTAAATTGCGCTGGTTTAGAAGTTCCGATGACGAGCGCGAAAATAAACTTACGCAAAGCATGGGTTGTTCTTTATACTTTTTCTATATTTTTATTTCTCTGCAAAGCATGGTAATCGGTCGGGCCTCAAGTTTGATTGACGCCTGAAATGCTATTGATAAATGCTCCACCGTATTTTTGTTCTATTGACGTAATGAATTCCGGCTCTACTGATCGGACATATGAGAGTATCCCGGACAACTGACCTATTTGTTGCTCATTAAGAAGTCCATTTTTATGCTTGAAAATTAGACTCCTTATTTGCCTTTTTCTATCACGACCTATTGATACTTTGCGGTCACTTGTTAAAGTTAAACCCGTCACAGTTCTATTACGCTTTTTTGATGTGTGAACCACTTTGTTGTCGTTGATGAAAAGCCGCGGGTTAGGATTCTCGCGCAGATATTCGCGCACATCAATTAAGCACTGGTTTAACAAGTTAGGTACGTTTGTAGAAAAGTAAATATCATCAGCATATCTACTATAAGTAATGCCTCTCTCAGAAGAATATTGATCCCAATAATGATCAAATTCATACATGAGAATATTTGAAATAATTGGAGAGGATGGCGCTCCAATAGTTAATTGGCCTGATTTAGTTACAATTTTCGTGATAAAGTCAATCTCCGCAGGTTCAAGATTAGAGCCGTCTTTATATCTAAAATCATTAAGTTTGTGTTTTATATTCTCGGCTGTAATAGAAGGAAAAAAGTTTTTAAAGTCAATTCTGAGAAGATAATTGTTGGACACATGTATTTCGGCGTGATGAGCAATACTTTTCCCTCTTACATAGGCAAACGCTTTTGAATGAATTGGAAATTTCGAAAATAGCTTTCTTCCAAGCCACCTTTGAACAAATTTTAATTGCCTCGATGGGTGTTCAATAGTTCTATGCTGTCCATTTCTCTTAGATATTTTGTAGGTTTTATATCTATGGTTAGCAGAATTTGCTAACGCTATCAAATGGGCCGCAGTAACGGCGGAGGTTTGTTTTGCAATGATCTGCGCTATTCTCATAGTTATAGCTCCTCACCTTCGTCTTCAAATACCTCATATGGCTTGAGTTCATTTGATTGGTAATATTGCAGGACTTTCAACCTAATCTCTTTTCTAGTTTCTCCATCATATTCTATAAAATCAGTGTGTTCACAGTCCGAAACCAAGTAGTCAGTATATGTTTCGTTGTAATGTACTAAACCGCTCCCCTCAAGAATGGCTATTATTTGTTGCAACTCTAGCCTTTTATATTTAATCGATAAGTTGCGCAAAATTTCTTCAATTGACAAAAGAGAGCAAGGGCCAAAAATATTAATGATTTCATTGATGATAAATAGTTGATCTTGAAGCAATAGCTGAGCGGCTTCTTCAACAACAAACGATTTTCGCCGTTCAGCAACCTTAAGTTTCTCGTTCAGCCTGTTGGTTACCAGATTAAAGTTTGGAGCATTTTTCTCTAACACTATGGTTGATGAAAATTTCGTTTCTTTGTTGATAAGAGCAATTGGCCCCTCATTGATGAAAGATCCAGCTGCATGATGATCGACGTTATTTACGATTAAAATCTTTTTAATAATGTCGCTTTTATGAGCGAAGTATCCAACTTCACAATAGGAACCAACACTTTCAGGAAATATGAGGATACAGTCCGATATTTCACAGATAGTTCTTTCAAAGAGCGCTAGGTTATGAGAGACATCATCATTGATTTGCATTAAAGATTTATAAGCTTTCTCCGCCAAAAAGAAATGGTAATCAGGTGGATTATCATTGGCAAAGTTCAAAAAGTCTTTACGAAAATTACTGCTGGGTCCGATTTCACCGCCACACACAAAGACAATATGCCTTTTAATGCTTTTGTAGACGCGCCCAGATTGGAGCACATCCTTATATTCAGACAGTATTTTTTTTCCGTGCTCAGTACTGAAAAACTTGGTCGTCTTATTTGGCACAAAAAAATCCCTTACCTAAGATACGACAATTAAAGTGTCGTGGCATGTCTCGCAGAGGCATGACGCGACACTTTAATTGTCGGAACATGCCACTCAATCCAGAACGGCCTAGCTATACACCCGGCAACAGAGTCAGTATTTAATTTTTACAAACTCAACTAAAGGATAAAAGGATTTTACACCATGATGAAAATCGAACTCAAGGAAATTTTATCTATGCCATAGGCAGGCATTTTTTAATGCAGAGACTGCCAACTCCTACTATGCAGGAGCGTCTCTTATTCTTCTAAGGGTACGCGAAACTCATGGTTTCTTGTAGTGTATCGGGCCTTTTGGTCCATAAAAGAGCGATAATCAACTACCAACTCATACTCCGAACTTAAAAAATGCTGTATCTCTTCAACTGAAAGTCCTTCATTATGAACCTTGATGTTAAGTAACAAATGCTTCTCTCCTGCAGCAATCGCGCCATTAGGCGTTAAAACTGTTATGCTACAGTCTTCTATAATATCAGTGATTAGGTTTAGGGCTGCGTTCCCTCGGTAAGTTCTACCAGCGCTAATAATTGCAAAATCATCGATGATAGCTGGCCCTAAACCCACGTTACTAATCCACAACTGAACAAAATCATGACCATCAACCGATGCAAGCTCGAATACGGTATTCAGATAGGGCCTGACAGATTGTTTGTTTTGCACGCGCGCTGCATGAGCTTGGAATATAGTGGCAGCAAGAGCTACAATACTAATAAATATCCCTGTTGCCGCAGCGGGATTACTGACTGCCCACGAATAAAACAACGTCCAATGCTCAGTCATTTTTGCTCTTGCCACTCTCGCACTTTAGCAATGCAATTATCTAAGTCATCACGGATCTCGTATACCCAAAAGCGCATAACATCCCAACCTAGCTCATACATACGCTGGTTACGGAGTTGATCTCGTCTGCATAACTCCCCCGTCCAATTCCGGTGATATTTTTCCCCATCCACCTCAATATCCAGCATTCTATCGCCATCTACAATCGCCAGATCCAGCGTAAATTTTTCGACCTGATACTGGGGCAAGGTTTTGATACCAGCTTCGTATAGTGCCGAATAAAAGATCTTCTCCCAATCAGACACTTGCTCCGGGTTGCTAACCGCTGGGTAGGCAGAGCCTAAATCTTTTTGCGCTTTCTTCCTATTGCTAGCTTTACTTCTCTTCTCCAGGCCTTGGGTGTATTTTGCGAAATTAGACAGATAATCAACATCGCATTTGCCACAAGCAGCAAGGTCGCCAACGACAATTAACTGAGCCCGCGCTCTTGTAATGGCGACATTAAACAAGTTCCCGTTATTCATGAGGAAGACAAGGCCACCCCCCGGCATATTCTTTGATAGAACAGGCGAGAAAATCATGATATCCCGCTCATCCCCTTGAAACTTGTGTACGGTATCAACAAGAAAATCACATTTCTGAAGTGCCTTGGCCAGCGAATCATCCTTATCGACTGCATTCCGTATGGCATTGGCCTGCGCACGGAATGGGCTGACTACACCGATGCTGCCTTGATATTTTTTCTTTAAGACCAAATCACTGAGCACATCGACAATAGCTTGAACTTCCTGCTTATTTTCGGCACCTCCATTATTAGGGCGCTGGACATTACCTTTCACATCCACCCATCTAACGCCGGGCTCCTTTTGTGACAACCGGCGGAGATTATCATAGCGCGTCGCAACACGCAGGCGCCCTTCATAAAATTGACTGTTTGAAAATTCGATAACATCCGCATGGGAGCGATGGTGATCTAGAAGACTTACAACGTTATCGTATGAAACCATACCAGCGGCCAGATCAAACAAAGAATTATAAGAATATGCCCAATGCGGGTAATCATCAACTAGACCGTATTTCTCAAGCAATTGTTGGTCCTGCCCACGCTGCAGACTACTGATATGTGACAACTGCTTTGGATCACCGATAATGACTGCGGCTTTCGCTCGATACAAAAGAGGTAATGCAGAAGCTATGTCGCATTGGCTGGCCTCATCAAAGATGACTAAATCGAAGAACCCAGGCTCAAAAGGTAGCTTCCCTTTGGCAGAAAGTGATGTCACTGCCCAACAAGGTAGTAGATGCGATGCCTGAGGAAAAAGTGAATAATACTTACCATAGACGGCTTTTGACAAGTTGCCTTCCGGTCCAGCCTCAATCACCATTTTAAGAACAGAGTTATATTTGTTCAGCATAGATCGGTCACTGGCACTCAATTTCTTTGGCTGAAGCCTCAACCAGCACTTCCACAAAGCATCAGAATTACTTGCAATTTTTTGAACTATTCCCAACCTATCAGCAGAGATTTCTTCGAGACTTCTGCACTTTTGTAGTTTTTGCAGCGCTTGGAAATAATCGTCAACAGCACGAATAAGGCTAAGCCTTTTATCAATTGCCTTTAGAAATTCAGCCCAATGCGGCAAGTTAATTTCATCTACAAAGCTATCAGGAGCTTTCAATTCAATTTCTTCAGCTGCTGAGGAAAGCCCGGACACACGCATATTCACAGCCTCAAACCGCGATTTTTTGATTAGTGGCCAGGTTATATTTGAAATAAGACCTTGCTGAGACCGATCCGCCGCGGATAAGGCTGTTTTAAATCCTTCAATCTTATATTCCATATCCGTCAGATCAAGTTCACGTATTGAAGAGAAAAGATCATCGGAAAGCTCAGATCGCAATTCTTCTACGTGGCGCTCAAGAGCATCAGTTTCATTTCGCGCTGCAATGAGCTTATCGACCTGAGCATCGAGTTCTGCCGACTTTTGTAGCAAGTCGCTATGAATCTCATGCGCTTCTTCGTAATGGAGCTCGTCATCTTGTGAAGCTGTAGCAGAAAGCAGTCCAATCAAATATTCCGCCAGGCGCGTTTGGTAAGCGCTGGAACCCACGCGAAGCAATATGGGGCGCGGTCCCAGATTATTGATACGTGTTTCAACAACATCAACCGCTTTATTATTCTTACTCGCAAAAAGCACGCGCTTTCCCTGCCAGGCAGCATTGACAAGCAGGTTGGTAACGACTTGGGACTTTCCTGTGCCCGGCGGGCCGGTTATGATCGTTAACGGCTGTGTTAGGGCAGATTTAACTGCCTCCCTTTGCTCCAAATTCATTGGCAATACTTCCAATAGTGGAACATGCTCCTTATCAGGGGAGGACGAACCAGCGTCCTTAGCCTTAGGCGGCTCGCCCGTAAGCCATTGACCCAATGCTGTGTCGCTGAATTGTCTTTGCTGTTTTTGCGCTAATCCTCGCAGTTCAGCTTCAAGCCCCTGCGTGAAGGGAGACTTATCAGCCAGAATAAGGACCGCGCGATTAAAAATACCCTCTTTCTTGACTTTAGAGAGTGGCGGGTTTGCATCAATCAACTTATCCGGATTTATTTTTTCTTCCCACGGCCATTCAGAACGAACTGATTGCAGTCGCATGACCAGTTCATCAATCTCGATTGTGCCGCCCTCTGAGCCTATCCCCAATTCCTCTTCAAGCTGCACAAGCTCGTCCAACAAGGCGTCTCGTTCCGTATTGGAGTAAGCTTGGAGGGGTTTTAAGTTTATGATTGGATAGCTGGTGTCCAGCTGCGGCTTATTACTGCCAACCTCAATTTCAATCGGGAACAGGATGACAGGCTCAACCATGTAACCTTCCCAGCTTGATTTTTTCGATTTCACAAGCTTTAGGCTGGTCGGATAGCCGAGATACATTGATTGTCTGGAGCGATCTTTGCGTATTTTGCCAAGAAGTGTTTGAAACCCCTCTGTGCCAAACAAATCCCTACCGTTTTTCGGCAAGGCTGCGAGTTCGCAATAATCAGGCGTAAACTTGCTTTCAGCAAAAGTTGAGACGCCAGTTGCATCTTGCCCCATACAGGACAGATAATACCGACAGAGTTGTGCGAGATCGGTATTCGCGAAAACCTCAGGCTCAAAACCCTCATCATCATTTTCAGCATTTGTAGCGCCGCCGGTGATATACCAGCGGTAGCTCTTATCTTGTCGCACTTTTGAACGTAGGCGACCATAAAGAAGGCTGTTAACATCCTTCTTATCCACGCCGAACTTGTCCGCCATGGCACGCGCCTGTTGCCCAGGTGCTGCGGTTAAGGCATCAAGGATTTGCTTTTCTAGTTTTTTGCTCATCTACATTCTCGGCAGTTGCAATATCCAGCTTTGGCAGGCTGCGGACAATTTTCATGGTTTCTAGGCTGACGGTGATGACGCGCAGGAAGAGTTCCAGCGGGTATTTGGCGTTGCCCATTGTTTCGGTTGCCCACAGATTTGCGTCATTCACAATGCCGCTGGCTTTGTCGGTTTTGACGCATTGGCGATCCATCACCCATTCAAGGGCGGGTTTGCCGTTGACGACGTAATCATAAGCCTCCTCCGGTATATCGCTGATGGTGATGCGGGCGTTATAGACCACCTTTGTTTTGTCACCCTTTTTCTTGAATTTCATTTTGGTGACGTAATAGTCCTCTGCTTTCAATTCAGACAGCTTTTTACTGCCAGTTTCCAACTTTGCCTCATAGGGTTTGACGCTTTCATAGCCAACATGCAACTCTGCCAAATCGCGCCCCGCCTTGCTGAACGTCCAGAAATCCGCCGCTTTCTTGACGCAAGGGATGCGCGGCAGTTGTTTGGACAGGTTATCGGCATAGCGGGTACGGTATTCCTCCGAATGGAGCAGCCCGTAAATATAATAGAAAATATCCTCCTTCGTGATGCTCTCGCCGGGATAAGCGGCTTTAAAATGCGCCAAGCCTTCATCGGTAATGCCGTCCTTGACGCGATAGCCGTCCTCCGCGTCCTGCCCCGCAAACAAGCCAGCATCACATTCATTAGAGCTTTCATATATTTTAAGTGGAAAGTTTTGACCGTTGTAGTGAGTTTTATACTCAGGCACAGCATTACACATCAAGGCAGAAAAATTTTGAGTTTCGCCAGTCCCAGTCGTACAAATTACTAGATTATCAAAGTCGCCAGACGGAAAAATTTTCCGTAATTGGGCTTGTCGCTCATTTAACGATCTATCAAAGTAAACCCACTGTTTTGAGAAAGGTCTATACAAGCTAACTCTAATATTATTTGTGTTAAACTCCAGCTTTCTATTTTTCTCTAAATCGCCTTTAAGATTATTACTCCATTTAATCTTTGCTCCATCCGAGGATACAAAATCGCTAATATTAGCTGTGTTGCGATGAGGATTGGCAATGTAACGATCAAGTTCCGTGTTGTAAAAACTCACCATTTTAATAATATTGCGTGTTAATTCTTGAGCCGAATAATTAAAACACCATGCATCCCTTGTAGTCATAAGCCCTAGTGAGTAGTTTTCAAAAATAGCTTTCTCATTCGATTTGCCTTTATTTCCGGTAACAATGAATAAATCAAAGCTATCATCGCGCTGGTTGATCCAGTCATTGTGGTCATCGGGGACAATTTCCTGCCAAAAATTTTGTTCAGCAATACCGCTAACGCTTTTAAAGCCGCGAATAATATCCAGTTTCTGCTGTTGCGTCAGATAGTCGCCGATATCGTGGAAGTAAATTTTCCCGTGTTCTTTTGCTTTCGGGTTTTTGACAAACAGGGTAATGGCAATCGGAGCGCGACTGCCGGAGCCGAAAATCTTGCCCCCTTCCTTCCGCGATAACTCCCCTTGTGTGCGCTGGTTTCCACGCAAATGGAACACATAGATGCTGGAATATTCCTCCGCCAAGCATTTGCGCAACCCGTCCATTGCATTGCCGTCTATCCAGCCCGCGTTGGAGACGTAAGCCATAACACCGCTTTTCCCCAAACGATCCGATCCCCAGCGAATGGCACGGATATAGGAATCATAAAGCGCATTTTTTAGCTTCGCTGTTGAATTTGCAACATATGTACTGCGTATATCATCATCCAATGATGGATAATCAACATTTGCACTATTATCGTTTTCATTTTTTTGTCCCGCCGAGTAGGGCGGGTTGCCGATGATGACCCTAATATCCAGCTCCTTTTGCCGCATCCGACGGTCGCTGTTATCTGCCAGATATTTGCTGATCAGATCATCGGCTTCGTAAAGCTGGAAAGTATCCGTCAGGCAAATACCTTCAAAAGGCTGGTAATCGCCGCCCGCGATGCCGTGATAGGCGGCCTCGATATTGATCGCGGCGATGTAATAGGCCAGCAGCACGATTTCATTGGCATGGATTTCATGCCTGTATTTATGCGGCAGCTCTTCCGGCTTGATCAGGCCGGATTGCAACAACCGGGTGATGAAGGTTCCCGTCCCCGTAAAGGGGTCGATAATATGCACGCCCTTGCTGCCCAGCGTTTCACCGAATTCGGATTGCAGCACGTCATTGACGGAATGGATAATGAAATCCACCACCTCGACCGGCGTATAGACGATGCCGAGTTTTTCGGTCATTTTCGGGAAGGCGTTGCGGAAAAACTTGTCGTATAGCTCGACAATGATTTTCTGTTTACCTGCGGCGCTGTCGATCCCCTCCGCCCGCATCTGGACGCTGTGGTAAAACCGTTCCAGCGTATCGGCCTCCTTATCCAGCCGATGTTCCTGCAACACGTCCAGTACGTGCTGCATAGCCTGTGACACGGGGTTGTTGCTGGCAAAGCTGTATTGTTTGAACAGCGCATCGAAAACCGGTTTGGTAATCAAATGCTGTGCCAGCATTTCGATTACCTCATCATTGGTGATACTGTCATTCAAGTCATCGCGCAATTCATCGGCGAAGTCATTAAAGGCTTTAATCTCTTTCACATTCTTGTCATCACCGACAATCGCCCTGATACGGGTGATATGTGTTTGCGCGATTTTGGCGATATCTTTCGCCCAATCCTCCCAGTAAAGGCGGTTGCCGCATTTTTGCACCAGCTTGGCGTAGAGCGCCTTTTCCAGCGCCCCGACCTCGAACTGGAATTCGTAATTGACGGGTTTTTCAGGTGTTCCCGCTTCGCCAATGGTAAAGCCGCCTGATGCGGCGTTACGGTCTTTGGATTTGCCGTCGGTTTGACGTTCCGTCTTTTTGTTGATTTTGTCGGTGACGGCAATGACCTCCATTTTGCTGTGATCTTTACCGATCAAGTCCAGCTTGTTGATCATCGCGTCAAAGCGGTCATCATGCGAGCGCAAGGCTTGCAAGACCTTCCAGACGACTTCAAAGGTTTTATTATCGTTCAGCGCCTCATGCGGCTCCGTCCCTGCGGGGATCACCACCGGCAAAATCACATAGCCGCGTTTCTTGCCGGGGGCAATCCGCATGATGCGCCCGACCGACTGCACAACATCGACCTGCGATTTGCGCGGCGATAAAAACAGCACCGCATCCAGCGCGGGAACGTCCACGCCTTCGGACAGGCAGCGGACATTGCTGAGGATACGACAGGTATCTTCCGGCGGTTCTTCCTTCAGCCATTCCAGTTTGGCTTCCTTTTCCGTCGCGTTCATACTGCCATCAACATGCGAAGCCTCACAGCGCAGCGGGTTGTCGCCTTCCTCCTGCTCCTGATAGGCTTCGACCACGGCCTGAAACATATTGGCAATATTTTTGGAACTGACTTTATGCGTTCTCGCCTTGTCCTGCGGCTCGATCACCTGACAAAAGGCAACAGCGCGTTTCATCGGCGTATCGTCATCGGCAAGGCTGCCGTCCTGCTCCTGCTTTGACAATGCTTTCCAGCAACCGATAATTTTACCGGCATCATCGACCTTGAGCTGGTTATCCTCCCCCGCCAGCAGGCTTTGCAGCCTTTTACTGACATGCGCCTCGTCAATCGTCAGCACCAGCACCTTGTAATCGACCAGCAGCCCGCGCGTTACCGCTTCGGAGAAGGTCAGTACATACAATTCTTTGCCGTAAAGGGCTTCATCATCCATCGAACACAGCGCGACATTATCGCGCTCGGCAGTCGCCTGTGCCGTATCGCCGTAAATGCGCGGCGTTGCCGTCATATAAAGGCGCTTTTTGCCTTTCAGGAAGCCATTATCATGGACTTTGACAAAGGCGCTTTCCTCTTCACCGTCAAAGGTCGCGCCGGTGGTGCGGTGCGCCTCGTCACAGATAATCAGGTCGAATTCGCCAAGATCATGGTTTTTCTGCGCCTTGCTGATCACTTCAATGGAATGATAGGTCGAAAACACGACGCTCATATGCGTTGCGTCATGCCGCTTTTGCATCTCATTGGCCAGCGATGCGGCATTGGTTGTGGCGGGATAGCGCAGCTCGTGCATAAAGGTCGTGACGATATCGTCATCCTTTTTGCGCTTTTTGCCGACATCGCTATCGGAACAGACGGCAAAGCTGTGCAGCGGTGTTTCGCTTTCCTGTGTCCATTCCGTCAAGGTCTGGGACAGCAAAGACAGGCTCGGCACAAGAAACAGCACCCGCTTGCCTTTACCTGCCAACTCTTCGGCAAGCTTCAAAGCGGTGAAGGTCTTGCCCGTACCGCAGGCCATGATCATTTTGCCGCGATCCGCATCCTTGAAACCTGCCGTCACTTCCTTTAAGGCGCGTTCCTGATGCGGGCGCAGTTTTTTCTGTTCTTTCAGGACAGGTTCTTTTTGCGGCTGGAATTTTGCCCAGTCGATCTGGCTGTTTTCAAGATCGTAAAGGTCGATTTTGGTGACAGGCGGCTGCTGACCCATCAGCGCGTCTTCGGCATTTTCCGTCCAGTTATTCGTGGTTGTCACAATAACGCGGTGCGTAAACGGCTTTTTGCCCGATGCGGTGAAAAAACTGTCGATATCCTTTTTCTGGACGCGGTAATCCTCCGCATAAAATTTGCATTGAATTGCGTGGAATTCCTCCGTGCCGTGCGTCTGCGCCACCAGATCAATTCCAGTATCGCGCTTTTCAATCCCTTGTTCTGCTGCCCAACCCGCATATGTCCAGACTTTCTGGTACAGATCGCGGTAAACTGCTTCGTGCCGTAGATAGGTCAGCACCAGCTCTTCAAAATAGGTGCCTTTCTCGCGCTCGGTTACAGCGGCATCACGATAAGTTTGTAAAAGTTTTTGAAGAGCACTCATTCAATATCTTTCCAATTTAAAATTGTGAACGTGGGTATGTTAAAATCATAGTAGTGAAAGGTCGTGACAAAATAAAGCCAAGAAAATGGCCTATATATTGGACCATTCAATTCATCTTTTGCCGTGACGGAAACGAAACCTTGCAAAACAAATACCTGCTTAAATTTTTCTAGGCTTTAACATCACAGTTACACCCGCATCTATCAGTTGAACCAGCCACCAGACTTGCTTTTACCCCCAATAAATAAGCTTAGTAACCTTGTAGAAACGAAGGTCTTATTCTGTTCAGAGCTCACAAATGCGTATTTTTAAGCAAACAACGCCTTGTTTGAAGCAAGGTTGGGTTGTTTTAGGTTGAGAGATCAAAGGTATTTGTATAATCTTTCACAAGGAAATTAGTGTATTTCCGGGGCGTAGTAACCCCTCCTAGACGGCCTTAAGACAGCATCAGGCCGTTATCAATGATGCTGCTTTCTCAACTCTGGTTGGGGAGGCAGCGGAATACAACAGCGCTCAGCGTAAATACGCTGCGCCGTTCTAGGACGGTTACTAACTCCCCGGCTGCCAGAGAAATCTGGTGGCCGTTTTTATGATACAGGGGAGAAGAGCATGATGGCGTTTCTATTTCAGAGTTCAGGTTTGTTTCTGCTTATGTTAGCAGGACACATTGAATACAAAACAAGAGGGAAGCTAAACCTTCGCGCCAAATCATCCGAAAAAAAGCTCCGCGCAATCGCAAATATTTCGCTCCTCCTATGGCTTGCTTTTGGTTTTTCGTCTGCTTATTGGATGCCATGGTATCTCGCTTTGCTTGCCTTAACCTTATCAGTCATTTTGCCAGGAAATTTTACAAAGCAGATTATCGCAAGAGACATGGTAAACAAGTCAACATATTACGGATTCGGGGTCGGACTATTTTTCTGCACCGCAGCTTTTTTGCTAGGGACATCATGATCCAGTTAGAACTGCCATTACGAGCTAATAATTCTTTGCCTTGCTCTTTCGATCAGATCGCATACGAAGAGGCTGACAGAATCTTTCAATTGCATCCATATGCGGCTTTGCAATATATATCAGATCAACTAGGCAGCTCCCCTGCAGATGCACCTCAGCTTCTATACTGGATTCAGGTGCGGCGTGCTTGTAAATTCATTATCGCTTGGCATGACTACTGGTTTAAAGGATATCATTGGCGATTACCTGTATTTGATTAGAAATTCCCTCAGCCTTCTCTGAAAACCGACAAAACCGACAAAACCGATTAGTTTATATTTGCTCTAACCTCCAATCCTTCGCATTTTTATTGGAGAGCCCAAGTACAATCCTTCGGCCATTTACAATCCGTCCGGCATTCCGCTTCAGCCACCATCCGAGCTTCTTCTTGTTTATGCCAGCCTTGTTATCAGGCGCGATATCTTCCAATATGTCTCTCAACTCTGGATTTGATGTATCAATCAGCTGTCGAACCATCACTGGCTTTGAACAATAAATTTTCCACCATAGATCCATCAATATTCGAATATTTTCCCTGTCGGGATCAGCGCCAATAGTTTCAAATGCAGAAGTCATAGGATTTTCATATCCTAGCCACATCAACGGTTGGCAGCACCAGTCTGCCCATTCATTATAACTAACCAACGTTCTCTCTGTCAGTCTGGGTTTCCCTGCACACTCCCAAGCGCGAATAATCGTCAATGCAGCAGAGATATATCTGCCTCTTTCCGACTTTACTTGATCAAGCAAGTTCGGGTTCTTGTATGTTTTAGATGCCGGTGTTTCGCACTCTGCGTCTAGGTTAATTGTAATTGTACGACGCCCCATATCTTGAACCGGTCCCACATTATTACCACTCGATAGAAATAGAGTTGCAGTACTGACACTAGCATTTTTTGAAACACCAAGAATTCGTGATGAGAATGTTTCCTCGGTCAGCACAGTGCAAAGCGATGGATGAGGCAACAAATCGGTTGTAAGGTTATCAAAGTTTACTGCTGCAGGAGCCTCCATCAAAGCAGCCAAAAGAACTTTTTTACACTCTTCTTCTGTATCCGGGAATGTATGAGGTGCCACGGAATGGGGAGTTGCAAACAGACAAATTAGCTGATTTAGATATGATTTACCCGAACCAATTTGCGGAGCACGCGTGTGAAACATTGGCGCTTTTGGCAAGCTAGCACGAATAACAGCCGTTAAAATTGCTGCCAGTGCTGCAGATTGGTCATGATTAGCCTTAAAATCAAATTCATTCAATAAACTAGCAAGCAATTCACTCGCTTCAAGCGCCATCACTTTCGATGGTTGGGCAAGGACGTTAAATGCATCTGCCTCAAATGCACCAAACATATGTGTTTCCACATCATAACCGGGCTCCGACATTAGAGAACCATCTGACCTAAGATATGGCTGGCACGCTATCCCCCTGAGGACTGGCAAATGCTCATACCGCGGAGCATCAAATAATGCTTGAGCGTATGTGGTCGGCGGGTCGATTTCAACGTACTCCTCCTTAAAAGCATTATATTTTTGCCATTTAGCAACCTTCGCTAACGCCACCCTGATGGTTGGAGTTCTAATCACTGCAACCTCCAACTTATCACTTTCTGGGTTTCGTCCTAGAGAAACAATTGTTCCCCCACGCTGAAAATGTTGCCCTGAACTTGCCAGTGCCTGCTCTGCCTCATCAACAACTTCTTTTAATCTTCCCGGATCAGCATATATAGTAACCTTCCCTTTAATGCGCGGTTCGGAAACTCCAAGAGCGCGTCGCAAATGAGACAGGTTTCGATTATTGCAGTGCCCGTGATGACATTTAAATCCTCCGCCTGGGTAATTCTTACTAGGTTCAAAATAAGCCGTTCCATTATCTTCTGCATTTGTATGCTCTTTCACCCAAGGACAGGTAATATCATGCTTACCATCACCTAGCGTAGCTTTGTATAAACCCTTATCCTTTAGTGCCGAAACAATGGCTTCGCCCCCGCTACCTGATAGAGAAATTTCAGCATCACTTTTAGCTTCAACTCGCTTAGAAGACGATCTATGTTGACCCAAACCAAAGGCGAGCGACATTTCTTCTAGGCTATATTGGTTCTGGGGATTCCAATCTGTCAAACGACACTCAAAATATGGTACATGCTTGCCATTACACCCGAAGGGTAATCTTGCTAAACGGGCAGTTGGGCCGCCAGCGCCAGCATCGCATAATCCAGCGCTGATCACCGCTTTCATAAAGCTATCAATTTTTTTGATATCAGATTCAGGAGCCTTCAGAAAGTATAGGGCTTGAAAATTTCCTGCAGAGGTTTCTATTAACGCCGATGGCTCTACTCTAAGCCTCTCCCTAGGCACTTTGGTTCCTACATCATCCAGCATTATGCAATGTAACGACTTAAAGCTTTTCTTCCTGCGGCGATAGTACCCATCCCCATCCGGAACAAAGGTCGCAATGCTAAAATATGTATTTGATGTTTGAGCATTTGCCGACAAGATATACGCACGCTTTCTTTCTGTCCCCTTCCAAACACGCTTATCCTTCTTTGCAGGATTGCCAACAAAATCAACAATGATTGGCTGTTCTGTTTGCTCGCGGGATCCAAAGACCACCTCCAAAAACTCTTCGTTTGAAGTCGGAAAGACGGGTGTGTGCGACACCGTTTGAACCTCCCCTGCGTTTTTATCGGTTTTATCGGTTTTATCGGTTTTATTGGTTTTGGTCGCGCCATTTTTAGATTGTTGATTGGGTCCTGATTTCATATCAAGATGCATCCCCTGGCTTAAATCAGACATTTTTCCCCTCCTCATTACGCATCGGATAACTGTCTAAAGTTGACAGCCATTCTTCGATAGCCTCTCTAGTTATAAGGGTGCGCTTACCTAATTTAATGGCACGCAATCTACCACTGTTTAATTCGCGGTAAATCACAGTACGGCACAAGCCAACCATTTGGGTTACTTCAGGTATTGAGTAGCTAAGTTTATCTTGCTGGATGTCCATAAATTCCTCCTGCTTCTGGTACTCAGGCATGAACCTTTCGTGCCTTCTATGAAACAAGGTAAAAAAATATGAACAGTCGAAAGAGTGGGGAAAAAAGACGATGTTTTCCCCATTTTCTATTTCATTGTATCTATTGCCTTTTTTACAACTTCTAGCAATTCATTTTCATTGGGACGGGGCGAATTCTTTTGAAAATGGGCATATTTAGCCTCCCAAACCATGAAAAAAAGTTCCTCTTTAAGCCACCCTTCAAGTGTTCGCCGGTAATCACGAGCTTCATTCCCGCCAGCCTTGTCAAGTTTGCGCCCTTGCATCTGAACTCCGTCACACTCCTCTATAATACGGTGCACCTTTGTTTTTGTGCCTCTTGGGAGGTCTTTTACTTCTTTTGTTGGAGGATATTGCTTAGCTAAAAAATTTAGGACAGCAAACTTCGCATAGGACCAACTATGCTTTTTTCCAAATAGACAAGCAGTTAAGAACACCAAATCCAAAGGAGGCGGTATCTGCTTAAAATGGCACTCCCACATTAACTGCATAGCTTGTTCTTTAAAGCGATTCTGCCATTGCGCTGTATCTCTAGGTTTCCTCACACGTCCATAATACACTTGCATCATTTCAGCAGCTTTTGTAGCGATTGAATCCCTGATAAAGTCCTGATGTTTCTGTGAAAACATAATTACCTCTTTTTTACATTCACAATTGAAACAATGTTCTCATCCTCTAACACTCCCATTACAGGGAAGTTAGCCCTGATGGTATCCGCAACATAGTTAGGTGTTAAGTGCGCATAATGCTTCTCACAAATACGAGTATCAGCATGCCCTAGCTGATGGGCAATTACAGGCAACGGGGTTCCATTCTGCGCCAATAGACTTGCATGCGTATGACGCAAAATATGAAAACTGATCGCAGGAGAAATTCTGGCGCGCTCACAAGCTTCTTTTAAGCGGCGAGTTTGATGCGATCTTCCCCACTGCTCACCATCCTCACGAGTGAAGATAAGCTCTCCACCACATTTACCAACAACAGCTTTTTCAAAGAAACGACGCCCCTCATCGGTTAAAGTCACATGACGTGGTTTGCCGTTTTTGCTATCAGCAATAAAGAGTGTTCCGTTTTCCGGGTTAAAGTCACTTACATGAAGCTTAGTCAACTCGCCATATCTACAGGCGGTAAAATATCCAGCCAACACCATTTTTCTAAAGTCTGGATCACATGCATTCACGAGGCGCTGGACTTCATTAGGCATTAAAAACCTTATCTTCGCGTTTTCTACATTTCGGAAAGGTTTAACGCGTCGCCACGCATCGTCACTTGCGACCTTGCCTTCTTGGTACGCCCTGTTCAATGCCGCTTTCAGTATCGTCAAAATACGGTTTGCAGAGCTTTTCCTCTTGCGCGCATAATCTGACTGTTTTTTTGCGTCTTCATTGTTGGATATTTCACCATGCTTTGACCGTTGTCTCGGCTTCTCTTGAGCAAGCCCCCTATGCCAATCTGAAATTTTCTTAGAGGTCAGCTTGGTAACAAGCAAATGACCAAACTCAGGACGCAGATAAGCTTCAATACTATATTTTGCACGCTCTGCTGATTTACCATGCATACGCAAGTATTCCAAATAATCATCCAAAATATCGTTTACGGTAAGCTTAGCATTCCCAATCCCCAGCTCGCTTTTTTTGCTTTCCTCAAACCATTGGCGACCTTTTGCTTGAGCTTGCGAGAAATCCAAGACAGCCATACCGTCTGCATCCTGAATGTCATCCGCCTTGCCCAATTGACAAAATTGATATTTGCCTTCCTCAGAGCGCACACGTGCAATCCAAGAGCCTCCACCATCTTTGTGCTTTCTATATCCAATGTGGAAACCCCTATCAATGTTCTTCCAATGGGGTTCACGCTGAGCTTTTAATGACTGGCGTGCAGTCCGTGTATCCAGCCTTTTATCCTTAACAGTCCTTGCCATTTAATGAATCTCCAAATTATCCGTACGTAACTTGTACGTAATATACAGTGCCAAATATGGGTAAACAATAAAAAACACTAAAATAGTAACATATTGTATTGTTTTGATTATATGTGTTTACTGGCGTTTTCATAAAGTAACGTTTTTCCCCTTTCACGGCGGCAACACGGGTTCGAATCCCGTAGGGGACGCCATTTTTCACCTCATTACTTCTACACATCATGCAGAAAGTCTATTGATAAAGCGGTTTTATTATGGATACAATATTAATATAAATTAATTTATTGAAAAATAATTTAATTTGATGTAAAATAAAGATAGATAAACATTTACAGAAGGATTGCAACACATGAATATTGATCGTTTTGTCTTTGCCTTTGCGGGGTTTGTGATTTTGCTAAGCTTGGCTTTGGCGCATTACTTTTCCCCTTATTGGCTCTTGCTAACGGGCTTTGTAGGGTTGAATATGTTTCAAGCGGCTTTCACAGGTTTTTGCCCGTTGGCGATCATTTTAAAAGCTGCCGGTTTCAAGCCCGGACAAGCCTTTAAATAAAACAGGAGCGCAACATGGCACATATTGTTATTTTAGGTGGCGGAATTGGCGGGGTTTCCATGGCCTATGACATGCGCGCCGCATGCAGCCGCAAGGACGGACATAAAATCACCGTTATTTCCGACAGCCCGACATTCCATTTTGTTCCTTCCAATCCCTGGGTCGGGGTCGGCTGGCGCAGCCGGAAGCATATTGAAGTGCCTCTTGAAAAATATCTAAAGAAAAAGAATATCGACTTTATCCCTGTCGCCGCGAAGAAGGTCGACCCTGATCATAACAGTATTGAACTGGCGGATGGACAAACTGTCTCTTACGACTACCTGGTGATTTCGACAGGCCCGCGTCTCGCCTTTGAACAGATCGAAGGACTGGGACCTCATGACGGCTTCACCGCATCGGTCTGCCATGTCGACCATGCCGAAAAAGCCGCCGAAGGCTGGGCTGTTCTTAAGAAAAATCCCGGTCCGGTGATTGTCGGTGCCGTACAGGGCGCCTCCTGTTTCGGCCCCGCCTATGAACATGCCTTTATTATGCATCAGGATCTGAAAAAGGCCGGTATCCGCAACAAAGTGCCGATGACTTACGTCACTGCGGAACCTTATATCGGTCATCTGGGGCTGGGCGGTGTCGGCGATTCCAAAACATTGCTGGAAAGCGAACTGCGCAAACGCGATATTAAATGGATTTGTAATGCCAAGGTGGATCGCGTTGAAGACGGCATGATGCATATCACGGAACTGGACGAATTTGGCAAAGAGAAACGCAAACATGAACTGCCTTTCAACTATTCCATGATGCTACCGGCCTTTAGCGGTGTGGATGCCTTGATGGGCGTAAAAGGTCTGGTGAATGAGAAAGGCTTTGTACTGGTCAATGATTATCAGCAAAACCCGACCTATCCCAATGTTTTTGCCGTCGGTGTCTGCGTCGCCATTGCGCCGCTGGAACAAACCCCCGTACCGGTCGGCGTTCCGAAAACCGGTTATATGATCGAATCCATGGTCTCAGCCACGGCGCATAATATTATTGATATCTGCCGCGACAAGGCGCCAAGCCACAAACCGTCTTTAAGTGCTATTTGTCTGGCTGATATGGGCAATACCGGCGTTGCCTTCGTCGCACTGCCGCAAATTCCGCCGCGCAATGTCGCATGGATGAAAGGCGGCAAATGGGTTCATTGGTTGAAAATAGCTTTTGAATGGTATTTCCTGCGGAAAGTCAGAACGGGTTCCGTCTCCCCTTTCTACGAGACTTATGCTCTAAGGCTGATGGGTATCCGCAAAAGAGAACGCCAAAAATAAAGGGACAAAAACATGTTAATGCTGTCAGAAAAAGCCGTACGCAAACCCAAAGCCTCGATGTGGCTGGCTGTTTTTTTAAGCCTGTTTTTTATCGCAGGCGTTGCCCTGCCCAGCCTGTTCCCGCAACAGATTACGGCACTGCACGGTCTGAGCATTGATACCGACCCTGAAAACATGCTCTCGGAAGACGAACCCGTGCGCATCTTCCACAATGAACGCAAAAAAGAATACAGCCTGTATGATATGATCGTCGTCGGCGTCGTTAATAAGAGCCATGAAAACGGCGTCTTTAATAAAAAATCTCTGGAGAATATCTACGCGCTTGGCGAATATGCGCGCAGTATCGTCTGGCAGGATGATAACGGACAGGATGCCGGCGTTATCGAAGCGGAAATGATTTCGCCCTCCAATGTCGACAATATCGAACAGGCCGGGCTGGGTACTGTCCGCTTTGAATGGCTGATGAAAGAGCCGCCCGCAACAGAGGACGATGCCAAAGCGGTTTACAGCAAGGCCGCAAAACTGCCGTTCTTGAACAACACGCTGGTTTCCGGTGACGGCAAGGCCATGGCACTTTATATCCCGATCACTGCGAAAGATACCAGCTATGCCGTTGCCAAAAAGCTAAAAGAAAAAATCGCAAGTTTTGACGGCAATGATGATTATCACATCACCGGTCTGCCGATTGCGCAGGATACTTTCGGTGTGGAGATGTTTATCCAGATGGCGGTTTCCGCGCCAATGGCGATGGCGCTGATTTTCCTGCTGATGTGGTATTTCTTTAAAAGCGTGAAACTGATTGTCGCGCCGATGATTGTCGCGATGGTGGCGGTGATTATCACAATGGGCGCCTTGATTATGACCGGACATACGGTGCATATCATGTCCTCAATGATTCCCGTCTTTATCATGCCCATTGCCGTATTGGATGCCGTACATATATTGTCGGATTTCTTTGATGTCTATCCGCGCTTTAAGAACCGCAAGAAAGCCATCAGCCATGTGATGGAGGAACTGTCAAAACCGATGCTGTTTACCTCCCTGACCACGGCGGCGGGTTTCGGCTCCCTCGCCTTTACGCCCATTCCGCCCGTGCAAACTTTCGGCATCTTTATTGCCTTTGGTGTGCTGATGGCATGGCTGTTCACCATTACGCTGGTGCCGGCCTATATCATGCTGATGAGCGAAAAATCGCTGGAAGGTTTCGGCCTTGCCCATCACGAAGACGAGGCACACCCCTCCTCGCCGCTGGCAAAGCTGCTGCATATCATGGGACCTTTCACCTATCACCGCGCCCGTGCCATTCTGCTGCTGGTCGTGGCACTATTTGCTTTGTCGGGCTATGGCATCAGCAAGATTGAAATTAATGACAACCCCGTCAAATGGTTTACGGAGAAACATGAGATTCGCGTCGCCGATAAGGAACTGAATGCGCGTTTTGCCGGAACCTATATGGCCTATCTGGAATTACAGCCCAAAAACGATTTGAAGACAGACTTCCACGATGCGCTGAAAACTGCACTGGATGAAAACAGCTCCACACAGGCTACCGCCTTGAATGCAGAGCTGACAACACTGGGCGGCGATATTAACGCCATCAAAGACTTTATCTATCAGCAGCAGGATGCGGCGGCGGATGATGATGCCTATTATGCCTGGGATGATATCGGCACGCTGGTGGATCAAATCTATGGCCGTTTCGAGATTTTCAAACAGCCTGCCACTTTGCATTATCTTGAAAAACTGCAGGCCAATCTGCTGGAAACGGGACTGGTCGGAAAAAGCAACGCCCTGCCGGATATCGTCAAAACCGTGCATCGCGAATTATTCCTTGGGGAAGCGGATGCCTTCCGCATTCCCGACACGCAGAATGCTGTGGCGCAGACTTTGATCACCTATCAAAACTCGCACCGCCCGAATGATTTGTGGCATTTCACCACTCCGTCCTACGACAAAACCGTCTTGTGGATCCAGCTGAAAAGCGGCGACAATAAAGATATGAACAAGGTCATTGCCGCCGCCGATGATTTCTTTGCCAAAAACGAAGGGCCGGTGGCGCTGGAGCATAACTGGTTTGGCCTGACCTATATTAACACCGTCTGGCAGGACAAAATGGTCGCGGGAATGCTGGAAGCGTTTCTGGGCTCTTTCGTCATTGTGCTGATTATGATGGTGTTCCTGTTCCGTTCTCTGCTCTGGGGTGTTCTGTCCATGGTGCCGCTGACCGTCACAATTGCCTTTATCTATGGTATTATCGGCTTGATCGGCAAGGATTACGATATGCCGGTCGCCGTGTTGTCCTCGCTGTCGCTGGGGCTGGCCGTGGATTACTCTATTCACTTTCTGGCACGCAGCCGCGAAGCTGCGAAGAAACACGGCACATGGAAAAACACCATTGCCGCCGTCTTTGGCGAACCCGCACGCGCCATCGCCCGTAATGTGATTGTCATCGGTGTCGGCTTTACCCCTCTGCTTTTCGCACCGCTGGTGCCGTATAAAACGGTCGGATTTTTTATCTCAGCCATTCTGCTATTTGCAGGGGCGGCCACCTTGCTGATTTTACCGTCGCTGATCACGGTGTTTGAAAAATACTTGTTTAAAAATAGGCAAGGCAAAAGAAAGCCTGCATAATATAACCGTCAAGGAGATGTGACATGAAAAAAAGCCTGAAAATATTATCCTCCTCCCTCGCTCTGGCGGCGTTTTGGGCGACGGCAACGCCGGCCTTTGCTGTGGATGTTTCCGAGATTGTCGCCAAAGCCAATCACAGCTCCTATTATCAGGGAGAAGACGGACGCGCCCATGTCAAAATGGAGATCACCGATAAACAGGGACGCAAACGCAGCCGCGATCTTGTCATCCTGCGCAAGGACGGCGGAGAAGATGACACGGAACAAAAATTCTATGTCTATTTCAACCGTCCCGCCGATGTGAATAAAACCGTTTTCATGGTCTGGAAACATGTCGGTGCGGATGATGACCGCTGGATGTATCTGCCCGCGCTGGATCTGGTGAAACGCATTGCAGCAAGCGACGAGCGCACCAGCTTTGTCGGCTCCGACTTTTTTTATGAAGATATTTCCGGACGCAACCCTGTCGAGGATACACATGAATTGCTGGAAACAACGGATAATTACTACGTATTGAAAAGCACACCCAAAGACCCTGATGCGGTGGAATTCAGCTATTTCAAAAGCTATATCCACAAAGCCAGCTTCATCCCTGTCAAAATCGAATATTACGATAAAAACGGTAAAAAATACCGTGAAGGTGCTGCCGAAAAAGTCGAAACCATCGGCAAATATCCGACCGTGACGCAAGGCAGCATGACGGATTTGCGTTCGGGCAGTGTCACCAAACTGACCTATTCGAATGTGGATTATGATATCGGCGTGCCGGATGATATTTTCACGGAACGCTATTTGCGCCAACCGCCTATGAGCTATATCAAACGATGAGAAAATTGCTCCTGCTCTCCGCTATTCTGTTGCCCGTATTCGCGACGGCTCCTGCCGCTGCGGAGGAGCCGCCTCTGCCTTTCGGTCTGGGCGGCGGCACAACATCATCCGAACCGGCCCTTCCCGCAGGGCTTGGTGGCAGTGATGAACCGTCATTGCCGATGGGGCTTGAAAGCACTGAACCCGCGCTTCCCTCAGGCATTGATATGATGGAGACAGATTTTGCTGATAGCCCGACAGCAGAAGAAAAACAGGGTTTTGATCTGCCCTTCCATCTGACAGGCTTTATCGAAACCCGCGCAGGTATCCGCCTTCCCGGTCAGAATTTTGAAAAAGATGCCAGCATCGGCGAAACCCGTTTGCAGCTTCAGGCCGAAAAATTCTGGGATAAAATCAGCACCCGCATCACGGCGGATTTTATCGCCGATCCCGTTGCCGACCGCTGGGCGATTGACCTTGATAACGGTGACGGCTGGATTGACCTGCGCGAGGCTTTTGTCAGCTGGCGCGCAACGGATTTCATGGATGTCAAAGCCGGGCGGCAAATCCTGACATGGGGTACGGGTGATCTTATCTTCCTGAACGACCTGTTCCCGAAAGACTTCGATTCTTTTTTCATCGGGCGTGACGAGGAATATCTGAAAGCACCGTCTGATGCGCTGAAAACGTCGTTCTTTTCCGACATCGCCAATCTGGATGTTGTTTACACACCGAATTTTGATTCAGACCGTTTCGCCGATGGCGCACGCATCAGCACCTTCAACCCGTTCACAGGCGGACAGACAAGTCGCGGCACCGTGCTGATGACAGACCCGCGCGGAAAATATTTCACCGAAGATGAATGGGCGATGCGGCTCTACAGAAATTTCGGTGCCTATGAAACCGCACTTTACGGCTATGACGGTTACTGGAAAAACCCGCAGGGGCTGGATGTGCCGAATACGCGTGCTACCTTCCCGCGCTTGTCCGTTTATGGTGCCAGTATCCGCGGGCCGGTTTATCACGGCATCGGAAATATGGAAGTCGCCTATTACGACAGCAAGGACGACAGATCAGGGCGCAACGCCGTATTGCCGAACAGCCAGTTCCGCGTCCTGATGGGTTATGAGCAGGAAATCGCCACGGAGCTGACCGGCGGCTTCCAGTACAATCTGGAACATACGACGGATTACGATAGGCTGATCGCCGCCGCCGCGCCGGGGTCGCCCGTGCCGGATGAAAACCGTCATGTTTTCACGCTGCGCCTGACAAAATTCCTGATGAACCAGAATGTCAAATTGTCGCTTTTCAATTTTCTTGCCCCCGGCGACAGTGACGGTTACACACGCGGCAATATCAACTGGAAACTGACTGACCAATGGACGGCAGAGGCCGGTGGCAATCTTTTCTATGGCGAAAGCCGCAACACCTTTTTCGGACAGCTGGAAGATAACAGCAATCTGTATGTTTCTCTGCGCTACAGTTTTTAAGATATCCGTTTAGCAAGAAAGGGCATCATTATGAGTAAAATTGAAATGGTCGATTGCAAAACCTTAAAGGAATGGCT
This sequence comes from Pseudomonadota bacterium, assembly GCA_013285465.1. Taxonomy (NCBI): domain Bacteria; kingdom Pseudomonadati; phylum Pseudomonadota; species Pseudomonadota bacterium. Next base: position 1,630,033 of record CP053449.1, read on the forward strand.
GGATAAAGACGAAGCCGTGGTGATTGATGTGCGCGAGATTGCCGAATATGATGCGGCGCATATCAAGGATGCCATTCTGATACCGGTCGGTACATGTTCAACCGATACCGTGCCGCATACACCCGGCAAAAAAATTGTTTTCCACTGCAAAGCAGGGCTGCGCGGCAGCAAAGCTTGTGAAATTTGCGCCAAGGGTCTGCCTGAAACAACCGTCTATAATCTGCAAGGCGGACTGGATGCATGGATTGCGCAGGGCTATCCCGTTCAGAAATCCGCTTAAACAGCTTTTGCGTGGCGCGTTTCGCAGGGCTGAAAATAAGGGTCGAAACAAGCCGCCACAATTCTAACAAAGGGACGTCCGCCTTCCGTCACGGTCAGCCTGCCTCCATCCCTCTCTAAAATTCCATCTTGCTCCAGCAGTGCAAGCGCGGACTCCGTCTCTTCCCGCAAATGCGGAATATCCGTGTAATGCCCAAGATCAACCGTGAAATAACACATGATTTCTTCAATCAGCGCGCGGCGGCGCGTATCTTCTTCCGTCAAGACACGTCCACGTTTCACAGGAAACAGGCCGTTATTAACAGCACGGCGATATGCGGGCGCATCGGTAATATTCTGCAAATAAGCACCGCCGAAACTGCTGATGGATGACAGCCCGAAACCGAGCACAATTTCAGATTCATCATCGGTATAGCCTTGGAAATTACGGCGCAGGGTTTTATTTTCCAGCGCGGTATATAAGGGATCATCTTTTCTGGCAAAATGATCCATGCCGATAGCGGCATATCCGGCATCTTGCAAAGTCTTGTTCAACAGCGCCGTCATCTCAAAACGCCGGCGGGCATCAGGCAAATGGTAAACCTCCAAAAGCTTCTGATGCTTTTTCATCCAGGGCACATGCGCATAACCGAAGACAGAGAATCTATCCGGATTTAAGGCAATCGCCTGTGCGGAGGTTTTGGCAACCGTTTCCGCCGTCTGCTCCGGCAAACCGATAATCAGATCGAAATTCAGATGATAAATGCCCTCATCCCGCAGCGTCTCCACGCAGCTTTTCACTTGTTCGAAAGGCTGAATACGGTTGATACAGTTTTGCACCTGCGGATCAAAATCCTGAATACCAAGGCTTGCGCGTTTCACACCCATTTGCGCATAGGCACGGATTTTTTCTTTTGTCAGCAGGCGCGGATCCATCTCCATATCAATCACTGCGCCGCTGTCCAGCCGCGCAAAACGGGTGAGCGTTTCCAGCAAATGCGCGACATCATCCGTTTTTAAAAAATTCGGAGAACCCCCGCCAAAATGCAGACGGTTAATTTTCAAATCCTTTGGAAGATATTCTCCGGCTTTACGGATTTCGGCATGCAACAATTCCAGATAGCTTTGTACGGGGCTGTAGCTGTTGACGATTTTAGTATTACAGCCGCAGTAATGGCACAGCTGATGACAAAACGGCACATGGATATATAAAGAAACCGGCTTATCGGTATCAATGCCGGACAGCAGAGCGGCACAATCATCCTGCGCGATATCCTGATCAAACTGTACCGCCGTCGGAAAGCTGGTATAGCGCGGCGCGGGGCGATCATATTTCGTCAGCAGATCATATGGGATTTGTTGCATCATCATAGCCGGAAACTTACCCTAAACAGCCCGCCTCACGCCTTGATTTGGATCAAGTTTTTATGACTTACAATAGAGTTGAAGCAAGGTTTCAGGCCTCTTAAAAAAAATAGCGCCCCTGCTTTTGCAAGGGCGCTATTCCTAAAAATATTTATTATTTTTATTTGCCGGGAGCTTTCGGCGCTTTAATTGCCGGAACAATTTCCCGCATATCTACCAAAGTGGAGGCACCGCCGCCGGATACGGCAGGTACGGAACCATCCCATTTGCTTGTTTGCAGATAGGTCGCAATATTTTCCTGACCAATAGCTTCAACAATTTTCAGGAAACCTTCCGCTTCGGCTTGCGCAATGGCAAGGTTACCAATAGCTTCAGCTTCTTTTTGCTTTTGCAGCTGATATGCGGCAGCATCGGCTTCCAGTTTTTTGGCTTCGTTCGCGCCTTCTGCCGTCACGATTGTTTTGTCTTTTTCAACACGTTGCTGCTCCAGCTCTGTTCTTTTTTCGTCCAGAACGGCTTTGGCGTTCGCAGCTTTACTGACCGCTCTTTCAAAGTCATCATCAAAATCAAAATTCGGCATTTTGACGGCGACAACTTCAATACCCAGCAGATCTTTCACTTGCTTGCCGGTTTCTTCGGTTACCTGCAACATGATCTGCTCGCGATTCTGCGCTACATTTTGCGCTTCTTGACGACCCAGAGCGCTTTTTGCAGCATCCATCACCGTTGTTTCAAGCTTGCTGAGATAATCGGGGTTGTTTTTAAAGATTGAGACAAGCTCGCCTTCCGGCATTTTGTACATCACGGTCAATGATGCCGTAATGACCTGGTTGTCCCGTGTATATGTTGACACAACCGGATAATCAGCTTGTTGCAAAGAAATATCGACTTTTTTAACGGATGTTAAAAACGGCATTTTCAGGCTAAAGCCCTGAGAACGGAGCTGATCCGCACTCTCTGTGACCATTTCACCGAGGCGGTAATCAATACCACGCTCTGTTTCTTCCAGGATTGTAAAGGAACCCAAGCCAAGACCAACCGCACCCACCAGAGCAACACCGGCAAAAGCTTTTGAAGGCGAAAAATTAAATTCTGTCATTGTGTATTCTCCATTACCAAATTTCGTTTTGTTACATTCGCAACGTTCATCCAATATTAAACGTTCAGGGACTATATGTTAATATACACAGTATGTCAAATGAATATGATTAAATAATTGTTTATAAGGCACAATACCGGCTTGCCTTTTTAAACTTCAGAACTGAAAGAGAGAAAATTTGGTGCGAGCGGGGGGACTTGAACCCCCAAGGGCACAAGGCCCGACGGATTTTAAGTCCGTTGCGTCTACCTATTCCGCCACGCTCGCTTGAAGACTTTTTTAATTTATTCCGCACAGCCGCCGCTGGCAAGTAAAAAGGAAACAGACCGCCTTCGAAAAAGCGGCCTGTCTCTGAAAAAATATAATACTGCAGGACAGCGGCTTAAACCGCAGCAACCGCAGCAGGTTTTTTCGCATCTTCGCGCGGCCATGCCGTAAACTGCATTACCGCTTCGTCAACACCGCAAACCGTTGTGCACAGACGTGCCGCAACCAGATACGGGTCAGCATTTGCACCCGGACGGCGGTCTTCAAAATAACCGTAGCCCTTATCGGCAACCTGACGCGGAATACGGATAGAGGCACCGCGGTCGGCATCACCTGCACGGAAAGTGTTGATGTCACAGGTTTCATGATGACCGGTCAGACGACGCTCCAGACCATGACCATAGAGCTTGATATGTTCTTTATGCTTTTTCTCAAGCGCTTTCACCGCTTTTTCAATTGCCGCTTTGCCTGTTTTTGTATCACGAATCTCCTTTGTCGAGAAGTTCGTGTGCATACCTGCCCCGTTCCAGTCGCCGGAGACCGGCTTGTTATGTGTGGAAACGACAATGCCGTATTGTTCGCCAACGCGGTACAACAAGTAACGTGCAAGCCAGAGGTGATCGGACACGGTCAGCACATCATTGGCTTCGCCGGCATCACCGCGGTAACCGATCTGGAATTCCCACTGGCCGGGCATGACTTCGGCATTAATGCCGTAGAACAGCAGACCGGCATCAAGACACATCGCCGCATGTTCTTCAACCATCTCGCGGCCATAAACTTCATCCGCGCCCACGCCGCAGTAATACGGCCCCTGCGGTCCGGGGAAGCCGCTTTCCGGCCAACCCAGCGGCGTACGGCCGTCAAACAGCGTATATTCCTGTTCAAAGCCTGCCCAGGGCTCATGTGCGGCGGCTCCGGCATCCAGAATGGCGCGCAACTGTGCGCGGGAGTTACTTTCATGCACATCGCCATTCGGCGCGTAAACTTCCGTCATCACCAGATAGCTGCCCGGACCGCGGAACGGATCGGGAACAAAAGCCACCGGCTTCAGGATACAATCGGAATCATGCCCTTCAGCCTGACGCGTTGAAGACCCGTCAAAGCTCCACTCGGGAAAATCTTCGAGTGACGGCTCAAGGCCGAGTTTGACAACACGCGTTTTCGAACGCAGATAGCGCGTCGGCAACGCACCGTCAATCCAGATATATTCAGCAAAACCAAATTCAGCAGACATGGTAAAAACCCTCTCTTTATTTAAATAGACACACAGTTACATGACGATATTCTGATATTCAATTCAAAGATAAAACCATCTGTAGAAAATCTCAACCGAAATTTTGCACCGCAACAAAGAAAAGAACACAGGGAAAGCATGGTATTTCGCAGGCGAATCCTGTATTCTAATTCTCCAGACAGAAAGAAAAAATGACAAGCGAAGCATTACCTCATACCCTATCTGCGGATTCAAACCCCGCCGAAGAGCTGACGGAACATATCCCCGCTCCGGTGCCTGCCCCTGTGCGGCGCGGCGATATTGTCATGACCGCGCCCGTACTGACCCTGCGCAAACGCAAGGCTCATTATCTAACAGCGGATGGGGAGGCGCTGACACCGAAACCTGCGGAACTCGGCCGCCTGCTTTCGGGGCAGATGCCGCTGGTCTGCCATGCCCCGTCCATTGCGCAGCAGCTGAATATCGCGCCCTTTGCCGCTTATGATGTGCTGGAGCTGTTTGCTTTTGTTTATCCCGCCCGTTTCTGTCTGCCGACAACTGCCGGACTTGTGGCAGAGCTCGGCCTGTCCGCACCTGTTACCACAGCAGAGGAGGAATGCGTCGCCCTGCTGGATATTGCCCAGCATCTGCTGGCAGCCCTGACCGAAACCGGACGCAACGAAACATCTGACCCCGCCGCCATGGCATGGATGATGGGGCCGGGATTATCGGCAAACGGTGACAGCGGCGCAGCAGGATGGCCATGGGCTGATCTTGTTTTAAAAACGCTCGGCAAAACAGAAGAATTCGCGGATGAACGCACATTGCGCAACGCCGTCAAAGTCTGGAACCGCCTGCAGGAATGGGCGGAAGAAGCCCCGCCCCCGCCGCCCGGACATCAGCCCGTTTCCACGGAAGAGGCCGAACAGGCTTTGGCGCGCCTGCTTGACGCACGCGGCGGCGACACACGCCCGCGCCCATCACAACAGCAATATGCCGCCGGGATCATTCCCGCCTTTAACCCGCGCAACCGTGAAAATCTTCCCAATACCGTCATTGCCGAAGCCGGTACGGGTACGGGAAAGACACTTGGTTACCTTGCCCCTGCGGGTGAATGGGCGGAAAAGAATGAAGGCTGTGTCTGGGTATCAACCTATACCAAAAACTTGCAAAGGCAGGTCGATGAAGAACTCTCGGCGCTTTATGCCGATGACAGTGAAAAAAGGCGCAAAGTCGTGATCCGCAAAGGCCGCGAAAACTACCTTTGCCTGCTCAATCTGGAAGAAGCCCTCGGCAGCCTTGCCGCCCGCAACAATCCGCGCTATGCCACCGCACTGGGGCTTGTCGCCCGCTGGACGGCGGCCTCCCGCGACGGCGATCTGCATGGCGGCGATATGCCGGGCTGGCTGCCCGGTCTGGTCGGCTGGAAAGCAACACACGGGCTGGCAGACCGCCGCGGCGAATGTATTTTCAGCGCCTGTCAGCATTACCACCGCTGTTTTGTCGAAAAAAGCCAGCGCCTGTCACAGCGCGCCCGTATTGTCGTTGCCAATCACGCGCTTGTCATGCACCGCACCGCTCTCTCACATCCGCATGATGTTTTACCAAACCGCTATGTTTTCGATGAGGGCCATCACCTTTTTGACGCCGCTGACAGCGCCTTTGCCCTGCATCTGTCAGGACGTGAAGCGGCCGAATTACGGCGCTGGCTGCTGGGTACCGAAACGGAGAACGGCGGTCAATCGCCCGGCCGCAGTCGCAGCCGCGGCCTGCAGCGCCGCGTGGAAGAACTGGTTGCCGGCGATGAAAAAGCCCGGCATGCGCTGGATGATGTGCTGGAAGCCGCCCGCACGCTGCCGGGTTACGGCTGGGCGCGCCGCGTACAATCCGGCCAACCGAAAGGGCTTAGCGAAAACTTCCTGCATCTGGTGCGGGAACAGGTCTATGCCCGCAATACCGGCGGGCAGGACATGCTTTACTCTCTGGAAGCCGATGCATTGCCGCCGATTGACGGCTTGTTTGAAGCCGCCTACGCTCTGTCCTGCCGTCTGCGCGATTTGAACCGCCCGCTGCAAACGCTGATCAATCTGCTGCAAAAACAGCTGGAAGAAGGCGCGGACACACTGACATCGGACACCAAACGCCGCATTGAATCCGTCTGCCACAGCCTACATTTCCGCGCCAATCTGGTTATCGCCGGCTGGGTGGATATGCTGGGCTGCCTGCAAAGCCAGACGAGTCACGATGCCTTTGTCGACTGGTTTCAAGTTGAGCGTATCGAAGGCCGCGAATATGATATCGGCATGTATCGTCACTGGGTTGACCCGACGCGCCCCTTTGCCGCCAATCTGAAGCCGCATGCGCATGGCGTGGTTGTCACATCGGCCAGCCTGCTGGATACGGTCACCGAAAGTGATGACGGCTGGAATCATGTTGCACAACAGACAGGGGTTGTACACCTGACCGAAGATGCGGGTGCCTCGGCAGCCCGTGTAGAGCTACCCTCCCCTTACGACTATGCTGCGCAGTCACGTATTCTGGTTGTGACGGATGTGCCGCGTGAGAAAAATACACAGATCGCCATGGCCTATGCCGCACTGTTCAAAGCTGCGGGCGGCGGTGCACTCGGATTATTCACCGCCATTCAGCGGCTGAAAAATATTCATGCGCGGCTGTTGCCCGAACTTGAGGAAAGCGATTTGAAGCTTTACGCCCAGCATCTGGACGGGCTGGATCCGACAACGCTGACAGCCATGTTCCGCATGGAAGAAAATTCCTGCATGCTGGGAACAGATGCCACCCGTGACGGCATGGATGTACCGGGACGCTCCCTGCGGCTGATCGTGTTTGACCGCGTGCCCTGGCCGCGCCCGACGATTTTGCACAAGGCAAGACGCAAATATTTCGGGCAGGGTTATGATGACCGCGTCACCCGTTTTCGCCTGAAACAGGCTTATGGCCGCCTGATCCGGCATGAACAGGATCAAGGTATTTTCGTGATGCTGGACAGCCGCTTGCCGACGCGTCTGACTGCCGCCTTCCCGAAAGATGTGCCGATTGAGCGCGTTGGTCTTGCCGAAGCCGTCGATATCATCAAAAACTTTTTGCCCGCAGATGACATTTGAGCCTTTTTCCATCACCGCCCCCGCCAAGATCAATCTGTTCCTGCATATCACAGGGCGGCGTGCGGACGGATATCATCTGCTCAACACTCTGATTGACTTCGCCGATAGCGGCAGCCTCGCCTGCGACCGTCTGGATTTTGCTCCGGCAGAAGAATTCTCCCTGCATATCACAGGTGATTTTGCTGCAGCATTACGAGAAGAAGACCCGCAGCAAAATCTGATCACCCGCGCGGCAAAGACGCTCTGCGGCAGCCTGCCGCCCGTTGCGGTTAGGCTTGTCAAAAACCTGCCCGTCGCAGCAGGTATCGGCGGCGGCAGCGCCGATGCCGCCGCCTGTTTGAAAGGATTGTCCCGACTGTTGGAAAAACACCTTCCGCTTGATGATGCCGCAACACTCGGCGCTGATATTCCCGCCTGCCTTGCGGGCAAGCCTGTCCTCGCCCGCGGCATCGGTGAAGAGCTGCATCCCGTTGCCTTACCCCGTTACGCCTTATTGCTGGTTAATCCGAGAAAAACGCTTTCAACACCGGATGTCTTCCGCCGCTATGCCGCCTCTGATCCTGCTTTTCACACCGGCGACAGCTTGGCGGACGCCTTCTCTTTGGAAGAACTCATTGCCTGCGTCACCAACAGCCGCAATGACCTGCAAAGTGCTGCTGCGGCCTTAATGCCGGAGATTGGTGATGTTCTGCATGAGCTTGAAGATCAACATACCTGCCTTGCCGCCCGCATGTCCGGCAGCGGCGCAACCTGCTTTGGTATATTCGCCGATGATAAGGCGGCGCAAAGCGCGGAACAGGCGATCAAAACAGCGCATCCGGACTGGTGGTGCGCTATTGCAAAAACATTCTCTTAGAAAAAAATCAGTACAGGCTGCCGGAAAGCGGCAGAACATGCTCATCAGGATGCAGATAGCCGAGTTTTGTGCGCACCTGTTCATCCAGCATATCTTCATCAATTGCAGGCGGGCGCAGTAATTCGACGCGGTGCTGCAATTGCTGTTTTTCAGCATCCAGCGCCGCATATGCGGCAGCGGCGGCGCTTTTCTCCGCACGCAGATTTTTCAGCGCCGTATAGCCGCGCTCCCCCTGCACCAGATGCAGCGTGAAATAGGAAAACAGTAGAAAACCGAGGAACGACCAGAAGGATCGTTTAAAAGCTTTGCCGGTTGGAAAGAAACTATTGGGGGGCATATTTAAAAACTCCGCTCTTATTACAGAATCATATGCGCCGCCCTGCGTCAATCATTTATCGAAAAACCCGCCCGTTTTTATTGACATAATCATATACTCATGTTATAAAATACCAGCAAAACACTTTAAATAAACGATCATTCAAAGGGAATAGTCATGGCCAGCGCAGGCGAATGGATCAAATACCATGTGATGAACACATTGGAGCACAGCTTTGATAAAGACGGCAAACTGGTTGCCGCGATTGTCGTTGCCGCCGCCGCCAGCGGCGGGTTCTTTATTTCCGATGCCGTGCAGGATTATAACACGGCCATGGATAATCAGGGTATTGAAGCGGTCGAAACCGCCTCCTATGAAGCACTTTCCTCCCAAATTGTCGATTTTCAGCGCAATGCGCAAGCCCTTGATGTCATGCAGCAAAAACTGGATTATTACGATGATTTAAGCCGCGACGAAAAAACGCCGCAGACGATTGATGAGGAAGCCGCCCTGCAAACGCAATTTGCCGATCTTCAGCGTGATCTGAATACGCAGGTGAAAGAGATTTCCGTCGCCGCCTTTACCAGCGGCAATACAACAGACGGTGTTGCCATCGGCGAAGAATCCCTCAGCAGTTTGTGGAAACAGCTGGATCATACATCACCTAACCTGCAAACCTTGAACACGACCTATGACATCACAAAGTTTCCGGCCCCTTCCTTCGCTTATCTGGATGAGGCCCGCGCGGAAACGGAAGTCAATAAGAATGCCCCGCTTGATGTTCAATTCAATGCCGCCACGGAAATCGCCAATGACTCCAGCGGTAGCGCATTGGGCAACGGCTTTGGCGCCTTTTTCATGATCTTACTGGCAACCGCCGGCGTCGGTCTTGGCGGCGGGCTGGTAAACAGTAACCGCAAGCGGCAATTCGGTCGTAACGGACATCGGCCAAAGCCGAAAAAACCGGGCGCACATTAAAACATCATATTAAAACGCATAGCGTGCCGTATGGGTTAGGCACAAGGAGCGAGGTGTACGGGAAAGTACATGAGCGACGATGTAACGCAGCCTATACGGCACGATAGATGTTTTTACATTTCAAGAACATCGGCAACACCGTTGATCTGCCGCAAGCGATGGCGCATTTGTTGCGAGACAGCCCATTTCTCGGGCAGCAATATCAGCGCCTCCTGATGAGAATCATACAGCTTGGCCAGTATTTCGACACTTTTATGACCGTCTTCTTCCGCATCGGCATTATCCAGAATGTTATGTATTTCAGCCGCCGCCCCCTCTTTATCAATGACAATGCGCACGGTCTGCGTTGCCTCTTCGACATGCGGCGTCAAAAGCTCGACCTTCTGCGCCAGAAAACGCACTTCGTCTTCACTCTGTTTATCAACATCGACCGACATGAGAAGCGACTCCCCGGCGACAAGAATATCGCGGGAGGATGCCAGCACATCCGAAAACATCATCACTTCATAAACGCCGCCGCCGTCAGAAACTTGCATAAAGGCAAAACGGTTGCCCTTTGCAGAGACGCGTTCGCGCTTTTTCAAAACAATCCCCGCCATTTTAAAGCGCGTTGTCGGTGATTCTTCAATCTTCTGCAAAACTTCACCTGATGAAACCACCCGCAACCGCCTCAATTGCTGTTCCATTGTATCCAGCGGGTGTGCCGACAGATAAAAACCGACGGCACCGAATTCTTTCTGTAAGGATTCCAGCGGGTCCCATTGTTCAACATCGGGCAGCGGCGGCAGCGCCAATGAACTTTCTTCCGCGCTGCCGAACAGGCTTTCCTGTCCGCTTTCTTTTTCTTCGGCAACGCTGGTCGCGTAACGCAGCAACATTTCCGCCGCCGCATGCGCTTGCGCCCGGTTCGCGACAAGACTGTCAAAAGCCCCCGCAGCAGCCAGTGCCTCCATCTGGCGGCGGTTCATATTGCGATAGCCCGCACGGCGCATCAGATCATAAATATCCTTGAATGCGCCATTGGCACGGCGTTCCTCGACCAGCTGCTGCATCGCCTGTTCGCCAACACCTTTCAGCGCCGCCAGCGCATAACGAATAACTTTCTCGCCCGTTTCCTCCACGGTTTCGACACAGAAATTGACCTCGGATTTATTGATGTCCGGCGGCAGCAGCGTGATCTTCATATCCCGCAGCACCTGACGAAATTCACCGAGTTTATCAGTGTTACCGCGATCAAAGCACAGTGTCGCCGCCATAAATTCAACGGGGTAATTCGCTTTCAGATAGGCGGTCTGATAAGCGATAAAGGCATAGGCAGCCGAGTGCGCACGGTTAAAACCATAACCCGCAAATTTTGCGACCTGATCAAAAATCACGCCGGCATTGTCACCATCCACATCATTTTTGACCGCACCTTCAACAAAAATTTCGCGCTGACGATCCATCTCCTCCTTAATCTTTTTACCCATCGCCTTACGGAGAAGGTCAGCTGCGCCAAGACTGTAACCCGACAAAGTCTGCGCCACCTGCATAACCTGTTCCTGATAGATCATCACGCCATAGGTCTCGGCCAAAATCGGCTCCAGCGACGGGTGCATGAAATCCTGCTCCTCCTGCCCGTGCAGACAGGCAAGATAACGCGGTATATTTTCCATCGGACCCGGACGGTACAGTGCCACGGCAGCAGCAATCTGCATGAATTTGCTCATCCGCATCTGGCGGCATAGATCACGGAAGCCCTGACTCTCCAGCTGGAAGACGGCACTGGTATCGCCTTTGGCCAGCATCGCAAAAGTTTTCTCGTCATCCAGCGGGAACTCCAGCGGATCAAGCTTCTCGCCTGTCTCTTCCTCAATAATATCAATCGCCCGCTTCACAACCGAGATGGTTTTCAATCCCAGAAAATCGAATTTAACCAACCCCGCCTGCTCGACATATTTCATGTTGAACTGCGTCACCGGCATATCAGAGCGCGGATCGCGGTAAAGCGGCACAAGCTCGTCCAGCGGACGGTCACCGATCACCACGCCCGCTGCATGGGTGGAGGCATGGCGGTACAGCCCTTCCAGATCAAGGGCAATTTCAATCAGCCGGGCGACATTTTCATCACTGTCACGCGCAGCGCTTAAATCAGGCTCACTATCCAGTGCCTCCTGCAATGTTACCGGATTGGCGGGATTGCTGGGAATCAGCTTGGCAATTCTATCGACCTGACCATAAGGCATTTGCAGCACGCGTCCGACATCACGCACCACAGCCCGCGCCTGCAATTTACCGAAGGTGATAATCTGCGCCACGCGGTCACGCCCGTAACGTTCCTGCACATAATGGATGACCTCGTCACGGCGCTCCTGACAGAAATCGATATCAAAATCCGGCATGGAGATACGTTCAGGATTCAGGAACCGCTCGAACAGCAGATTCATATCAATCGGGTCAAGGTCAGTGATTTTCATTGCCCAGGCAACAACCGACCCCGCTCCCGAACCACGACCCGGTCCGACAGGAATGTCGTGGTCTTTCGCCCATTGGATAAAATCGGCAACGATCAGAAAATATCCGGCAAAGCCCATCTTGCACAAAATATCCAATTCGAAATCGCGGCGGTCATAATAGATTTTGCGCTGCGCGTCTTTGTCCGCTTCGCTCATATCATCGGTAAAGACATATTTTTCAAGACGCCAGTCCAGCCCTTCGGCGGTTTCACGGCGCAGGGTTTCTTCCTCTGACGTATCTTCAGCATCCGTAAAACGCGGCAGGATCGGATCAATCGGTTTCAGCAAAAAACTGCAGCGCTGCGCGATCCGCACGGTATTTTCCACCGCTTCGGGAAGGTCGGAGAATAGCTCGACCATTTCCGTTTGCGATTTAAAATAATGCTCTTCCGTGACGCGGCGGCGGCTTTCCTGCGAGACATAAGCGCCCTGCGCAATACACAGCAATGCATCATGCGACAGATGCATGCGGCGTTCGGGGAAATAGCAGTCATTGCTCGCCACCAGCGGAATATTGTGCTTATAGGCCAGATCAAGAAAACCCTCTTCCGTGGCCGCTTCATCCGCTGTGCCGTGACGCATTAATTCGATATACAGCCTATCCTGAAAAGCGGCTTTCAGCATCAGCAGGAATTCTTCAGCCTCTTCCAGTTGCCGTTTTTGCAGGAACTGCCCGACGGGACCGCCCGACCCGCCTGTCAGACAAATCAGCCCTTCGTGATGTTCCACAAGCGTTTCCGGCAGAATATGTGACGGTTCAGCTTCATCCGTTTCAAGGAACGCCTTACTGCTAAGCTTCAACAGATTGCGGTATCCGGCATCATTCTGCACCAGCAGAACAACCGGTACCGGCATATCGCTCGCTTCACATTTAACGGCCAGCTGGCAACCTATGATCGGCTGCACACCTTTCCCTGCCGCCGCAATGGAAAATTCCAGCGCCCCGAACAAATTATTCGTATCGGTTACCGCCACAGCGGGCATATCGTCATGGATACATTGTTTGACCAGTTCGGGAATACGGTTTGCCCCTTCCGCCAATGAATAGGCGGAATGCACGCGCAAGTGAATGAATCGGGGCTTTTCGGACATTATTTTTTATAGCCCAAAAGACCTGACTGTTCCACAGCTCATTTGGAAAGAAGCGGTTTGATATGGCCGAAAGGGTCATCCGCCGCCGCAAGGCCGGTAATTTTTATCTGCTGCAGCTTCAGTCCGCCGATTTGCAGCGGCGTGTCAAAGATAATAATAACATTCACAAAGCCTGCGGCGCGGTCTTTCTCCGAAATTTTCTCATCCGCAATAAAATCCCGGATATTGTCGTAGGAAACGGACCAGATTTCCCGCGCGCCTCTGGAAAGCGCCAGAGAGGACTTATAAGCTTTTAGAGATGCCCCTGTCTGCTTGGCCAACAAAGGCGGCAGCACAATCGACCAGAATACATCTAAAGCCGCCACCCCCAGCACAAGGTAGAAAATCAACGGCTCCACATCCATCAGCAGTTTGATGACCAGTGCCGCAATCCCCAGAAACAAAGCCCCCAGATAAAGGAATATGCGGATCAGCGTAATTTGGGATTTCAATATGGATGTCGTGAAAATATAAAGCGGTTCTTCCGTCACCGTCTGTTCTCCCTATTCCCCGGCTGTGCGGCGTTTCCCGCAGAGGGGACGGCTTTCATATCTGCGGCATAATCATCAATTTTTTTCAGCAACTTTTCGCGGGTCGCCTCGTCAACGAAAGCCGCCTCAACCGCATTCCGCGTCACTTGCAACAGCTCTTCCGCCGTAAAGCCGAATTCCTCTGCCGCTATTTTGTATTCCTGACCGATCGTGGTTTTAAAGAAAGGCGGGTCATCGCTGCCGAGCGTCACCTTAAAGCCTTCATCAAATAATTTGCGCAAAGGGTGCGACGCATAATCCTGAAACACATTCATAACCAGATTGCTGGAAACGCAAACTTCCGGCACTGCACCGAATTTTTGCATCTCTTTCATCAAATCCTCATCTTCGATAATGCGCACCATATGCCCGTAACGGATACAGCCAAGCTGTTCCTTTACATCGCGAATACTCTCCGGTCCGGCTGCCTCCCCCGCATGGGCGCTCGTCGCCAGCCCCGCATCCGATGCGATTTTAAAAGCAGGCGCAAAATCCGTGACCGTATGCGCGTTTTCATCTCCTGCCATATGAAAGGCCGTCACCAATTCATGCGGGTAATCAACGGTTTGCTGCGCCACTTTCACGGCATTGTCAGGCCCGTAATGGCGGACACAGGCAGACAGCAATCGCGCCTCTATTCCCGTTTCCTCCCGTGCCTGGTAAACGCCTGCGGCAATCGCATCCACCATCTCCTGATAACTCAGCCCGACGGATGCGCCGTGATCGGCGGAGATAATCAGCTCTTCATAAATCGCCCCCTCCGCCGCGCAGCGTTTCAGATAGTCACAGGTAATGTCACGGTAATCATCTGCGGTTTTAATCAGCGCTGCGACCTTATCATAAGCTTTCAGAAAACCGACCAGATCTCCCGCCGCCGTACCGTCACTGTCCCAGCGGTATCCTGTACCGTCATCAGTGAACAGATCATCGGGTAGATCAATGCCGTTTTTTTTGGCCAGTTTCTTTGCCATCGCGGGCGCAATCGTGCCTTCCAGATGTGCGTGCAGTTCCGCTTTCGGCAGTTTTGCGATTTCCGGTTTTGCCATGTCGAATTAATCCTTTCGCCTGAATCCCGTATCCGATAGAATATACAGTAAATCATCATGGAAGGGGAGAGCCATGTCAAACACCATCGTACTCAAAAGACACAAGCATCATAAACAGCAGGATCAATACCATCACGGCGATTTGCGCCGTGCGCTGATCGAAGCAGGACTGCAAATGCTGGATTTCTACGGCACGGAAGGGTTAAGCCTGCGCCGCATTGCCAAATCGCTCAATGTCAGCCAGACCGCGATTTACAGCCATTTCAAAGACAAAACGGATTTGCTGGCCGCTTTGGCAGAGGTCGGTTTTCAGCAACTGGCACTGACCATGCTGCATAATGTGAAAGACCCCGCCAATGCGAAAAGACGCATTTTCGATCTGGCCGAAGGTTATATCGGCTTCGCACTGAAAAACAAGGCGGTGTTCAGCCTGATGTTCGGACGTGAACTGGCGGAGATCAAAAACTATCCGACGCTTGCCCTGACCGCAGGCAAAAGCTACGCATTGCTTTCCGCCGCCGTTGCCGACGGGCTGAAAAACAATCCGGCGGCCCCCAAACCTGTCGCGACAAACGCTTTGTGGAGTCTTGTCCACGGCACGGCTGTTCTGCTGGTGGATGGAAAACTGAAACTCGCGGAAACGGGGGATCTGTCCGGTTTCGTTGCAGACCAGCTGTCACCCATGATGGATATTTTTTCTTAGACCGCCCCTTCTTTTCAGTGCGGTGCTTTCCCATCCTTGAAAATTTACATATTTTACTGTAGATTGTCTTCTCTTACAATCAACTTGATGATGGAGACAGGATAATGGCAAAACAACCTTCCCTGATGGAGCGCTTTTTTGAACAGGCGCGCTATGCCCTCAAAAAAATGGGGGACGGCTTTGAGGCCGCGAATAAAGCGGAACACCCCTATACAAGACAGCTTCCCGCGCCCACACCGCCCAAGCGAAAATACCCGCATTAAAGACAATCAAACCGGAAAATTTAAAACAGCACTGGCAATTCCCAGATAGACGATGACACCTGTCACATCGGCAATGGATGTCACAAGCGGTGTGCTTGCCGTTGCCGGGTCAATTTCCAGCTTTGCCAGCAGGAAAGGCAGTGACAGACCGATCAAACTGCCGATCACGACAATCATGCACATGCTTAAGGCCACGACCAGCGCAATTTCCCAACCGCCTTTATAGTAACCGATCATCGCAACCGTTGCCGCCATTGTCAGGCCGATTGCCAGCGAAACCAGCACTTCGCGCAGGACAAGCATACCCCAGTCTTTCATTTCAACATCACCTGTTGCCATCGCACGGATCATCAATGTCGCAGACTGCGCCCCGGCATTCCCCGCGCTGCCGATCAGCATCGGCAGGAAGAAGACCAAAGGCAAATAGGCGGCAATCACATCTTCAAAATAATCAATCCCCGCACCCGTGAAAATATTGACGAAAATCAGCAATAACAGCCATGTAACACGCTGGCGGTACAGTACGCTGATGGCGGCATCCCGCACTCCCGTGGCAAGCTTACCGATATGGGCCATTTTGTGAAAGTCTTCGGTTGCCTCTTCCTCGACAACATCCATCGCGTCATCATAGGTAACAATCCCGACCAGACGGTCGTTTTCATCCAGAACAGGCAAAGCCAGCGTATCATATTTCGCCACCTGCCGCGCCGCATCCTCCTGCGTGTCAAGAATACTCAGAGACGGGCTGCTGGTATCCATGATCTCTTCGATTTTTTCATCGGGATCAGCAATAATCAGGCTTTTCAGGCTGACGGCTCCCAGCAGTTTACGCTGCTTATCCACGACATAGGAACGGTAAATCGTTTCTTTATCAGGTGCCTCCAGACGCAGCTTATTCAACGCTTCTTCGGCGGTCCAGTCCGGGGACAGCACCGCATAATCCGATGTCATGATCGCCCCTGCCGTGCCTTCGGGATAGGAAGAAAGGCGGCGGATATCTTCACGCTCGGCCTGACTCAAAGCCGGCATCAATGTGCGTTGCTCTTCCGGTGACAGCTTGTTAAACAAATCCGCACGGTCATCGCCTGACATTTCCGTGATAATCCGTGCCAGTTCGCTGCGTTTCAGATAACGCGCCAGCGTCACCTGCGCACTGATATCCAGATGTTCGAAAACCGTCGCCTGACGGTCAATGGGCAACAGCGACAAAATACGCCAGGCATCGCGGACGGGAACATCGCGCAAAATATCGACCAAATCGGCGGCGTGCATATCCTCAACATGATCGCGCAACCTCTCCCTCCCCGCGCATCGCGAGGATATTGAAAGGCTCTTTTTTTAAATTTTTTCGCGCCATAGTAACCTCAACACCTTTTTGAAGGTTTCTCTCTTTCCTTCTGTTTTTATTTGATTTTTGCCCCGATGAAGCGCGCCCAGACTACCTTATTTTCGCCGTCAACTCAACAAAAAAACCCGCGATGAATTTTGCACAAGCTTGTCCATACAAAGCAAAAGGACGTATAATAAAATGCCTTTCGCAAATCTCCGACCCCGGTAAAAACTTATGCGCCCTTATTTTATTCATCAAAGCGTTTATGACGATGTTTTTACCTCGGACAAAAACTATTACCGCAAAACCACGAAACGTCTGCAATTTCCGAAACTGACCGGTGAAAAGGATTACGACGTCATCATCGTCGGCGGCGGGTTGTCAGGTCTGGCCACAGCCTATTACCTTACGCAGAAACATGACCTAAAGACCGCCCTGTTTGAGCGCCATTTTATCGGATGGGGGGCATCAGGGCGGAATGGCGGACAAATCCTGCCCGGCTATATGGCGCCTGCGACGCGTATGGTCCGGCGTTTCGGTTTTGAGAAAACAAGAAAGCTCTGGGAGATTTCCGTCACCGGCGTCAACAATATCCTGCGCCTGATCGACAGGCACAAAATTGACTGCGATCTCGCCCCCGGTGCCGTAACGCCGATCCGCCCTGTTCATTACCATCTTCCTTCCATCGAAAAAGAAATGAAGCTGATGGAACGTCTTGGCAAACCGCTGGAGCTTTATGATGCCGTCCGCACACAAGAGGCGCTGTCGAATACGGAGGATTACTACAGCGCAGCACTGGTCGATAAACACAACGCATGGCATTTCCATCCGCTGAAATATGCCAACGGGCTGGCAAAAATTATCGCGGAAAATGCCGATATTTATGAAGATACCTCTGTCATCGGTATTGATAATTCCAGCGGCAAAGTCACTGTTTTTACGCCGGAAGGGCGTGCAACGGCAAGCAATGTCGTGTTATGCGGCGATTCATATCTGGGGCAATTGGTGCCAAAACTGCGGCGCAAATATGTGCTGATCCGCAACGCCATGATCGCCACTGATAAGCTGCCTGCCAAGACAAATTTCATGCCTGAAAATCTGTGCGCCAGCGAATATGGCGGTGACCTTCTCTTCTACCGGAAAACCGCAGATAACCGCTTGATGATCGGTGGCGGCGATGCCGTACAGCCGAATGCGCATATGATTACTTCGGAACAGAAAATCATTGATGTCCTCAAAGACAGCATGAAAACCATTTTCCCGCAGATTGGTGATATCGGCATTCCCTATGTCTGGGGCGGTTATATCGGCGTCACGACAAGCTATTTACCCTATACCGGCTGCATTGACGGCAATATCTATTATATGGGCGGTTATTCGGGGCATGGTGTGAATTTAACCCATGCTTTCGGACGCATTTTTGCTGAAGCCATTGTCGAAAACCGCGACACCACCGATACGGCGCTGGATCTGATCCGCAACATGTCTCTGCCCGGCAAGGGAGATTTTGATGTTTACCTTGCCCGTCTCGGCATGTTTCTGGAATCCGTCAAGCAGCGTTTTGATTAACCGCTTCATCTTCGTTGCGGAAATCCTCAATGATTTTATAAACCGCATCCGGCGGCATATTCAGACAATCCAGCAAGCGCCCTCCCATTTGTAGCGAGGCTTCCGTCACTTCCGGATAAACCGCCGTCGCCCCCGCCTGCGTCAATTGCTTTGCATGGGCGGCATTATGTGCCCGCGCAATAATCGGCACAGCAGGAAGGCATTTATGGATGGACTGCACAATTTTTAAACAGGCTTTTTTGTCATGCACCGTTACCACAGCGGCCCGCGCACGCTCGATGCCGATCAAGTCCAGCACCTGCTTTCTCTGCGCATCGCCAAAGAAGACCGGATGCCCCTTTCTATAAGCATCCCGCGCCACCGCACTATCGGAATCAACGGCAATATAAGGGATTTTCGCCTTATCCAGCATTTCTCCGAGGGTGCTGCCGACGCGGCCGTAACCGGCCAGCAACACATGGCCGCCGAATTCGCGCGTAATCTGGTCAGGAGACGGGGCATCTGTTTTATCTTTGTCCCGCAAATAGGCACCGGCCTTATAAGCCAGGCCATGCATCAACGGCGTGACCAAAATCGAAAATCCTGCAACAATCATCATAAATTGCGCAACGCCTGCTTCCAGCAAAGACAGCTGCTCCGCCAGCCCCAAGGTGATGAAGGCAAACTCCCCTGCCTGCCCCAGCATCAGACCGGCGGTGACGGCAGCGTAAAGCGGCAATCTGAAAATTTTACACAAGACGGTAATAATAACAGCCTTGATCGTGAACAGCCCCGCAACACTGACAAGCAGCCAGAAAAACGTGTCCTGCACTGCTGCGAAATTCAGCCCCATACCGACAGACATAAAGAACAGCCCCATCAAAAGCCCTTTGAACGGTTCGATATCCGCCTCTATCTGGTGACGGAATTCGGTTTCCGTCAAGGACAAGCCGGCCAAAAAGGCGCCGAGAGACAAAGTCAGCCCAGCAGCATGGGTCACATAAGAAGCGCCCAGCACGACAAGCAGAACAAGAGCGATAAACAACTCGGAAGATTTCGTCTTGCTCACAAATCCGAATAACGGCTGCAATGCGTATTTTCCGGCTATAAATATCGCGACAATAACCAGCCCGGCCTTTCCAAGGGAGAAAAACAGCGTTTCCCCCAGCGCTGCGCCATCGCCGGTCTGCGCCAGAAAACTGACCATCAAAATCAGCGGCACAACAGCCAGATCCTGCATCAGCAAGATCATAAAACCCGTTTGCCCGGGCAGTCCGGTAAATTGCTGCCTATCCGTCAAAAGCTTCATCACAACCGCAGTAGAAGATAAAGCCAGCGATGCCCCGATAATCAAGGAAACTGCCGGGCTATTCCCCCACAACAGCGCTACGCCCGTAATGGCGACAGCCGTTATAATAATCTGCAATGTGCCCAGACCAAACATCAACCGCCGCATCGACCAAAGCCGTTCCACAGAAAATTCAAGTCCGATAGAGAACAGCAGAAAGACGATGCCGAACTCGGCAAGCCCGTGGACGATGGCAGGGTTATCAATGGTGAAGGCTGATAAAAGCGGATATCCTTCCGCAAAAGCGCCGATACCGTAAGGGCCGATCAATGCGCCGATAATGAGGTACCCGAGTACCGGATCAAGGCGGATTCTACCGAATGCGGGAATCAATAAAGCCGACGCCCCCAGAAAAACCAGCACTTCGCGTAAAAAAGGAATATGAGCTTCCATGACGGTCATTCTGTACGCGAAACCACCGCGCGGTCAAGTCTTTACGCCGCGATTGCAGGATAATCCGTATAGCCTTCCGCACCGCTGGCGTAGAACGTCTCCGGATTGGGTGCATTCAATGGCGTCTCCGCCGCGAAACGCTCCGCCAGATCGGGATTGGCGATATAGAGTTTGCCAAAAGCAATCGCATCCGCATCACCCTTTGCCAACAATGCCTCCGCGCTGTCCTTTGTGAAGCCCTCATTGGAAATGAAGACGCCGCCGAATTCTTTTTTCAGCACAGGTGAGATACTGTCCTCTGCCGCATATTCGCGGGTACAGATAAAAGCGATGTTCCGTTTTCCCAATGCGCGTGCAACATAAGAGAATGTTTCCAGTCTTGTGCTGTCGCCCATATCATGTGCATCCATACGCGGTGCAAGATGCATGCCGACGCGGTTTTTATCCCAAACTTCCAATACGGCATCCGTCACCTCCAGCATCAGGCGGGCACGGTTTTCAATGCTGCCGCCATAGCGGTCTTCCCGTTTATTGGTACTGTCCTGCAAAAACTGATCCAGCAGATAGCCGTTGGCACCGTGAATTTCCACACCGTCAAAACCGGCCGCTTTGGCATTTTCCGCCCCTTTTTTATAGGCGGCGACAATCGCCGGAATTTCATCAAGCTCCAATGCCCGCGGCGTTTCAAATTCCGTTTTCGGTCGTATCAGACTGACATGCCCTGCGGGTTTGACGGCACTGGGTGCAACGGGCAAAGCGCCATCCAGATAAGAGGAATGCGACACCCGTCCGACATGCCAAAGCTGCAGAAAAATACGCCCGCCTTTCGCATGCACGGCTGATGTGATCTTTTTCCAGCCTTCCACCTGTGCCTCTGACCATATTCCCGGCGTATCGGGATAACCGACGCCCATCGGGTCAACCGATGTTGCTTCACTGATAATCAGCCCCGCCCCTGCGCGCTGCGCATAATATTCCGCCATCAAATCATTCGGCACACGGCTGCCGTGATCGGCGCGGCAACGCGTCAAAGGCGACATGATAACGCGGTTCGGCAATTGCAAGTCACCCAATAGCAGCGGCTCCAGTAATTTTGACATTCCCCCTCCTCCTTCTATAAATTTTATTGCATCATAACCGGCTGGCAGTATATGGTATGTCACCTCATAAATATAACCTGCCGGACGGATAATGAAACCGAATATGTTTCGCAAATTGATGAATCTGTGGCCGCCCTTTCTGGGAGCGGGCATCAAAGTCAAAAATATTGACCCTGATTTCACAACCATTGATGTCGAGTTGAAACAGCGTTTTTACAATAAAAACTATGTCGGCACACATTACGGCGGCAGTCTGTTCTCGATGACCGACCCGTTTTACATGCTGATTTTGATGAAACAGCTGGGCAAAGATTATATTGTCTGGGACAAAAGCGCCAAAATTGATTTTAAAAAGCCCGGCAAGGGTAAACTGACCGCGCATTTCAATATCACGCAGAAGCAAGTTAAAGATATTAAAGATCAGGCCGACAAACAGAAAAAAGTCGAACCGAAATTCACCGTACAGGTTCTGGATGAAAAAGGTGATGTCGTTGCCGAAATCGAGAAAACCCTCCATGTCCGCAGAAAAAGCCCGAAACCGTGATGAGCTGGACGGTCTATATTCTTCAATGCGCGGATAACAGCCTCTACACCGGTATCACGAATGATCTGGATAGCCGCATTGCCGCCCATGAAGACGGCAGCGGTGCAAAATATACCAGAGGGCGCGGTCCCTTCCGCCTTGTTTACAGGGAAGATTGCGCCGACCGTAGCCACGCCTCGAAACGCGAGCGAGACATCAAAAGCCTCAGCCGCGATGAAAAACTGCAATTGCTGCACAGCATGGATGGCAAATCAATCCGGCTGTGATATAAGCATGGCTATGAATTCCGATTATGATGTCATTATTATCGGCGCAGGTGCGGCAGGCATGATGTGCGCGATTGAAGCAGGCAAACGCGGACGGCGCGTCTGGCTGATCGACCATGCCAAAAAAATCGGCGAAAAAATCCGTATTTCCGGCGGCGGGCGCTGTAACTTTACCAATATCCATACCCGTCCTGACAATTTTTTGTCTGACAATCCGCATTTTTGCAAATCCGCCCTGACACAATATACCCAAAATGATTTTCTTCGCCTTGTGCAAAAACACGGCATTGCCTTCCATGAAAAAAAACTGGGGCAGTTGTTCTGCGATGACCGTGCACAGCAAATCATTGATATGCTGCTGACGGAATGTCGCGATGCCGGTGTAACCGTTGAAAAATCGACAAATGTGGAGAAAATTGAAAAAACCGAGACCGGATATCTTCTGGCAACCGATCACGGCAAAAAATCCTGCACATCGCTTGTGATTGCAACGGGCGGGTTGTCGATTCCCAAAATAGGCGCTACGAAATTCGGCTATGATGTCGCAAAGCAATTCGGGCTGAATGTTATCCCGACGCGTGCCGCGCTGGTTCCGCTGACCTTTCAGGCCGATTTGCTGGAAAAATGCAAATCCTTAAGCGGCCTCTCCGTTGATGCCACTGTCACCTGCGGTAAAATCTCGTTTTCCGAAGGGTTGTTATTTACCCATCGCGGCTTAAGCGGCCCATCCATCCTGCAAATTTCCTCCTATTGGCGGGAAGGCGAAGACATCACCATCAATCTCGCCCCGGCTGCGGATAGTTACAAATTGCTAAAAGACGCAAAGCAAAACCAGCCGCGTCAGGATGTACAGACAATCCTGTCAGGTATTGTACCCGCCCGTCTGGCCGCTGCCATTTGCACGGAAAACAACATCACCGGGCGCATTGCCGAGCTATCAGACAAAAAACTGGAACAGCTAAGTGCCGCCATACATGACTGGCGCATCAAACCAAGCGGCACGGAAGGCTACCGCACTGCCGAGGTCACGGCAGGCGGTGTGGATACAAATGAATTATCATCCAAAACCATGGAGGCAAAAAAGCAGCCGGGACTGTTTTTTATCGGTGAGGTTATTGATGTCATCGGCCATCTGGGCGGCTTTAATTTTCAATGGGCCTGGTCTTCAGGCTATGTTGCCGGACAGTATGTCTAAGTGACATGCCGCCATAGCTTATCTTTTGCATTCTCTCTGATATCCGCGTAAGATGGCTGCAGGAAAAAACATAAATGATTGCATAACGCAATTAATGATGCTTTCAAAGAAAAACAATTCCAATAAGCAAGTATCATTCCATGGTCAAAAGAAATGAACATTCGAATCTGTCGCAGTGCCCTTTGGCCTGCGCGCTGGACATCCTTGGCGATCATTGGACATTGCTGATTATCAGGAATCTGATGCTGTTCGGCTGCCATGAATATAAAGACATGCTCGCCATGCCAGAATCGATTTCCTCCAACATTCTGTCAAACCGCCTTAAAAAGCTGGAAAGTGTCGCCATTATTGCGTCGGCGCCGCATCCGGACAGCAAACGCCGGAAATTATATTACCTGACGGACAAAGGCAAAGATCTTGTTCACGCCATTCTGGAGCTTGCCCGCTGGGCCAATCAACATATCGGTGACCGTACCTGCATTCCCGCAGCAGCACTACCGATCTTCGCGGCCTCCCGTGACGACGCCGCCCGCATGGTGCTGGAGAATCTCGCCGCCTGGGAGAGACAGAATCTTCCGCAAACAGAGAAGATCTAAATTACAATATCTGCCGCGAATGTAATGAAGATGCCGCCAAAACAGCGCAGGCAATCAGTATGCGTACAGCACGAGACTTCTTGTTTTCTGTATGTCATTTTTCCGTAGCTGCATTCATATTCTGAAACGCAATCATCTTCGGATCAGTGAAGTACTGCCAATGGCATTGCTTTGCACATTCTTTAAACAAATCCGCCATACGCGCATCAATCGCCGTTTTATCCGCCCTGACATCACGGATATATATTGCCAGAATTCTGTCAGGGTATTTCTTTAAAACAGCCGCATAGACCTCCGGATCTTTTTCCCCCGAATCCCCGACAAGGATAAATTTTTTCGCAGGTGCCTGTGCGATAATCGCTTCAATCGCGCCCATTTTATAGGCCAGAGGATCGGAAAACAAATTCAGAAAACTGCGATCTTTCATGCGGAAGTTTTTTAAATAAAACGCCCCTTTGGGAAACCCCGCATCAGACATGAATTTTTCCAGCTCCGGATACAGCTGCCACGGGCTGGAAGACACATAATAAAAATTTACATTCCCGGATGTTTCACGCCATTTTTTATAGAGTGCGGACATCTCGGGAACGACCTGAAATTCTCTCTGAAACGTGTTTTTTAAAAGCGCGGATTTATCCAGAACATTGCTGATTTTTATCGTGTCATCAATATCCGAAATCACGCCCAGCCCGTCTGAAAAAATTCTGATGACGTCACCGGAAAACCGCCGCGGATCCTCAGGTGGCAAAACGGCATGGATTTGCGTCAAACCTTCCGATATCTGATCTTCGCCCAAAGCAACAAATGTTTGAAAATGGCCGTTCTTTTTTGTTTTCGGCATTTGATAATTCTGCCCTCCGACACGGATATAAATATCCTTGCCGCGCTCATTATCCGTCAGGAACCATCCCGCACGCCGTTTCAGAACCGTTGAATCCTCTTCCTCTTCCAGCGCCATCGTTTTCTTGAACAGCTCTAAATTCACCCCTGCAATCTCGGGTTCAAAAACCCATCCGTGAATTTTCAACCGGTACTGCCCCGTTACGGGATCACGGGTCAGTTCCGAAGGGAAGAAGATAATCTGCTCATCCGCTGCAAGCCCTCTCGCCATTGCGGATGAAAAAAATAAAGCCGTACAGAATAGGGCCAGCGTTACCGCAGCGGGAAGATATTTCATGTTACTCCGCATTTTGCGCATCAACGGATGTTCCTTCAAATATCAGCCGCTTTTCCTGTTCCTCATCCGAGATCATTTTTCCATTGGAATCGCTCCACAGATTCAGGCGGTAGATTCTTGTATAGCCGTTCGCTTTCAAAACCGGATAGGCCTGCATGGTCATGGCAATCATACGTGTCGGGAAAAAGCTGTAATCACAGGCCAACACAACCGGCGTGTCTCTATCCGGCACAGCCTCCGGCAAGACTTTCTCCGTCAGATCGGTCAGCGGTATATTCAAAGAACCCGCCAGATGGCGATGGGCATAAGATTCTTTGGAGCGGAGATCCAGCACAACGACCTTCGTCTCCCGTTCCTTCAGCTCCAGAAACTCTTGCAAATGCAGTTCTTCCGCATGCGCGGGCAGCGCTTCTTTGAACTCATCCGGCGTTAAAGCCTGAATGGGTTTCTGTTGCGCAGAAGAAACAGCCGGATACAAACACAAGCTCAACGTCAGCAGCACGGCGCATACATAGTTTACTTTCGCCATCATCATCACCTTTAATTATATTTCGCTTTTGAAAATATATGATATTGCTCTACGGAACCGGTAAACAAGATTGCTAGGCAAGCAAGGTTCCTTTATATACAATATAAGATAGTACGATAACAGAAAGATAAATCCTATGAGCGAATTACCCCCCTGCCCGAAATGCGAGTCCGTCTATGTTTACGAAGACCGCGGTATCTATCATTGCCCCGAATGCGGACATGAATGGTCAAGCACCGAAAGCGGCGGAGACAGCGATGGCAAAACCGTCCGTGATGCCAACGGTACGGAATTAAAAGACGGCGATACCGTAACAGTTATCAAGGATCTGAAAGTCAAAGGCTCATCCTCTGTCGTCAAAGTCGGCACAAAAGTCAAAAATATCCGCCTGGTCGAGGGCGATCACGATATTGATTGCAAAATCCCCGGCATTGGCGCAATGGGACTGAAATCCGAATTCGTCAAAAAAGTCTCCGATTAAATGCAGCTGACATGCAACGGGCAGCCGCCTACATATGGTATCCGGCTATGCTTACGGATTGCCTTTTTCGGCCTTAGAACATAGACTATATGCTGGGTAAAAATGATAACCAGCAACATATCTTAAAGGTCGGATTATGAAAGGCACTGTTTCGTGACCACATCCCCGATATCAAAACCATTGCCGAAAATCGAAGCAATTGCAGGATTTAAGACTCTGGCCTGCATACTGATTTTACTGCACCATATTTCCTATTCCTACGCACATGCCGATTATTCCCGCACATTTCTGACCGTTTACAATATTGATTTCTACCCGTTACTGGTCAATGGCTGGATTGGCATCTATATGTATTTCGGGCTGTGCGGCTATTTTGTCATGCGGTCATGGTGGAATATGCCGCGCCGCGACTATAAAGAATACGCGATTTCCCGTGCCCGGCGCTTTTTACCGCTTTATTATTTCGTGCTGCTCATCGTTTTGCTGAAAATCTTTCCTGATTACAAAATGATGAATCCGCCGCATCTATCCTCCATCCTTTATCACGTTTTTCTTGTATCCGACTTTTTTCTTCCCGATGTCATGGTGTTATTTGCAACCGCATCCGGCGAGTTTAAAGTCGCTCTTTTACTGCCTTTCATTCTTTTGTTTTGCCTGCGCCATAAAAACCCGGACCGTTCCCTGTTTATTATGATGGCAGTACTGGTACTCGCCGGGCTTGGGCTACGCCTTTTCGGATACAGCCAATATGATGTAATATATGTCTATGCCTTTAATTATTTTATGTTTTTTTACGCATTGCATGATGGCATTCGTGCATGCGCTTGATCCCGTTGTTTGCGGCGTGCTGGTCGCCTATCTGGAATTCCTTTCGCAAAAACGCGGCAAGCCTGTCATCTCTCCCCGGCAAGCAAAATTTCTTTTCTGGTCTACGATTGTCGCCCTTCTGGTCTGGCTGTTCTGCGGCGAAAAACTGCTGCATGTCACCCTTTACGATGCGACCCTGCAGCCCATTCTTGTCGGCATTTTTACAGGATGCCTTCTTGCCGGCGTGGTCTTTGGCGGAGCCCCCCGTTTTTTTGAAGGCGGTTTTTCAAAAAACGTCGCCCGCCTGTCCTATGCCGCCTATCTTGTACATATCCCTTTAATTGCAACATCATACCGCATTTTAATGTTTGTCCCTCACGCAGGAAAATCCCATCTAGTCAATTTCCTTTACGTCCTCCCCGCGTATTTTATTATCGTCTGGATTGCCTCCGAGCTTTTACAACGCTTTGTCGAAGAGCCGTTTGTGCGTAACCTAAAACGCTATAGATAACCCGCTCTTCGGCTTGCCGCCAAGCTTGAAAGCCTGCCGCTTTTCTGCTATCTGTTTCTTTTACAACAGGACAAGGGATTAGATAGCGTGAGAAAAACAGTTATCAGCGGCACAGGCCTTTACACGCCGCCGCACGCCATTTCCAATGAAGAACTGGTCATTGCCTTCAATCAATTTGTTGATGATTTCAATGCCAAAAACGCCGATGCGATTGCTGCGGGTGACATTGAACCCCTGCAACATTCCAGCGCGGAATTCATCGAGAAAGCCTCCGGTATCAAAAGCCGTTACGTGATGGAGAAAGATGGCATCCTCGACCCGCAACGCATGTGCCCGGTCATTCCCGAACGCAGTAATGATGAAATTTCCGTCCTTGCGGAAATCGGTCTGCAGGCTGCGCGTGAAGCGATCAAAAATGCCGGACTGACGCCCGAAGATATTGACGGCGTTGTCGTTGCCGCCTCCAATATGCAACGCCCCTATCCCGCTATGGCCATCGAGATTCAAAATGCGTTGGGTATCACCGGCTTTGGTTTCGATATGAATGTCGCCTGTTCCTCTGCAACTTTCGGCATGCAGGTTGCCAATGATATGGTGTCTGCCGGTTCCGCGGACCGTATTCTGATGGTCAATCCGGAAATCTGCTCGGGTCATCTGAATTTCCGTGACCGCGATTCTCATTTCATTTTTGGCGATGTCGCCACTGCGATGGTCATCGAGGCTGAGGAAAAAGCAAGCGCGCCCGTACAATGGAATATTCTGAGTACGCGTTTAAAAACATCCTATTCCAACAATATCCGCAATAATTTCGGATTTCTGAACCGCTGCGACGAAACCGGCATCGGTCAAAAAGATAAACTCTTCGTACAGGAAGGGCGCAAAGTCTTTAAAGAAGTCGTGCCGATGGTGGCGGAAATGATTACTACCCATCTTGGCGATTTGGGGCTTTCCCCCGACGGCGTACGCCGTATCTGGCTCCATCAGGCCAATCTGGGCATGAACCAGCTGATTGCCAAAAGAGTCTTTAACCGCGAAATTGACCCCGATGCGACGCCGACGATTCTGGACAGCTATGCCAATACCAGTTCTGCCGGATCGGTCATTGCCTTCCACAAACATTCAAAAGATTTGGCATCGGGAGATATCGGGCTGCTGTGCTCATTCGGTGCAGGGTATTCGGCAGGATCGATCATCGTGCAGCGGCGTTAGAAAAGCGGAGCCGTCAGCCCGGTCCCATAACTGCTTCATACAGCCCGTCATAGAAGGCCGCAATCGTGTCGCCAAAGGCATAGACAACACCAAAAATTGCCACAGCAATCGCGGCAATCATCATAGAGTATTCAATCGCTGTTGCCCCGCTTGTATCCGAGCGGAATTTACTGAAATAAAAAGCCACCCGTTTTTTGTTCCAAAACATATAAATAACAACCCGCTGTGGTTAAAACTGCACCTTCTTTTATTTTATCCCATTCCTGTGGATTTTTCCAACAGGAAACACGCTTTACACAGGAATGACCGCCGTCTTCATACATATAACTCCTTGCAATATGGGTGAAAATGAAGAGAATGATGGTTCTTAACAGAGGAGTTTTTCAATGCAGCACCGTCACCGCTTTTTGGTCTTGTTACTGGTTTTGACTGTTTTCCTGTCCATGCCCGCCATGGCGGAAAGCCCCGTATCCTGCAAAGGTGAAGCTGCCGCATGGCGCAACTGTAAGGATGAGAAAGATTGCGTCACGATCTCCAATCCCTGCGGTTGGCCCTCGGATGCCGCCAATAAAGTTTTTGCGGAACAAGCACAGCAATGCAACATCATACGCGGTGCCGCTATGGGCTGCCCTGCATATGACGCAGAGCGCGATGGCGGTTATACCGCCCGATGTATTGTCGGAAAATGCGTTGCCGTCAAAGATATTCCGTAGATTACGGAGAATATTATAATCCGCGCTTTCTGTCTTTGCTTTTACGCGGCGCCGCTTTCGGCTGTTTTTCAGGCTGGACGGCTTTGGGCGCGGATTTTTTAAAATCCGGTTGTGCGGATTTTTCAGTCAAATCCGTTTCCTCTGCCTGTACGGCAGCATGACGCGTTGCGGTATCAACGGTCTTACCGGCTTTTTTGCCGTGTCCGAATAATTTCTCTTTCGCGGCCTTCAAACCGCGTCCTGCCAGCGCGAAAGGTGCATAAAGGATAAGTGCCGTGCCTGCGATGATGTATTCTTTATTATCATAGACTGCATTCGCCGCAAAAAATGCCGCCGCTCCGACCGCAACACCTGCGACGGCACCGATTGCTGCTCCGGCCACGCCTACGGCAATTGTTGCCCCCAGCGACGAGCCTAAAATACCCGCCGTCGCACCAAGAAACCCGCCCCCGGCAATGCCTAGCAACGGTACGGCTGCCGCCGCATACATAGACAGTGTTTGAAACCGGTCTCTGTTATCGCGCCATTTTTTTGCCATTATATCCTCGTATCAATCGTATAAATAATTTCCGCGCATAACATTACATAATATTGACAGCAAATCAAGAATTATCTTTCCGGCAACAACCTGCCGCAAGAAGACATATATGCGACTTGTTCTCTTTCCGAATCAATGATTTTGGCGTAGTGTTTGAGAGCAAAATATTATACAGGGCAAAAATGCACCCGACCAAGCGCCACGTTTCCTACCGCATCGCCCCCGCTCTTCCGGCTGATGTCGGTCGCCTTCAGGAGCTTGAAACGGATTCCTTTTCCAGTGACCGCCTCTCCCGCCGCCAGATGCTGTATCATCTGCATAATCCGCGCGCCGTTTTTCTAACGGTCAGGGAAGATAACGGCAATCATTCTGTTTTAGGCTATGCCCTCATCCTGCGTGCAAAGAATCGTTCTGCACGGCTGTATTCTATTGCGGTGGCCAAGGAATTTCGCGGACACGGACTCGGAAAAATACTGTGCCGTGCCGGGCTGGATGTCTTGCGTGATGCGGGAGAGAAAAAACTGCTGCTGGAAGTTGATGCCAATGACCGCGCAACGATCGGCTTTTATGAAAGACTCGGATTTGAAACAACCGGCCTCCTGCCCGCCTATTACGAAGACGGACGTGATGCCCTTAAAATGCAGGTATTACTATGAAAGAAAATAACCCCGTCAAACATATTATCGTGTCCGACAAGCCGCTGGATTTTCTGCCTACGGACCCTTCCGTTCTAACTATGAGCGCCACGGATTTTATTGCCAATAAAGTCGAGATTGACCTGCGTAAGCATCCGCTACTGAAAGTCATTAATTTGTGCAGCAATTTCGATTATCTGTCGAAAGGTTATTATTGTTCTTTATTGGCGGAGGCACGCGGTATGCGTTGCGTCCCCCCTGTCGCCAACATTGTCACGCTGAACTGGAAACGCAATTATCAGTCGGAACTGCCTGAATTAAATGCGCTTTTGGAAAAGCATTTCAAGGAGGAGCCTGACGAACCCCTCGCCCGCACCTATACCGCTTATTTCGGACGCTGCAAAATTGATCAACTGGAACCGCTGGCGCGGCGGTTGTTCGATATGTTCCGCTTTCCGCTGATGCAGGTGGAAATCAAGGCCGACCAGAAGGGAAAATGGGTTATCAATGATATCGCGCCGCTGTCACTGGCGGAGCTACCGGTGATGAAGCAGGATTATTTCATTTCGTCCCTACAAAAATTTACCGGATCAGCCTGGCGCAGCCCGCAAAAGAAAAAAGAGAAATACTGGATTGCCATCCTGCATGATCCGGAAGAACATCATGCGCCATCAAACAAAGCCGCACTGCAAAAATTCATTAAGGCGGGGAAAGAGCTGAATGTTTCGGTGGAACTTATTACCAAGAATGATTTTTCTTCCCTGCTGGAATATGACGGATTGCTAATCCGCGAGACAACGGCGATCAACCACCATACTTACCGCTTTGCCCTGAAAGCGGAGAGTGAGGACATACCCTCCATCGATGACACGCACTCCATCATCCGCTGCTGCAACAAAGTTTTTCAATATGAAATTCTGCACGCGCACCGGATACCGCTGCCGAAAACATGGATTTTGGACAGGAAATCAGCAAAAACCAGCGCCGGCTCGTTCTCTTTTCCGCTGGTCGTGAAAATTCCGGACGGTGCCTTTTCAGTGGGTGTTATCAAGGTCGAAAAAGAAGAAAAATTTCAGGCCGCCGTCAGCGATCTTTTGAAAAAATCGGAAATTATTCTGGTGCAGGAATTTGTACAGTCGGAATTTGACTGGCGTGTCGGTGTGCTGGACGGGCAACCGCTTTTTGCCTGCAAATATTTCATGGCCGACGGGCATTGGCAAATTTACAACCATGATTCCAAAACCAAAAAAGGTCAGGAAGGCGATCATGTCACCATGGCCGTCGAAGATGTGCCTGCGGCCGTCATGGATGTGGCCATCAAAGCCGCCAAACTGATCGGTGACGGGCTGTATGGCGTGGATTTAAAACAATTCGGTGATGACATCGTGGTCATGGAGGTGAATGACAACCCCAATCTGGATGCCGGCATTGAAGATCAGCATCTGGGCGACAGGCTTTACCGCATTGTACTGGAGAGCCTTATCGCACGTATCGAGAACCGTTAAGCGCAGCATTATTGGCAGAGATTATCCTGACAGACCGGCAAAGATTGCGGGCAATCCATTTCACAAAACGCGTATTCCGTATGCGATGCCGCACAAAAATCTTTATGTGTCTGCGCATACTCTTCCGCAAAGGCTTTTGCAACAGGCGTTCCGCAATCGCAGCCGCCGCAATGTGTTCCCATCGCGGTACAGTCATCCGCCGTTTCACAGAGCCGTGCCGATGCGGGAATTTTGGTGTGATGCCCGATACCGACAAATTTTTCCAGCGTTGCAATATCTCCCTGTGACTTGGCGTATTCAAGCGGCAGAGTATTTCCACAGAGCGGCACCCAGAACAAATCGCCAAGCTTTCTTGTACCGATGACCAAAAAGCTTTCCTGCGGAGGAAACGCATCACCCCAATAAGTATTATAGAGAATCGCGACTGTCTGCCCCTGCGTGACACCCTTCCACGGTTTGCTGACGGTAAAGTCGAACACCCGTAAGTTTGATGCATCTCCGCCTTTCATTGATAAACCATGCAGCTTAAAGACGGCTTTTTCCTTACGCGTCAATTCGCGGGAACTTGCCGCCGCGCCTTCAAAAATCACCGGAACGGAGGCGATATTTTTTTCATTTAGGCGGGATGATGCACAGCTGAGCGCATGCGCATGAGTCGCCCCTGCAAAAACAATTATCAGCGCCACAATCATGCCAAGAATTTTTTGATACATAAGAAAGCCTTTCAGAAATAACGGTTCTTTTATTTTAGACGCAAAGCATTTTAAAACAAAGCGCGAATAGCCGCGGCAATTGCCTGAACGGTTTTGACTTTTTTATTTTCCACGCGGAAAATAAGGCAATGTTCATCATAAAAAACCGGTGCCTTAGGCACGCGCACAAGCTTCTTTCGTGCCATAGCCGCAACACGCGCAGGCAAAATTCCTATGCCGCAGCCATTCGCTGTTAAATCGGCGATCACTTCCAGACTGCCGGAAAAAACCATACGTTCAAAAGAGATTCCGCGTTTTTTTAAATCTTTCAGCAAGGATTGTGATTGCAGCAGATCAGGATCACAAATCAGCAGTTTCGGATTTTTTACCGCCTTTTTTTCCGGCAGCCATAAGGTGACTTCGTCTTTGCACAGCTGATGAATAATTAAATCCGGATGTTGAGCAGGATTTACGACAACACCGATATCCGTCTTCATACTGACAACATCTTCTGCGACCTTGCGTGACAAATCATGGTGGAGCGTAATATTCAGATGCGGGTGTTTCGCCATCATCTCCGGCAAAAACCCCGATAGCAATGCCAGCGCAACGGAGGGGTGACTGCCGATGGAATAACTGCCGCGCATTTCATTTATTGAAGCCTGTGCTTCTGCGCGGATATCCTCCCATGATTGCAACAGCATTTTCGCATGACTTAATAATTGTTTTCCCGCCTGCGTCAAAGTTACGCCGCGCTTACTGCGTATTAATAATGTCGCTCCTGTTGCATGTTCCAGCCTCTGCATCGCCAGTGACAGTGACGGCTGGCTGATACCCAGCCTTTCTGCGGCGCGGGAGACATTCCGGGTATTGGCAACCTCGACAAAATAGGTCAAATCGGCCGGAGAAGGAATCATAGTTTTTACCTATTACAATTATATTAAATTGATATTATATCTATAAAATAAACCGCGCTAGTCTTTTCTTAAGGCGGATGTGCAGTTTCATCCCGCCAACCCACAAAGGAAAAAGGAGAAAAACAATGTGTGGAGATTACTTTAACCTGAAGGCAGGCCGTGATTGTAACGAACCCGAACAGATGGTTTCGGCCTACCATCTGCATATCTACTTTGAACCGGGCACAGATGCGGAACAAAATGCGCTGGACATTGCGCAGGAGCTGGAAAACCGCTTCCCGCAGGCCATCACAGATTCACATCCTGTCGGTAAAGTCGGGCCGCACAGTCAGGCCAATATCGGCGTGACGATTACGCCGGACAGCTTTGGCGAGATCGTGTCCTTTTTACAACTGAACAGAAAAGATTTGTCCATTCTGGTGCATCCGCGCACGGGCGATGAATGGGTCGACCATCAGGACGCCGCCATGTGGATCGGTCCGCCGGTAGATTTCAATGACAAATTTTTCGAACCTCTCCGTCCGCAGAATAAAAAAACGCGTCCGGGACTGAAGTAAAAAAATATGCGCCAAGCGGCCAAGAAAATGCTGCGGAAATGATGGGCCCATCATTCATATTTTATCACCTTCCGTTATGTGCTAGCGTAAAGCAGTCATAAAACGGCCTCAGGCACGGATCAATGTCTCTTAGAACAATTACTTTACTGACAGAGGGAGGCGCAAAAGCGCCATCCAAAAAACTGACACAGCATCAGGACGTTATCCAGTCATGGTCTTCCCAAAAAATGAAGAACAGCCCGCGTGAAACCCGCTTCCTGATGGATGCGGAACATATGCAGGATTTCGTTGACCTGATACAGCAGCAATATGGCAGAAAAAAAGATTGGCGTATCATCATAGCACCCGTTGAAACAACCGTGCCGCTGCTTGAAGAGAAACCGGAACCGGAATATAAAAATGCGAAGAAAAGCTATGGCAGCATTACGCGGGAAGTACTTTATGACAAGATTTTCACAGGCGCCGCAACCGATATGGATTTTCTGGCGCTGGTTATTCTTTCAACCATTGTCACCGCCATCGGTCTGATCACAGATAATGTTGCCGTTCTTATCGGCGCGATGGTCATTGCCCCGCTATTGGGACCAAACCTGGCCTTAAGTTTTGCGGTCACGCTTGGGGATAAGGATATGATCACGCGCGCTTTAAAGGCGAATGCCGCGGGTTTTTCATTAACAATGCTGCTGAGCATCCTTCTCGGCTTTTTTATACCTGAAGCACTCTTTATAGAAAGCAGCGAATTTATCGCCCGCACGGATGTCGGTTATGGCGGTATCATTCTGGCACTTTCCTCCGGCGCTGCCGCGGTCCTGTCTCTGACAAGCGGCGTTTCCACGACAATGGTCGGCGTCATGGTCGCCGTTGCATTGATGCCGCCGGCTGTTGCATTAGGACTTTCCTTTGGTTCCGGCCTTTTCACCGCAGCTTATGGTGCCGGTTTACTGCTTGCAATCAACATCATCTGCGTTAATCTTGCTGCAAAAGCCGTCTTTACATTGAAAGGCATTCGCCCGCGCACATGGTATCAGCGCAAAAAGTCAAAACAGTCCCTGAGGGTCAGCCTGTTTTTCTGGTTTAGCTTATTATGTGTTCTGATTGTTTTGATTTATCTATGGCATAATTTATGACGTTATTGATGACAGGCTTAACCGCCCTCCGCCTCCTGCAATAGCGCATCTTTCAACACATCGCTCTGCTTTTTATAGTAATCGGCAATATCGGAGAGCTGCTGCGTCGTGTTGCGCATATAAGCAATCTGCTCCTGCAGCTGCCCTGCCGCGGAGATTTCCTGAACAGGCTCTTGCTGCGGCTGGCTGCCATAAAGCGCCTGAAACAGCCTGTTATTCATCAGATTATCCGGAAACGGATTACGCGGTGCGTTATCATGCTCCGCCTGCACAGCCACATCACCGGTTTCTCTTCGTTGCAAAGGACTATCCTGAGCCGTTGCTTGATCCGGTAAGACATTTTGCGAATCCGGCGGCGCATCCGGCCCGTTAATATTGTCACGGATTTGCTGTGACAAACCATCTGCACCGTAAAATGCCTGCAAGAAGCCGTCACGAGAAGAATCCGTTGCCTGCCGGATCAGTTCATTCTCACCGCCAAAGATATCGGGGCGCAGATTGTTCTGCAAGTAGTCCAGAATACCGAAATAGCGCCCGCTTGCTCCGCCTGCAGCCGTGTCAAAACCGCGACGACTGCCCGGCGTGCCGTCCGCCGCTCCCTCATCCGGTGGAATAAAGCCGTTGAACTCGATTTCATCAAGCACATTCATAACAAAAGCCTGATCGAAAAATCCGCCATTGCCGTCACTGACCCGAATTGTCACATTGTGATTATCCTTTGTTTCAAAATCGACCGCATCCATCAGACGCAGCATATTGCCCGCAATAGTGAATTTACCGTCCGGATCATTTTGAATGCTGTAGGTAAAGCTGTCGCCCGGCAGATCGGCATCCGTTGCCGACAATGTTGCAATATCCCCGCCGATCGCCGTCAGCTCAGGCACATCGGTGCCGGACAACATCACCGCCGTCGGAAAATCATTGACCGGATTAATCACCAGCGGCTTGGTATTGACGATACTGGTATAGCCGCTTGTATCAGACACGGTAAAGGCGAAACTGTCCGATGTTACTTCGCTGCCGTCATGCGCATAAAGCAAGCGCCCCGCATCAATATCTGTTTGCGTAAACATCCCGCCAAGTCCGCGTGCCTCTCCCGCGTCCAATGTGCTGTTGCTATTGGCATCAACGAACAATGTTCCGGTATCCGGCGCATCCGTCACAGTATAAATGATATGCCCGCCGTAAACGATCTGCGTTTCCGTCTGATAGAATGTATTCGGACTGAAATGATTGCGGTATTCGGCCGCCACCCATGCGCCGCTGGTTGTGCCTTCATAAACGCGCAAATTATCATACAGCCCGTCGTAATAAAGATTGTTGCGTCCGCCATCAAAACTCGTCGCCTCCGATCCGTCACCGATAAAGGCATAACGCGTCCCGTTTCCCAGACCTGTGCCGCCATGCGAATTGATATCGCGCGCCACTTCCACCCCGTCGACATAGAGGATTTTATCCGTGCCGTCATAAACAGCGGCAATATGGTGCCAATTGCCGTCATTGACTTTTACACCGGTGGAATAAAAATCATCAACACCCAAGCCATTCCCCGAAGTGGAGAATGCGACACGCCCGTCCCCG
Source organism: Pseudomonadota bacterium (assembly GCA_013285465.1). Classification (NCBI taxonomy): domain Bacteria; kingdom Pseudomonadati; phylum Pseudomonadota; species Pseudomonadota bacterium. Next base: position 1,666,980 of record CP053449.1, read on the forward strand.
TGAATATAGACATTAAAAAATTCACTGCGGTCAAAATCAATCAACGACCAGTTATCGTTATAATTTGATACATTCACCGTCGTATTCACCCAGGCACTGACGGAGATTTGCTGCAGCGAATTATTACCCGATAAACCGTAATCCAGCGCAATATATTCGGAATTGTTAAATTCCGCCCCGCTGCCGAAAGCGCCAGCAATCTGATTATCGCTGTCAAAACCGTTGCGGCCAAAGCCGTTATGCGCCGCTTGTGAACTGTCGCTGACCTGCACATCGAAATCGCTCTCAAAATGCCAAACACCACCATATTCGCCGCGCCATGTTGTTGTCTGGTTGGTTTCGGCGGCGCCCGCATTGCCGTAATAAATATAAAAAACCGTATCCGTTCCGGCTTTCAGATCTCCGCGCGTATAAAGCTGCATGCTTTGCGTCGCTGTATTGAATGCCACCAGCTCACGGTCAAGTTTGGTCAAACCATCCGCACCGGTCACGACAATATCGGAGCCGTCCACCTTCACATTGCCCCAGAAATCCGCACCGAAGCCTGATTCCGTCAAGAACAGGGCAAAATCATCCAAATCAGCATCGACCAGATCATGGTCAACCACGATTTTCTGACGATAAGTCCAGCTGTTATCATACCATGCCGCATCATAGGATAGTTCCGTATTGGTAATCGCCGTCACAGCCGCTTCATCTGCCGATGTTGTCGTCAACACATCCAATGCAGGTGTGATTTCCAAATTGACCGTATGCGGTCCTGTCACATTTTCCGCATCGCTGACGGTAAAGGAAAAGCTGTCCGTGCTATTGGCACCCGCACCATGCGTATAGCTGATTTTGCCATCCAGCACATCCTGCTGTGTAAAACTATCGCCCACAGACAACGCAGCGCCGCTTAAAAACAACGTGCCGTTGGAGGTCAGAGCCGTCAGCTCGTATAACAATCCGCTATCAGGATCATTGATATCCGTTGCCGTCAACACATCCGTTGTTAAAACAAGACTGCCGCCCTGCCCCAGAACGCCGATCCCTGTTTCCACTTGCGGCGGGCCTTTAAGCCATTTATCGACGATATAATCATTAATGTCGCTAACTTCCTGCGCCGTCAGCGCATGATTCCACGACCAGAATTCGCCGATATTTCCCTGAAAATGAGACCCTGAGCCAAGATTGGCATCGCCAACCGGTGTCTGGCTGTCATTGGAATGCCCGATCGTGACATTACCGCTATGTGAGCCAAGCGTATCCACCCGCGTCAAAACCTGCGCAGGGCCGCCATTCAAGCTGACGGAGAAAGTGCGGTTGTTGATATCGGCATCCGTTGCATCATGCACCGCCGTCACATAATAAACCGTATTTGCCGTGACGGCGCCAAGATTAACGGATTTATAGCGATCCGCCGCCGACCAATAGCTTTCCCCCCATGTATAAACATACAAATCGCCGCCGACCATAATGATATTATAACCGTTGGAGCCGCCGCCCTGTTCATACAGCATTTGCGTACCGCTAATATCCGCACCGGTTTCAAACACCATCGCGAATGATTTTTCACTGTAACTGCCGGTATTGATTTCCGTTGCATTGGCAATATCAAGATAATCGGAGGTGCCGTCAAAATTGATAGCGCCTCTGCCTTCAAAGCCTGCCGCATCAAATCTCGGGCGGTTGCCGCCGCTGCTTGCCGCGTCATAATTATTGCCGCTATCATCATCCCAACGGTCGATCAACGCCCCGTCCGCCGGTTGATCATTCGTCAAACCGTCACCATCAACATCCAGCGCATCAAAATGAAAAATCGTATTGGCAATCACGGGGAAAGAGGCATCAAGCAACACACGCTGTTCCAGCGCCATCAGCGTCATTTTTGACGTTTTCGCCTTTTTCTCCTTCTCCAAAAACACGCACTCCTTTTGGGATGGACGACCCTTTGTCTATTTTAACATGAACAATGTTAACGCAGACTTAATTTACCTTTTTTTATAAACAGTTAAGCGGGTATCATAGAGCAGATTCCCGCCCCCAGAATGCCGCCAGTTTCTGCCAGAATATCCAAAGCACGCTTTCGGCAGAGCTTTCAAGGCGTACCATCCCCCGCACAACGCGCGGGTTTGGTGCAAAATCTTTGATATCCGCCTCTACGGAGAACTGTGCGGCATAAAGCCCGTAACGCGCTGTCAGACCTGTTTTTCCGGGAGTTTCATCTGTCGGAATAGCACCGCCGAATCTCGCCGAAAGCTCCGGCCAATGCAGGGTATCACTGCTGTTCTCTGCCAGTTTATCCAAGCGCACGGGAAAATTTTCCGCAAAATCCGTATCGGGATAAAACAATCCCGCACGACCGAGAGTAATTTTTTCTCTTTTGTTTTCATGTATATATCCGCTAATTGTTAATATATCAGGCTGCACCAGAATACCCAACCGCTGCGCAGGATTGATCCAGCGTCCTTGATGCATATCCCCCGCCACATCGGTTAATATGCCGGATAAATCCGCCTTGATAACCAGCCTCTGCTGCTGTTCGCGCAAGCCGGACAATTTTTGCGCCGCCGCCGCCAATTTTTCTGTCAACGGCTCTTGTTCGGGATGGTCGCGGGCAAGAATTTGCTGCTGGTTCCGCAATTTTTGCAGCGATTGATAGTCCAGCTCCGCCAATGCGATCTGCTGTTGCAATTGCGGCGATTCAATGACGGCCAGAACATCCCCTTTTTTCACCTGTTGCCCCGCCGTCATATTGACCTCAATCAGCTTTCCGGCAACCGGTGTGTAAAGATGCGTATATGCGGCGCTATGCAGTACTGCGGGAATAGTGATCTTATGCGCACGCGGCATAGTGACCGCCACAAATACGCCAATGATAACGCACAAACTGATCAGGCTGTGGAGAGAATGGTATGATTTTTGCCGTTGCCGCCACCAGACGGTCACTTCCCGCCAGATTGGCAGAGCAATAAACCATGCGATTTCCACAACCATCAGAAAGATATTCAAAGGCGGAAAAAACAGCGCAAAAACCACCCAGGCAATCCCCAAAAACAGGAACAAACGGTATATCCAGAGCGCAAAACCGAAAGACTGAAAAAAGCGCCGCTGCCGCAAAGGAATATCTTCCGGAACATCATCTTTCCAGCCCCATAACATGCGGCGCAAACGCCATTTTGCCCAAAGACAGGCACGGTCCTGAAGATTTTCAATACCCAATACATCGGAAAGCAGATAATACCCGTCAAATTTCATCAACGGATTGAGATTGACCAGCAAGCTTCCGGTAAGAGAAACCAGCGCCACAAAGAAAGCAGTGCTTTTTCCAAGACCTACGGGAAGAAAACGCCACAGTAGCAGCGCAATAGCGGCCAGACTGATTTCAGTCAACACGCCTGCCGCCGCAATCGCCACACGCTTGCGCCTGTCGGTCAAAGACCATACACCCGTTGTTTCCGTGTATAACACAGGATAGAGAACAATAAAGGCCACACCGATGACCGGAACTTTGACCCCGTATTTTGTCGCCGTATAGGCATGCCCCAATTCGTGCAGCGTTTTCACGAAAACTGTTGTCAGCGCAATCAGCGTAGCGCCTTCCCAATTCAGAATATTCTGAAAGCTGTGCAGAAATTCATCCATACGCTGAAATGTCATCAACAGCCCCGCCGCCAGCAGACAAAGCATCATCAGCATAAAGCGCTGCGATAATAACGGACGCAGCAATGGCAGGCTGCGTTCCAGAAAATTTTGCGGCTTAAAAAGCGGGAGCGTTACAAAAAGATAGCCGTGCAACGCCCTCTTCCAAAAAGGTTTTTCCGCGCGCTTAGTGCGCCTCTCATGTTGCGCAGATGACTGCGCTGTATTGCCTTGCACAAGCTGATTTCTCACCAGAAATACCGATAAATCTTCTACCGTTTCCGTATCGATTGTCAGCGTTGTTTCCGCATTAACAGCCCGGACAAGGTCATCCGGCCGGCGGCAATCCGCCAAACGGCGCAGACATTCAAAAGCCGTCCAGCCGATTTTATAAAAGCGGTGTGCCAGCGGATCATAAATAACCCAATGCGGGGCACCATCCGCACCGGAGGCGGTTTTATCGATTTTTAAATCTTCCCGCAATAACGGCAGATCACCTTTTGCCATCCCCTATACTCCCAGAAAGCGGCGCAGGGAAATCAAGGGTCGCCTGAACAGGCTGTAAGCCAGCAGGCTACGCCCGCCATAAATTTTTGCCGTCCCTGTCAGACCGATACGCGCCGCCTCACCTCCGTCAAAAGCGGCACGGATTTTATAAGTCAGCAAACCGTCAGCATCCATTGATGACTGATAACTAACGGTTTTCAGATATGCCTGATGTTTTTTCAATGGGGCAGTATTCAGGAAAAACGCCACCGGTTCCGCCTCGTCAATCGTCAGCATCGCATCTACGGGAACACGGATCAGCAGTTCCGTGTCATGCGGTGCTGCCAGCATCATAATCTTATCTCCCGTCCGCACAGGGCGGCCGCGCAAATCATTTTTATCGGAAAAAACCGCCACACCGTCACGTGGCGCCGTCATTACAGATTGCGCAAGAAGCTGCCGCGCATAGCTTAATTCCTGCTGCCGCAAGGCGATTTCCGCCCGCAGCGCCGCCAGTGCCTGTTTTTTCTCCGGTGCCGTGATGGATTCCCGCTCCGCTTTCGCCAGCACAGCCTGCGCCATAATCTGCCGGTGTTCCGCCTCCGCCACCTGACTGCGCAAAGCCGTATCGTCAATTTTTGCCAAGACCTCGCCCTGCTTGACCAGCGTATTGGGCTCAACCGGTATATCTGCCAATGTACCGTCAAAGGGGATGCTGATGACATAAGGGTCTTTTGCCACAATTTCCGCCGGTGCCGTCACCGCCAATCTGACCGGCCAGCACAGCACCGCCAATACGGACAGTGCCAGAATTTTTCCTTTCCAACCGCGCAACTTCTTGCTGCCGCCCTGCGTCAAAGCCTGCATGCCGTAACCGTAAGCATCTGCCAATTCATCCAGCAAGACTTTATCCAAAGCTGCAAAAGCCTCTTCCCGGTCTATCCATAAAGCGCCTGTTACATTGCCATTCCGGTCATATAATGCCATCAATGCCGCATTGGCAGAGCACCATGTTTGCCAGTTTTTCTTATCCGCCCCTTCCGCATCTTTTGCATCTTTTGCAGTCAGAATGCGTACAGCATCCTCCTCCTGTTGCGGCACATGCCGCGCAATAAAATCCGATAACCACAACAGATAAGGACTGTTTTTTTCCGTCTCTGTCAGGCCGGAAACCGTTTCAATACCGTTATCCCGCGTCCAGAGTAACGCTTGACGGTAGGGAACAAGACGGTAAGTTTCATTCACCATCATAAATGCCAGCTCTGCCGCCGTCTTTTGACTGCGGGACTGCCGTTGCAACGAAAGCAGCAGAAGCAGCTTTTCAGCCTGCGCATCTATTTTTTTCGGATTTTTTTTACTCATCACCCAAATCCTGCGGTACGTCTTCAGGATTTGCCGCCACTTTCAAGCCGATAAAGCCGAGCGGAGTTTTCTTGCGTGCGGCCCCGACATCAAAAATTGCCTTACCGCCCATACCGGGAAGCAGCTCCTCCTGATAAGATGACATCTCCGCAACGATTTCCGCCGTCTGACTGACCGGATCAACTTTACCATGGACACGAATGACATGCGCCGGATATGTTTTACCGCTTTCCTCCACATAAACATCAAACGGCGTGCCGACATTCAGCCAGCGCAGCCAAACAGACGGCACCAGAAATTGCAACAGCAGCGGTTCATTTGAAGAAATTTCCATCAACACACGCCCGCGTTCCGCGTATTCATAGGGGCTGGCCAACCTGTTTGTCACGCGCCCGTCAAACGGCGCCTTGATCGTGCAAAGAGAAATACGTTCTTCAACCTGCGCCAGGCGCGCCTGTTCTTGTGCCACGCTTTCCTGTGCCGCAATATATTCAATTTCGGATAATGTCCCTAATTTGCGCAATTGCTTTTTGGCTTTCAGTTCGGCATCAGCCAGACGCAGCGCCGCGTTTTTCTCATTGTAAAGCGCCTCTTCCATCGCACAGTCGAAACGCGCCAAAATATCTGCGGCAGAGAAAACATCACCGTTCTGGAAGGGAAAATCGAGAATTTTACCGCTCATCAGGCTTGAAATAACGGCCTGTCTGCGCGCGATCAGAACAGATTGCACTTCATGTGTCTCAACAGGTGCGTCGGACAAAGCCGGCAAGGCTTCCGCCGTTGCCGTTTCTACCGGATTATCCCCTGCTGCAGGCGCAATTTGCGCAAAAGTTTCAATATCATCCAGAACTTTTTGCATCGGGCTGAACTCTGGTGTGTTCTGCGCTTGCGCCGCACCCATTGCAATAACGGATACGGGTTGTGCAACTATTGTCTCGCGCGGCGAGACAGAGAAGAAAAATTTGCGCGATGATGCAAACTCAACGGCTTTTTCCCCAAAGTTGTTAACCTTTTGCACAGCCGTTAGAACCGTATGGGAAGCCCCCAGCGTGAGAGGTGCATAAGCGTCAGCCACCTGTTGTTTGACCGCTGTCAGATCAGGCGCTTCCAGTTCCGTCACTTTCTGAACAAGCTGTTCCTGCAGAAGCGCCGTTTTCTCAAGTGCTTTCTGTCCCGCATCCCGCGCAAAAACGCCAAATGCCTGTAGTTTTTGTCCTGCAACGGCAGGCACGCGCCGCCAATCATCCTTATTGAACAAAAGCGGGTCGGACAATACCAGCATTAACCCCAGAACTGCGCCAAACAACACACAGGCAACAAACAGCGCACGGGTTTTACCCGTCGCCGTTTTGCGCTGCGCCTGTCCTGCGGATTTTCGTCCGAAGGGGGCGGCCTTGTTTTTTCCTCCCGATGCATCGAGCATAATGTCTCTTCGCAACCTTTCATTTACCGATGCGGTGTTTACAACACCGTATCAAGCTGTGTCAGGTGATATTTTTCGTCTTCTTTTTTTTGTTCTTCTCCGTCTTGGCTTCCGGCATTCTGCCAAATATCCACGCCCAAGCTGTTCAACATGCGTGCATAAGCATGTTGTGCTGCCTGATAGGCAAAACTTCTGTCCCATTGCAGCAGAGCATAATCGAGCTCCGTGTTGAGAACACTTAAATCACTGCCTAGACCCGCCTCGCGCTTGCGCGTCGCGCTACGCAAAATCTTCCGGTAATTATCCGCCTGTTCATCCATTTTTAAAAACTGGCTGCGGCTTTCTTCCAGCTGCTGTTTTGCGACATGAACCTGCGCAATCACCGCAACCAACAAGGCATAACGCTGCTTATCAGACAGCGCTTTTTTGTTCTTGGCCTGTTCATAACGCTGCGGCAGTGTAAACAAATCCATCAGCATTGCGGAAAGCGATACCGAGAAATTCGCCCAGTCCTGATCGGATAGAAAGGAATTCGTATCTTTGTTCAGCCCCAGAAAGAAGCGCGCACCCGGCAAAACCTCCAGCACAGTGGTTTTGATATCACGCAGGGCGATACGTTCTTTCAAAAAAGCCTCTTTGATTTCAGGGCGGTTCATCAGCGCTGTTTCCTGCAGCTTTTCGCTGTCCTGCTCCAGCTTGGGAAACTCTGCGGATGTCAGCCAATTTTCCCGCGGCAAATGCAACGTCACTTTATCTTCGGGTGACAACCCGACCAGTGTCTTCAGCTCCAGCATCGCTTGCGCAACATCGCGGCGCTTTTCCGCCAGCGCGTTGCGCTTGCGAAGCAATTCCTCTTTTTTCTGCAAACCGCTTTCATACGGGATGACGCCTTTTTGTATGGCCTGTTCCAAATCCGCCAACCGCCCGTCAGATTCTTTCAGCAACGCGGCATGTTTCTCTGCTGTTTCCTGTTCCGCCGCAGCGCGCCAGAAGGCAACATAGACATCCTGTGCCAGATTTTGCAGCACTTTGCGGCGGCGTTCATGTGCAATCAGCACGCGATCAGATGCCGTACGTGCATGGGCAACTGTGACGGCGGCATCCAGAATATTCCAGCTCGCTTCCAATTGCGCCGTGCGGCGGTGCCTGTCTGTGGAAATGGATGGTTCCAGTGATTGCATTCCCGTTAAAGCCGAACGGCTAGATGACGCACCTGTATTACTGCGTCCCTGATAGGATGCGCCGGCTTCGATCTGCGGCAACAGGCTCAATTTTTCGATATTGTATTCACCGCTGCGAAGCAGCTCTTCCATCAGCGCGACCTGCACATCCAGATTGCGTTTCACAGCCAGATCAAGCGCCTGATCCAGCGTCATCTGCAAGATGCCGTCATTTTTCTGTGCGATGACTTCCAAATCGCTGCGCAGTTTTTCCGTGTATTCCCGATCCCCCATCGGCGCAGTCGCCGTCGAACAGGCCGTCAAAAACAACAGCTCGGACATCAGTAAAAAAAAACTGCCAAGACGAAAAAAATTTATGCTGGAATAAAGACCCATAGAGACCAAATTTTCTAACAATTAGGGGCGGCAGAGAAGCCGAGCGAAAGCCTAGAGAATGCATAATTATGCACTCTTTCATTTTACGCTCTTCTCCATACAGGTCAATATGTTAGTAATTTTTTAACAATTTATGTGATAAAGGCGACTTAAAAAAAGCCGCCTTTCACGCCCCTGTCCGGCAGAGGCATCGTTAATACGCTGAAAAACCTTCTTCGCCTTAGGCGGCTTCGGTTTTTACGATAATTTCCAGCATTTCGTCTTTCAGCGACAGACGTGTCTTTTTCAGATCTTCCAGACGCTCGTCACTGGCGGCTTCAATTTCTTTTTCGATGCGTAAAATTTCTTTCGTCACATCTTCATATTCATCGAAAAGCTTTTTAAAATGGGCATCCGCCGTTTTCAGCGTGTGGATTGCTTCTTTATGTTCCGGCAGTTCATGTACCAAATCGTGATGTTCTTCCAACATAGTGTTTTCCTTTCATTTGCGGTGATTCCAAGGGAGTTTAAAGCCTGCGGCCTCAAAAATAAAGCATTATGACAGAAAAATCACGCCATCATCCCAAAACGGCGGATAGCTTCATAACCCAGCCCCAGACCGACACTAGACAGCTTATTCTCCTCAGATATCTCCGCCTGTGGAAATTTGGCTGCGATTGTTTCTTTCAACAATGGTACCTCTGTCGTACCGCCCGTCAAAATAATCAATTCCACCGCCTCTTCTGCGATTTGCGCCTGCCGCAAACAATCATCAATATCGGCAATAATCGCACGCACATGTTTCTCCACCGCATCATTAAAAACGCTGCGCGCCACAGTAACGGAAAACGCCTCCTCTACAAAATCAAGCGATGCCGTCACTTGCAAATGCTCCGTCAGTCCGATTTTACAATCTTCAACCGCCGCCAAGAGCTGATGGCCTTTTTCCTCCTCCAGCAATTTGATATAGCGTGAAAACTTTTCCGGCGCATGTGACTGCGGCAAAATATCCCGCATCTGCTTGTGCATTTTCGGCGTGTATAAAAAGTTGATTTTCGACCATTCGGACATGTCATGGAACGGCACAGCCGGAAGCGGTAGGTTTTTCTCGCCGTAATCCGTGCCGTATCCGAAATCGGGCATGAAGGCACGCAGACTTAAATCCTTGTCAAAATCATTTCCGCCAATACGGATACCGGAATTGCCGAGAATGTCATCCGTGCGGTCAGCTTTATCCATCACATCCTGCGCCAGACGAATGACGGTAAAATCCGATGTACCGCCTCCGATATCGGCAACAAGTGCCAGTTTTTCAGATGGAAGATTTCTTTCATGCGCAAAAGCGGCCGCGATCGGTTCATACTGAAAAGCGACATGTTTAAACCCGACGGCTTGCGCGATATTCTGCAATTCGTCCTGCGCACGACTATCGGTTTTGCTGTCATTATCGGCGAAATGCACGGGTCTGCCCATAACGACATTTATCATTTCAACGCCGCTGTGCTGCTCTGCCACAGCTTTCATATGGCCGATAAAATCACCCAGAACATCTTCAAATTTCTTCAGCTTTCCATTTACCACCGTGCCGTCATTCATCAGGCTGGTACCCAGAATACGTTTCAGACTGCGCATGAAACGCCCCTCTTCCCCCTCCATAAAAAGCTGCATCGCCTGTTTGCCGAAACAGGGCTGCGGCGCAACGGCAGAATAGAAAACGGCACTCGGAATCGTTATGCCGTCCTCTTCCAGAGGCACAAGCGTCACGGCGCGTTCCCTGCAAAGGGCAAGCGTTGAATTCGAGGTTCCAAAATCAAGACCGCAATTCATTGAAATAACTGTTCTGTTTGATGGCAGCGCAAATGCCTTTCATAGATAGGAAGGATGGCCGCATTTGTCAAGCAGGGGTACGGAGGAGGCTGCATATAGGGCTGGCGCAACCTGAAATATCTCATCTATAATCACAGACAGTATAATGACAATCTTGTAGCATGGTTTCAAATATGCCGGATTTTACAGTTTTCGACAAAACAATACTGGTCACAATTGCCAGCGCAGCGGCAGCATTCCTTATTGTTCTGGGTGTCGGGCTGACGCTTGTCAAAAACAAAAGCCGGACAGAACTGAAGCGCCAAAAAACACGCGGCGGCAAGGAATGGCAAAATGCCCGCCAAAAAATACGCTTTTTCCGTTTCAAAAATGCGCGTGAAATACTGATTATTTTTTCACTGCTGGCACTGATCGCTCTGGGGAAATTTCTGGAACCGTCCCCGCCTGCCGCAGATACACACAGCGCCAAAGACGGCAAAAGCAGCAGCACAATTTTCTGCCATTCCCCCTACATTATTGACGGCGATACTTTCGACTGTATCGGCACGCGCATACGTCTGACGGGGATTGATGCGCCGGAAATGCCCGACCATTGCAGAGCCGGGCGACGCTGTACCAAAGGCGATCCCTTTGCCGCAAAAGATCATCTGAAGACTTTAACAACGGGCTGGGTAAAATGCCACGCCATCGAAATTGACCATTACGGGCGCACCATTGCCCGTTGCACTGTAAAGGATATCGATCTTTCCTGCGCGATGATCGCCTCCGGCCATGCCGTCCGGCGTTACAGCCGTATTTCCTGCCCTTAAGTCCGGCAATCAGAAACTGCCGACAATATTGAAGAAAACACCGCGGCTTTGATAATCAAGATTGGTCAGATCATCCGAGAAATCCGTGAAGTTATAACCGACGCCCAGTTTGACATTCTCGTTAAAATGCCGGTACACGCCGATCAAGCCGCCGGCTTTTGCGTCACCGGCATCTTTGGCATCAAGATAGCGCAGCTCACCCGTCACATCCCATTCATGCACCACATGCCAGTCAGCACGTGCCACGCCCAGCCATGCCGTGCTACTGAACCACGGCGTACCTGCCGCCGTCGTATCACGCAATTCGCCGACACGGTATCCCAACTTGCCGCCCACCGATAGTTTAGGAAACAGATCATAAATAAAATCGCCCGAGAAGACATGACTGCGCTGTTCATAGCCGTTTGCAGCACCTGTGCCAGAGACTTGCCCCGGGCTACCCTCATCAGACAAATAAGTGTAACGCACCAGCGCATTCAATTTGTCGTTCAAAACGGGGCGGTAGCCAAAGCCCATATTCAGCTCGGTAAAATTCGCATCCGTCGTGCTACCTGTACCCGCATCGCTGAGAGCAACATCCAGTCCGCCCGAGAAACGCCAATCTTCCGAAACCTGATAGGCCAGCGTATTTTTCATCAGCCATGATGTTCTGTCACCTGTCGTATTGCCGCTTTCTTCGCGCCATTCCAGCGTACCGCCATAGCGGACTTTATCGCGGGTATAACCTGCGGAGACGGAGGCCGCAATCCGGTCAAGATCACCGGTTGCCGGGTCAGAGGTTTTTCCGGTTTCAAATTTACCGCCCCATGTCCAGCGGTCGCTGGCAGCAAGGTCCAGCCCCATCGCATGCATAATGCCGGACTGCCCCTGCTGCGCATGCAGATAACGCTGCTCGGAAAATACCGACAAATTATCAGTATAGCGGGAGCGCGTTCCCGCCACGAGCGTATTGCTGCGCCCGTTATTGCCCGTATCAGTGCGCCCTGTGTCAGACAGATAATTGATATAATGGCTGGTACGGTCGTCCACACGGTAATCCAGCCCCGCCTTGCCGCCGAGACCGTCATCGCCGCCTGTCAGTTCGCCGCTGATTTCCAGCCGGTCATTCAGGCGGAATAAACCGCCGCCGCCGTAACGGTCATTGCCCAGCCGCGTCGTATCACGGTGCAGCGTTGTTTGCGCAAGGCCGTAAATTTCGTAACGCCCCGGCGTGCCCTCTTCCGTCAACGGCGCATAACCAAGTTTTACAAGCGCGTCCGTCCGCTGCCCTGTTTGCGCCAGCACCGTACTACCGCCTGCCGCCAGCGCCGTATCACGGTCATCATGCCGCGCGCCGAATGTCAGCGTTGTTTCCTGTGACAATGCGTAATCCACACCCGCCTCGACCGCTTTATAACTGCCGGTCGTTTTGCCTTCCTTGAAATCGGCCTTCGCTGTGAAATCCAGCCTGTCCGACACCGGCAGACGGAGCATACCGCCTGATTGTTCTACGCCTTCATTTGTCAGCTGCCCCGGCGCGGAAAAGCCGTTTTGCCTGTTCAGCCAATATCCCGATAATGTCCCGTTTTGTCTGCCATCCGTCAGTTCGGCAAAATCAGCGGCAATCTCTATACGGTGCGCATCCGCATCAATACCCGCCGTTCCCGTTTGCGGGATAGCGCCAAAATTGAAACCGCCATTCTGTGAGGACATGCCGCCTGTTCCCGGACCGTCAGAACGTGCGGTTTCCAGTTTTAGATATGTGCCGGGTTTGTAACGCAGCGTCATATCCGCCCCCAAAAGGCTTTGCTGCCTGCCTGTACCTTTTTGTTCATAACCTGATGCGCCAACCCGCAGATGATCATTCACCCAATGGCTGACGCGCCCGCCTTTTGTCATGTTATCAACGGAAGAAACGCCGGGGGTAAATTCATAGCCCGCGACAAGATAAACCGGATTGCCGCCTTGTGTGCCGTTCAGGATGAAGGCGGAAATACCCGCCGTTGATTCCAGCGGCGTGCTTAAAATAACGCGCCCTTGAATATAATTGATGTCGTAATCCTGTCCGTAAATCAGTGTTTTGGATTCCAGTACGATACCTGAATCCTGATCGCGCACCTCAACACGCAGCCTTTCCGAGCCGATGACCAAATCCTGATTGCGCAAATAGTAAAGTGACCCGCCCGTGCCGCGGAATTCTTCAATCGCATCTAATGTGCCGGGATCGGCCGCGAACAGATCAAGCTCCGTACGTTTTTCACCGAAAGCCGTTGTTGTCATACTGCCGTGATGCGCTTCGGCACCGTAAAGCGTACGGCTGAAATTCATCAGATCGGTTCCCGTCAATCGGGTCTGAAAACTGCCCCATAGAACTTTCGTATCGTTTTTTTCAACCTTCACATAGAATTTTCCCAAAGTCGGCGCATCTTCGATCAGCGTGGAATCATCGCCGTAAACCGGATAATAAGCACTAGGGTCAAGGCGGCGCAGCAGGCTGCGGGCATCTTTTTCATCGAATTGCGAAAAAATATCCTCAAGCGGTTTTTCCTGTGTATCGGCGCTGGAAGTCACTTGCCAGCCATTCTTCAATTTGCCTTTGGTGTAATAGGCCAAACGCCCTTCGGCATATAGTTTTTCATTATAGCGATCGCTGTTTTTTCCGGTCACCAGCGCCGCCGGGCCTTTCACATCATTCAGCCCCATCGTCAGATCCGCAATCCCGACAGTGAACCATTCCTGCGACGGAATATTGATATGACGATTGAATTCCGCACGGCCGCCATCCGTTTTTTCAAGCACCACATCAACATCGTGATCGCCTGCGGGCAGTATCTGCTCCACGGCAAATTTACCCTGCGTATCCACCGGAACCGGCTGCCCCATTACCAGAACCGTTTCCCCTGCGGCGATACCATCACCATTCACCGTCACCGTGCCGCCATGAACCGGAATATTGCGCAAACCGATATGGTTCTCCCCATATCCCGTCAACATCTCGCGTGTTTTGCCTTCATCGGGCTGTGCGCCACGCCGCGCATCCAGAATATCCATCACTTTCGGCGTCGTTTCGTCGAAACGACCTTTCCCGTCATAGACGCGCAGCAAATATTTTACCGCCGTCAGAGTATTATCCTGCGGCACTGCCCATGTAATTTCGCCAAAAGAACCATCAAAAGGCAGAACAGCCAGCGGCGGTTTATCTGTTGAGACACCTTCCTTGAAAATCCGCAATTCCGCTTTTTTGATAAAGGCGCGGTAATTTGTATAGGGAAGGAAAGAAACCGTCTCCCCTCTGACCGCGCCCTCCGGCCAGACCGTCACATTCAGAACAGGCTCAATCTCCAGCCCGTCAAAACGCAGCTGAATATCCGCTTTTTCAAGTGCGATATCCGTGCAACGCGTTACATCCGCGCTATTGGGAACATCTTCTCCCGGAGCCGTTTCGCCATCAATGGAAATACGGAACGGCAAATCACTATCCTGCGCAGGCGCATCTTTGCACACCCCCGCCTGCGGCACAGCATAAGCGGCTGTTTTATACCAGACGCGTAGCTCCGCGCGACGATCATCAGCCATGCAATCCTGATAATCCAGCTGCGCCTGTTCCGGCGTTTCCGCACCAGCCATATCCAGCTGACATTCCGTCGCCGCCGCACTGTCTCCCATCCCTGTGATGCGCACAGGCACATTCTGCCATGCCTCCAATTCACGCAGATAGGCGGCAACTTCTTTCGCACGGGCAACGGAGAGAGCATGGTTATCAGCATAATATTTGCGCGACTCTTTTGATAAAGGCTGTTTATCGGTATAGCCGACAATCTCGGCGCGCTCGATCTCTCGTCCCTGCAGCTCTGTAGCAAGATGTGTCAGCGAGGCTTTTCCCGCATCCGATAATTGATGCCGCCCCGATGCGAAATACGGCACATCAGCATTCCCCAATTTGGAAATCTCAGCCTTTTTGCGCCACAATACCAACACTTCATCCGCAGGACGGCGGTATTCCGTATCTGGTGGCACAGCGCGTTTCACAACCCGCGAGACCATCGCCGTTTTTCCCGGCTGATCCAGCGGCGGGCAAGTGTCGCAATCCTCCCCGATCGCCGGCGAATTCCCTGCCAGAAATGCGACGGCAACACCGGTCAGTAAAAGATATTTCGATGCGGCGCGGGAGAATATCATCATTTCTCTCCCGCCGAGGAGGTCACAAATTCCTCCTCCACTTGCAATTCATGGCAACAGCTGTGTTTCTTCCACAGTTTTTTCACCACGTCCGTCACGGCTTGCAAACGCTTGCGCGCCAGCTTTTCATCTTCCTGTTTTACGGTATAGGCCAGACGCAAGACAATCGGGCGGTCACGCATTTGTTCCAGAACTTGTTCCAACTGGCTGTGGAAATCCGGCTTTAAGTCGGTTTCGCCTGACAGGAAGGCATCATCGCGCATATCGACCCGCACGACCTTATGAATGGCGGCACCGAAATTGATCTTTGCCATCTTTCCGCGCGTCGCGCGGATAATGCGCGGGTTTTCCGTCGTGACGCGATAGCCTGTCGGCAGCGTGCGTTCATCCAGCTTCATAATGAAATTACTGCCGCGCTCTTCATCAGGAATAGCAGCACAGGCAACATGGAAACGCCCTTGCGCATCCGTTGTCACCAACAAACCGTTCACAGTTGCCAGACGCACGGCGGGAATGCCCGGCTCACCCTCATCCTGATAGCCGTTGGTGTTTTTATCATCAAAGACCTTTCCGATCAGATCGGCGCAATCAAAAACCGGATCAGGGACAACACGCACCGTTGCTGTTGCCACATTGGAAGCCGCATTGGCAAAACCCGGCGGCACCAGATTATTGATCGCCTCGACACGGTTCACATACTCACCCGGCTGCACACCCGCGCCGACGACAAGGATCATTTTAAATGTCCGCGTCGCCCCCGCCGCAATGGTCAAATTCGGCCAGGTCAGCGTTCTGTTCACAACGGTCGGCTCAGTCGCCACCCCATCCAGTGTCGCGCTTCCGGCTTTGTATTTAAAGCCCGGCGGAATGGTGTCGATAATGTTGATATTGGTCAAATTCGCCGCCAGAGTATTGCGCGCCGTAATCGTATAAGGCACAAGCTGGCCGATGCTGACATTGGTCATCGGCGTCGTTTTGGTCAAAACGATGGCACTGTCCAGCACCGGATCCAGCGGAATATGGTTGTTGACCAGATTGGCCGATGTCGCCGGATCAATGACAAAACTGAAATAATGCTGGGTCGTCGCCTGATCGGCAGGCGTAAAGGCAGCGGTTGTCGCCGGACAGGCCGCAGGGTTATGCGCGGGTGCAGCAAGCACCGGTGCCAGGGCACTCGTCTGCACTTGCGCAGGATCGGGCGGCGGCGGCGAGACTGTCAGCGTATTCGCACACACCGGAATAATCGCCGATGGCACCGGAATGTAAGCGCCGGGATAGCTTGAAATCGAAAGTGTATAGGTTCCCGCAGGCGCGGCAGGCGTTAACAGGAACTGGTACAAACCATCTGCGGCGGTCGTTACTGTTGCCGTGCCGCCGACAAGATGCACTGCCGGATTAAATCCGACAGGCCCCGCGATTGTCACATCTGCCCCCGCAACCGGTAAACGGGTAATGGAATCATAGACCACACCCGCCGGATCCAGCGGCAGACTTTGCTCGATAATATTATCACCTGCCAGCAATGACAGATTGCTTAATGTACCATCGCCACTGGACAGATCCGCACCCGCCGGATTTCCGGCATTGGTGCCGCCATTGCTGGTTGATGCCCCGGTATCACGCGTTCCGTTCGCGGGCACAATCCCCTGCTCATTCGGCAGGGCGCGTCCGTAAATCAAGCCTGTTGTCGGTTCACGGAACTGGATTTTATATCCTGCCCCCGGTGCGATACCGTTAAAGGCATAAGTGCCATCCGCCGCCGTTGTCGCTGTACTGACGATAATATTGTTGAACAGCAATTCAACCGTCCATCCCTGCACAAGCGGCTCACCTCCGTCAATCTGGCGGTCATGGTCATAATCGCGCCAAATCGTGCCGCTGATATCGGCCACATTGGCAATCGCCACCGTATCGGTATCGGTATTATTGCCGTCAAAACCGGGGGGCTCACCGCCGCCGGAGACAACTGCCGTATTTACCAGCAACTGCCCCGCCGTACCGCCCGCCACAGCAACACGCAAAGAAATCGGGTTACCGTTACCGCCTGCCGCAATCACGTCTGTGCTGGTACAAGTGACGGTCGTATCGCCGATTGCTCCGACACAAGCCCAGCCTGTTCCCGTCGCCGGTGCAGCAACTGTCATACCGACCGGCAGCGTATCAACAACAGTGACCGTACCGGAGGTTGCCACCGTTCCGACATTCGACGGTGTGATCGTAAATACACCGGTCGTCGACCCCTCACCAAAACTGGACGGCGCATGGGTTTTCAGAATTGTCAGATCAGGCGCCGCTCCCGGCACTTCGGCAAAATTATTACCGCCCGATACCGTATTCGCACCTGTTAAATCAAAACCCGCAATACGGCTGGTTGTTGCCGTCGGGTTGCTGGCAACGCCGCCGGTGCTGCCGGCCGTCACAATCCCGTTGGTTGTGCCTGTTGCCTGTGCAGGCTGATCCAGCGTATAGGTTCCCGGCGGCAATCCGGTAAAACCGTAATCCCCGTTTGCATCCGTCAGTGTCGTTGCGCTGACGGGATTGGTGTTGATATCCGTTCCTGTCAGATTGATCGTCTGGTTTGACAACCCATATTCCGTCCCATTCAAAACACCGTCATTATTGTAATCAAGAAAGACATTCCCCAGCGCGCTGCGTCCATTGATGATCTCCGCAAAATTATTATCGGCGGCTGTCGTGTTCGGCGGCAGGATAATCGTGGCAATCACGCTCGGCACCGTTGCGGGATTTGTCGGCGTCCCCGCCGTACCGCCATTGGGAACCGCACCTGCTGTCGTAATACCGTTTGATGTCCCCGCAGGCTGGTTCGGCTGGCGCACCGAATAAGTCGCGGGCTGCAGCCCCGTAAAGTTGTAAGCCCCTGTGGCGTCTGTCGTATCGGTTGTGATGACGGCATTGCCCGCATCCAGTAGCTCGATCAACTGTCCGGCAATCCCCGTATCACCACCATTCTGGATGCCGTTGTTATTGGCATCCTGAAAGACCGTTCCCGAAATAGCTGAGAGAACGATTTCCGCAAAATTATTTCCGGTCGAGCCGCTGACCTCGCCGCCCGCACCGTCATTATTCAGAATGATATTGATGATCTGACTGCTTGTTGCTGTCGGGTTCGAAGCCGTCCCTGCCGTTCCGGTACTGCCATTGACACTGCCGATCGCCCCTGCCGTTGTCGTGCCGTTACTGGTTCCCGCAGGCTGGGCATTTTGGCAGACGGAATAAGTGCCGCCCGCAAGGCCGGAGAACAGATAATTCCCCGCCGCATCCGTCAGTTGCGTATCCAGCAATGCGCCGCCGCAGGTTGCGCCGCTGCGTAGCTCCACCGCTTCGCCGGAAATCACCGCATCAGTGCCTGACTGGAACACACCATCGGGCGCGACATTATTGTCGCGGAACATTTTACCGGAAATAAAGCCCAGCGTACTGACTGATAAAACCGCATTCGCAGGCTGCTGGTTATTGCCCAGATTGGTCTGCAGACGCCCTGCCGGAATGTTGTTTGTATGATCGCCCGGCGTGTTTGCCGTGACATCAACGCTGATCGTACAGCCGCCTGCCGGAATAGATGCGCCATTCGCATAGCTGATTGTTGCCGCCCCTGCCGCTGCCGTGACAGCCCCCGGACAGGTTTTCACAACATTCGGCACAGGTGCGACCAACACCGCTCCCGGAGCCGTTGGCAAATTATCAGTAAAGATTGAGGTCAGAGTCAGCGGTACCGTATTATCATTACCAAGGAAGATCGTCATGGTCGAGACGCTGCCTTGCGGAATAACTGCCGGATCAAACTGTTTACTGACTGTCGGCGGCGTTGAAACCAGAAGCTGTGCACTGGTTGGTTCCTGATTACTGACGCCTTCAAAAGTCGTAACAGCACCTGCCGCCAGTGTATTGGTATAGCTGCCGGAAATATTGCTGAGGACATTCACGCTCACGGTACAGGAGCCGCTACCCGGAATTGTCGCTCCGCTCAAGCTGATGCTTGTTGCAGAGGCCGGTGCCGTGACCGTGCCGCCCGCACAGGTGGTCGAAGCTCCCGGTGTTGGCGCAACAACAAGACCTGCCGGGAGGTTATCCGTGAAGGATGCCGCCGTCAGCGCCGCCGCATTCGCATTCGCCAGATTGATCGTCAGCACTGCAGAAGCACCCGGCGCCCGCGATGCCGTGCCTGTCGTAAATCCGGCAGGATTGCCCGCATCCAGTGTAAAATTGGCAATCGCTTTATGGATGACCACCGGCGATTTGGCCCGCAGCGTATCATCGGTCGGGTCGGAGTTTGTTGCGGAGGCACCGCCAACCGTTGCCGAAACAGCCCCCGCCGGAATGGTGTTGAGAAAGTCGCCTTCCGTCGAGGCAACCACGTCAATTTCCCCGTAACAGGAGGCCGCCGTACCGCCGGACGCCGCCCCCAGATTTGCACCCGAGATTTGCACCTGCCCCGCCGCCGGAGACGATATCGTGCCGCCCGCACAAGTGGTAACGGGGTTCGGGCTGCTGGGTACCGTCACATTCGCAGGCAGATTATCCGTAACGGAAATTCCCGAAGCCGGTTGCGCCGTCGCATTGTATAATGTAATCCGCAGGCGCGACCGCTGCCCGACCGAGACCACATTCGGCGTAAATTGTTTGGTAATGCCGACATTGCTTTGAATCGTCAGACTGGTGGTCGCCTGCCCGCTATTGGTCAACCCTTGATCGGTCTGAATCGCATTGGCGGGAATAAAGTTTGTAATCCCGCCGACTGTGGTCGAGCTGACATTGACCGCAATCGTACAAGACGCATTTGCCAGCATGCTTGCCCCCGCAAGCGAAAGCGATGTCGCACCCGGTATTGCCGTCACCGTACCGCCGGTACAGGTTGTTGCTGCGGCAGGCGTCGGCGCGATAATCATGCCATTCGCCGCCGCGCCCATTGTACCGTCTGCGGTAAAGTAATCCGCTAGCGACAGCCCCGTCACATCCAGCGAGCCGTTCGTCACCGTAATCGTCAGACGGCTTATCTGCCCCGGGAAAGTCAAGGTACTGGGATTGGTCGTTTTCGCAACCGTCAGATTCGTCGGCGGATCAAAGACCAGCGTTCCCGTCACAGCCGTCTGGTTACTCACGCCGCCCGTTGCCGTCAGATTGCCGATGGGGATCGTGTTGATCCAGTTCGCCGCTCCGGTTGCCACAACATCAAACAGCAGATCACAACTGCCGCCGCCCGCCAAATTCGCCCCCGTCATCGTCAGGCTGCCGTCACCGGGATTACCCGTAATGACCGGACTGCCCGCACAGGTCGCATAAGCATTGGTCGGATTGGCTAGCACCATTCCCGCAGGCAGCGGATCCGTGACACTGACATTCGCCAAGGCGACCGCGCCGCTATTCGTCATACGCACCGTGACTGTCGATTTACCGCCGGAGGAAACGCTGGAAGGGCTGAATGTTTTGACTGCGCCAAGCGCCGAGGTGAAAGTAATATTCGCCGTATTCGAATTCAGCGGCCCGACCCCCGCAGTCGTTCCATCTGCATAAGTCTGCGTTCCCGCAAGCGTTGCCGTATTGCTGTAAATTCCGGCAGGCGCAATCACATCGACCTGCACCACGCAAGTTCCAGATGCGCCCGTACCGCCGCTTGCCCGCGCAGGAACCGTTGCACCGTTCATAGAAAATGACGTCGCATTCGGCGTTGCCGTCACCGTACCGCCAGCGCAGGTTGTTGCCGCATTCGCCGGTGTCGCCACACGCATCTGTCCGCCGCTGCCCGCCAATGGCAGGTTATCACTCAGCGAGACATTATTCATCGGATTTGCCGACAGATTCGACAGGGTGACCGTCAAGCGCGTAATGGCACCCTCCGAAAGCGGGCCGGCGGGCGAGAAAGCTTTCACGGCAGACAAGACCGCCGTATTGATTGTTCCTGATACGCTATTGGAGGAACCGCCGTTACAGGTCGCCCCCGCATTGTAACAGACTGACCCCGCCGCCAAGGTGTTGGAATAGGATGATCCGTTTGCCGCGCCGGAATCCGTCATTGCCCAGAAGGTAACCGTACAGCTGCCCGGCGTATTCACATCCGCCCGCGCCGGAACCGTGCCGATGGTAAAGACCGGTGTTGTCGTTCCGGTCGCCCCCGTGACCGTCAACCCCACACAACCTGTACCGCCCAATACCGGCGTAAAATTCAAACTGCCGATTGTTCCCGTCAGAAACGTCTGCCCGTTTGTCAGCGTTTCATTAATATCCAGATTATTCAGCGCCGATGCCAGCCAGTTCTGTACCGTCACCGTATAGCTGACAGGGCTGCCCGGCGCCGCGCTTGACGGTGTGCGGGATTTCAGGACACGCAGATCATCCACAACCAGAATGGAGGAAGAAGTATTCTGGCTGACCACACCGGCCGTTGCCGTTGTTACCGCGCCTTGCGCAATACTGTTCGTATAGGTAATGGGCGTATTCGGATTTTGTACCGTCGCGGTAAAAGGCGCAGTGATGGTACAGCTGCCGCCTGCGGCAATCGTGGTATTTCCCGTTTGCGTAATACCGGTATTCCCTGCTGTGGCCGCATAAGTTCCGGCAGTCCCCGTCCCCGTACAGGCGACCCCGACCGCGCCGCTGATTTTTAAGCCGAAACCGGCATTACCGATCCCGTCAATCGGATCATCGGTAAAACCCGTCACCGTCAATGGCGCGGTTCCCGTATTGGACATGACAATCGAAAAACTGTCATCCTGCCCGCTGGAAACGGCGCTATGCGCAAAACTTTTACTGACATTCAGCGGCGAACGCGTACGGACGGAAGCGCTGGCATTATTCGGCACGATGCCGACATCACTGCTGAAATCCGTTGCGCCAACAATCGTATTGCTCTGAAAGCCTGTATCATAAACACCGTTGGTATGACTGGCCACGACCGCAACAGTGATCGAACAGCTGGAATTGGCGGCAATGGTACCGCCCGTCGCCGTTACCGATGTCGCCCCTGCCACAGGCGTGAATGTTGCAGGTGTTCCGCCGCCCGTACAGCTGGAATTACTGACAACGGGGCTGGCCACTTCGATAATCGGCGTCCCCAAAGACGGGAAATTATCCGTAACGCTGAAATTTGCCAGCGCAACGGGATTGCTGTTGCTGACCGTGATTGTCAGCGTGGCGGAACCGCCGCCGAGAACCAGCGTGTTATTACTGAAAGATTTACTTATGACCGGACGCGCAAAGGCCCGCACATTCACGCTTTGACTGACATTACCGGAATTCGCGACAGCTGCGCCGTCATCTCCCGTGACCGCACCATCGGCAATCGTATAGCTGTAGGTTGCCGCATTCCCTGTCGAGGTCCCCGCCGTGACGGGAACAATAATCGTACAAGTTCCATCCGTATTATTTGCCCGCGCCGGAATTGTACCGCCACTGAGCGAAATGGCCTGCGTGCCGTTGACAGCCGTCAATGTCCCCGCCCCCGGATTGACGACAGGAACGGAAGGATCGGTACATGTATAGGTCGCGGCACCGGCAATGCTGAGGCCGTTCGGCAATGTGCCGGGCAAGCTGTTACTGAAAGCGACAGCCGTCACCGGCGCAACCGTATTATTATTGGACAGGGTGATTTCAAGTTGTGTGATTTCGCCGGGATAAATATCTGTCGGCTGCCCTGTGACCAGCGTCACGGAAGCCCCCAATGCTGCATAGGCGGTTCCCGACCACAAAATCCCGCATAACAGAATGATGCAGGCAAGAAACTTTTTCAATCTACGCTGGACGATCATACAAAATCCCGTGTCATTTTTCCGCCCTTAGATAGGCAGAAAAAAAGTCAAAGACACCCCTCCAACAGAGTAGAATATTATTCCATGACTGTAAACGGATAGACAGAAAACATATGGCCTGCATTCACCGTATTTTAGCCGAAGAATCCGGTATAATGGGCGATGGCTGTTGAAATGCGGCGCGTCACCAGATGCATTTGCTGCATCGGCGCAATGATGCCGGTCTGCAGATTGACGTAACCGTCTTTATCTTTGGCCCGCTTGCGGTATTCGGAGGTCTCCCCGAAATCATAATCGCTGCTTTTCATGATTTGCGCGGGAAAGATTTTCTTTAAAACCGCAACGGCGCGATCAATATCCATATGGAAGATCATTTTCAAAAGCTGCTCACGTGAAATCGCATGATGAGGACCGTAACGCGGAATATGCGTTGCCAACAGAGAGCAATAGGCAATCATCGCAATCCGCATGGCGTGCAGACAGGCAATTTCATCCGCACAGGGATGCGGGTCCGTTTGCAAAAAGCGCTCCAGCAATGTGTAATCCCAATACAGCTTGCGGAAAACCTCCATCATATTGTCGTGATGATCATGTTTTTCCAACTGCGTGGCAACCGCCGCCATGCGGTTGGAAATATCCGCATCCTGCCTGCTTCCGGCACGGGTAATCCACAATGTCGGATTCAGGATATTGATATAGGCGCGCATCACATCGGGGTTGGAGCGTTCCGCCCCGCTGCGGATCAGCGATAAAATCGTGCGGAAACGCGGCGAGCGTTTCTCCGCATCGGCAAAGAAATCAGAATATTCGCGCATCGCACGGCCAATACCGGAAACCGTATTGGCCAGCACGCCCATTTGCGCCAGAATGGCATTGGTCGGAATTGCCCTGATTTCATTGACATTGCGCTTATCGGGCAAGGCCGAACTATCCGTGCTTTCCCGTTTAATCGCCCTACTGCCGGAGGGGTCTGTCAAATTAGTGCCAAAGGCGAACAGTAAATCCGCATATTTCGGGTTCTTGGTATAATCCAGCTGGAACTGTGTTGATTCCGTGAAAAATCCGGTAACGGCACTCCGCATCGGCTCCTGATAATAAGGGTCGTCCTCATCCTGCGCCCCGTCCTGATCACCCAGCCAATATGTCAACGCACCTGTCACCATGGCCAGTGCCGTTTCCGCCGTCATAAAATTGACGTAACCGTCACCGCCCTGATAACTGCTTTCCTGTGTATAGGGAATACCGGCCTTGGCCAAAGCACCCAGCACATAGGGCGGCGCGATATATTCCAGACGTTTTTGGAAGCTTTCGGGATGACCGCCGCGCCCTATGGACTCCCCATGCGTATCAAAAAACAACAGGCCGATATTTTTAATTTTCCTGTCTTTGAACATCTGGATAAAGCGTTCTTTCATGCGCTCGATAGATGCCCCCGCGGCAGGCTGGCCGATATAACGCCCCGCATCGGAGTAACCGGTCTGAATACATAGGCGCTGCCGCTTTTTCAGATAAGAGGTAAAATCCGGGCTATCAAACAACGCGGCCATATAGCGCGTACTGTTCTGCAAAGCGCGGTCGGTTTCAAACAACGGGCAGATATCCACCATATGATCGACACCGAAATATTTGGCAAAATACAGCGCCGTTAAAATCGTGAACGCACTTTCGGTTTCCGCGATCAAAAAGCGGATCGGGCTGTCCGTATCAATATATTGCGTGATTTTCTGTATCAGCATGAATTTATATTTTGCCGTCATTTCTTCATCGGCAATATCGCCGAAATCCGCATTCACAGGCTTGGTCGCTTTAATAAGATCCAGAATTTTTTCGGTATTCTGCCGCCGTGTTGTCGGATGATCCGGATGCGTATCAAGCCGGATTTTCTCACTGACCGCATTATGCAGCTGGGTCGCATTCAGGCGGAAATGAACTTCCGCACGGCTTAATCCGTTGCTTTGCATTTGCGTCAGCAGGACAAGGAGTCGCTTTTGCAGTGCCGTATCTTCCGTTTTGGCGATATTTTTTTCAATTGCGCGGAGAAGCGGCGCAGCAGAGATAAGACGCTTTTTCGTACTGCCGATCAGCGATTGCGCAATCTGCTGCAATTCTTCGTAATTTTCATCGTCATTGTTATTGTAAGACAGGAAGTCCTTGCGGTGCTCCTCCATAAGAACAAGCGTCGTCTGAATATCCGCCAGCGGCTTTGCAAGCATTCCGCACTCTTCCGGATAATCCGCCAGCAGTGCGGTAAAGGCCTCCTGATATGCGGATAATTGCCGGATTTGCAGCAGGATACGTTTTTCCAAAGTCGTCGCCCATGAAATATCGCGCCGTCCGTCGATATCAAAACCGACCCATGTCGCAACGGAAAACAAACGCGGGCGCAGCTTCTGCCAATCCTGCGGATAGCATTCCTCCGCAACATCGAAAAGCCGTGACAGCATAAATTCCAGCGCTTTGTGCAAATTATCAATGGCCGCCAGTGCCAGATCATTTTCCATTGTCAAATCGGGTGGCATAAAAGTAACAGCCGCCGCCTTGTGCAATGCTTTTTTGGTCGCGCCGTTATCGGCTCCGGCAAGCTGCCCCGTATAGCGCGCCAGTTCCTGCGACAATGCAGGCGGCATTGAGAAAGTCGGATGCGCGGTAAAAACAAAACCGTAGAGAAAATCCTCCGTCTTTTTGCGGAAAGCTGAAAATCCGCACGGCGTTTTACCGTCTTTGCCGCGCGCCAGCGCATAGAAAATTTTATCGATCGCCGCCGTGTTTTCGGCCTGATTGCAACAGCCAAGATATTGCGCAGCGTTTTCCGCACGGTGTTCCAGCCCCTTGCGGTATAATTTTTCTACGGCATCCGACACAGCCGTGACAGATAATGCGCCTTTCTCAAAACCGCGGACAATATCCAGCGCCAAACGCAAGACCGGACTGACAAAGGGATCGCCTTGATAATTACCGTGATGCATCCGGTAACGCTCCAGCACATGCTGCAAGAAATCGGGACTGTCTTTTAAGGTGAGGCTGTTAACGGGGGTTATTTTGGGCAAATGACTTTCTTTCTTCTTATCGGATTGTTCAATATTGACCGGAAATCAATATTGCCACAGATCTGTAAAAATAGGAAATAAAGGCTTTGCTTGCTTTTGACGGCGCGGCAGAAAAATCTAGCGTTTGCGAATTTGCGGCTTATCGCCTTTCGGTCGCGAAGCCTGCGTTTTCTTTTCCTCTTCAGCCGTACCCTCCGTCATGGAAATTTTTGAGAAACGGCGTGCCAGCGCATCACCGTTTCCGAACGGATTAGCCGTATCCGCATCAAGATGCCCCGTGAGAACCAGATTCATATTGGAAAGACCGGATTCCTTATGCTGTATGAAACGCAAAGCTGCCTCATCAATCAAACGATGCACTTTGGCAATGGAGTCCTGATTGATGTCGCCATCGGTCATCTCCAAAAGCATATTCATCGCATTATGTTTCTTTTTATCAGGATCGCCAAACATCTCACGCAGCCGTGCCGTTTCCTTTTTCGGCATCGTGGCGGCATATTCCTGAATCTCGCCCAATGTCGCAATTTGAACGGTAGAGCCGTAGATTTCCACATCTTGACCGGTAGGCAATTGCAACTTGTCGCCAAAACGGGCTGTTTCCTCATCCGTCGGCACATGAATATCAATGTCTTTTTTTCCGGATTTTTGGGGCTGCGGTGTTTTTGTATTATCTGTCACAGGCTACTCTCACTTATGCGCTATTATTTTACATATAAATTATAGCGCATCCCGGGCTTGTTTGTCAAACGAAATACAGAATCCTCCGCAGGAACAATACGGGTGCAACAGCCGCTATAAGCGGCCGTTCAATTGCCTCTTTCTTCACAGTTTAAAGATAGAGCCGCTTACTTGATAAAATATCCGGAAACGCGCCAATGACCATCAGCCTCCTGCATAAAGGTCACGGTTTCTACCGCGTGCTGCTTATTTTGAAAGACAGTTTCATATAGCACAACCAGATAGTTGCCGTCAGGCGCACCCGGCAGCTCTGTCAAAAATTCAGACACTGTCAACTTACGCATCAACGTATTCCCCAGCGGTTTTCTGACGGCACTTAAAGAATGCGTCCAATCCTCTTGCGTTACAGCCGCCTTAAAATATGCCGATGCTCCCTCCCAACTCTCGGAATATTTTTCCCGGTCTACAAGCTGAAGCCATGTATGCACAGCCTGAAGCACCGCATCCTTTGCAGAATCAACCTGTACGGCGTCTTCCGCTTTTGCAACATTTGCCGTGACAAAAATCATTACGGCAACGATAAAAATTCTCATGGGTTTGAATAAAGCGCTCATTCTGTACAAATTCCTTTTCTTTCATGTTTAAAATAGCATCAGATTACAACAAACAGGGGTTAAAGTTAATCCTGCAAAAGATCCACCGTAAAAACCTCAATGTCTTTTTCTTTACCGGCAATGTCTTTTTGCCCCAGCGACTTAAAGTCATACTCATCATCTTGCCTGAACAAACGACGCGCATATCCCGATATTAACACTTTCGTACCGAGCTTCTTGTTCATTTGCTCCAGACGCGCCGCCGTATTGACAACATCTCCGTAAAGACTCAAGAACAGGCGATCCTCCCCGACCTGACTAAGGACAACCTTGCCCGTATGAATGCCGACACGGAACTGTGGTGTATAATCGTATTTTTTCTTATACTCTTTTTCATACTTTAAGAGCCGTTTTTCAAGCGCACTGATACTTCTAAGAGCGTTTTTCGCTTTTCCTATCGGCCAGATCACCACAAGCCCGTCTCCGGTGTAGTTGATTAAGTCGCCCCCGTAAATGCGGAAGATATAACCGGCATCGAAAATGAAGCGGGAAATAAGCTCCATACTTTTTTGCGGCGATAGTTTTTCGGCAATTTTAGTCGAGCCTACCATATCCAGAAACAAAACAACCCGCATCGTCTCGACAGGGCGCTTATATGTACCGATCAGAATATGGAAGATATGCTTGCTGCCGACCGTGTTGATGATATTTAACAGATAGCTTGTCAGCGTCGGGATAATAAACATCATACCGATAAAGAATAAATAGTAACTCTTAGGTATCGTCTGCAGAGATAAGGGGATATCAAATGCCTGCGAGACAAAAAATATGCTGACGATGACGGAAAACAGCATAAAGGCAAGGTAATAGAGGAAATGAACTGCCGGATGCCAAAGCTTGATATTCTGTCCCATCCGGCTGCGGCTTATTTCAAAATACACAAGCCAGCACCCCAGATAAACCAGCCAGAATGTTGCCGGAACCAGAATGTTGGACCAGGCGCTGTGATCTTCAATATTAAAAGAAGCCCATGACAGTAAAAAAGCAAAGCCGTAAACGATCAGATATTTTTGATAGAATAAAAGAGATATAACGGCCATGATCGCCGCATCAATATAAATCGGGGTCTTCATATATTCCCAAGACCACTCATGGCGATAGCCGACCAGCAAAGGCCCTGCGATCATCAAAATAATGAGCGCTATCGTGATTTTGTTATTCTCTCTCAGCATATTTTTTCTTCTTTAAAGCGCTGTCAGACCAAACAGGAGAACGTCAACGTCCGGCCTTTCGGCGCAAGGCGTCCAGCCTGTCCTGACGGCGTTTCATTGCTGCCTGTCCCGCCTTGGACGGCGCCTCTTTCGTCACAACAAAT
The DNA here is from genome assembly GCA_013285465.1 of Pseudomonadota bacterium. Taxonomy (NCBI): domain Bacteria; kingdom Pseudomonadati; phylum Pseudomonadota; species Pseudomonadota bacterium. The sequence goes on from CP053449.1 coordinate 1,695,660, forward strand.
TTTTCACGCTCTGCAATAACGGCAGGGCTTGCCTCACTCACATCTCGAAAGCTCTGCAGTAATTGATCAACTTCCGACACATAGTTTTTTGATAATTTTGTCATTGTCTAAAAATCCATCCCTTATCTCCGGCCTTGCCGGATAAACAGCCTTACAGTTCTGCCAATAAAAGAGCCAGCGACAAGTAAATCACCCCCTGCAAAGCGCCAATAGCAATATTCCGCTGCTCTAAAATCTCATGGAACACATTCACGCGATATAAGATAACACGTTCCGCCACAAAAGAGAGCAGTTTCAAGACAAGGATAACCCCTAAGGAAACTGCCATCCATGGCAGCAGAAACATCTTGATATCATAAACCTCATAGACAACCAGATTCGCCGCGACACTAATGGCAAAAGCCGTCCCGATTTTCCGTCCGGCGAATGACAGCGCCAATGCCACATTGCCTTTTTGCAGCTCGTCCTGAACAGATTTATCTTTATGTGTCATGGAAAACAGTTTTAGCCTTAAGCGTGTCATACCTGTCAGCACAATCTGGGAAATAACATAGCCCGCAAACAGCGCCACCAGCGCCTCTATTGTATTGTCCGTAATCCAGATCATCAAAGCGCGCAGAATAATGGCTGCCGCAAGAACATTGCCTGTATCGCAAATAGCCACGGCAATATTGCCTTTGCTGATTTCCTCGCGCAGGGAAATATCGGGCAGCGCCAATTTATCAAAGATAATCCGGGCCCAGGCCATCAGAGCAATACCGACCACTCCGTAGACACCGATCGCCACAGCAGAACTCATCATATCTCCGCCCATATCGCCGTATATCGTGCCGCTCAATAAAATGGTCATTGCAAAAGTCACACCGGCGAGCGACAGCCCGAAAGCCGGGTTATCCTTTTTCAAAAGTTCATCAGAGGCATTGATATGCGCAATCGTCCCTGAAAATAATCTCAGCGATGCAAAAAGAGCAATCACAATGGAAAAATTCAAAAGCAGGATTTTATTATAACTATGATCCCAATAGACGAGGTCCCATCCCATTTTTCTTCACCCTTCTCTCGTGCGATATCGTTAAACGGAAGATATTTCATCTCTGTCTATTTTCTACAGTAATACATTGCATCAGATCTGGACAAGAAAACTCTTACATCTTGTCGCCATGAGTTGCGTCTGCGCATAAAAGACCGGTTGACCGATATGACATGATTGCGGATGATAGCGGATAGCAACCATAACCCCAGAAGAATCATGTTTAATCAAAAGCCAAGCACTGCACAGGATTATATTGACTGTTATTATTCACGCAGCCTGCGCATAGAGACAGATTTTCCAAAACTGCAGGAAACGGTTCAGCCCCCTGTCTGCATCGTCGGCGGCGGCATGGCCGGCGTAGCGACCGCGCAAAGTCTGGCTGAGCGCGGCATCCATGCCGTCCTGCTGGAGGCCAACCGTATTGCCTGGGGTGCTTCGGGGCGCAATGGCGGCTTCGTTTCCGCCGGATATTCATTAAGTCCGGAGAAAATCGCAAAAGCTGTCGGCAATCAACACGCGCGCGCATTATATGATTTAACAGCGGATGCTTTTCATTTGGTTCAGAAACGTATGGGCGCAAAGAAAGAGCTTATTTGCGAGGGGGAGGAAGGCATTCTGGGTGTGTCATGGTATGATGATGAAAAATCCGTGCGTGACCACGTCACTTTTATGAATGACGTCATGGGGGAAAAATTCGAATTCTGGCCAAGAGCGAAAGTCGCGGAATATTACAACACGAATAAATACTATGATGCCTATTTCAAAACACGCGCTATGCAACTGCACGCCTTGAACTATGTTTGTCACGCGGCAAATACGGCACAGGACGCAGGTGCCCGGATTTTCGAAAAATCTCCGGTAACAGCCTATTGTAAAAAAGGCGATCAATGGCATATTTACACTGAAAACGGCCATATTATTGCAGATCAGCTTGTCTTGTGCTGCGGCATACAAACGGGCGGCATACAGAAAAAACTGGCACGTTCCGTTTTATCGGTATCGACCTTTGTTTTACTGACGGAGCCGATGGAAGAAAAACTGCATCAAACCATCCGTGCACCTTACGGAGTCATGGATAGCCGCTTTTCATCGAATTACTACCGCCCCTTAACAAAAGATCACCGGCTGTTGTGGGGCGGCCTCGTATCGATGTTCCATCCCTCTCAGGAAAAGCTGAAAAAAATTATGATGCAGAATCTGCTGTCAATTTATCCGCAATTTGAGGGTGTTCAGGCAGAAGTCGCATGGGGCGGCGATATGGGCTATCCAACGCATAAAATGCCGCAAATCGGACGCCTGCAGGAGGGCCTCTGGTATGCGCAAGGATTTGGCGGGCATGGTATGACATCAACAGTCGCGGCCGGTGAAGTTATTGCCGCTGCCATAGCAGAGCAGGATGAACGATATAAATTATTTGAACCTTTCGGCCTGACATATGCCGGCAAACCCTTTGGCCCGGCAATTGCACAAACGGCCTATTGGTTATTTCAACTGCGGGATTCTTTGCAATCTCTGCGTTATAATCGTTCATGAATGCTTTAACAAAGCAAACCGGCCAAGTCTATAAGGTTTTTGCCGGGAAGATTATTGCCAAGCTGGTTTTAAAATATTTGAAGTGATTTATTTTCGTCATATTCAATGCTAACATGGCAAAAGTTTTGAAAACACAAAGTGAATTCAACAAGACTGTTTTTAAAGGAATGGGCGTTATGGGCATGAAAGCAGCACACTGGGATCATGAAGCGGCGCAGAAAATCCTGCAGGAAAAATCCTCCCTCCCCGGCGCTTTACTTCCCGTTCTCCATGACTTGCAGGCACGTTTCGGATATATCAATGCAGATTTCGTCCCGGAAATTGCACAGGCATTAAACCTTTCCCGCGCCGATATTCACGGTGTGATTTCTTTTTACCATGATTTCCGTGACGCTCCGCCCGCCGCAAATGTTGTAAAAATCTGCCGTGCCGAAGCGTGTCAATCCATGGGCTGTCATGAACTGGAAGAACATGCAAAGAACAGTCATATTACGCTAGAGCCTGTCTATTGCCTTGGCAATTGCGCCTGCGCCCCCGCCGTGATGATTGATGGCAAAACCTATGGCCGCGTTACGCCTGAAAAACTGAAGGAGCTGCTGTCATGAAAATTTATATTCCGCATGACACCTCATCCCTTTCCCTTGGCGCAGAGGATGTGTTGACCGCCATTCAGGCAAAAAATCCCGCTTTTGAAATTATCCGTAACGGCAGCCGCGGGCTTTACTGGCTGGAACCCCTGATCGAAGTGGAAATAAACGATACCCGCGTTGCTTACGGTCCCGTCACCGCCGCCGATATCCCTGCCCTGTTTGAGGCCGGATTCCCCGAAAATGCCAGATCCCATCCTTTATATCTGGGGCCAATAGAAGAACTTGATGCCTTTAAATGCCAGAGCCGCCTGACTTTTGCGCGCTGCGGGCTGATTGATGCGCTGAATATTGATGATTACAAATTTGACGCGCTGGAAAAAGCGCGCGCATTATCGCCGCAGAAAATCATTGATGCCGTCAAACAATCCGGCTTGCGCGGACGCGGCGGCGCGGCCTTCCCCACAGGGATTAAATGGCAAACCGTCTTGGATACAAAGTCAGAGCAGAAATATATCGTCTGCAACGCCGATGAAGGCGACAGCGGTACGTTCGCAGACCGCATGTTGATGGAAGGTGATCCCTATTGCCTGATCGAAGGCATGATGATTGCCGGACGCGCCGTTGAAGCCACGCAGGGCTATATTTACCTGCGCTCCGAATATCCCAACACCCAAAAAATCCTGCAAAAGGCGATTGATAAAGCCTATGCTGCCGGGTATCTGGGGAAAGACTTCGAACTCGAAATTCGTATAGGCGCAGGTGCTTATATATGCGGCGAGGAAACGGCGCTTCTGGAATCGCTGGAAGGCAAACGCGGCATGATCCGTTACCGCCCGCCTCTGCCTGCTGTCAAAGGATTGTTCGGCAAGCCGACGGCACTAAATAATGTCATTACACTGGCAAGCATTCCCTTTATTCTGACGCAGGGTGCGGAGGCTTACAAAAATCACGGCGCAGGGAAATCAAAAGGCACATTGACCATCCAGCTTTGTGGCAATGTCAAATATCCCGGCCTGTATGAAATTGATTTCGGCCTGTCGCTGAAAGAGCTTCTTTATGATATCGGTGGTGGCACGGCAACCGGAAAACCATTGAAAACAGTGCAATGCGGCGGGCCACTGGGGGCTTATCTGCATGAAAGCCAGTTCGATCTGCCGATGACCTATGAGGATTTTGCCGCGCAAGGGGCGATGCTGGGCCATGGCGGCGTCGTGGTTTTTGATGACAGCGTCGATATGGCGCAACAGGCGCGCTATGCCATGGAATTCTGTTCTATTGAATCCTGCGGAAAATGTACGCCCTGCCGTATCGGCTCCACCCGCGGTGTGGAGGTCATTGATAAAATCATCGCCAATACGGAGCGCGCCAAAAATCTGGAACTTCTGGAAGATCTTTGCGAAGTGATGACCGAAAGCTCGCTCTGCGCAATGGGCGGGCTGACACCGGCACCGGTCTTAAGCGCTCTGAAATACTTCCCCGAAGCTTTTGGTCTAAAACCCGGCAAAAAGGCGGCGTAACCATGGCGATATTGAAAGAAAAAGATTTCGGTACCCCTGCCCGCAAAACGGCAGCAGATATCACGCTGGAAATTGACGGGCATCATGTCACCGTGCCGGAAGGCACATCCGTCATGCGGGCAGCGGCGGAAATCGGCATCAACATTCCCAAGCTTTGCGCCACGGACTCACTGGAGGCTTTCGGCTCCTGCCGCTTATGTGTTGTCGAAATCGAAGGTCGCAAAGGCTATCCCGGATCATGCCATACGACCGTCACCGACGGCATGAAAATCAAGACCCAAAGCGAAAAACTGGCAAAACTGCGCCGCAATACGATGGAGCTTTATATCTCCGACCATCCGCTGGACTGCCTGACCTGCGCCGCCAATGGTGATTGCGAATTGCAGGATATGGCGGGCGTTGTCGGATTACGTGACCAGCGCTATGGCGATGAGGGAAAAAACCATCTGTCCGCGCAAAAGGATGAAAGCAACCCCTATTTCACTTTTGACCCAAGTAAATGTATTGTCTGTTCCCGCTGTGTCCGCGCCTGCGAAGAAATTCAGGGAACACATGCTTTGACTGTTGAAGGGCGCGGCTTTGACTCCGTTATTTCCGCCAGCCAGCATGATGATTTTCTGGCGTCCGAATGCGTTTCTTGCGGCGCTTGTGTTGATGCCTGCCCCACAGCCACGCTGATGGAAAAAACCACCATCGAACACGGTATCGGCGAACATTCCGTCATTACGACCTGCGCCTATTGCGGTGTCGGCTGCTCCCTGAAGGCCGAGATCAAGGGCGACCAGCTCGTACGCATGACACCTTATAAAGACGGCCATGCCAATGAAGGCCATGCCTGTGTTAAAGGCCGTTTTGCCTGGGGTTATGCCACGCATCCGGACCGTATCACAAGCCCGATGCTCCGTGAAAAAATTACCGATCCGTGGCGTGAAGTCAGCTGGGAAGAAGCGCTGGACTATACGGCACGTGCCTTTAAACGCATCCAAAAGGAATACGGCGTTAAAGCCATCGGCGGTATTACCTCCTCCCGCTGTACGGCGGAGGAAACTTTTCTTGTGCAAAAACTTGTCCGCGCCGGTTTCGGCAACAACAATATCGACAACTGCGCCCGTGTTTGCCATGCGCCGACCGGTTACGGTTTGCGTGAAACGCTCGGCACCTCCGCCGGAACGCAGAATTTTGCTTCCGTTGCCGCCGCCGATGTCGTTCTGTTGATCGGTGCCAACCCGACCGATGCCCATCCGGTCTTTGCCTCGCGCCTAAAAAAGCGTCTGCGTGAAGGCGCGCAGATTATCGTTATCGACCCGCGCAAACTGGCACTTGTCGACTCTCCGCATATCAAGGCCGCTTTTCATCTGCCGCTGCGCCCCGGTACAAATGTCGCCATGCTGAATGCGCTGGCACATGTGATCGTGACGGAAAATCTGGTCGATGAGGATTTTATCAAAACACGTTGTGAAGAATTTGAAATCTGGAAGGACTTCATTTCAGAGGAAAAACATTCGCCCGAGGCAATGGAAAAAATAACCGGCGTTCCCGCCGATGACATCAGAAACGCCGCGCGCCTCTATGCCAAATCCGGAAATGCCGCCATTTACTATGGTCTCGGCATTACCGAACACTCACAAGGCTCCACCGCTGTCATCGGGCTTGCTAATCTGGCAATGGCGACAGGCAATCTGGGGCGCGAAGGTGTCGGCGTGAACCCCTTGCGCGGTCAGAATAACGTACAGGGTGCCTGTGATGTCGGCGGCTTTCCCCATCAGTTCCCCGGTTACCGCTCCGTGACGGATGAGGCAACACGGAAGATTTTTGAAAAAGAATGGGGCGTTCCCCTTGATGATGAGCCGGGACTGCGTATCCCGAATATGATTGATGCAGCCTGCGCCGGAACATTTAAAGGGATTTACATTCAGGGTGAGGACATCGTCCAATCCGACCCGAACAGCCAACACATCGCCGCCGGACTGGAGGCGATGGACTGTGTCGTCATCCATGACATTTTTCTGAATGAAACATCGAAATATGCACATGTCTTTCTGCCGGGTTCATCCTTCCTTGAAAAAGACGGTACCTTTATTAATGCCGAACGGCGCATAAACCGTATCCGCAAAATCAAGGAGCCGCTCGGCGGTTTGGCAGACTGGCAGGGTACGGTCGCTTTGTCCAAAGCCATGGGCTATGACATGGATTATAATCACCCTTCGGAAGTCATGGATGAAATTGCCCGCACGACGCCTGCTTTTTCCGGCGTCAGCTATGAAAAGCTGGACAGGCTCGGCAGCGTGCAATGGCCGTGCAATGAAGAAAATCCGAACGGCACACCCGTGATGCATATCGACAAAATCGTCCGCAATCCGGGGCGCTTTGTCACGACGGAATTTGTACCGACCGAAGAAAAAACCAGCAAAAAATTCCCGTTGATCCTGACGACAGGCCGCATCCTGACACAATACAATGTCGGTACCCAGACACGCCGTACCGCCAATAATGTCTGGTGCAGTGAGGATTTACTGGAAATCCATGAGCATGATGCCGAACAGCGCGGTATTTCCGATGGTGATCTGGTGGCCATTCAAAGCCGCAGCGGCACGGTCAGCCTGCGCGCAAAAATCTCGCAGCGTGTCCAGCCCGGCGTTGTTTATACCAGCTTCCATTTCGCCGAAAGTGGCACCAATGTCGTCACCACCAAACAATCCGACTGGGCGACCGAATGCCCGGAATATAAAGTTGTCGCCGTTGAAATCCGCCTAACCAATGAACTGTCCGACTGGCAGAAAAAAGTGCACCAATCCCACCGGGATGAGCCGCGTCTGGCAGCCGATGCGGAATAGATTATGATCCATCCGCGCACAGGACATGTCACGGTCAAAGCCAGCAGCCGGGAAGCACAGCTTGAACAGGAGATCGAAAAAGCCATCGCCTCCGAAGTGCCGGTTGCCTTTATCTATAATGATGTTTCCCATGCAGTCATGATGTGCACGCCGCAAGATCTGGAAGATTTTGCGCGGGGTTTCAGCCTCAGCGAAGGCATCATCAACAAAGCCGAAGATATCGAATCTATTGATATACGGGAAGCAGAAAACGGGCTGCTGCTGACCATGAAAATCCCGGAGGAAAACTTTATGGGTGTCTTGCGCCGCAAGCGTAATTTAACCGGATCAACATCCTGCAGCCTTTGCGGTATTGAAAATCTGGAAGAAGCCCTCTGCATGCCGCCTGCCATTGAGAGTACAGTGAATATTTCCGCGGATGCCATCTACAAAGCTTATGATGACTTAATGCAGCACCAGCCGGAAAAAAAGATCACCGGCGCGGTTCACGCTGCCGCCTTCGTTGATGTGGACGGAAATATCATGCTGGTGCGCGAAGATGTCGGGCGTCATAACGCACTTGATAAACTGATCGGCGCCTCTCTTGCCGCAGGCATATCTCCGCAAAACGGCTTTGTCCTGCTGACCAGCCGCTGCAGTTCTGAAATGGTTCAAAAGGCCGTTTTCTTTGGTGCGCCGATATTGGCAGCCATCTCCGCACCGACAAGTCTGGCTGTCACACTCGCCGATGCCGCTAATCTGACACTGGTTGCACTGCTGCGGGAAAAGAGATTTATAACATTCACCCATACCGACAGGATCACCGATCCCCGCCTCTAAACGCGGCAATGTTATTTTTATGTTAACAAATAGGCGGTAATATATAAAGAAATGAAAAAGGAAAAGCATGACTGGCGAGACAGTACAAAAAAGCAATTTCCAGATTTTTTCTGCCCATGTTGAAAAAGCGGGGCTGCGCGGTTTTGAAGATATTGTCAGCGCCCATATCAATACATGGGGCAATACGGTACAAGGGCTGTGCAATTTTCATCACAGCACGATTGACGCAATGGAGGGCAGCTCCCTTGCCTATTTACAACAGGATTTCCTGGACCGCCTGAATGACCTGCGCACCGGTACGGAAGAGCACCGCAGCCGTTTTCAAACTGTTCTGAATAACCCGCCGTCACAAACAACAAAATGTTGCGACATCAATGTCCACAGCCCGAAACAGCTAAAAACAGATGCGCTGTTTGCGCTTGTTAACCATTTACCCGCGCAGGACAAACAACAGGGCTTGAAAATTTTAAGCCATGCCGGATACGCCGTATATCAGATGATGCATGATGCGGCTTTTCTTGAGGAAGACCTGCTCAAGACCATCACACCGGAGCGCGATGCCTTAACCCTCGCCCGCGGTAAAGATGTGATCCCGCCGCTGACACAGAATGTCAAATATCATAAGGACGTTGCAGCAGATTGGTCCGCCCTGCAAAAACGTGCAACAACTTCTTTACAGCCCCGCTCACCCTCAACAACAGCACCCTAACGTCCGAAACGGAATTTTCCGGTACCGTTTTTGAAACGCGGCGGCGCGAGCTTGGCTTTTACGGCGGCAAGGCCTTTTTCCAGCGTCTCGGCAGGCGAGTCTTCGGTCGTGTCAAGAATATGCGCATCATCGGCAGGGCGCAGCGGCGAGAATTGACGGTTCATATCACGCGCATCACGCAAGGTAATATCTTTCAGCACCATCTCGCGCGTCAGACCGGGATTGTCATCCTTCTGCTGCTGATAGCGGCGCTTCGCGCGTTCTTCCGGCGTCGCAGTGACGTAAAATTTGACATCAGCATGCGGGAACACGGATGTTCCGACATCGCGTCCGTCCAGCACCGCGCCGGCGGCTTTGTTTGGCGGGTTTTTGACAAAGTCTTCCTGATAACTGCGAACGGCGGCCTGCGCTTCCTGCATCGCGCCAATATGCGGTGTCGCCTCCTCGACCCGCGGCGTACGCAGATCAGGATTTTTCAACACCGTATCCGGCAGAGGATATTTGATTGTCTCCAGAACCGGCCTGACATCTTCGATATTCGTCGGATCACCACCGCGCTCCAGCACTTCATGCGCAATGGCGCGGTATATCGCGCCGGTATCGAGATACGCATAGTCGAGGCGCTTTGCCAGTGCCTTGGCAAACGTACCTTTACCGCTCGCAGCAGGGCCGTCAACGGCAATAATGGTTTTTCGTGGCTGTTCAGACATGAACATTATTCTATATGAAAATGCCCGCTGCCGCCATAGGAAATATCAAGCGGCGCTATCATTACAAAGCGGCAACACAGATATTTACTCCTGCAAGCCCTGCGGCTTCTCAGGAACTTTTATGTTTGAATCTCTCGCGACCTCATGAAATTTATCCGTTGCGCTCGATAATGTTTCTTTAATGTTATGCACTTGTTCTGCCCAAAAATATTCATCAACACTGCTGGTTCTATTAAGCGTACGCTCTGCATCTTCCAGCAAATCTTTACACTCCTGGAACAGTTCCCAGTAATCTCCGCTTTTTTGCAACCGAATTTCCGACATGATCATTTGAATATAAAAATCGATATGTTGCCTCAGCTCAGCCAACTCTTTAATACGGCGCTCTAAAAGTTCTTCCGCCAATATCTGGTCTCTTTCGATCTCTGTGTTCAGCTCAACGGCTTTTTCCTCCGCCTTCTCTAAAAGCTCAAGCTGCTGTGCTGTAATATCTTCAAGCTCCACAACTTTCTCATCTGTTCTAAGCTCTTCTTTTTCGATTGTTTTTATTTCCTCCTCAGTCGCCTCGGGGTTCGGAGCGACGTCATGTAAAGCATCTTTAACAATTTCGCTACGTCTGACATCTTCATCCATAACATTTTCGACTATGCGCCGTGTTTGCTTCAGAACGGCATTATGGTCCCGCGGTTTACGAATGGATGTTTTAAATGGCATGCCCTGACGGAAAGAGACCTCTGTCAGAAAAATGTCAACAGCCTCATCCGGAGAAATCCCCAGCTTTTCAAAAACCTCAAAAGCTTTTTCTTTTGTTTCCGCGTGAATAGAAAATGCGGCTTTTTCATGTGTCATGTTTAAATTCTCCTGTATTTTATTCTAAATAATATATTTTCTACGCCCTATGTGATGATTACAGTTTTTTTCTTTTCCCTTTCTTCCGTTGCCTCTTCGGCGCTGATATTTGTCCGGTCCGGATGATATAAACCATCACCTGCGATAAGATTCTTATCGGAGCAACTCAAAATAATGTCATGGGAAAACTATCGACGGGCTTGCCGCCGATCTTGAGCGAAATTATGTACACGTACAGTGCCTGTTATAATAAACATTTCAAATCCTGTTTTTCGTATGCATATAGTTCCATTATAACACATGCCATAATAATGCGCAAAAAGCAGGTATTTTGAGCCCTGCTCTAGAGTGCAGGGCCTTATGCCGTGGATTTTCAGTGTGTCACCGGATTGCATTAAATATGAATGGCATGACCCAGTGTTTGCAACACGGCCTCATGGAAAGATTCACTCATCGTCGGATGGACATGGATTGTACCTTCGATATCTTCCAGAACCGTGTTCATTTCCAGCGCGAGTGCAAATTCTCCCGACATTTCCGAGATATGCGGCCCGACACCGTGAATACCGATAATCACATGATCGTCTTTGCGTGCAGTCACGCGAATAAAACCGCCTGATTTGTCGGCCTCAGTCGAAAGAGCGCGTCCGTTTGCGGCAAGCGGGAATTTTCCGGTGATGACCTCAATGCCTTTTTCTTTCGCCTCTGCAGGGGATAGGCCAACACCGATGATCTCGGGTTCGGTAAAGCAAACCGCAGCAATGGCACGCGGTACAAAACGGCGTTTTTTGCCCGCGATAATTTCAGCGACCATTTCCCCCTGTGCAGAGGCGCGATGCGCCAGCATCGGCTCGCCCGTGACATCGCCAATGGCCCAGACATTTTTCATCGAAGTGCGGCATTGTTCATCCACTTTGATAAAGGCGCCGTCCATATCGACCGCCATATTTTCCAGCCCCCAGCCCTCGGTATTCGGTTTGCGGCCGACCGTCACCAGTACTTTATCCGCAGGTAATTTTTGTTTTTTGCCGTCCGCATCAGTATATTCGACCGCCTGTTTTTTGCCGTCGCCTTTCAATCCGGCGGCTTTGCAATTCAGATGGACCGCAACATCATGTGCGCGCAACCATGCCGCGACAGGGCGGGTCAGCTCCTCATCATAGGAGGACAAGATACGATCCATAGCCTCAACAAAAGCGACATTAACCCCCATTTTGCGATAAGCGATGCCGATTTCCATACCGATATAACCGCCGCCGATGACGACAAGATTTTCCGGTAGCTTTGTGAGTGACAGTGCCTCGGTTGATGAAAGCACATCACCGCCAAATGGCATAAAGGGCAGTTCAACCGGTGTGGAGCCATTAGCCAATATCACATGTTCGGCCGTGATGGTGACAGCGCCCTCCTTGGTTTCAACAGTGCAGGTTTTGCCGTTCTGGAAATGTGCCCAGCCCATGATCCGGCGCACTTTCGCTTTTTTCAGCAGAGCTTCAACACCTGTATTGAGTTGGTCTACAATACCCTCTTTCCATGCGACGGTTTTGGCAAGGTCAAGTTTTGGCGCGGATTTGACGCTGATCCCCAGATGAGCCTCGCCGGTATGACGCCCTATTTCCTCAAAACGCGTTGCTGCATGGATGAGCGCCTTGGACGGAATACAGCCGCGGATCAGGCAAGTGCCGCCGCAACGGTCTCCCTCGACAATCACCGTATCCAGACCAAGCTGTCCTGCACGAATGGCGGCAACATAACCGCCGGGTCCCGCACCAATGACAAGAACGCTGCATTTGATGTTTTCTGACATTATTTTTCCCTACACAAAGATCATCGCCGGATTTTCAAGCAAAAGCTTGATGTAATTTACAAATTCCGCCGCATCATAACCATCGATGATACGGTGGTCGAAAGAGGAAGACAAATTCATCATTTTACGCACGGCAATATTGCCGTCCACGACCATCGGGCGTTCCACGATTTTGTTGACGCCGACAATCGCAACTTCGGGGGCATTAATAATCGGCGTTGAAATCAAACCGCCCAGCGGCCCCAGACTGGTGATTGTGATGGTGGAACCGATGAGTTCGTCCCGCGCGGCGGTGCCGGATTTTGCGGCTTCGGACAGGCGCTGCATTTCTGCGGCAACACCCCAGATATCCAGAGCCTCACTATGTTTGACAACAGGAACCATCAACCCCTGCGCCGTCATGGCCGCAATACCGATATGGACAGGATTGTGCTGGTAGACAATTTCCGCTGCATCGTCGAATGTTGAATTGCATTTCGGATATTTTGCGCAGGCCTTGACCAGCGCCAGCATTAAGAACGGCAAAATCGTCAGGCGGGGCTGGCCCTCTTCACGCGTATTGTTCATACTGTGGCGCAGGTCTTCAATCCCCGTGACATCCACTTCCTCCACATAGGTAATATGCGGAATATTCTGTTTGCTTTCCTGCATGCGCCGGGCAATGATGCGGCGCATACCGATCACAGGGATTTCCTTTACGCCGTTTTTCTTTTGCCCGCGACTGCTGCGCGGCGCTCCTGCGGCGGCAAAACGGTCATAATCCTCCTGCGTGATGCGTCCGGACGGGCCTGTGCCTTTGATCTGCGTTAAATCCACACCTTGTTCATAGGCAATGCGGCGCAAATAAGGTGAGGTCAGAACCGTATTATCAACCTCCGGCGGGGCAGAAACACTTTCAGAGACAGGCTGAGCCACCGCCTGTTGCATTTGCGGGGTTTTGGTCTTCACCTCTTTTTTCGGTGCCGCCTCCGGCTGCACTTTCGGCGCGCCCTCTTGGGGCGTATCGCTGTTGGCGGTATCTTTTCTCAAGATATCCTCCAATGACTGGTCATCAGGGATATTCGCCAATGAATCCTCAACTTCAAAAACAGCAATCGGTGTCCCCACGGCAACAACATCACCTTTTTTACCGGCCAGATAGACAACCTTTCCCGTGACCGGGCTCGGCAGCTCCATAACGGCCTTATCCGTCAGAACATTCATCAGCTGGTCATCTTCCTGAATAATGTCGCCGACATTGGCCTGCACTTCGGCAATCTCCGTCGATACAATACCTTCACCAAGATCCGGCAGAATAAAAACATATTTTCCCATACTATCCCCCTTGCATCATGTTTTTCAGAGAGTCGGCCACGCGCTGTTTGGTCGGGAAATAATCCCATTCAAAGGACAGCGGATACGGCACATCCCAGCCGGTAATTCTCTCGATCGGCGCTTTCAGATGCCAAAAACATTCTTTTTGCACCATGGCGGCAAGCTCTGCGCCATAACCGCTGGTCAGGGTGGCTTCATGCACGATGACACAGCGCCCCGTTTTCTGCACAGATTGATTGATGGTATCAATATCCAGCGGCAACAAAGTACGGAGATCAATAATTTCCGCATCAAGCCCGGCTTGTTCAACAGCGGCTTGGGCAACATGCACCATTGTGCCGTAAACAAGAATAGTGACATCACTGCCTTCGCGAACAATAGCGGCCTTCCCAAGGGGAATGCTGTAATAATCTTCGGGCACATCTCCGCCCGGATGGCTGTCCCAACCAATGCCCGCCGCGTTCGGGTCACCGTTAAACGGGCCGTTGTAAATGCGTTTGGGCTCTAAAAATATGACGGGGTCATTCTTTTCAACTGCGGAAATCAACAACCCTTTTGCATCATAAGGGGTGGACGGCACAACAACTTGCAAGCCGGAAACATGGGTAAAAACAGCCTCCGGACTTTGACTATGCGTCTGCCCGCCTTTGACGCCGCCGCCATAGGGCGTACGAATTGTCATCGGACAGGTGAACATACCGGCGGAACGAAAGCGCAAACGTGCGGCTTCCGAGACAATTTGGTCATAGGCCGGATAGATGTAATCCGCAAATTGAATTTCCACAACCGGGCGCAAATCATTGGCCGCCATGCCGATGGCTGCGCCGACGATACCGGATTCTGAAATCGGGGCGTCAAAACAGCGTTCTTTCCCGAATTTTTTTTGCAGATTTTGCGTGGCATTAAAAACGCCGCCGAAATATCCGACATCCTGCCCGAACACAACCACTTTAGGATCCCGCTCCATAAGAACGTGATGTGCTGAGTTAATGGCTTCAACCATATTCATTACCGGCATATCAAACTCCCAGTTCTTGTCTTTGGCGTAAAAGATGTAGCGGCATATCTTCATACACATCTGTGAACATATCAGCGACGTTCAAGCCGTGATTTTTACCGAAACCGTAACTTTCCGCAGTTTTATAAGTTTTACTGACATAGGCTTTTTTGTCTTTCACCAGTTCCTCATGTTCTTTTTCAGACCATTTTCCAAGGCCGATCAAATGCTGTTTTAAACGTTCCACCGGATCACCGAGCGGCCATTTTTCGGCCTCAGAATCCGGACGGTATTTGCTGGGATCGTCACTGGTGGAATGTGCGCCTGCACGGTAGGTCACATGTTCGATAACCGTTGCGCCAAGTCCGGCACGCGCACGGTCTGCCGCCCATTTGGATGCGGCATAGACAGCCAGAAAATCATTGCCGTCAATCCGCAGGCTCGGCAGGCCGTAACCGCGACCGCGGCGTGCAAATGTTGCCGTCTCGCCGCCGGCAATCCCCTGAAAGGAAGAAATGGCCCATTGGTTATTAACGATATTTAAAATGACAGGCGCTTTATAGACTGCAGCGAAAACCATGGCGGCATGGACATCATTTTCAGCTGTGGCACCGTCACCGACAAAGGCGGTGGCAAGATTATCCGTGCCTTTATAGGCTTCCGCCATGGCCCAGCCGACCGCCTGAATATATTGTGTGGCCAGATTTCCGGAAATGGTGAAATAACCTTTACCTTTTTCGTTAGAGGAATACATCACCGGCAGTTGGCGACCTTTGACAGGGTCTTTTTTATTACCGAACAGCTGGCACATCATTTTTTCCAGATCATAGCCGCGAGAGATTAGAATCCCTTGTTGGCGGTATGTCGGGAAAGACATATCATCCTCTCCCAAAGCCATGCTATGGGCGACAGAAACGGCTTCTTCACCGCGGCTGCGCATATAGAACGAGATTTTTCCGACACGTTGCGTGTTTTGCATGCGGTCATCAAATTCACGGGTCAGAACCATGTGGGACAGCCCCTCCAAAAGCAGCGCGGGGCTAAGCTTCGGATCCCATTCGCCAACGGCTTTGCCGTTATCGTCCAGCACGCGGATCATATCATCGGCATAATGGGCAATCTCGTCATGGTGGGTATCCACTGCCGGGCGCGGTAATGTTCCGGCATCCGGAATGACCATATTTGAAAAATCCGGTGCCTCCCCCGGGCGGGCTTTTGGTTCAGGCACATATAATTTGTTATGCCGTACGGATTTTTTCGCTGACGCTTTAGGTTTTTTTACCATCTTCATCGATTTTTTTACCGTCATAACCGTTTTCTTCCAGAATAGTCTGTTTTATTAATGGGGTGCATGCTGTGTGATACAGCGGCGGATTTTAAGGAGTAATATTTATGGCTCACTTATAATCTCGCACGATTGGAAATTACCAAGAATATATGATATATTTCCGCCGAGCGCAATATATACACCCCCTTTCCGCTTTTGCGCGAAATCAGACCAGCAAAAGGACCTCTGCCGATGAGTATTGCAAAAACGCTAGAAGCGCGGAAATCAACACGTGCCTTTTTGGATAAAGCTGTACCGCGCGCCGTCATTGAAAAAATTTTAAAATCCGCACGCCATGCGCCTTCCGGCACCAATACGCAACCCTGGAAAGTGGCTGTTGTCTCAGGGGAAAAACGCCGCGCTTTATCTGATAAAATTGTGGCGGCATTTCAGTCCGGTCAGCCGCCGCAGATGGATTATCATTATTATCCGCAAGACTGGACAGAACCGTACAAAACCCGCCGGAAAGAATGCGGACTGCAGCTTTACCAAACGCTGAGCATCACGCGCGAGGACAAAGAGCGGCAAAAAGAACAATGGCTGGCCAATTACCGTGCCTTTGAAGCACCCTCTGTGCTGTTCTTTTTTATGGATCCTGTCTTGGAAAAAGGCTCCTTTGTGGATATGGGTATGTTTTTGCAATCCGTTATGCTGATGGCTGTGGAAGAAGGGCTGGCAACATGCCCGCAAGCCTCGCTTGGAGAATATCCGGATATCGTCCGCGCAGAGCTTGGTTACGGAGATGAAGTGCTGATTTGCGGTATGGCTCTGGGTTATGAAGACAAAGAGGCCGTCATCAATTCCTATCGCACACCGCGGCTGGAGGTCGACGCCTTTACACGCTTTTTTGAATAAGCCGCCGTGCTACATATTGCGCCGGTACTGCCCCCCGACATGGAACAGCATATCGGTAATCTGCCCCAGCGAGCAAACACGCACAGCATCCATCAGAGCTTCAAAACCGTTCCCCCCGCCCATCAATGTCTTTTTCAAGTTTTCAAGTGCGGCTTCGGAATGGGCGGCATGTTTCTTTTTAAAGGCTTCCACGCGTTTGATCTGGCTTTCTTTTTCCGCAGTGGTGGAGCGGGCAAGCTCAATCTCGAAACTCTCTTCCGGCTTCTCCGGCAAAAAGGTATTCACACCGATAATCGGCAGACTGCCGTCATGTTTTTTATGTTCATACAGCAATGATTCTTCCTGAATCTTGCCGCGCTGATACCCTGTTTCCATTGCGCCCAAAACGCCGCCGCGTTCGGAAATGCGCTCAAATTCACGCAAGACGGCCTCTTCGACCAAATCGGTCAGTTCTTCAATGATAAATGCGCCTTGCAGCGGGTTTTCATTTTTGGCCAGCCCGTATTCCTGATTGATAATCAGCTGAATAGCCAAAGCACGGCGTACCGATTCATCGGTTGGTGTCGTGATCGCCTCATCATAGGCGTTGGTATGCAGACTGTTACAATTATCATTGATCGCCAGCAATGCCTGCAAGGTCGTGCGAATATCGTTAAAAGCCATTTCCTGCGCGTGCAAGGAGCGTCCCGATGTTTGAATATGATATTTTAAACGCTGGCTGCGCTTGTTCGCATTGTATTTTTCGCGCATTGCCACCGCCCAAATGCGGCGCGCCACGCGCCCCATAACCGAATATTCCGGATCCATGCCGTTGGAAAAGAAAAAGGATAAATTCGGCGCGAAATCATCAATATCCATACCGCGTGCCAGATAGGTCTCGACATAGGTGAAAGCATTGGCCAATGTGAAGGCAAGTTGAGAAATCGGGTTCGCTCCGGCTTCGGCAATGTGATAGCCGGAAATTGAAACGGAATAGAAATTCTGCACATTGTGATCAATGAAATATTGTTGAATATCCCCCATCATGCGCAGACTGAATTCCGTCGAGAATATACAGGTGTTCTGCCCTTGATCTTCTTTAAGAATATCGGCCTGCACCGTGCCGCGCACGCTGTTGAGAGCGCCGGCCTTCAATGCCGCGTATTCCTTATCAGTGGGTTTGCGGTTATTATCTTTTTCGAATTTATCGACTTGCTGGTCGATCACCGTATTCAGGAAAAACGCCAGAATCGTTGGCGCAGGCCCGTTGATGGTCATAGAGACGGATGTTTTCGGGCTGCACAGGTCAAAACCGTCATAGAGCTCCTTCATATCATCCAGCGTGGCGATAGATACGCCGGAATTACCGATTTTCCCGTAAATATCAGGCCGTGTCGCAGGATCAAATCCGTAGAGTGTCACACTGTCAAATGCGGTGGAAAGGCGTTTTGCCTCGGAATGCATTGACAGTTTTTTGAATCTTTTATTGGTACGGAAGGCATCCCCCTCACCGGCAAACATACGTGCAGGGTCCTCGCCTTCACGTTTGAACGGGAACACACCCGCCGTAAACGGGAAGTTGCCCGGCAGGTTTTCCGTCAGCAGCCATTTTAAGAGATCACCTTGGCCGGTATAGCGCGGCAGCGATATTTTCGGCACCATCGTACCGGACAGGCTGGGACGTTTGATGATGGTCGTAATATCGTCCTTACCGGGAATTTCAACCGTTATCTTGTCTTGCGTATATTGCTCTCTGACCTTGGGCCAGTCTTGTAAAAGCTGTTTGGCGTTTTGTCCAAGCGCATCCCAGCGCTGATCGATCAGATTTTTCAACGCGTCATCTGCTGCGCTGTCACCCAGCATCTTTTGCGTTGCCGTTAAATGTTCATGTTCAGCGGCAAGACGGCTTTGCTCCGCGGCATATTCGTGATAATTGCGGAGCGTGTCCGCAATCTCCGCCAGATAGCGCGTGCGATCAGCCGGTACGATGGTGCTTTTTTCCGTTGAAACTTTTGTCGTCACAACAGGCAATTTACTGTCATAGTCTTTCAGACCTTTTTCGCGCAAGACACCCAGCAAATATTGATAGGCTGCGGTGACACCATCATCATTGAAATGAGAGGCAATAGAACCGAAGACCGGCATATCTGACGGCATGCGGTCAAAAGCTTCACGGTTGCGTTGCAGTTGTTTTGACACATCCCGTAACGCATCATCGCTGCCCTTGCGGTCAAATTTGTTGATCACCACAATATCAGCAAAGTCGAGCATGTCGATTTTTTCAAGCTGGCTGGCGGCTCCGAATTCCGGGGTCATCACATACATCGCCGTATCGACAAAGGGCACAATACCGGCATCGCCCTGACCGATACCGGGGGTTTCGACAATTACCAGATCGAATCCGGCCAGTTTCATCAAATCCATAACATTTGGCAAGCAATCCGGCACCTCGCCCTGCGTCGCGCGGGTGGCGAGCGAGCGCATATAAATATTCTCGTGATAAATCGCATTCATACGGATGCGGTCGCCTAGCAATGCGCCGCCGGTTTTGCGGCGGCTGGGGTCAATGGCCAGAATGGCAATTTTGATATGATCGCCGCTGTCCAGACGAAAACGGCGGATCAACTCATCGGTCAGGGATGATTTACCCGCACCGCCCGTGCCGGTAATACCCAATGTCGGCGTTTTGGAAAACGCGGCTTTTTCTTTTAAAACATCAAGGTCTTTGCCGTCGACAAGGCCGCGTTCAACGGCACTGACAGCCTGCGCAACGGCGCAGCGATCCCCCGTAGCAACAGCATCAAGATCAAAAGCCGGCGGCGTCTCAAACGCACCTTTCGCAAGCGTCATCATATCATCGATCATGCCTTGCAGACCCATTTTCTGCCCCATTTGCGGCGAATATAACCGCGCAACGCCATAGGCCTCCATATCTTTAATCTCATCAGGAATAATGACGCCGCCACCGCCGCCGAAAACACGAATATGCTCGGCGCCGCGCTCTTTCAAAAGATCGATCATATATTTGAAATATTCAACATGCCCGCCCTGATAAGAGCTGACGGCAATGCCTTGCACATCTTCCTGAATGGCGGATTCAACAACTTCCAACGCGGAACGATTATGCGCCAGATGAATAACCTCCGCACCTGACGATTGCAGGATGCGGCGCATAATATTAATGGCGGCATCATGGCCGTCAAACAGCGCGGCAGAGGTGACAAAACGCACAGGTGTTGTGTCAACGGCAGGGGCAGGTTTGTTCTGTGTTTTTGTTTTGCTCATTGTCATTCCATCTGTTTGGTTAGGGGCCATCTGTTGGGTTGGCGGTTAGCCGTTTTCCTTTTTGGTGACAGCGGCAGGCTGCCACAAAATTTCGGTTTCGCCATGTGCATGGGCAAGATACCGCGCCGTCACAAAGGCAAGATCAGATAGGCGGTTAAGATAAATGCGCGCATCGGCATTGACGTCTTCTTCCGCTCCCAGCGCGACGATATAACGCTCGGCACGGCGCGATACCGTGCGCACAATATGGCAATAAGCCAGCAATTTTGACCCGCCCGGCAAAATAAAGTTTTCAAGCGGTGCCAGCGTTTCGTTCAAATGTGAAATATGCTCTTCCAGTTTTTCCCAATGTTCTGCCTTGATCATGGTGTAGCCGGGCATGGACAACTCCCCACCCAGATCAAACAAATCATGCTGAATACGTAAGAATATTTTTTGTAAATCCTCATGCCCGTCCAGATAGGCGATAAAAAGACCGACAAAAGCGTTTAATTCATCCACTGTGCCGATTGCCTGCATGCGTGCGGCATTTTTGGGGATACGACCACCGCCGGTCAGACCCGTTGTGCCGTCATCACCGGTGCGCGTAACAATTTTCGACAGCCGTTTTCCCATTTTGTCTTGTACTCCCATGCTATGGACAGGTTTTGTTTGCCATTATAATCAGCAATATAAAGGATTGTCGTCATGCAAAACAAGCAAAAAGGCGTTGCCGGTGAAATCAAACAACGCGCGAAACACGGTGTAATTCCGGGTAACGCTGATCTGACTTGGAGCGCTCTGTAAACAGCGTATTTCAGCCAATCTCATCGCGCCATAACTTTAATATTTTGTTATATTTTTTTATGTAATATATAGCGGTAAGTCTTTATATTACATGAAAGAACATGTTCCAAATGGCAGACAATACGGCAGAAACCAATTTCAAATATGGCTGGTGCAAAACAGACCGTAAGCAGGGGCAAGATATCCGCCGTGATATGCGTTCGATAGATTACATGAATGATGAACCCTATGCGGCGCGGACGCGCGCAATTTTAAAGCAAATGGGACTGCCGGATCCGGAACCGGGGCAAATATATCGCGGCACACACCATGATATGTTGTTTTTAGACAGCCATGGCGTTGTCATACGCATTGGCCCCACAGATATCGAAGATTTAATGAATCCTGCAATTGTTCAGCCTTTGGGATGGGTCGAGGATAAAACACTCACCATCAAATCCGACAATCAAAGCCATACAGCCGAGATCCCCTTTACTGTCGCAATATATCCCGGCATTGAACTCTATGAAGATTTTTTTCAAAAAACGCCACGCCCCGCTATTGTCGGGGATGTTGAGGATTTCTTTCGTGAAACCGGACAAACCGCCAGCGACCTCGTCACCCATAATATGGGCATTATCCGCATATTGGACGATAACGGTGTCGAAGTCGCTGTTCCCATGTTGCTGGACTCGGATAACAGATTTAACTTTTCCACTGCGGCGTTACGGCAAAAACGTTCGGAAAGAATAAAAGAGCTCGACAAACGCACCAAAGACAAAGGACAGATCATGTCCTATGTTCTCAAAGACGTTTTCAAAGATGCTCAGGATGCCAACCTGTTCCAGCGCGCCTATCAACTGCACCAACCATTGCGCAATCTGTTCTGGCGCGCCTTCCGCAGCGTTGAAACAATTGAAGATGTCCCCGGAAAAGATCATATGGACGCTTTCTGGAATGAATGCGCCGCCATCACAAACTCCCCCAAAGAAACCACATCATTCCAGTGGACGTCACGCGTCAATGACAGCGGATTACACGTCTTTAAACGGGAAGAAATTGTCATCCCCAATCTGACCTTGTACCGCCCCTGGACAGGCGAGGAACAAGATAAACTTGTTCTACCCATTTCCCAATCAGAGGCCGTCAAAAAAGCATTGGCAAAAGCTGTGCAAAAAGACGACAGACTGGAAACAGGTGAAGAACCGCCCAAACCGAGAAAACTTATTGATCTGCGATTTCTCAATGATTTTGCAGCACGTTTTCGATAATTAGATAATATGGCTGGTTTTTGTACAACATGGCTTGAGCCTGACAACACCGTCACCAGAGTCGACACAATTTACCTTTCACCTACACTTTTATGATAGCGGGTGAAGAACATTCGCAAAGAGGATTTTATGAATTCTGACAGCAAAGACCCCACAATCGCACCTGATTATCTCGCGAAACAATCCAAGTCGGCCGCAGAACAAGCAAAGGAGGCGACAGAACCTACAGTAACAGCGGTTGAAGCAGCCGACGCTCACCCTCTAAATAAGGTGACATATTATTATGCTGTTTCAACTGTCAAACTGATTGTTTTATCGACTCTAACGTCTGGCCTATACGATATTTACTGGTTTTATAAGAACTGGGTAGAAATCAAGCGCCGGGAATATGCGAATATAACGCCGTGGGCACGCGCCTTGTTTTCACCGTTATTTGCATTCAGCTGTTTTGATCGTGTCTATAAATCTGCGGCATATACAAACCTGCATATCTCTCCGAAGTTGAAATGGCATGGTATCGGCTACGTGTTTGTGACCGCGCTTTACAAGTTGCCGGATCCTTATTGGTGGCTGTCATATGGTTCAGTGTTCTTTTTAGTCTCTGCAAACAAAGCCATGGCGGATATCAATGCAAAAACAGGAGGTGATGAAAAACCGCTCGGACTTCACGGATGGGATTGGTTATTGGTACTCCTTGGTGGTGCATTTATGACTTTCGCCCTCATTCCTGAATCGTGGATCCCCCAACCCTAACAGAGAACTGACCCAGCCCCTATAAAGGAGTCCAGTTATAGCTACGGTAATGCTATACATAGCTGGGTATTTTTTATAGGAGCTGGTTCAGATAAAGATTTGATACCATTCGAGGTACGTTTCATTATATCCGAAAATCACTCGTAACCGGGACGTCAGCAGAAACCCGACAATTTCGACATTCAGAAAAAAATCCTTTATCAGCAAATAAAGATGGAATAGGAACCAATTTAGTCCTATATTACGGCCTATCAGTGAACCCTGACAGTCGCGCTCCGTTTTGACTTTAAAGCAAAGGACGTCAATAACAGCCATGGAAAATACTGTACAATCATTACAAATGACCGGGGATACTCCCGCTGTCCTTCCCTGTGATGTTGCGACAAATGCAACGGCACTGGGTGCGGAACAGCCCGGTTTTTGCGGCTATATTCACAGCATTGACACCACGCAAGTTCTCTCTTCCTGCCCCGCGCCTGAGCTGGAGCGCCGTCTGCTTGAAATGGGCTTTATCGAAGGACATCTTGTTGAAATATTACATCAGGGATCCTTTCGCGGTGATCCTATCGCCGTGCGTATAGGCTCCTCCACCGTTGCCCTGCGCCGATGTGAAGCCATGGCAATTCTTGTCTCATAAGCAGAGATAAAGCCATGCCCAGCGTTAAACACGATATTACCTATGCGGCACTTGTTGGCACGCCGAATTCAGGCAAAACGTCCCTGTTCAACAGACTGACCGGTAGCCGTCAAAAGGTCGGCAATTATCCGGGCGTCACGGTCGAGCATCGATCCGGTCATTTTGTGACCCCTGCAGAAAAAAAGATTTCCATCACTGATTTACCCGGCACCTACTCCTTGCGGGGGCGCAGTCCCGATGAAGAGATCACACGTAAAGCCGTACTCGGTCTCCTCGATAGTGAAACACCGCCACAGCTCCTGATCGTCGTTGCAGATAGTACACATTTAATCGCCACATTACGCCTTGTACTGGAATTAAAGGAAACCGGTAAACCGCTTATCCTTGCACTCAATATGCATGATATCGCCCTGCATCGCGGTATAGAGATTGACCCGGAGGTGCTTTCGACCGCGCTTGGCATAGCTGTCGTTCCTTGCGTTGCCGTGCGTAAAGGCGGAACAGACAAACTTCTCGCCGCCATTGATAACTTTGCTGCGGCACCTGTTGCAGCCACTGCCAATACATGGAAAGAGCCTGATAGCACAGCTCTGCGCGCCATCAATAAAGAAGCGGAGCGGCTGCTTTCACTCTGCCTGCGCAGAACGGGAAAAATGGATACGCGCACAGCATATATTGACCGCATTCTTCTACATCCCGTCTACGGCATTATGATTTTGCTGGCTGTACTTTTCATGCTCTTTCAGGCCGTCTTTGCATGGTCGACGCCTTTTATCGATCTCGTCACCGCCGGGTTTGACGGCTTAAGCGGTCTGGTTATCGCACATACGCCTGACGGAAAATTGCAAAGTTTTATTGTAGACGGCATCATTGCAGGCGTCGGTGGTGTTGTTGTCTTTCTGCCGCAAATTCTTATGCTGTTTTTCTTTATCCTGCTGCTGGAAGATACGGGATATATGCCCCGCGCAGCATTTCTAATGGATAAGATCATGGGAAGTGTCGGATTGCATGGGCGGGCTTTTATTCCGCTTTTATCAAGCTTTGCCTGCGCCATCCCGGGCATCATGGCCACACGTGTGATTGACGGCCAACGCGATCGCCTGAGAACAATTATGATTGCCCCGCTTATGACCTGTTCGGCACGTATTCCCGTTTATACGCTCATTATCAGCGCTTTCATACCAAATGAAACAATCATGGGGTTGAAACTGCAAGGACTTGTGATGTTCGGCCTTTATGCCATCGGCATTCTTAGCGCTCTTGCCGTTTCCCTTGTCATGAAAATTTTTATGGACCGCCATGCACATCCACCGTTATTTATGTTGCAACTCCCCGATTACAAACCTCCGCATTTACGCAGCCTGGCTATCGGTCTTTGGACACGGGCGATGATTTTTCTAAAACGCGCCGGCACCATCATTTTCACAATGTCCATGGTCATATGGGTCCTCTCCACCTTCCCGTCAGCGCCTGAGGGGGCGACGGATTCCGCCATCAACTATTCCTTTGCAGCAATACTCGGCAACTGGATTGAACCGCTGCTTGCGCCGATCGGCTTTAACTGGCAAATCAGTGTTGCGCTTATCCCCGGCATGGCGGCGCGCGAGGTTATGATCTCCGCCCTTAGTACCGTTTATGCAATTTCCAGCCAAGGCGACTCTCTGAAAAGCATTACGGCCGCCCTGCAAAATGACTGGTCTTTGGCCACCGCACTATCTGTACTGGCATGGTATGTTTTTGCACCGCAGTGCCTCTCTACACTTGCCGTTATTCGACGTGAGCTTAACAGCTGGCGTATGATGCTTATTGCCTTCGGCTATATGTTGGTTTTGGCCTATGTCGCAGCTTTCATCACCTATAATATTGCCTGCGCCTTCGGTGCGGGATAATGCCCTCAAAACGCAAAGCCGCCGTAGAGAGTTCGGGGGCAGTCGCGACCAAATTCAGATGAACATTCACAGCCTGAGAATTGAGGCTACGAACGATCATATATAGCCCTCCGCGTAAAAGCATAAAAAAAACCGCTGTAGAAAAATAAACCCACTTATTTCCACTCTGCTTTAAAGGCAACAATCTATGTCAATGCTTCCCAAAGTATGCAGCTCTACAATGCAACGAATTTTAAAAATTGCTGCCAGACTAAGCCAAGCGGTAAATTTAATCTGATACAACAGCCGAAAGGCCAGGCTTCCACTCTTTAAGTCCGCTCCTAATAACTTTCAATTGTTCATCCGTTAAGTGATTTGCTGCGTCCTCGCGTTTCTCCATGGCCTCATCAAACTTTTTGGAAGCAAGTGCGAGCCAGAAATACGCCCTCCGGTAATCTTGCACAATCCCTTTCCCTTCCAAATACAGAAGCCCTAATTCATATTGTGCTTGATGCTGGCCTTGTATGGCGGATAGTTTATACCACTTCGCGGCTTCCGAGTAATCTTGCTCAACTCCGCGGCCATTCGCATAGAGGCTACCAAGACCATACTGCCCACCTTTATTCATCTGCTCCGCAGACAAACGATACCATTTGAGTGCTTCAGAATAATCTATTTCGATACTTTCTCCCCACTCATACGCCACACCCAAACGATACTGTCCATCAGGAGAACCTAATTTAGCAGCCCTACGAAACCATTTCACGGCATATTCAATATAGTCATACCGTTTTTCTTCATCATTATAGTATTTGACTCCAATATTATAGGCGGCATCCGCCTCCGATTTCTCAAGGATTTCTTCCGGCGCAGGAAGATGAGCCAATTCCCTCTCTATATGTTCCGTCGCCCCGCGCAGAACCGCAAACCCCTTCTCCGTACTATAGGTACAGATCATCACGGCAATGACTGCGGATAATAAAAATTGTAGCGTGCCATTCATATGCATCCGATTCACCTTCAGAAGCCCGTTACAACCTGTCCAATATTCTCATACTGTTTCATGACTTGTTCGGTCAGCCAGCGTTTTTCTTCAATAATCGACTCTTCAAAGTCCATGATCACGGTCTCAGGCAAACCTATCAGTTTTGCCTCTTCCAAATACTCCTCCATCAGCTCCAAACTTCCGCCCCATCTTGTCTGCAGGCTATCCATATAGGCCATACGCACAATGGCGTTTTTAGGATCAACGATATTTGCCCGTTCCACTGTTGCATAAATCTGCTGCCGCCCGCCACCTGTTTGCAATAGAGAGACCATGGTTCTATAAGACAGGATCGGCTTAGCCGTCAATGTAGCGGCTTCAACGCAATCATCCCACGCACGTCCCAAATAATGTTCCATACCTTCAACTTCCTGACTGGATGTCTCTGTCATATATTTGTTGCCGCGCGCACGCCATGCGGCGCTTAGAAGATACATCGCCCTTGTCTGGCGTGCCGCGTAAGATTTGGGATATTTTTTAATCCAGGCATTCAACTTCTCGGCATGATCAGGGTTTGCCAGACCAAAATCATAAAAGTATTTTCTTAAAGTCCGGTCATGAATTTTTCCCGCTTCATATTTCCGCTGGATATCTCCCATTCTTTTTTCGAGTTCCGCGTATTTGCCTTCTTTCAGTAATCGAATGTGAAATAAATCCGCAATTTCTATATGTTCGTCTTCCAGAGAAAAGCCTGCGGCTTCGTCTGCCAATTTGCGCATTTCATCCAATGTTTCATCACCTTTGTAGAATCTGTCAGAGTGCAATAAGGTCATATATGAGAGACGCGCAATCTTATTATCCGGAGCAATCCTGTTTACTTTTTCCAGCAATGCGCGGCTTGTTTTCATGTCACCGGTTACGGCATACAGCATAATCAATTTCGCATACGCCAATACCGGCTTCCCCTTCCGTAATTTGATCGCCGTATTGTGATCTGTGATGGCAAGCGCCGCATAATGCTTGATTTTATCTGCCTGCGCGGGAGGAATGTCCTCCCAACTCTTGATTTTCGTTATTTCCAAAGCCTCTTTGTAATATCTGTCTACCAGTCGGCTAAAATATAGACCGCGTGCCTGATGCGCCGCATATGATTTCGGAAAGACCTCCACCCATTTATTATAGACTGCCTCAAGCTCCGGAGCGTGACCTCTCAAAGACCAGGAAAACAAGTCATCCAGCTCTTCATCGCTCCAGCTCCCGTCTTCGTATTCACGCTGAATGCTATTCATCGCTTTATCCAGACTGGTGAAATCCTCCATCGCAAACATTTCTCTGTGCGTCAGATTCAAAGATGATTTTTTCTGAATATTCTCGCGCGTGTCTGACAAGGCGGGTTGGGACAACAACACAAGAAAAAACAGCAAGGGCAAAATAAGCGAGAGCAGTATCTTTTTCATTATTGCTGTCCTCTCTTTTTTTCTTCACAAGCCTTGGGCAAATAGCCTATCTCGGTGATCGGAGCCGTCTTAAACATTTTGCCCATCTCCGCCTCCGGTGCCGCAGTATCAACGGGATTTGCATCAAGCCACATATTCGCCGCGACAGACCCTTGCATTGCCGCCTTTTCCATCCAAATGCGCGCGGTCATCAGGTCTTTCTTAATCGGCACAGCTGAAACTTGCGGCGCGTTCACGCCCCGTGCATATAATCGCCCAATATTAAACATCGCGTGTCCGTAACACATATCCGAAGCTGTCTGATACAGTTCCAAGGCAGTTGGTTTTGGCTGCCCTTCCAGATATGCTTCATCTTTTGCGTCCAATCCGTGCTCATACATATAAGCTCTGTTATTCAGGGCCACTGGTGATCCGGCACGGCTGAGCAGTTTAAGCGCGCGATCGTAATCATACGGAAGATAATTTGTCAGGATTGCAGCCGCTTGAATGGCTCCCACCGGATGCCCTCGTTCCGCCGACTTCAAATACCACTTCAAAGCTTTTTTGTGATCTTTGGAAACGCCTCCCAAACCATATAAATAAATCATACCCAGTGCATTATTCGCTTCGTATATGCCACGCGCGACCGCTTTCTCATACATCGCGACCGCCTTTTCTCCGCTGTTTTGCAGCCCGTTTAAATAAATCCAGCCCAAACGGTCTATTGCAGGTTTAAAGCCGCGACTAGCATCCAATTCATACCACTCCGCCGCTTTATTAAGGTCTTGAGGGACCGCGATACCAAAATGGTAATATTTTCCCATCCAGCTTGCCGCTTCAATGCGCCCCCCCAACAATGCCTTCTTATAAAACCCTATCGCCCTTTCAAAATCATTTCCGGCATCAAGATTCGCACCGACTTGCATCTGCGCACGCGGAAGCCCCATGGAAGCGGATTTCAGGTAAAAATAACTGCTCGAATGATCATCTTCCTCATAAGCTCTTTTCGCACGCAAAAATATTCTCGCTGCCTCTTTCAATTCTTCGCTCGGCGATGCGGGATGCCTGTCATCTATACGCCATTTTGCAACGACAATTTGCTCGGGCGAGAGCTTCTTAGCCATTTGCGCGGCCTCGCTTTCGGCATATACGCCCAATGTCTTTTTTTCATCTGCCGGGAGATAGGCATCTTCTAGTGAGTCCAGCACAAGGCTATACCAGTAATAAGCCTCGAAATAATCCGGCGGATTCTGCTTTGCAAACAAATCTGCCAGACCGGAAAAGACCCGCGGATCAATTTCTTTCGCAACTGTCCTGTAGAGTTCCAACACATCATCATAATCAAGAACCGGCGCGTCATTCAGGAGATATTTACCAAAAAATTTGCGCATACCGGACTGATAGCGCGGTACGGGAACACCGATCTCGCGGTACGTCTCAATCAACCGACGCAATGATTGCTTATTTCCGATGCGCGCCGTCCTGTACCAAAGTTTAAGAGCCATATCTGTGCGGGACTGTAATAAATAAAGTTCAGCTTGTGCATTGACATGCCCTTCATCCGCGGCCTGCTGAAACCACTCCGCAGCTTTTTCTTGATTTTTTGGCATCCCGCGCCCTGCGGCAGCAAAGCGCCCCAGATTATATATCGCTTGCGGATAACCTTCTTCAGCTGCGCGCCGGTATAATTTAAGGGCTTTGGCATCACTTTGCGTCACACCGTCACCATGCTCGTAAAGCTCACCCAGATTATTCATTGCAACGATGAAACCTTGATCTGCGGCTTTACTATACCATTTAGCGGCCTCTGCAAAATTTTCAGGCTCATCAAATCCGAAAGCATATAGAACGGCTAAATTATACTGCGCGACCGCGACACCTTTCTCAGCCTGTTCTCGCAGCAATTTTCTATTCAGCGCGAAGTCCTGCGCTTTTGTACAGCCCCCCATCATACGGTTTGCGTGCTCAAAAGCGCGATCGGCCTTCCCCTGCTCTATAATCCGGCTATACCACCCGGCTGTTTGATATTGCCTGTTTTTGCTTTCTTTTCCCTGTAGCGGCACTGCACCCAGCCGGTTGCGTGCCGTCACATTACCTTGCGCCGCAGCCTTTTCCCACCACTCAATGGCAAATTTTGCTCCGGCACCATACGAACAATCCCCGACATGAAGCTGCGCGATCGCATCCCCCGCTTCTGCCGCCTCTCTATCCTCCTGTTTCAATTCCCGTGATGTCAGCGGCAGGAACATCCCTCCTCTGTAAACACTTGCCGAACGCGCCATCTTCATAAGATTATCCGGAAAAACCGGCGCGACCGGATTCAAAAATGCGCGCTTTATATCAATATCGGAAATTTCCGGTTCACCGTCTGTCCGCTTGACCGTAAGTTCGTAACCGCTTTTCTGATCGTTTGCCTCTATCTGGCTAACAATGACCGTATAATCACCATATTCCTTCATGTCCAAATCAACGAAACACCCTTCCGAGCATCCTATCGCCGTTGCCAGACCGCCATTTGGAGAAAAAACGGTAATTTCGGGAAAAACGCTTACCTCTTCTTTCGGTGTGAATCTGATCCGTCCAAGAACGTCCGGCGTACCGCTAATGGTATAAACACCGGTCTTGCCGCGAAAAAGATCGCCGGAATAAGTTTCACCGAATTTCATTCTTTTGCCTTGTGCGCCGGGAACCTGGAACAGCGTCATCTCGTATTTCCGGCCCTGCTCATTCCCATCTTTTTCGCCATGACCTATATCAAGACCGACATCTATTCTCCAATCTCCGGCCGATGCCTCCACCACCTGAAAGCCGGTATTCAGCTCAAAGGATCGCCCCTCTACCAGACGGTTATCAGGATCAAACAGCTTTACATCAATATTTGCACCGGGACCGTGCTCTCCGATCTCGCTAAGAGAAATCACAAAACTGCTGCCTGAGGCAACACTGAAACCATAGCGATGAATATCACCAACCCTTACGACACCGCTGACCGTCTTTTCATTCTCCATCCTTTCCACAATTCTGTCTTCATTATAGGCCGGATCGTCTACCATCCCGTCCCCCGTTTTTCTGGCAGCTAGACTATAACTGCCGTCTACATCCTGCTGATCAATGCGCCAGACCAATATTGTGTAAGTACCTGGTTCCATCAACGGCAAACCCAGCTCGCAACTCTCCGTGCAGCCTGCAGAATTCATGAGTTCACCGCGTGGAGAAATAACGGTCACTTCCGGAATAAATCCCTGTCCTCCTTCTGGCGCCAGTGATAAATCCCCCATTAGATCAGGTGCGCCCTTTATCGTATAAACATCTATTCCCCCACGGAGAATATTGCCTTTGTAGGTTTTATGAAATTTCATCGGCACCCCTGATGAACCGGGCACTTCCATAAATTTGATCTCGTAAGCACCGCCAGAAGCGCCCCGATCCCCCCGCCCGATTTCAATCGTCCAATCTCCTTCCGCTTCATTAATAAACGGTGCACGAAAAAAAAGCTGCTGCGCGCCCCCTGCCAGCAATCTCTTGTCCGGGTCAAAAAGCTTTACGGCGAGCATAAAGTCCTTATCAAACTGCTTCTCTGATTTATCAAGGCTAAGAACAAAGCTTTTACCCGCTTCAACCGTAAAAGTGTATTTATCGGTTGCCGTACCGGTAACGGCTCCGGTCACAGTTTTGTCCCTGTTCAAACGGGCATCAACCCCGTTGGCAAGACAAGCGGTCGACACCATGAATAGAAAGATCCCCGGCAACATACCCGCCAACATTTTCCAAAGTGAAGGCACGACCAATTATTCCTCAAAAAAATTTACGAGCAAACAACACAAAAATTTATAACTGTTTAAACATCGATAAATCATAGGACAGTTCAACATCCGTCTTTTTCAAAGTTAGACTGAATACGCTAAAATATCGTTAAAACATTTTTTGAACAGAAAGCGTTTCAGCCGCCAAACACAAAAATGAAAATTGCTATTTCGCTTGCGATGCGAATTGCTGACAAGCTTCAAACAAGTCGCCGCCCCATACCGACGGATATGGAACCTCCAGCTTCTGAAGAAGCTTTTTCGTCATATCCTGATCCTGAGCCATACACGCAAAAAACGCAAAATTATTAATATTCCATTGATCAGGGTATTTCGCCAAAACATCATTGATGCCTTGCTTCATCTTCTTCCAATCGGCATTGAAATCCTTAAAAAGCCCGCTCGGATTTGTCATACTGGCTACATACCAGTATATACGGGCATACATGCCCATCCCCTCTGTCCTGCGCGAATTCTCGACAGCCGCGTTCACAAAATCCTCAATCTGGCTTTTACTACCATGCCAGCGCGGCAGTAAGTAGATTGAGGCGGAAAAATATATCTCATAAAAATCAGGATATTTCTTAATCCCTTCTTGAAGGGTTTTCTGAAACGCAGGCAATTCAACACCCAGACCTCTTTCAACTAACAGCATTAGGTCATACCATTGCGGATCTTGACTAGAGATTTCTTTGGTCGCCAAAAGGTAATCTCTGGCTTGCTGATTGTATTGATTGAAAAGCTCCCACGCTTTTGGCGATACATCCTTCGCCCATCCACCGCCCCGCATTTTTCCGGCATAATTTGTTAGAAACGTGGCCTTTACAATATGAGCCACAGGAGAATTGGGATATAATTTTACCCATTCATCCGCAGTTTGAAAGGCTCTGCTCCAGTTTTCCGCAGAATCCGGCTGGGAATCCACGACAGCCACAATTCCGCCATAGAAAACACTTAGCTTCCACACTCCACTTGGGGTTCTGCTTTTCTTTTTCCGATATGTATCGGCAATTTCATCCAGTTTTTTAAAGTCTTTGCGCCAAAATAATCTTACGACTTCCAATCTGATATCGCCACGCAATGACATTTCATCATCCATCTCTGAAAATTGCTTACAGTCTGGATAAGCCCCTTTCCACACATCAGAGATGGGGCTCTTCACCTGCTTGATCAGCTCTTTCGTCATATTGCGGTCGTGGGCGATACAAGCAAAAAAGGCAAAATTGTTAATATTCCACTGGTCAGGGTATTGACTGACGATATCCTCCATACCCTGTCTAATCTTGGACCAGTCAATCTCAAGGCTTTGAAACAACGCTCCCTGATCATTCACCAGTTGTGACACCGTCCAATAGAAGCGGGCGAACATTCCCATACCTTCTGATTTATGCGTCAGCTGTGCAACCGCATTGGCAAAAGCCTCTATCTTGGATAAATCGCCCTGCCATTTTGGTAGGAAATACTCCATTGCGTTCAAATAAATAGGGCCATATTCCGGATAGCGCTTGCTGGCTTCATCCAGCTGCTTTTGAATAATACCTTCTGCGACATCCAAATCCTTCAGCATGAGAATCATGCGTGCATACCATTCCGGATCCCCGCTGGAGGTTTTCTTCGTGCTCTGCAGATATTCAATCGCTTTCTGAAGGTTCTCAATATAGGCGGAACTCGGTTTCGCATCAGGTTCCTCTCCGCGAAATTTCCAAGCATATAGATGCAGAAAATTTGCTTTCACGATATAGGCCGATGGCGCGTCCGGATATTGTTTGATCCATTCATCCGCTTTCTGGAATACACTATCCCAGCTCTTCTTATCAGCGAATTTAGGGCTCACAAGACCAGCAAGGCTATTGTAATAAATATGCGACATCCACAAACCATCAGATGTCCTGCTGTTGTTTTCCCTGTATGAATTCAGTCTTTGTTCAAGATCAGTAAACTTACTTTTCCAAAACAAATTTGCCACTTCCATTCTTATATCTTTATGCCTTGTGGCGTTGTTAGCTATGGCTTCTGAAATTCCTGAAAATAGCAAGACACATGAAAATAAAACCACAAAAAAGTGCCGCACATTATATCTCCCTCAATAACAAACGCCGCAATCAGAGAATAAAAAGTATAAGTTCAGAAATAAATACTACTTATACTAATATAACATTTCGTTAATTGTTGCTGTCAAATCGCAACGCAAAAATCTCAATAATCAGAACCGACAAAACGATTGCACTCTAGACAACACCCGATCGTTTTTGGCAGGTCGCTGAACGGAATAAAAGCGCGGGCATATCTTGAAAATACAAAGCCCCGCAAACGCAGGGCTTGAGTTTGTAAATTCTCTGAATGGTGTTGTCAGACTAAAACGCATAATTCTCGAAACCCGCCTCGCCTACCAATCTATCCTACGAGAATTGCCTGCCACTCGACAAGAGAAGCATCACGTAATTCCTTAAATGTTGTTCGTTTTTCGAGGTGACGTTGGTGGTTAAAATGGTTGAGAAAGACGGATTGAAAACTGGTAAATTTCTGTAGTGATCGCATTGATCGAAACTTGTTCATCAGCTTTTCTCGCCTTCGAAAATGGAGATGAGAGTTTTCAACTTGGTTGTTTTCATACTGCTTCGTTTCGTGGAGATACGCCATGTTCAGAGCCTTCAAAGCAGCGCGATATGATTTCAATTTATCTGTCACGATCTGTTTTGGAATGCCGTATTGCTTCACCATTTTCTTGAGGAATCTCTTGGCTGTACGGGCGTCACGGCGTTTCGAAACATAGCAGTCAATGACCGTTCCCTCTTGATCGACAGCGCGCCAAAGATAATGGAGTTCACCATTAATTTTGACGAAGACTTCATCAATATGCCACCGCCAGTTGGAAATACTTTGTGGCTTTTTCTTTTTCATCTCTTTGGAAAACAAAGAGCCAAAACGGTTCCACCAATAGCGGATTGTTTCATGGCAAACATCAATGCCGCGCTCATACAAAATGTCTTCAACCTGTCTCAAGCTGAGTGGATATCGGATGTAATACATCACCGCCATTTTGATGATTTCTGGACTCGTATTGAAGTATTTAAAATGATTTATTTTTGCCATGTTTCATCGTAACACGGCTACATTTTCGAAAACATGGATTTAGTCTGACAAGACCTTATTAGCGGTAAAAACGGCTTTGGAAAGACGACATTTCTTATGTCGCTTGTTTGGTGTCTGTATGGTAAGCAAATGGAAAAAGTTGACGTTCTTTATCAGAAAGAGATCAGCGATCATGGCGGGTATGGAAAATATATTGGGCACAGCCTAAATAGATTGGCAAAAGTAAACGGAGATAACGAGTTTTCGGTTTCCATCACGTTTTCAAACGTGAAAATCCCTGATATTACATGCAACGAAATTAAAGTTACACGTATATGGAACGAACGTGCCGGGGAAAGTGTTGAAGTCTTAATTGATGGTCATAGAAATGAGTTAATAGAAGACCTTAGAACAGATGGGAAGCAAAACGGAGAAGAGATTTTTATCCGCGACTTTATTCTGCCAATTGAGATTGCCAAATTCTTCTTTTTTGATGCAGAAAAAATTGTCTCTCTAGCGGAGATTAACTCTCCAGATCAAAGAAAGCTCCTGAGCAAAGCATATACAGAGGTTTTGGGAATTAAGAAATATGAAGATTTGAAGGATCAGCTTGAAAGTATTCAAGATGAATATCGTAAAAAATCAGCTAGTCGTAAGGATAAGGCTGATTTAAACCAATTGATCACAGATATTGATAATGCTGACATTCAGATCAATGAAATAGAGGAAAACATCGAAGAGCTTAGGAAGGAAAAGGCGGAAAAACGCCTTGAGTCAGATGATATTCAGCGAAAGCTAATCCAAGAAGGTAATCAAATTACATTGGAGCAATTAGAAGATTTGAAGGGAGAGGAAGCTGATTGGTTCCAAAAAATTGAAACTTTACAAGAAGAGTTAAAGGAGCTTTATGACTTTATTCCGTTTGGGCTGGCTGGAGAAACTCTTATTGAAATTTCTACACAGATTAAGCATGAGAAAGATTTTAGAGATAACACTTTCCGGCAAGAAGATATTCAGGAAAAGATTTCTCAATTTTTGATCGAGATCGAAGAGCAAAAGAAAGAGTTACCTCATGTGGTGCCAGTAGAGATACGAGATTTCTATGAATCCCAAATCAAGAGATTGATTCCGCAGTTTTTCGGAGGAGCTGCAAGCGATCTGCCATCGAACTTTGTTGTGTTACATGATTTCTCAGATGCAGAAATTAATGAGTTTAACTCTTTGGCCGAAAGTTTACGCCAGTCATTACGTGACCGTTACAAGAGCCTGTATGAGCGCTTTAGTAGTGCGAAAACGGAACATGATGGTGTTAGAAGAAAAATTCGAGAGGCGGAAAAGGATGCAGAAGATGATTATATTGCAGGCTTACGGTCTCGTAAATCAGAGTTAGATAAGCGGATTGTAAAAATAGAAGAGGATATTAACACCCTGCATCAAGAGATTGGTTCGATAAAAGCGAAACAGAAAACACTCCGTCAGAATCAAGAAATTCTAAGGAAGAAAATTGACACTTCGCGTAACTTCAGCGACAAAGAAGAGAAGGCGCAAGAAATTATCCAGCAACTTAAATCATTTATCAGAGCATTTAAAGAAGAGAAGAAAAAGTCTCTGGAAAAAAGTATTTTGGATGAACTTAGCAAACTAATGCATAAAAAAGGCTTTATCAAAAAAGTAGTCGTTGATATTAGCCAATCCGGCGATGATGTTGATATCAATTTATTTGATAAGCGTAATCATAAAATTGATAAAGGCTCTTTGTCGATGGGAGAGCGCCAAATGTATGCCTCATCACTTCTAAAAGCACTTGTAGATGAGTCTGATATCGAATTTCCGGTGTTTATCGACAGTCCTATGCAGAAATTTGACAAAGACCATGCGCGAAATATCATTAAAGAGTTTTATCCTAATGTCTCCGAGCAAGTCGTGATTTTTCCCTTGATCCATAAAGAACTGACTTCTGATGAATTTGATCTCTTAAAAGGGAATATTAGTGCTGCATATTTAATTAACAACTTGGATGTAGATTCTTCGGAGTTCCTTAAAACGGTTCCGGAAGAGCTAATCACAACATACGATGAGATTGAAAATGCAAATAAACTTAAAAACGTCTGAGGCCAACCTAGAAGTCGTCAAAAGTCTGACGAGTAAATTGCCTACGGGAACCAAAGAAAATGTCATAGCGCGGATTGCTCTTTGTTATTCTTTGCAACAGGGAAAGCATTTCAGTTCGTCTGAATTTAATGCGTATGATTCAAAAGGGAAGGAATATAAAGATCAAACCCTTTTTGATTCTAAGTACAAGGATTTTTATATTGCGCTAATCTGTCAACATTACGGTGTTTACCGTACAGATGAGAATATTCCGAAATATATCAAGCTTCATATTGATCACGGCTTAGAGACAATGGGGAATGTCTTTGAGAATAGCAAAGAATATAACTTCTTTGACTTTTTGTTAGAACACTTAGAAAAAGGCATGTCCGTTCTGGATACAGTCAAAATCAGCCTGGATGCTGTCCGTAATAATAACCAGAAAGTCGAAAAGACACATTTTGCAGAGCCGATCAAAATAAACATCGGTCGTACGTTGGATACAAACGAGCCAATCGTTTTGAATTTTAACAATTCCGAAAAATACAATAACAACCATATTGCGGTGGCGGGTAATTCAGGTACTGGTAAGACGCAGTTTGCTTTGGAGCTGTTAAGGCAAATAAGCGAAGCTTCCAATCATCATGTGAATTTTATCTATTTGGACTTTAAGGGTCTCAAAAAAGATGGTGTTAAAGAATTGCAGCCATTTTTTGATAAGACAAAATCAATATTTGTTGATGCCCCTCAAGTTCCTTTCCCTGTTAACCCGTTGTCGTTTATAGATACGATTAATGAAAAAGATCGTCTGATGGGGATCGACAAATTTGTCGATATTGTGGGTAAATATTCAAATTTGGGGATCAAGCAAAGTGGAATATTACGCGATGCCACTGTTGCAGCGTTTGCGAATAAGAAGGCCGGAGATTATCCCTCGATTCCAGAGATCAACGAAATTCTTTTGGAAATGGTGGGGGATAAACGAGATACGCTAACTGAAATTATTGGAGATCTCAGCCGGTATAACATTTTTGAAGAAGATCGGAAGGGAAAGCATTTTCTTGATAAAAATGTATACCTCTCTCTTTCTGGCGACTTGCCAAACACAGTTCGTTTTACAGCGTTGTTTCTGATTATCAATTACATCTACAACACGTTTATGAACTTGGATAACACACCTGTTGAAAAGGGGCATCGTGGAATGCGCTATGTGCTTTTGATTGACGAAGCGCACGTGATTTTTAAAGAGCGTAAATACCAAGGCATCCTTGAAAAGATTTTGCGTGAGATCCGGTCAAAAGGTGTTTCTGTTGTCCTGCTCTCGCAAGGGATTGAGGAATTCAATCAGTCTGAGTTTGATTTTTCCAGCATGTGCGAAATGTCATTTTTGTTAGATGTGAAAGACAAAAACAATGGCAGGGCGATTAATAAGTTTCTGGGCCTGAGTGAGAGTGAGGCGAACAAAGTTTGCCGTAGCTTAGAAAAAATAAAGAAAGGACAGGCTGTTTCTAATATCAAGGAATTTTCAAAAGGTGAACTATTTAAGATGAGCCAACTTTGGGAAAATATATAAAGAGGCTTGAATTAATGTTAAGTGATGATTGGCGAAATCGCATAGCATTGGTTTGGTGTTTCGTGAAAGAATATTCCTATTGGCTCGGAATGAACTTCATTTTTAGTCTGGTTCCAGTGGGTATAACA
This sequence comes from Pseudomonadota bacterium, assembly GCA_013285465.1. Classification (NCBI taxonomy): domain Bacteria; kingdom Pseudomonadati; phylum Pseudomonadota; species Pseudomonadota bacterium. The sequence continues at coordinate 1,734,200 of CP053449.1, forward strand.
CTCGTTGTCGATTGGGATAATAGCAAGGTTTTCGAAATTAGTAATGCCGTTATGTTAGGAATTTTATCATTCTCTATGACGATATTGCTATCGGGCATCCATGCATTTCAGCTGTCTTCAAAAAAAGTTGGAAGAGATATAATTATATTCCTATCTTTCTTTGGGACAGCAGTCGTAGGCCTCGTTTACCTGTACTACTATCAAGCAACCTCAGACACGCAATGTACGAACTTTGTAACGCCGCAATGCGTTGGAACTTTTGAGTTAAAATGCGATGGGGTGAAGATATTCCTTTGTGAGCAAGATCAATTCGAGAAGGCTGGTGTGAACTTAATCGTTAGTCACAAAGAATCTATAGTAAGGTGGTTCTTGGGTATAACTTTACTGCTTGCCTCCGTCTTGAACTATAGTGCTTTACTGAAGGCAGCGTTTGATGTGAGAGCGGCACAGATTACTGACAAACAGGAACAAGGTAAACGTGATGGGGATGCTATGAATTCCGAAGCGCAACAGCAGGGGCTTAGGTAAATGCAGACGGAGAGTAGAATTTTTCAAGGTAAAGAATATCTACTGTTAGATGTTGAACCCATTTATCAGAAATCTAAGGTTTTCTATCTTGCGAAGATGAAAGCCAAAGACCTTGTTGAGATGTTCACTGTTAGCCCTACGCAATACGATATCGATAAGAATAAAGCCCTTGCATCATCATTTGTAAGTGATGCGGACTATTACCAAGACCTTGTTGAGAAGTTAGAAAAGAGAACACCCCGCAATGATGATCGCAATACCGGTTTTCAGAGAGAGTTAAGAAAAGATCGTGCGAAAGCTATTAATAAATACTTAGCTGAGGAAGAGTACCCATTCTTTCCAAATACAATTATAGCGAGCTGTGAGTTAATTAATGATATTGAAGAAGCTGGTCTTAATACATCTTCGGGTATTGGCGACTTTGAATCCTTAGAGAATAGACCTGACCGTTTAGGCTTTTTGTATAAAGATGACGGAGAACACTATAGGCTTTTATTACCAAAGATGAAAGGCGCAGTATTAGTTATTGATGGACAACATCGATTGGAAGGTTTGAGGCTTTGGCTGGACAATGAGCAGAATGCCGATGGTTACAATGTGTTGGTATCTTTTATCGTTGGGTATGATCGCTCTGTGATCGCAAAGCAATTTTACACTATTAATTATGAACAGAAATCAGTCAATAAGTCCTTATTGCTCCATTTAACTGCAGAGTTTAGCCAAGACCTTGATGAAGTCACATTCTTACATAATCTTGTGAAAATATTGAACGAGCACGAGGACAGCCCGTTTCTTGGCAGAATTAAAATGCTCGGTGTGACTCCAGAAGAAGCTCGCGGTGATGAAAGGTATCTGTATTCGGTATCGCAAGCATTCCTAATTGAGCATATGAAAAGATTTATTGATAAAAAATTTATAGATAGTAAAGCGTATACGCCAATTTTTTTGTATTACTTTCAACATAGAAATATGCATATTGATATTATTCGATTTTTGAGCAGATATTTTTTGGCCATAAAAGAGCTCAAGAGTGATTGGAATGACCCTCAGAATTCAATTTTATCGAAGGGAATGGGAATAGGAGCGTTTTTAGTGGCTTTGCACACGATATTTCCAATAATTTTCGTTAATGATCTGGGACGCGATCCAAATAAAATTGGTGAAGTGAGTGTTGATTACTTTAAGAATGTTTTGAGTGGAATTGAAAATGTGAATTTCACACGATCGGGCGACTTTACTGGTGTTGGTAGTTCCGGCACGGTAACTAAGATAAAAAACGCAATTTTGGATGAGATTGGCTATCGAGATAATGGAGAAGTGGAAGAATTCCAAAAATGGCTACGGAGTAAAACAAAATTTTGATAAACTTTTCTTAGGCCTAGACCAAAGGTTATGTGTCGCCCCTATAATAAAGACCTCGAGTGAAGCCGCCACGGTATTTTCTTTTATTCTGAGCAAATGTAAGTAGTTCATCTTCTGAGAAATTATGCCATGTAGCAAGGGCGCTAATTACTTCAAAAATATCCGCGAGTTCTTCTACCGCTTTGTTGTCGTCTGGCGCATTGAGAAATTCTTCAACTTCTTCGATAAGTTTGGCGTTTAAAGCGTCTTTAAGCTCTAAGCCGCTTAATGTCTCTACAATCGGTGTGCGGCCAGATTGTTTTATAATTTCAGGTATTCTATCGCGCACCAATTTGTTCGATTTTCTGGGCGATATATTTTGAACGTCTACGTTTTGGAGTACTAATTTTTTAAATATATCAGGCATGGCGCTCTCCAATTTTACCCTTAAATACTTGCTCATGGTGCCACTTTAGATATTCTCCGGCAGGTGAATATTCCGTTTTTCGAGGAGGGCGAATTTTTTTGTTTTGGAGCTCTGAAGTCAGTTTTCTTGCCCAATTACCAGCAATGTTTTCTGAAACATGTATTGTATGGTCGCTCAGAACTGTTAAAGCTCCAAAGTCAAATAATCTGTGATGCAGTACGCAAAGGGCAAGTCCGTTTATTACTTGATCTGGGCCGTTTGCTGCATGCCACTGGATATGAGCGGCTTCCAGCGCGATGCCTCTCCCATTAAGCTTCATATCAAAATCACAAAAACAACATTGTTCAAAATATGCGTTAATAACCTCTCTGCGAAATTCAGGGTTTCTATTTTTCTTGGGAACAAGAGAAGTTGTGTCGCTCCCAATTTCTAAGCCAACGGCCTCTAGAATCTCTTCGTGAAGTCCGTCTGCAAAGTGATGCGATAAAAGAAGTGTTGCGACATTTTCGATCAGATGCGGGTTTTGTTCGAAAATTTTTATAGTGTCGTGTGTGAAGCCGGCTTTGATATTGAGTGATCGAGCTTCCGTCACTCTAAGGTCTCCACCTGGCCCCAGAAGGTTGGGCTTGTCTTCAAACCACCAAATATCTTTCATGTCATTCGCAAGCCGATTATACGGGTACGATACCGTAGAACTGGCGTTTGACCAAGGGCGGTACATTTCGATCAACGGTGCTACGTCTTTTTCGGCATCATTAAAAGTAATGAACTTTTGCTGATCTCTTTGAAGTTTGGCTAGCGCATATAGCAATAAGAGGGGTTTGTGCGGTGCACGTTGCCCTTTTTTTGTGAAGACAGACAGTTTTTGAAATTTGGCAAGGAAGCTTTCCAGATTTTTCATCGCTTTGTGTCGTGTTCCTGTTGCGTTTAAGCCTGTTGCGATCAGGTCATCGGATATTATCATATCACGCGATTGGGCAATTGACAGTTTCTTATGTTTGGCAACCAAATAATATCGGCCTGTGTCTGCTTTTCCTTGCATGATTGCGCCACTAAAAGCGGCTCGGCATTACATTGTACCACCATGTAAACTACTGAATAATCATCATTTTATCCCCCCCCCCCTTTCTAAAGCTTGCCTATCGTCGCTGACCTACGCGGTCGTCTCTTTTATGGCGAACCTGACGGCATGCGCCCTGCGGCGCAACGCTTGCGGTTGGTTTCTTCCCCGGCCTCTAGCCTTCCTCGCGGAAATCAAGAAACAGCCCTCTTTTCGCGTCCTTCACTTTGTTACGGTCTCCTCGTCGAATTCTCCGGGGAGATGCGCCTTTGGCTTGGCCTGCCGTCTATCGGTTGCCATGAGACGGCCGCGGCGGTTGCGGCCAACAAACGCCAAGCAAAAGGAAGTAAGACAATGACAAAACAACATTCAGATATTTACAGCAAGGTAACGCAGAACATCATCACCGCCATCGAGAAAGGCGCAGGCGACTGGCAAATGCCCTGGCACCAAGCCGGATCAGGCCTCAACCGCCCGAACAACATCAATACCGGCAATCCCTATCGCGGCATCAATATCCTGAACCTCTGGGTATCAGCACAGGCACAAGGCTTCAGCACCGGAACATGGGGAACCTACAAGCAATGGCAAGAGAAGGGCTGCCAAGTCCGCAAAGGCGAAAAATCCTCTCTGGTCATCTTCTACAAGACAGACGAGATCGAGAACACCGATGGTGAACTTGAAACGCGCTATATCGCCAGAGCCTCATACGTCTTTAATGCCGATCAAGTCGATGGCTTTGATGCACCGCCAGCACCCACACCGGAAAATCCGGTTGAAATCCTCGAGAATGTCGAGCAATTCATCAAGCATGCAAATGCAACAATTAAGCACACCGGCAACAGTGCCTTTTACCGTCCGGCAGATGACAGCATCACGATGCCCGAGCAAAGCCGTTTTCTCGGCTCCAAGACCAGCACGGCAACAGAAGCATATTATTCCACGCTGCTGCACGAATTGTCACACTGGACAGGTGCAAAGCACCGTCTAGACAGAGCATTCGGCAAACGCTTTGGTGATAACGCCTATGCGGTAGAAGAGCTGGTCGCGGAACTGAGTGCTGCATTCCTCTGTGCTGATCTCGGCATCACAGTAGAACCGAGACAAGACCACGCAGCATATCTTGAAAATTGGCTGACAGTACTCAAAGCCGACAAGAAGGCAATCTTCACCGCCGCAAGTCAGGCTGCAAAGGCAGCAGACTTTCTGAAAGCACTGCAACCGCTAGCTCAAAAGGAGGCGGCTTAGGCCGCCTCCAGAATCTTCAACAAATTTTCTTTAAGTATTGGTGTTTTGTTCTTTGGTTGGGTCGTAGTACAAACGGTATACTGAAGCTGCTCCCGTTCTCTGGATAAGAAATTTTAATTTGAACAATAGAAGCATAGTGTTATCTGAATCAGTCTCATGTGATAACTCCACAGGGTTTGCAGGTAAAGAAATATTTTCTATACTAGATTGCGGAAGCAAAAGACTGTATCCAACATCAGTTGCGGCTATAGTATAGACATCAATTTTATCGTTAATTGTTGCTATATATGCTGCGGAGCGGCTTTGTTTATCTGGATTATGCGTTACTGAACAGTTGGGTGGCTGAACGAATTTCTGCAAGCCGCCATATTCATCGCACCAGTCGTAAAGCCATGATGGGCTTGTGACATTAGTTGTCAACAAAATATAATTTTCTTGGTTCCCATTATTTAGAATATATTTCTCAATACTTTCCCAATATTGAACAGAATTATAGCCTTTCAGCCATTGCGGGTTACTACCAGCAATTTCACTCCATAATACATGTGACAGGTGCTGAATAAGATAATGAGATATTTCTTGAGATAGTTCATCATCAAAACGATTGCTATCATCTTCCGTGAGAAAATATCTTTTATGAGACTGCATTTTCCAAACCGTGTCACGATATGAGCCTTCTTGCACATCTCCATTAAATTGGTCAATAAATGCTTTTAAAGGTGAGTTGCTAAGTGCTTGCTCATCTCGCAGTCTTGCCGACACATTACGTTCAATATTCGCAAGGCGATTTTGGTCTATGCTTGTTGCGGCAATCTGTTGTTCTTCTAGCTGATCTATTTTTGTGATTAATCCATTTAACTGTTTCTGCAAATCAGTTAGTTTCTTTTTTTGATAAGAAACGCTTAAATACCCAAGCAGCTCCTTTACATCTGCGATAGCATTGTTCTTTTTGGAGGCGTCTAAAATTTTTCTTGCTTTATATTTCAACTGTTCCGTTTTTTTGCATTCATGTGCATTTTCACAGAGCTTATTGAAATTCCCATTATCTGGACAAGCGAGTAAAATGGCTAAAAACACTTCTGGCGGAATGTTACGACCATCACTCAATCTTGGGCGCCCCATAATTTGTGTCATTTGACAGTCAGCTATCGTATCAAGGCGATACATATCTATAATTGGGGCGTGTTCTTCAATCCGTACAATGCTATAAAGTACATCAGTTTGTTTGGTGAATATCCAATCATTCTTATCTGTTTCACCAAATACTCTTCCCGTCCAAAAATCTTTGATGGTGTGGTTTTCAGTATCAGCCTTTTGTTTCTTTTTCCACTCTACAAGCTTCGCCAGACAGGCAAGCCGTAAATCCTGCCACAGATTTTGGAATGCCCAATGGTATACATCTCTCTGTAATTTATCATCATTATTACTTTCCAACCGCTCTTTTAAATGTGCTGGAGATAAAAAGTACCTCTCTTGTACTGAATATAAAGCGTATTGGTACCCGAATACGGTCTTTTTCCACAAATGAAAAGCATCACTAAAATAGCGTTGCGCTACTTGATCTTTCTGTACACAAGACATCAAGTAGCGATGAGCTATTTGTATGAGAGAAGATTTATGGGGTTCCTCGTATTGCAGAAACAGATCAAGGCCTATTTCCAGATTTTTATCCCTTGGAAAAGAGAAGTAATAACGTAACAATGCTTCCCAACTTCCAACAAGCTCATTAACCAGTGTTTCGTATGTTACATCATTAAAGCGATTACGTTCACGCTCAACAATCCAGTAGCTGTTCAATATCCACTGCATAATTCCAGAACGAATAGGAGGTGTAAACAAATCGGAACGAAATGCTCTCCGATAGAGATTAAAAGCATTTCTGCTGGCATGCGCATAAAAACCTTGCTGGTTGGTCAAAATAATACTCTGCACTAAGCCATGATAGGATTGTATTAAACTGTGTAAAAAATATTGAGGTGTTTTACCTTCTTTTATTTTAAAGAAATAGTTGTCATTATCATCAGGTAGACGCAGGAGATCTAAAAGGTATTTGACATAGGAATTGATTTCATCAACAAAATTATCTGCTTCAGCGAACGTGAGATTCCTGCTAGTAAGTACTGTGTTAATTTTTTCCCTGAGTAAGCTAACACTATCGGAAGAGTCAAAATTAGATTGGGTTTCACTCTTTGTTTCTATCTCTTGTGAAGCTAAATCACGTATTACATTTAGGCCTAGTCTTTTTTTGAGAATATTATCCTGTTGTCTGGGCAGTAAAAATTCAACCGTATTCCATATCAATTTACTCGTATAAAAAATATTTCCAAAAAATAAAACCGTTGCCACAATAATGAGGCTGAAATACTCTAATAGCAAAGCAGCACTTAGCAGCAACAAAGTCAAAGTCGATATCATAATAAGTGGTTTTAAGGATACATGTTGTTTAAAACATATGTAGGCCGTTGGTTCGTTTTTCTGGGTCAATAAGTTCTCAGTAATGCTGGCGGTTATTGGTATCGCAAAACCTAGCAATGCCGCCTGTACTGTTAGGATTGCCACTAGCACGTTGTTACTATTGTTTATTGTCTCGAATTCAACCCATTCCAATTGAATTGATAGCAAAGCCATAGCGATTAGAAAAAAATAAGAAACTATAAAATGGTTGCGTTCAATCCATTTGGGAAAACATCTCTGATATTCTTTATTGTTTTTAATTTTGCTAATAATCTGATGAAACTGTCTGTGCCGTAAAAATATCTTTTTACCTGCATAGAATGCGCTTTTTACCAAGGCTAGAAATGGTCTTTCTGTAAGGGCAAGGCTGATCATTTGTGCATAAGACAAAAGAAAAGTGATTGTAATAATAAAGAAATCAGCCATAAAGTCTTCTTCATAGGAAAGTGAGAATAGAGGCTTGAATTTTATACCTCTGGTGCCTGAAAGGCAATTTTATTTAGCCACTCTAGCTTTGTCTCCAGAATATGCCCGCGCCCGTATTTCGGGCCACGTGACTTATGTCCCATCAGGTTATCAATGACTTCTTCCGGTGCCTGAATATCACGAAGGCGATCTTTGAAAGTGTGGCGCAGGGAATAGAGTGACTGGCCTTCGGACGGGCTCAGGTTATTTTCGCGCAGGAATTTATTAATAACGTTCGAGGCTGTATCGCCGCTGGCATAGCGCTCAAGCCCCTGTGGAAACATTTTTATACCGTACAGCGCCGAACCCACCAGCGGAATTTGTCTGTCTGATTGCGCTGTTTTCAGTGTTCCGCGTGCATTGTTGCGAATATGGATGAAAGGAATATCCGTATCAAGCCGGATGTCTTCGGGCAAAAGGCCGGTAATTTCGGAGACCCTCGCCCCGGTATCGGCCATGATATAAATCAGCGCCCTCGCCTCCTCATTCAAGCCGTCGAGCGCGTTGCTGTTCAGGAAGACTTTCTGCACATAGTCAGCCTCGTATGATTTGCGGCTGTCATCCCCTTCCCGCAGTTTCACCTTTGCAAACAGCGCGGTGATTTCCGTGTCCGGCACAACATCGGTGACGTTGCACACCATCTCGACAATATCTTTCACATAGCCGATATTTTTATTCGCCGTCGCCGGTTTGCGTCCCTCCTGCGTCACGCGACGCAGCCACCATTCCTGAAAATGTAAAACATCTTTGCGCGTCACTTCCGCAACAGGTTTATCCCCGATTACTTCAATAAAATTTTCAATCGCCAGCTTACGCGGGTTTTCCCATTTGCGGATTTGATGTTCTGTCTTACCAAGAAGACGATCCGCACAGCGTGGCCGGTAAATCTCCCACGCTTCACCGAGCATGGTTTTTGGAATATCTGCCGTGCCTAGCAACGCTGTTTGCAGTTGTTGTGATTTCTCCGGCTGCTTTTCTTCCGCCTCTCTTAAGGCCAGCAGTCTGTCAACCAGTTCAGCGGCAGACGCATTTTCGGAAAGGTCGGAAATATCCCGATAAGCAAAGCCGTGCAGCCTCGCCGTTGTAACGGCCTTCCGGTAAAGCGAATCTCTGCCTTGCTTTGCAGTATCCGGTGATGCCAGAAGTTCCCGCCAGTATTTTTCAACAGCTTCATTCTGCACAACCGCCCGTTTTCTAGCGGTCGCGCGGTCTTTCGTCTTCAGAGATATTTTGATATGTCTTCGGCTGTCATAGGCGGACAGGTCTTTCGGCACACGCCGAAAGTAATAATACCACCCATTATACTGCATCAGATAATCAGACATATTGGAGCTTCCTCGCGCCTCTTGTATTCTATTTCGTATACTAAAATGTATACTAATTTTAGAAACAGCGCAAGCGGAAAAATAAAAGAAATTCAGTATTTTCTTTTATTTTTAAATAGTTATGTTCGTTATCAGTGAGGAAAATTTGGTGGAGGGGACAGGATTCGAACCTGTGTACGCTATGCGGGCAGATTTACAGTCTGCTGCCTTTAACCACTCGGCCACCCCTCCATCATCAGGGAATTTTAAATTGAGTGGAAACATATCCAAGAACGGGATACATTGTATTGACCCTGTCTGTCAAGATTGAAAGGAAGAAAATGCAAAAAAAACGCCCCCCCGGCAAGCGCACATCCGATAAACGCGGCGCGAAAAAACACGCTCCGCGCCCACCGGCCGCGGCTCCGCAAAAAATACGCAGTGCCGGGCGTGATGACTGGCAAAAACAGGCTTTATTATTCGGCGTCCATGCCGTGCGCGAGGCTGTGCTGAATCCGCAACGGCGTATTCAAGCCATTTACGTCACCGAAGCCGGGAAAAAACTGCTTTCTCCCACACTGGAAAAGGCGCTGAAGGCAGGCATAAATCGTCCCGATCTTCAAATCATCGACAAACCCGTGCTGGATAAAATGCTGCCCGAAAATGCCGTCCACCAAGGCATGGCTGCTCAGGTTCAGCCTTTGCTTGTCCCGGATCTGGAACAATTCTGCGCCGCACTGCCGCAAGACAGCAGCCATATCCGCGACAATATCATGGTGATTCTCGATCAGGTAACCGACCCGCATAATATCGGTGCCATTTTGCGCTCTGCCGCCGCCTTTGGGGCAAAAGCGCTGATCGTGCAGGACCGCCACACACCGGAGATTACCGGCACACTGGCAAAATCCGCCTCCGGCGCGGTTGAACATGTGCCGATTCTGCGCGAGGTTAATCTGGCGCGCAGTATTGCCCTGCTGCAAAAACACGGCATTCTCTGCACAGGCTTTGATGAGCGCGGCGCAATGACACTTGCGGAACTGACAGCGGATAAAAACCTGTCTTCCTATGCCGGTATTGCGCTGGTCATGGGGGCGGAAGGTGACGGCATGCGCCGCCTGACCGCCGAAAGCTGTGATGTGCTGGTGCGCCTGCCGTCGAAAGGCGCAATTCAAAGCCTGAACGTCTCCAACGCCGCCGCCGTCGCATTGTATGAACTGGTGCGTTGAGTTTGAGGATAAGAATGCAGGACGACCACGACCAGATCGCCGCGCAGATTGCCGCATGGCAAACCGCGCATAACGGGACGCTGACCGTCGGCATCAGCGGCAGTCAGGGCTCAGGGAAAACCACACTGACCCGCGCACTGGCAACAGCACTGATGGAGCAGCACAATCTGCGCGTTGTGCAATTTTCCATTGATGATTTATACAAAACCAAAGCGGAACGTACGGTAATGGCGCAAGAGGTGCATCCGCTGTTTGCCACCCGCACCCTGCCCGGCACACATGATATCGCGCTGGGACTGGAGGTCTTCAAATCCCTGAAACACGGAAAGCAAACCGCCATCCCGTTTTTTGACAAAGCCGTTGACGACCGCACCGCACAGACGGCATGGACGGTTTTTGACGGACAGCCCGATGTCATTTTATTTGAAGGCTGGTGTCTGGGTGCCCGACCCGCAGCAAATGCGGAGGCGCTTGCAGAACCGCTAAACGACTTCGAACGCCAAAAAGACCCTGACGGCGCATGGCGGCGCGCAATCGACCTTTATCTGCGCCGCGACTACCCCGCGCTGTGGGATGAAATTGACAGGCTGCTCTTCATTAAAATCCCGTCATTCGACTCCGTGTTTCACTGGCGCAAACAGCAGGAAGCCGAAACTTTTTCCCATGCGCCCGAACAGGCTATGAGCGATGATGAAATTCGCCTGTTTACAGGACAGGCCGAACGCATTACCCGCCGCAATCTTGAAACCCTGCCCGCAAAGGCAGACATGACCCTCCATATCGCGGAGGATCACGCGCTCATAAAAATCACACGAAATTAAAATGACAAGGCGTGCGCACGGGCGATTTGCGGCAATTCCAGAATTTGCTTCAACACATCCGGCGTTAAAGCCTCATCCACCGACACAATTGCCAATGCCTGCCCCGTTCCTTCGGCGCGACCCAGACGGAAATCGGCAATATTAATACCCGCATTCCCCAGCAATGTTCCCAGCGCACCGATCAAACCCGGCTTGTCTTCATTGCGCATGAACAGCATATGCTGCGTCAGGCTGGCCTCGACCGGAACACCGTCAATATTAACGATGCGCGGCGACTGATCGCCGAATAATGTGCCGCCAGCGCTGATTTTGCCGTTTTCGGTTTCAACTTCCAACCTGATCTGGGTGTGGAAATCAGCACTGCTTTCATGAAATGTTTCGCTGATTTTAATGCCGCGTTCCGCCGCACGGACAGGCGCATTGACCATATTGATGCCGTCCAGTACCGGCTGCAGCAATCCCGCAACCGTGACACAAGTCAGCGGCTTGACATTCAGGCGGCTGACCGCACCTTCATAAATAATATGGATGGATTTGATCGGGCTTTGCGCGATCTGTCCGATCAATGCGCCAAGCTGCCCCGCCAAGGCCATATAAGGCTTCAGCTTCGGCGCATCCTCGGCACTGACCGATGGCACATTCAGCGCATTCTGCACAGCACCTGTCAGCAGAAAATCGGCAATCTGTTCTGCCACCTGTACAGCAACATTTTCCTGCGCCTCGACAGTTGACGCGCCCAGATGCGGCGTACAAATCACATTTTCATGGCCGAACAGAATATTCTCTTTCGCGGGCTCGACCACAAACACATCCAGCGCCGCCCCCGCGACATGGCCGCCGTTCAACGCCTCCAGTAAATCCTCTTCCGCCACCAGTGCACCGCGTGCGCAATTGATGATATAAACGCCCGGTTTGGTTTTTGCGAGAAAGTCTTTTGAAATAAGCCCGCGGGTCTTATCGGTCAAAGGCGTATGCAGCGTAATGTAATCCGCACGCGCCGCCAGCGTATCCAGATCGACTTTTTCCACGCCCAGCTCTGCCGCCTGCGCATCCGCCAAATAGGGATCATAGGCGATGACTTTCATTTGCAGGCCCAAGGCACGGGTCGCCACAATTTTCCCAATATTGCCGCAACCGACAATGCCGAGCGTTTTCGCATAAAGCTCCTGCCCCATAAAGCCGGATTTCTCCCATTTTCCGGCATGGGTCGAGGCATTGGCCTGCGGAATGCGGCGGCTGATGGCAAACATCATCGCAATCGTATGTTCCGCCGTGGTAATCGCATTGCCGAATGGCGTGTTCATCACAACGATGCCTGCATCTGTTGCGGCTTTTTGATCAATATTGTCCACGCCGATACCGGCGCGGCCGATAACTTTCAGATTTTTTGCCGCAGAAATAATATCGGGCGTCACGACCGTTGAAGAGCGGATGGCAAGCCCGTCATAATTGGCGATTTTATCTTTCAGCTCATCAGGCGATAAGCCGGGAATGAAATCAACCTCCACACCGCGTTGTTTTAAAATTTCGACCGCACGGTCAGACATTGAGTCACTAATCAGTACACGTACCGCTGACATCTTCTACACACTCCTAAAAACTATTACCCTTCAAATTCTTACAACACACACTTTATCCGTTTTCTTCTTTTAGGCGGCCTCCTGCTCATATTGCGCACGCACGGTGCGGTAGCCCCAATCCAGCCAATTCAGCGCAGATTCAATATCCGCCTTATCCACTGTTGCGCCGCCCCAAAAACGGAAACCCGGAACGGAATCACGGTGATTGGCAAAATCATAGGCCACGCCCTCACCTTCCAGCAGCTTTTGTACGGATTTGACAATCGGCCAATGATCTTCCGACGGGCGGTTCAGAAACCACGGATCAGTCAGTTTCAAGCAGATGCTCGTATTCGAGCGGATCGCTTCTTCCTCGGGCAGGAAATCGATCCAGTCTTTTTCCGCAGCCCATGCGGTAACGACGGCAAGATTATCATCGCTGCGTTTTTGCATCGCGGAAAGCCCGCCGATTTCCTCGGCCCAGCTCAGTGCGGACAGGCAATCCTCCACCGCCAGCATGGACGGCGTATTGATGGTTTTGCCGACAAACGGGTCTTGCGAGACTTTACCTTTTTTGGAAATGCGGAACAGCTTCGGCAGCGGACGTTCCGGCGTATAGCTTTCAAGGCGCTGAATGGCACGCGGCGACAGGGCGATCATCCCGTGCCCGCCTTCACTGCCCAGCACTTTTTGCCACGACCATGTCACGGCGTCCAGCTTATTCCACGGAATATCCATCGAGAACAGCGCCGAGGTCGCGTCACAAATAGCCAGCCCCTTGCGGTCATCTTTAATCCAGTCACCGTTTGGAACACGCACACCCGATGTTGTGCCGTTCCATGTAAAGACCACATCACGGTCCGTATCAATCTCCGCAAGATCGGGCAGCATACCGAAATCGGCTTCAAAGACACGGACATCACGAATACGTAACTCCGCCACAATATCCACGACCCAGATTTTTCCAAAGACTTCCCATGCCATCACATCCACGCCGCGCGGGCCGAGAAGATTCCATAGCGCCATTTCAAATGCACCGGTATCAGATGCCGGCGTAATCGCGATTTTATAATCTTCCGGTATACCGAGAAGCTTGCGTGAGCGTTCAATCACGGCCTCAAGCTTTTTCACTTCTCCGCCGGCACGGTGCGACCGACCGGGATGAAAATCTTTTAAACCATCCAAACTCCAACCCGGAAATTTTGCGCAAGGCCCCGAAGAAAATGTCGGACGCCCCGGGCGTGTAGCGGGTTTTTCAAACTGCGTCATTTTTTATTGTTCCTTTTCGCCATGTCTGATTCCTGCTAAAGTGTATGCCTCTGACGGCAAAACCGCAAGGCAAATACGGACGAAAAGATGACGCAAATTCTCACGCTGATCGCAGGGACGGAACGCAGCCTGCCCGCAGAATTCATGAATAATGTGAAAGCTGATAAAATCACGGTTCTGCACCGGGACAAAGCCGTCGACTTATTCTTTGAGGATGCCGCCCGCGCTGCCGCGGTTTTTCAGGAGCTCGCAGCAGAATGCGATACACAAAAAATTGATGCCGTCCTGCAGGATGACAGCCCCGCCCGCCGCAAAAAACTGCTTTGCGCCGATATGGATTCCACCTTAATAGAGCAAGAAGGCCTGGATTTGATTGCCGCGCATCTGGGATTGGGCGCAGAAACCGCCGCTGTAACCGAACGCGCCATGCGCGGTGAAATCGATTTTGCCGCATCACTGACCGAACGGGTCGCTCTGCTGAAAGGGCTGCCTGCCGCCAAGCTTGATGAAACATTTGCTGCGCTGACAGACACGCCCGGTGCGGAAAAACTGGTCAAAACCATGCGAAAAAACGGTGCCAGATGCGTTTTGATTTCCGGCGGCTTTACCGTTTTTGCTGATAAAGTCGCCGCACGTCTCGGCTGTCATGCCGCACACAGTAATATTCTTGATATTGCCGATGGCGCTCTGACCGGGCAAGTGCTGCCGCCGATACTTGATAGCCTCCGCAAACGAAGTATTCTGGAAGATGAGCGCAACAGACTGAAAATCGGCAACAGCGATGTGCTGGCCGTCGGTGACGGCGCAAATGATATTCCGATGCTGGAAGCCGCCGGAATGGGAGTCGCCTTCCGCGCAAAACCGAAGGTAGAAGCGATCACACCATACCGCATAAGGTATGGCGACTTATCCTCCCTGCTTTATCTGCAAGGCTATACGGAAGCGGATATCGTGGCGTGAATTACGCCCTGAGCTTTTGCTCCATAATCTTCATAATATGCTTTTTCAAAAAGATCGGCATAACCGGCTTCAGCAAATAAGCATCAATCTGCAATTCAATTGCCTTTTTGACGAAATTTTCATCCGCATGGCTGGTCAGGAAAATTATCGGCACACTGCGCAGAGGCGTTTCAAGACGGCGCACCTGCTTTAAAAATTCAAAGCCGTTCACAGGGCGCATATTGATATCGCAGATGACAACATCAGGTTTTTCCCGTGTTAAAAACCGCAGCCCTTCAAAACCGTCATCAGCCGAAAAAACTTTTTGAAAACCAAAGCTTAGAAGATGCTTTTCAACCATAAACCGCACAAACTCGTTATCATCAATAACAAGTGCACGCATCAATGAAAAATCCATTCCCCCGTTAAGAAACATATCTTTACGCCCTTCCCACAATATACTCTTCTATTATTATTCATTAAAAATATCATATATTGCTTACGGAAAGCTTAAGCTTACATAAAAGATGTTTAAAATTTTATCTATTATACAAATGACAAAACCGCGCAGAACGGCACGGAGACAAGAGTCATAAAGAAGCGGAGATGGTTTTATTCCGTCAGCATAAAGGAAGACAGCAGGACATTCACCCCTTCCTGAAAGGCCTTATTCTCGGCGGAATAACGCACAAACAGTATCAAGGCATTGTTTTTATAGGTAAAAACATCCCGCGCATAAGCTGTAACACCGTTATAGCCGTGCTGGGTTTCTTCAACCAGGGCACGCAGTTTCATCCAGCGGATGCCGTTATCCTGTTCGACAAAATCGACATTGGCCTGAGAAAAGGCGGATTTCAACCGCTCGGAATCATTCTGCTCAATCGCATTTTTCAACAACACGAGCATCTCGTTCGGCGAAAACTCATCTCCCGCTATTTCCGGATCAAACACCATGCAATAAGCGTCAACCGTCACAGAATCGCCGGTTGTGAAATCTGATTCGCTGTAAATAATCTTTAAGGCACGGATATTGTCATGCCGTTCTTTCAACGGTGCCCCGACAAGAAATCTGGCAAAGATATTTTCTTCGCCCGGCCAGATCGGCAAAATTGACGGCGCGCCGGGGAAGACCATAGAAAAACTGCAGGCATTGTGTTCCAGGCGATACTCCCCCGCCACGGCCTTTGCCGGCATCAAGCCGACAGCCAAAAGAAACACAAACATAAAAAGCCCTGCAATACGCATCATCATCGTTTTTTCCAATATCTTTATCATTACTTTTAGCGTTTCCGGATTTTCTTCCTATCCCAAATCTATCATAAGAAACATAAAGAATAGTTTACACGTTTTTTTGTAAACGTAAAATTTTACCATCCTGCGGCTGCCATGTTGCAGGATTCGCGCTTTCCTGTGTGTGTTCCTGCATGTCTTTGACCTCATGTTCTTTTCCATCCGCAAAAGGCGGAAACCAGACATAGGGAATACCTTTCTTTTCAGCATAGGCCAGTTGCTTTTTCAACTTGGTCGGAGAATGATACAGCTCCGCCTTAAAACCGCGCTTGCGTAAAACAGCCGCTGTCTCATGCGCCAGATCATAAGAATCCTTATCCGGCTGAATAACCAGTATCTCTGTCGGTGAACAGCGTTGCGGCGATAATGCACCGCGATCCATCATCCGTGCAAACAGACGCGTCAGACCGATAGAAATACCGATGCCGGGCATATTTCTGTTGATAAAATTACCGGTCAGATCATCATAACGCCCGCCTGAACCGACAGAGCCGAAACCGGGATCATCCACCAGCACAGCCTCCAGAATGGTTCCGGTATAATAATCAAGCCCGCGCACAATCGACAAATCACCGATCACATCACCTTCCGGCAAATGGTCCAGCGCACCCAGAACAAAGGCCAGCTCCTCCAGCCCTTCCTGCATCACTTCATTTTCGATCCCCAGCGCCGTCACAGCCTCGGAGACGGCGTAACCGTCACCACGGATAGATGCCAGCGCCAGTGCCTTTTCAGCCGTTTGCGCCGTCAGACCGACATCATCAGCCAGCTGTCCGCAAACCGCCTCTGCCCCGATTTTTTCCAGCTTGTCCAGAATACGCGTAACATCCTGAATATGATCCGCGGTAATGCCGATACCTTGTAGATAACCTGTCAGAATTTTACGGTTGCTGATACGGATCTGGATTTTTTCCGGCAGATCAAGCCTGCTATAGACCGCATGCATCACCTCCGGCACTTCCGCATCGAAATGCAGTGGAAGATTATCGATATTAATGACATCAATATCGCATTGGTAGAATTCGCGGAAGCGGCCTTTTTGCGGACGCTCGCCGCGCCAGACGCGCTGCATCTGATAGCGTTTAAACGGAAAAGTCAGATCATTGAAATATTGCGCCGCATAGCGGGCAAAGGGTACCGTCAGGTCAAAATGCAGCGCCAGACGGGCATCGCTGTCATCATCATCATCCGCCTGCAACCGCGACAAAGTGTAAATTTCCTTATCCGCCGCGCCTTTTGCCATCAAGGCGTCCAGTTCCTCCACCGACGGCGTTTCAATATTGGCATAGCCGTAGCTTTCAAAAACCTCGCGGATCACATCCATCCATTGCTGTTCAATGGCGCGGAATTCCGGCAACCATTCCGGATAGCCGCTAATCGGTTTCGGTTTGTATTTTCCTTGTTTTGACATTTTTCTCCGCTTTTTCAGGCCAGCATTTCGATCATTTTATCAACCAGCGTTTCCGCGAGGTCATTCACATCGGTGATTTTGACAGCCTTCTGATAATAACGCGTCACATCATGGCCGATACCGATTGACAGCAATTCTATGTTCTTTTTGTTTTCAAGCCAATGAATAACTTTATGAAGATGTTCTTCCAGAAACTGGCCGTGATTGCAGGACAGCGTCGCATCATCAATCGGCGCACCGTCCGAAATGACAATCAGGATCTTGCGTTCCTCCGGCATTGTCCGTAAACGGTCATAGGCCCAAAGCAATGCTTCGCCGTCAATATTTTCCTTTAATAAGCCGTCCTGCAGCATCAGGCTGAGCGCGATACGGGCGCGCCGCCACGGCGTATCCGCCGCCTTATATATAATGTGCAGTAAATCATTCAGCCGCCCCGGTGCCGGCGGGCTGCCTGCCAGCTTCCATTTTTTCTGCGATTCGCCGCCCTTCCAGTGTTTGGTGGTAAAACCGAGGATTTCGGTACGAATGCCGCAACGCTCCAGTGTCCGTGCCAGAATTTCGGTACTGATTGCCGCCGTCATAATCGGACGTCCGCGCATGGAACCGGAATTATCAATCAACAAACTCACGACCGTATCGCGAAACGGCGCATCATGGCTTTGCTTATAACAGAGCGGATTTTCCGGGTTTGTGACGATTTCGCCCAGACGTTTATGATCCAGTAAACCGGTGTCATAACTGAACTGATATGCGTATTTTTGCCGTGCCAGAATGTAGCGCTGCAGCTTCGCGGCAAAACGGCCAATCATTTTCTGGGTGGAGGCCATCATTTCATCAAGATATTTGCGCAGTTCCACCAATTCTTCCTGCGTTGCAAGCTTACCGGCCTGCTCGACCGTATCGAATTCCGTCGTATAGATATTATAGCTGTAATCCGCCATCTCCAGCGCAAACTGGCGGGCATATTGCGGCAACTCCGCCATCTGTTGCTCCTGCGTCGGCTGGCTGCGTCCGCGCACCATCTCCTCCAGCAGCGCATTGGTCATCTGGCGCATATTCTGCGGATCGCTCTGCGCAGATTCCGCTTCGCCCAGCGCCGCCGTCGCCATCATTTTCTGCATGCTGTCTTCCTGCCCCGCCGCGCCGCCGCTCTCGTCCTGATCGCCGTCATCGGCAGATTCTTCATCCGTCAATGCGCCGTCCGCATCCGCACTATCCGAAGGCGGCAAAACATCACGCTCCGTTTCAAAACCAAGGTCTTTCAAAAGAGCAAGCCCCATCCGCGCATAGGCGGCCTGATCGGACAGCACGTCTTTCATCAGTTCCGCATGTTTTTCAATGCGCGCCGTATCAGCTGCGGGAAAGTCTTTGGAAAATTTGCGCCCTGTCAAAGACTGCCACAGGGAAAAATAGACGCTTTGCGCCGCTGACGGCGCTGCGCTGATTTCCTGTTCGATCGCATGCTGCATATTCACCGCCGCACCGCGCATCCGTGCCGCACCCAAAGCTTCGCAACGCGCATATTCCAGCAATGTCGCCGCCATCGCGGTTTCCGCATCGCGCGGAGACAGTTTTTTATGAAGTGACGGGTTGTGATAGCGGCGGCGGAATGCCTCGCGGTCAGCCGCACCACGCAGATCACCGCCGGTATTTTCGATTTCTTCAAGACCCGTCAGATCAATATCATCGTCCTCGGCAAGGGCGCGCATCGCAGCGGCAACGGCCGCTTCAAAAGCTTCTCTTTCCTCAGGCGTCGCGGTCATAGATAAGTTCCACTCCGAAACAACGCTGATAATATTCGGCCAGAACACGGTGTTCCATCGGGTCGGTACGGTTCATAAAGGTAATGCGGAACGCATGTGCCAGATCATCAAAAATCAGGTAATTTTCTGCCCAGTGCAGCACGGTACGCGGCGACATCACCACCGACAGATCACCGGCCTTAAAGCCCTGACGCGTCAGATGCGCCATCCGTACCATCAAGGTCGCGGTTTCGCGTTTGTCCTTGTCTTTGGCGAATTCCGGCAGCTTTGCCAGCAGAATCGCAATTTCCTGTTCTTCCGGCAGATAATTCAGCGCTGTCACAATATGCCAGCGATCCATCTGCCCCTGATTGATCGTCTGTGTGCCGTGATACAGCCCCGTCGTATCGCCCAGACCCACCGTATTGGCGGTCGCAAAAATACGGAAGGCCGGATGCGGCGTAATCACGCGGTTCTGCTCCAGCAGCGTCATGCGCCCATCCGCCTCCAGCAGACGCTGGATCACAAACATCACATCGGGACGCCCCGCATCATATTCATCAAAAACCAGCGCGACCGGATTTTGCAGCGCCCAGGGCAGCAATCCTTCCTGAAATTCCGTCACCTGCTTGCCGTCTTTCAGAACAATGGCATCACGCCCGACCAGTTCGGTCCGGCTGATATGGCTGTCCAGATTAATGCGGATGCACGGCCAGTTCAGCCTTGCCGCGACCTGCTCGATATGGGTTGATTTTCCTGTACCGTGATAGCCCTGAATCATCACACGGCGGTTATGCGTGAATCCTGCCAGCAGCGCCAATGTCGTGTTACGGTCAAAGACATAGCTGTCATCGATTTTCGGCACATAGGCATCATTCGCCGGAGACGAAAAAGCCGGCACCTGCATATTGCTTTCAATACCGAAAATCTGCTGAACCGATACGGTCGTATCCGGTGTTTCCAGTACAAACTGGTCCGCTTTAATTGTCATTCGTCTTCCCTCTCCAGTTCCTGGTATTTCTGATAGGCAATTTTTAAAACCGAATAGGCCATATTGAGTTTTTTCATCATCTCTTCGGCCTCCGGGTCGCTGCCGCCGCGTAAATCCGGATGATATTTTTTGACCAGACGTTTATATTCTGATTGAATCTCCGGCCATGTCAATGGCGGCGACAGCCCAAGAGCGGCCATCGCTTCGCTTTCCGGTGTCAGGAGTGTTTCACTATCCTGTGTTTGGCGTTTTTGCTCATGATAATTGATGCGCTCACCAAAGAAGTTCATATCCTCATAAATGCGGCGCTGCAGGCGTTCAAAATCCACGGGATGCGGCGCCATATCCCATGTCGGACGATCCCACAGATAAGTATTATACATCTGCCGTTCAATCTCTGCACGCGTCATGCCCTCAAAGAAATTCCAGTTTCTGTTGTAATTCGTGACATGTTCAAGGCAAAAGTGATAATATTCCTTCAAATCACGGGATTTTGGGGCACGGTATTCGCCGGGATTGGTGCAACCCGGCACATCGCAAGGACCCGGCTGCGGAGTGTATTTTTCCTTTTCCTTCGCCAGCAAGTCCAGAAAGTATTTTGACGGCCTAAACCCCATATCTGCCGCTTTCCAAAAGCAATTATTTTTAAAGGGTGAAGTGTAACATGGAACAGATGACAGACAAAATAAAACACAAAATCGAAGCCGCTTTTTCTCCGGATCTTTTGGAGATTCGCAACGACAGTGACAAACACCGCGGCCATGCCGGAGATGACGGCAGCGGCGAAAGTCACTTTCACCTTACAATTGTTTCCGGAATTTTTAAGGATAAATCGCGCATCGACCGACAGCGCATGGTCCATACATTATTGAAAACAGAGATAAAATCCGGAATCCACGCCCTTGCCCTTGTTCTGCGCACTCCCGAGGAACATAACCGCTCAATTTAAATATTTTTGAAAGAATATTGCGTCTTTTTTCCTGCTCTTGCGTTTTGCGAAAGAACACTCTAAAGTTGCGACCAGAGGAAATGCTCTGAATATGCTTTGTTTTTGAAACTTGATCAGAAAGACCGCAATGAGCAAGAATAACGGTAGCGGTAACACAACAAAAAAATGCGTCCCCAATTCCATGCTTCCGGAAGCCCTTTCGGCTGTGCAGGGAATCCGTATGGATGCACCTTCCTGTCGCAATATCCGCATTCACGGACGGCGCACCAGCATACGTCTGGACGACCATATGTGGGATGCACTCAACGAGATTGCAAATCTGGAAAAATGCACCGTACATGACATCTGCGCAAATGTGCATGATAAAAAAGAGGCTTCTTTCGGTTTCACCGCGGCTTTACGCGTTTTCCTGCTACATTATTACCGTACGATTACGCTCAAATGCGCGACCTGCCGCCTCCATATCCACAAAAAAGAAGGCTGATTTTCAGCCTTGCCGCTCCGCAAGACGTTTTTTAACCGCCAGCAAATCCTGCCAGGCCAGTTTTTTCTGCATCGGTGAGCGCAGCAGAAAGGCAGGATGAAAGATTGCCATTGCAGGAACAGCTTTCTCAAGCCCTTCACTTTTATAATCCGTCCAGCGTCCGCGCAGCCGCGTAATGCCCTGACTGGTTTCCAGCAGGGCCTTTGCTGCGACACCGCCGACAAACAGCAGAATATCGGGGTTTACAAGCTCGATATGCCGCCGCGTAAAAGGCAGGCAAACAGCGATTTCCGAGGCTGAAGGTGCGCGGTTCCCCGGCGGCCGCCAATTGACGATATTTGTGATATAGACCGTTTCACGGTCAAGCCCGATTGCTGCGAGCATCTTATCCAGCAATTTTCCGCTGACACCGACGAAAGGTTTTCCCAAGCGATCCTCATCCGCGCCGGGCGCTTCACCGACCAGCATAATTTTTGCCTGCGGATTGCCATCCGCAAAAACCGTATTGGTTGCCGTGCGTTTTAATGCGCAGCCTTCGAAACCGTTCAGCGCATCTTCCAGCTCTTTCAAACTATTTGCTTCACCGGCCAGTCTGCGGGCGTCAAGACTGGCTTCCGCCGTGCCGAGCGGTTGTGCCGCAGGCTCTGCTGCTACAGCGGGTGCTGCATCATAACCGGATATGGGAGACGGAGCGGTGTCTTGCACCGGTGCCGGACTCTGCAAGTCCTGCGGCGGCATTTCCGCCTCCTGCTCCCCTTGCAGAAATTTGGCGGCGGCCGGAAAATCTGCGCTGCGAAAATCGGACGGCATCTCCGCCACGGGATCAGTCACCCCGATCTCCTGATACCAGCGCAAAGCGGCAATCGCGTCTGTTTTTGTAAGCTGCTCTTGTGTCATCTGTCTTTTATAGCCGTATTTCCGCCGAAAAAACAGGCAAAAAAAAGCGGGGCGGTTCTGTTGCTAGGTCCGCCCCGAACCCCACCTACCTCAAGTCAATGAAGCAGGGATTAAAATGCTTGGTAGCTTAAGCTGCGATACGCAGATCAGCAACCTGACTGTTGTTGTCGTTTGCATTTATAAGTTTTTGACCGATAACGGCGGTACACCACCGGGTGAAAGCTAAAACCGTCTTTACTGCGCGCGTCGATCCTATTTCGGCCCCATCACAACGGTACATGCCTCATCTGCTAATGTATCGTTATGGTGGAGCCGCCGGGTACTGCCCCCGGGTCCGCAAGCGCCTATTCCACAGCGCGTTTATCACCATAGTCAGACAAGCTGACAATTCCATTATATCACAAATTCGGGAATTTCATCAAGAAAAGCGCGGTTATCCGCGAAAATTGTCTTTTCGTTTGCGAACCTCGGCAAAAACCTCTGCAGGATCCGCCTTTTCCATACCAACCGCTTTTTTCACTGCGGGATGGTCACAACGCAGAAACGGGTTGATCGATTTTTCAATCGCCAGCACGGAGGGGACCGTCGGTTCGTTCTTGCTGCGCATTTTTTCAATTTTTTTACGATAGCTTTTCAACAACGGATTGGATTTCTCGATCGTTTCGGCAAAAGCTGCGTTATCCAGCGTATATTCATGCGCACAATAAACATGTGTTTCATCCGGCAGATTGCGGATTTTTTTCAAAGAGTCCCACATCTGCTCAGGCGTGCCTTCAAACATCCGTCCGCAGCCCAGCGAAAACAGACTGTCGCCGCAGAATAGCGCATTCTGTTTCTCAAACCAGTAAATGACATGCCCCGTCGTATGTCCCGGCACTTCGATCACCTTCGCCCTGCACATGCCAAGACGTACGGCACTGCCATCCTTGACCGGAACATCAATATCGGGAATACGCGCGGTTTCGCTGGCAGGCGCGACAATTTCGCAATCGGGATAGCGTTGCAACAGCTTTTCATTACCGCCGGTATGGTCTTCATGGTGATGGGTGTTGAAAATACAATCGAGCTTTTTTCCCTTTGCCATCAGATAGGCAATGACCGGATCAGCGGAGGCAGGGTCGACCACCCCCGTCATCCCTGTTTCTTCGCAGGTGACGATGTATATATAATTGTCAGACAGGACTGGTAGCTGTATAATTTCCATCATAACCGCCATTTATAAAGGAGAATATGATGAGTGTCGACATAAATGATAACGCCCCGTCTTTTGATGCCTTGACCGATGGCGGCGGCAAATTGTCGCTCAAGGATTTGAAAGGGCAGGCTTTCGTACTGTATTTTTATCCGAAAGACAACACGCCCGGCTGCACCAAAGAATCTTGCGCTTTCCGTGACAATCTGCCCGCCTTTGAAAAAACCGGCTTGCGCATTATCGGCGTGTCCAAAGACAGTGTTGCCAAGCATGACAAGTTTAAAAGCAAATATGACCTGCCCTTCACCCTTCTCAGCGATGAAGACGGTAAAATCTGCGAATCTTACGGCACATGGGTCGAAAAATCCCTCTATGGCCGTAAATATATGGGGATCCAGCGCGCAACTTTTCTGATCGACGGCACCGGAAAAATCCGTCATATCTGGCGCAATGTCAAAGTAAAAGGCCATGTTGAAGAGGTACTGGCGACCGCGCAGGAGATGGAACTGGCCGCATAAAAGCCTTAAAATTTCGGCCGGTAAAACGGATGCATATAATCATGCGGGTCGCGCTGCTGTTCTGCAGGGCGATTGTCCGGCATCCATCCCGCATGCATCGACGTATCTGCAGGTGAAAATCCCAGTGCGATCTGATGAATATAGTTCAATGTCTGCGGCGCGGGCCGCCAGGAAATCAAGCCGACATAGCTTTGCACATTGGCGCTGAGCGCTGCGTAATCCTCCGCTTCCTTGATTTTGCGGCCGCTCATATTAAATTCATCACCACGCCCTTGGAAACGGTCAAGAAAAAATCCGATATCCGTGACGTTATATCCGTCATCCACGCCGATAATCGCCGCACGTTTTTGCTTTGTCGCCCATTCTTCACCCAGATTACCCTTTCGCGTAGGGTCGTGGCGAATATGCACTTTATTTAAAACAGGGTTGATCTCTTTCAGCGCTTCCCACAAACGGTCAATCCGTTCCGCATATTGCGGCAAGGTTACCATGCCCCGCTTTTTCCCCTCATCCAGCAATACCATGTAATTCTGCATTTCGCCGAATACCAGATCACCCGGGCAGTGGTACTGCCCTGTTATTTCAGGCATACCGAAACGCTCCGCCATATTCCGCACCGGAGAATCGGCCGCATAAAGATAATAGAAACCGCCTTGCAGCGACTGCAGGGAAACGGCAGGACAAGTTTTGCCGCGGCGCTGCGCCGGACGCGCCTCCCGCAGGAAAACATCCAGAAACGCCCGCACTTCTTGCACGATATCGGATCTCAAATTTTTACACCCTTATATTTTGACCAAATATAGTATTATGTTAATTTATACCATAAAAAACCGCCGGAATGCAAGTTTGTCCTTATTCTGCTGTTTTTCCGCAATTTCCTGCTTGACATTATGTTGCGTAAAGGTATATTGTCCACCTGTTTTAGGGATTCCGGGGCAGAATTAATCTGCGCCCGCGCATTTATAATGAAGAAGAAAGAAACGGTAACACCATGTTTGCAGTTTTGAAAACCGGCGGTAAGCAATACCGCGTACAAAAAGACGATGTCATCCGCGTTGAGCGCCTTGATGTAAACGAAGGCGACAAAATTAAACTGGATGAAATTCTGATGGTCGGTGAAGCCGGCAGCGCCAAAATCGGTACGCCGGTTGTAAAAGGTGCGTCTGTAACGGCTGAAGTTGTCGCACAAGCACGCGGCCCGAAAATCGTTGTCTTCAAAAAGAAACGTCGCCAGAACTACCGTCGCAAAAAAGGCCACAGACAAGATCTGACCCTTCTGCGCATCACAGAGATCAAAGCGGCTTAAAGTATTTAAAGAGTCTTCAAGGAGTAAAGAACCATGGCACATAAAAAGGCAGGCAGTAGCTCGAAAAACGGTCGCGATTCGGCAGGTCGTCGCCTTGGCGTAAAAAAATTCGGTGGCGAATTCGTCATTCCGGGTAACATCATCATTCGTCAGCGCGGTACGAAATATCATGCAGATAAAAATGTCGGTATGGGTAAAGACCACACGCTGTTCGCCCTTGTCGAAGGCCGCGTTCAATTTATCAAACGCGCCGGCAACAAAACTTTTGTCACGGTTCAGCCCGAGGCAGCATAAAGATTTGCGCAGAAATGTGCGAAAACAAGGGGAACGCTGCGTTCCCCTTTTTTACATGAGAACGGCAGTAGAAAAATGAAATTTCTCGATCAGGCAAAAATCTATCTGAAAAGCGGTGACGGCGGCGCAGGCTGCATGAGTTTCCGTCGCGAGAAATATATTGAATTCGGCGGCCCCGATGGCGGCAACGGCGGCAAGGGCGGCGATATCATTTTTGAGGCCGTCGACAATACCAATACATTGATTGATTTCCGTTACCAACAGCATTTCCGCGCCGAAACAGGTCATCACGGCGAAGGATCGAACCGCACGGGCGCGAAAGGCAAGGACTGCATTATCCGTGTACCGGTCGGCACCGTCATTCTGTCGGAAGATAAGGAACATGTTCTGGTCGATATGACCACCCCGGGGCAGCGCGTCTATCTTTTACGCGGCGGTGACGGCGGCTTCGGCAACGCCCATTATAAATCCTCAACCAATCAGGCACCGCGCAAATTCACACCCGGCTGGCCCGGACAAGAACTTGCCGTCTGGCTGCGCCTGAAACTGATTGCCGATGCCGGTCTGCTCGGCCTGCCGAATGCCGGAAAATCAACATTTTTGGCGACATGCTCCCGCGCAAAACCGAAAATTGCCGATTACCCCTTTACGACACTCACCCCCAATCTGGGCGTTGTCGGCGTGGATAACCGTGAATTCGTACTGGCCGATATTCCCGGCCTGATCAAAGGCGCACATGAAGGGCTCGGAATCGGTGACCGTTTCCTTGGCCATGTCGAACGTACCCGTGTGCTGCTGCATCTGATTGACTGCACAATGGACGATCCCGCCGAAGCCTATCAGACCATTCGTACGGAGCTGGAGCTCTATGGCGGCGGGCTGGCGCAAAAACCGGAAGTCATCGCCCTGTCAAAAGCCGATGCCCTCGGCCCCGAACTGGCGGAGGAACAACGCCGCGAAACGGAAGAAAAAATCGGACAGCCCGTCATGCTGATCTCTGCCGTCAGCGGCGATGGCGTCACGGAAGTACTCCGCGCCCTGATGCGCCACATTGACGGCACGATTGCCGCCGAAGAAGCTGAAAATGCGGAATTCCCCTCTGCGGAAGAAAGTGTCCCCTACGATCCGCTAAACGGCTGATATTCCTTCACACCGCCTGACGGATAACGCGCAGGAAAGCCTGTCCGTATTTCTCCAGCTTGCTTGCGCCGACGCCATGAACCATCGCCATATGTTCCATTGTATCGGGTTTGAGCAGCACCATATCCTGCAATGTTTTGTCATGAAAAATCACATAAGGCGGCACACCCTGCGTGCGGGCGAGCTCAGTACGCACGGCCTTCAAGGCGTTGAAAAGGACGATATCGGCCTCGTCCGTAAAGATTTGCGCCGCGGCGGTTTTGCGGAGGGCTTTGGCTTTTCTGCGCTTGTCGGCTTTACGCAGGCGTAGCTCCTTTTTCTCTTTTAAAAAATCCAGCCCTGTCTGTGTCAGCTGCAACCCGCCATATTGCGCATCGACTTTCAACAGGTTCAGCGCGATCAATTGGCGGAACACCGCCTGCCATTCGCTCACCGACAAATCACTGCCGATGCCATAGGTACTGATTTGATCATGGCCAAAGCGCAATATGCGCTCATCCTCTTTCCCCCGCAGAACATCCGTCACATAAGCCACACCGAAACGTTGATCGGTACGATAGACGGCAGAAAGCGCCTTTTGCGCAACGAGCGTTCCGTCAAACGTTTCCGGCGGATTAAGGCAGGTATCACAATTACCGCATGGGTCGCAGCTGTCCCCGAAATAATCAAGTATGACCTGACGGCGGCAACCCGCCGCCTCGCACAGCCCCAGCAATGCATTCAGTTTTTGATGTTCGATGCGTTTTTGCGCGTCGGAAGCACCTGATGTTTCAACAAAATTTCTCTGCATTGCGGCATCCTGCGCCCCATAGATCATCAGTGCGTTCGATGGCAACCCGTCCCGCCCGGCACGGCCTGTTTCCTGATAATAGGCCTCAATGTTTTTGGGGATGGTCATATGCGCGACAAAGCGTACATCGGGCTTATCGATCCCCATACCAAAGGCAATGGTGGCGACCATAATGATCTGCTCTTCTTGTAAAAATCTTTCCAGATTTTTTTCGCGTTCCTCCGCCGCCATGCCCGCATGATAAGGTAGAGCGATAAATCCTTCGTCGCACAGCCATGCAGCGGTTTCTTCCGTCAGCTTGCGTGACAGGCAATAAACAATACCGCTGTCATTGCTGTGATTTTCCTTGATAAAACGCAGCATTTGCGCGCGGGCATTATTTTTCTCGATAATGCTGTAGTGAATATTCGGCCTGTCAAAACCTGCGATAAAGCTGCGCCCCTCTTCCAGCTTCAGGCATTCAACAATGTCGCGACGGGTCGGTGCGTCAGCCGTGGCGGTCAAGGCGATCCGCGGTACTTGCGGATATTTCTCCGCCAGCACGGAGAGCTGTTTGTAATGCGGACGAAAATCATGCCCCCATTGTGACACGCAATGCGCCTCGTCAATCGCGAAGAGGGCAATAGGAAATTCCGCCAGCAGAGCCATAAAATCATCCATCAGCAGCCGTTCGGGCGCAACATAGACCAGATCAAGCTCCCCGCGCAAAATGGCGTTTTTGGTTTCAGAGATATTGCCCAGACTGATGGCGGAATTGATTGCCGCGGCACGAATTCCCAGTTGCTGCAAAGCATCGACCTGATTTTGCATGAGCGCGATCAATGGGGAAATAATAACCCCCACCCCCTGCCGCAGCAGAGAAGGAATTTGATAGCACAGGGACTTACCGCCGCCTGTCGGCATCAGGACAAAACCATGCCCGCCGCTTGTCACATGGTCGATCACCTCTGCCTGAGCGCCCCGAAAATGATCAAAACCGTAGGTCTTTTGCAAAATTTCCAACGCAGAATCGGAAGCAACGGTGTTATGAAGAAGTCTGTCCGGCATTTGGCTCATTCTTTTTTATTGGTCAGTCACCTAAAGACTACACTTTTGCACAGGAATAAAGAAACAAAAGATAAACTGTATCCTTTTCTTCAGCTCTGATTGCGTTTCAGCGCCCGCAATATAAAGCGCCCGGGATGGATGGCCGCAGCGACTTTCTCGGATACCGGCAGCGGATCGCCGCAGATTTGCGCGGCAATCATTTCCCCCGCCAGCGGCGCGGATGTCATACCATGTGACCCGAACGCGCCGCATAGATACAGCCCGTCATGCACTTCAGCCTTATCAAGATCAATCTGCTTTTCCGTCAGCTGCCCATAGGACAGCCCCGCATAATCTTCCAGCCATTGCGCCGCAACGGGGCATTTCCCGACGACCGGCAGATGGTCAGGAACGGATGTCCTTATCCCCGCACGCCCCTGTAAATCTTCCGGCGTCACCCCGTCAAAAAAAGCGGCGGGTAAAAAGCCACCCAACATCGTCAGGTTTTTCCGGTGTCCTTTTTCCGTGACGGGATGCGTTTCCGCCTTCGCCCGCAATTTTTCAAATGTCGCCCCCGTATAATGCACCCCCTCCACAGCCGGCGGGAAATAGCCATCCTGTGTGATAACGGCTTTCAATTTGCGAGAGGCCGCATTTTCCGGCAAATAGGAAATCTGTCCGCCGACATAGCGCAACGGCAGGAAATCCGTTTCGGAAAAACCTGTCAATGACGGCCCTGTTGCCAATACAAGATGTTCCGCCTCTGCCAGAATCTCACCCGCCGCATCCAGAACATGCCAAACCCCGTCCTGCCGCATAATTTTCTCCGCCGCTGCGCCGCTGCGCAATGTGACCTGCGCAGGAAAAGCCTCCAGCAATGATGTGCAGAATTCTCTTGGTGCGACCAGCCCCGCATCAGGATAGTAAAGGCCGCCGCTGGCAAGCGGAATACCGGCAATTTCGGTTGCCTGTTTGCGATCAACCGGGCGCAGCATCTCTTCCGGCAGTGCCGTGCTTTTCACCATGCCGGTATAACGTTTGGCCGCCGCCGCATCACCGCCGTCCAGCATTAGTACAGAACTGTTACGCCAAAGCTTTTCATTCTCAAGCCGCGCTAAAATCCGCGTGGTATGGCAGAAAGCATGGGTATAAAAATCTCCTGCCGCAGAGACCGCCGCCGTCAGGCGCGGATAGACAACGCCGACAGGATTGCCCGAGGCCGCATTGCCTGCCTCCCCCGCCTTTTCCAGCACTGTCACAGGCATCCCGCGTGCGGCCAGCGCATAGGCGCAGGATGCCCCCGCAATACCTGCCCCGATGACAATGGCGCTGCCGGTTGTTTGCGTTTTGGGTATATCCCGTTGATATGTGCCGGTCAGCATATCGCGTTTTTTGCCATAGCCGCGCGTTTTTTCCACATGGAATCCGGCCGCTTGCAGCCCGCGTTTTACCGTTCCTGCCGCCGTAAAAGTCGAAACGGTGCTGCCCTGCACCGACAGCCGCGCCATATGCCGGAATAGCTCCTCACGCCACATCGCCGGATTCTTGGCCGGCGCGAAACCGTCCAGATACCATGCATCAATCTGTGTTTTGATCTGCGGCAGCATCTCCGTAATATCCCCGAGACACAGCTGCAACTGTGCAGAACCGAAATCCAGACGATGGAAACCTTTGACCGCCGCAGGATACTGCGTCAGAAGTTCCTGTGATACTGCAGCATAATCCGGCCAGTAAGCATGTATTTCCTTCATATCCGTTTTCTGCACCGGATGTTTTTCAAAAGAGAGATAATAAAGCCGTGCCCCTTTTGAGGCTGTACGCCGCCATAAATCAAGAGTTAATAAAAAATTCAGCCCGCTACCGAAACCGCATTCGGCAATGCGGAACACATCCCCTGCCCGTAAACCCTTAAATCTTTCTTCCAGATTATTGTGCTGCAGGAAAACATAGGATGATTCCGCCACCCCGTCTTCGGGTTGGAAATACACATCATCAAAGGCCGGGCTGTAAAGCCGTCCGTCAGCCGCGTATGATAATATTGCAGGTTCTATTTTTACGTTCATAAATGAGATATTAATCTATAGGCATAAGAAAAACGAGACGCTATAATAACAACAACTGTAAAAAAACAGGCCATCCATGTATAAAGTTCTTTTTGTTTGCACTGGAAATATCTGCCGTTCTCCCACTGCGGAGGGCGTGTTCCGTGAGCTTGCCAGACGGGCAGGCATCACGGAAAAGCTGCAGATTGACTCCGCCGGAACCCATGGTTACCACGAAGGGGAACCGCCTGACAGCCGCTCCATCATCACGGCCAAACAAAACGGCATTGACCTTTCCGGACAAACCGCGCGGCGTCTGCGCCTTGACGACTTCACGGAGTTTGATCTGATTTTAGCCATGTCACAAAGCCATTATGATTTTATGGACCGTATCCGCCCCGAAGGCAGCAAAGCGGAGCTGGCACTCTTTTTGAATTTCCTGCCGGGCTTCGAACATCAGGATGTGCCCGACCCGTGGTTCGGACATGAAGACGGTTTCCAGCATGTTTTTGATCTGGTGCATAGCGGCTGCGAAGTGTTGCTGGAGCATGTCATGACTGCGCAATCCGGAAAACTGAGGTGACATCCGCCATGCCCACACTGCCTGACGAGCTTTATCAGGAACTTTGTAATGCGCTTGACGGTGAAGATAAAATCGTCACCATCTCACCGCTTTCCGCCGCCCATGATGCCTTCATCTACCGTCTGGCCTTGACAGACGGCAGCCGTTGCGTTGCCAAAATGTCCCCGCAAGGCGGCGATGATCTTGAAGTCTTTATGCTGAACTATATCCATGACAAAGGCGATTTGCCGATCCCCGATATTATCTATGCATCCGATACTTTGATCGTTATGAGCTATATTGCCGCGGACTGGCAGCGCAGCGCCAAAGCCGATGAACATGCCGCCGATCTTCTGGCCCATATGCATATGGTGGAGGCGGATTTCTACGGATTCGAACGTGATACGACCATCGGCTCACTCATCCAGCCGAATGACCGCTCCGATGACTGGATTAAATTTTTTATCGACCAGCGCCTGCTTTATATGGGGCGCGCTGCATTGGAAGAAGAAAAAATCAAAGCCGCCCAGATGAAAAAACTGGAGAAACTCTGCAATAAGATACCCGAAATTTTCGGTAAAACGGACATATCTACGCCGCGCCTGATCCATGGCGATTTATGGGATGGCAACATTCTCGCTGTCGAAGATAAAATCGCGGCCTTTATTGACCCGTCGATCTATTACGCCGATCCCGAGGTTGAACTCGCCTTCACGACCTTGTTCGACACATTCGGTAAAGCCTTTTTCCGCCGCTATAACGAGCATATTCCGATCCGTGCGGGCTTTTTTGAAGAGCGTTGCGATATCTACAACATCTATGCTCTGCTCGTACATGCACGGCTGTTCGGCATTTCCTATGCACGCCGCGCCGAGCATATTATGGACCGTTTTCTGTAAGAAAAAATCAGCGGTTTAAAAGCAGCTGTTTGGCCTTTGCCAAGGTCCGGGCAAACAGGCCGAGTTCCGCGACATCTTCGCCCGTCACCAGTTTGAACTCATGTGTTTCAAGCCCTGCAACCTCAACCTTCAGCGTTCCGACCGCAGTCCCTTTGGCAATCGGGGCCGCCAGCGGCGCCTCATAAGAAAGCGTTACATTCAGTTTGTCACGCTCGGTTTGTAAAACGGGAATAGTCACATAGACATCTTTTTCCGTCACCAGCGGCACTGTCTCTTTTGCGCCCAGCCAGACAGCGGCCTCATCCACCGTTTCCCCGGCCTTGATCAATGTCCGGTTTTCAAAACTGCGGAAGGCCCATTCCAGTAAACGCGCAGATTCATCCGCACGCTCCACTTCGCTTTTCAAGCCGTTCACAACAACAACGAGACGGCGTCCGTTGCGTACGGCCGACCCCATCAAACCAAATCCGGCATCCTCGGTATGACCCGTTTTAATGCCGTCCGCACCGATATTGCGGAACAATAGCGGGTTCCGGTTCGGCTGTTCAATGTCATTGTATTTGAAAGATTTTTCGGAAAAGTAATGATAGTATTCGGGAAAATCCGTCAACAAATGCCGCGCCAGCACAGCCAAATCGCGCGCTGTCGAATAATGATCAGGGTCGGGCCAGCCGCTGGCATTCACGAAATGACTGTTACTCATCCCCATTGCCTGTGCCTGTTGTGTCAGACTTTCCGCGAAGACATCCTCATTACCGGAAATACCTTCCGCCAGCACAATCGTCGCATCATTCCCTGACTGAATCACCACGCCGCGGATCAAATCTTCCACTTTGACGCGGTCGCCGACTTTGACAAACATTTTCGAGCCGCCTTTGCGCCAAGCTTTTTCGCTGACGGCCATCTTGTCATCAAGTTTCAAACGCCCCTCTTTCAGCGCCTGAAAAACCAGATAAATTGTCATGGTTTTACTCATTGACGAGGTCGGCATCCGTTTATCCGCATTTTTCTCCAGCAAGACCGTACCGGTCTCATGGTCGATAACAATCGCTTCTTCCGCCTTCGTGCTTTGCAGCGGCTGCGCGACAGCCGCCGTCACATATAAAGTGACAATCAGACAAAAGGAGAGGAATGGCGCGAAAAAAAAGCGCATTTTTTTCAGAAACATGAAGGGCAGCCTTTCAGGTCGTCAGTTCTTATCGTTATTTCTCGATCACGACACGCGTGTCGGTGTTCATCGTCTGCCGGACCTTTTGCTCAACTTGCCGTGCCGTGTCAACGCTTTGCAAAGGGCCGAGACGCACACGATAAAACCGTCTGGCGTTTACGTCAACCGTGCTGATTCTGACAGGTGCGATATGGGATAATTTTTTTCCGACATTTTCCGCTGTTGCGGCATCACCGAAAGCGCCGGCCTGCACATATATCCCCCCGACAGCCGTCGTCGTTCCAAGTGCGACAGGCGCTTGTGCCGCTGTGTTATTTTCCCATGACGGCGGCGTATTCAGATTTTGTCCGCGCGTATCATGGTGCTGTTGCGCCTCGATCTGGCGTTTGGTCAAGACGGGGCGCTGCAGGCTTTCCGGCAAATCGCCGCTATTACCGCTGCCCATCGGTTCATATTCAAGATCCATCCGCGCATCATTTACCAGTTTTGCCACAGGCTGAGGTTTCACAACAGGGCTGTAACGCCCCATAGACGCGACCTGATACCCTTCAACCTGCGTGTTCCTGATATGCGGCTGTACTGCCGGACGGCGCGGGGCACGTTGCGGCTGTGCCGATGCATATTGTACTGTCCGGACAGACTGGCCGTTTTTCGCCGCAGCGGCGGCATGCAGACTTTCCGACTTCAAAACTTCAACGCGGACGCGTGCTGTGCCTTTATTCACAAAACCGAGTTTTTGCGCCGCCCCTTTCGATACATCCAGAATACGCCCCCGCGCAAAAGGACCGCGATCATTGACGCGCAGAACCACTTTGCGGCCGTTTTCAAGATTGGTCACACGGATAATTGCCGGCATTTGCAGCGTCTTATGCGCGGCCGTCATCGCATATTGATCAAAAATTTCGCCATTGGCTGTACGCTTGCCGTGAAAACCCGGGCCGTACCATGAGGCTGTTCCCGTTTGCACCAGATTATAATCTTCGCGCGGACGGTACCATTTACCGCCGACCTTATAAGGAGAGCCGACTTTGAAATCACCCTGCGATCCTGTTCCTCCATGTCCGGCGACCAGACGTTTTGTGTAATGGCTTGCAAGCTCGATGGAAGAACATCCTGCCAATAAGGCACATACCGAAAGCACAGCGAATGTCTTGCCAAACATCTTACTCATGGTAGATAGGGTGCGGGCCATGGATGATCCCCCTTGATTGTGATTTTTAGTAGCTGAGTTTGTCAGACAAAAGACCGACGGCGGTAGCGAAATATGTGGATTTATTCCAGAGCATAATCACCTTATAATTATTATACACCAAATAGACGTCTTTGTCTGCAAGTTTAATGACGGAGCCTTTCATACCCGCGACTTGCGGCAGGTCTCGCCCGTCTTCGCGACGTACGCCAAGCGCCTGCCATTCCGCCAGAGTCAACTCTTTATCAAGACCGATTCTCTCATCAGGAAACTGCGGCAGCAGCGTCACGCGCCGCCCCCAGCGTTCGCCCGCGCGCCAGCCATGTTGCTTCAGATAATTGGCGGCAGAGGAGAAAACATCCTGATGCGTGTTCCAGATATCACGACGTCCATCCCCGTCACCGTCCACGGCAAAGTGGTTAAAACTGGACGGCATAAACTGGCTTTGCCCCATCGCGCCGGCCCATGAGCCTTTCATTGCTTTGGGGGCAATATGTCCTTCATCCAGAATTTTCAGCGCCTGCAGCAACTCGCCACGAAAAAACGCCCCGCGCCGTCCGTCATAGGCCAGCGTTGCCAAAGATTCCACAACATTGAAGCCGCCCGTATAATTGCCGTAGCTGGTTTCCATGCCCCAAAGCGCGGCAATGACCGCTGCAGGCACATCATAATCACGGCTGGCCTTCCCCAATGCCGCCGCATGGCGGCGCATCATCACACGCCCGGTCTGCACGCGCAGATTGGACAGCGTGTTCTTCTTATATTGGAGGAAAGTAATGGTATTTTCCGGCTGTTTTTTATCCAGTTCCAGCACACGAGGCAGCGGTTTTAGACCGTCATGCAGCGCGGCTTTTACGGTTTTTTCCGAGATGCCTTTATCAAGCGCCTCACGCCGCAATAGATTGAGCCATGTCTGGAAATCACCCCTCTGCCCCTCCGCAAAGGCGTAAGGCGCATAAAGCATCACGCTCAAAAATAGCAAGGCGGCGATACGGTAAAGCATGCTGTTTCCGTCAGGGGTTAATCGGCGACCATGCGGGGTCGGAACCGTCTTGCGGCGTTTCAAGAACGCGCTCGTTAAATCCGGTCAGATCAATCGTATAGACTTTTGCCGAGCGCTGCTCACCGCGGCGGCCTGTCGGACGCTCCTTGAAATAAGCCAGAATGCGGCCATTCGGAGACCATGTCGGCCCCTCAACATGGTGCGCTTCGGTAATCAGGCGCTCGCCGCTGCCATCCGGCTGAATCACACCGATATAGAACCGCCCGCGATGCATTTTCGTAAAGGCGATCAAATCGCCGCGCGGCGACCAGACAGGATTGGCATAACGCCCATCACCAAAAGTAATCCGCTGCACACCCGAACCGTTGGCATTCATCACATAAAGCTGCTGACTGCCGCCGCGGTCGGATTCAAACACAATCCGTTTGCCGTCGGGGGCATAGCTGGGGCTGGTATCAATCCCCATTGTTCTGGTCAGTTGCACGGCCTTGCGTGAACGTAAATTCATCGTATAGATATTACTGGTACCGTCCTTGGCAAGGCTCATAATCACGCTGCGTCCGTCAGGAGAAAAACGCGGCGCAAAGGTCATACCCGGGAAGTTCCCCAGCATTTCCTGCTTGCCCGTATCGATGTCATAAATATAAACGCGCGGGCGGTCATTGACGTAAGCCATATAGGTGATCTGCTGCTGCGACGGCGAAAAGCGCGGTGTCAGCACCAGATAGCGGCCATCTGTCAGATATTTATGATTGGCACCGTCCTGATCCATAATCGCCAGACGTTTGACACGGCGGTTGGCAGGACCGGTTTCCGAGATATAAACGATACGGGTATCGAAATAGCCGTCCTCACCCGTCAAGCGGTTATAAATCACATCGGAAATAATATGCGCGATGCGGCGCCAGTTATCCTGCGTCGTCATATAAGCGACACCGGCGATCTGCTTTTCCGAAAACACATCCCACAGGCGGAATTCCACACGGGAGCGCCCGTCGGATGCCTGGCTAACCATGCCTGACACCACTGCCTGTACGCGCGTCGCACGCCACCCGCCAAAATCGGGCCCCTGATTCAGCGCCGCCGAAGACTGCACTTTCAAAGCCGAAGGCGACACATCAAACAGACCTGTCCGCTCCAGATTCTGCTGGATAACACGGGCAATACCGCGTCCCATCTCCGCCTGATCCTGTTTTTCGCCATGCATCGGCGGGATCGCGATCGGAATGGTCTTGACCGTTCCGCTTGTCACGTCAATTTTCAACTGTGCCTGTGCGGGAGAAACGAAAAGAACCAAAGCGGCAAAGGCCAGAATGGCCACGGCAAAAATACGTGTCGTTCTAAACATTGTTTTTATACGTCCTGTTCCTTGAATGGCGAGAATCTAAAACATGTAGCGCGGGTCAAAGGTTACCACAATTTCTTTCCAAGTGTCATACTTTCTTTCCGGCAAATTCAGCGGCGTACAGTCCGGATGATGCACGGCACGCAAGGCGCTGTCTGCCGCCGCACGGAAGAAACCGTCACTGCGGTAACGGCGCTGGTCAACAATTTCGGCACGGCGGACACTGCGGTCGGGGTTCACCTGCAGATAGATATCAATCACCAGATTTTGCGCATCACGCGCCCCGATCGGAATATTCCAGCAGCGTTCCAGCTGACGGCGCAGCATATCAACCTCGCTGATTGTCAGGCTGTCGCCCAGGGGCAAGTTTTGTCCATTTGCTTTTTCTTCATCCTCAAGATTAAGACGTTTCAAAAAATCCTGACGGTCTTTCGGCGCTTCCGGCGCTTTGATAATCGGTTTTTGTTCCGTCTTCTCCTGATTTTCGGCAAGGTTTTTCAAGACCGAGCCAAAATCCTGCTCCGGTTGCGGCGTCGCTTTTTTCACCGGCTTCGGCGGTTCGGGCTTTTTCTTTGGCGGATCATCGCGCGGCTTGATCACAGGCTGTGGCGGCGGCTCGACCTCTTCCTGTTTTTTGACCGGTTTTGGATCCGGCGGCTTCGGCGGCGCGGTCAGCTCTGCGGTCTGGCGTTTGCTGGTCGCGGCTTTTGGCGGTTTTTTATCCGGTGCGGGCGGTTTGATTGCAGGTTTATGCTGATCTTTTTTCGCCTGATTGGCGGCATCTTTCGGTTCGGGCTTTTTCTGCGCCGCACGTCTGTCAGTCTGGGTACGGTCGGAAATGGTTTTGATCTCGATAAAGACAGGCGGTGCATCCGGCTGCACATGTTTTTTTGTCCACATCAGGCTGGCGCTCAACGAAAAGACGAGCAGCACAAAAATGTGTAGCAGAACCGACAGCGATATGATGCGGAGCCGCATCGCCGGGCCCTCCCTTTACTGTTGTGATTTCGCGATCAGCGCCACAGGCAGACCCGATTGCTGGATAATCGCCATGGTTGACAGAGCATGGCCATAGCTAAGTTTCTGATCCGCCCTGAGATAGACAAGCTGTTCCGGAGATTCCTGCGCGACATGGCGCAGATTATCCATGAGTTCCTGCTCCGTGACCTTATTCTTTCCGAAATAAATGTCACCTTTGGAATCAATCGTGACCTCGACAGGTGTGGAGTCATGTTTTTGCAGGGCCTTGGCTTTCGCATCAGGTAGATCGACCTTCACCCCCGCCGTCAGCAGCGGCGCGGTAATCATAAAAACCACCAGCAGTACCAGCATGACATCGACAAGCGGCGTCACATTGATATCAGACATTGCGCGATGCGCGCGGCGACGCCCATGTGCGGTTTTTGTACGTCCCTGAAGCTGGCTTCCCATGTTCGCTGTCTCCGTCTTGAAAGATAAGAAATGCGCCGATTTCCGCCGCTATGATAGCAGGTATTAAGCGCGCAGGCGATACAAATCCTCGTCCTGCATCACCTCCAGAAAGCTTTCCAGAAAGATGTCCGCCATTTTTACGGCTTTTTCCGGTGTATCGACCATATCCTGACGGAACTCCACAACCAGTGACGGGATCCCCCGTGAACGTGCCTGCGATTCCACCGTATTACTGTAATCGCGGCCGCCATGCAGCTTCAAAGAATAAGGCGCATTGTCGCCGATAGTCAGACCGGGATTGTTCTTTTGCAGCGCATGCAGCATCGGCGGTGCGGCGCGGTCTTCTTCCGTCCACAAAATGCCGATTTCCCACGGGCGTTTATGACCGTCCATTTCCGGTGTAAAACTGTGAATTGACAGCAGGAACGGCGCATCCCCCCTGTCAAGGAAACCCTGTAGACAATCGCCCAGCGCATATTGATAGGGTTTGTAAATTTCGTTAATCCGCGCTCGCAGCTCTTTCGCCGACATATCCTTATTACCCGGCACGGGGATATTGTCGCTGACCTCCGGCACGAAATCGAAACGGAACGGATCACGGTTTACATCCGCGACCAGCCGCGAATAATGCGCAATAAACGTCACCGCATCCAGTTTTTCACCGAGATATTGGCCGATCTCCTCGGTGCCGATATCATAAGTAATATGTTTCTGCCTGTCTTCATCACGGATGCCAAGCTGCCCCAGCTTGGCGGGAAAGCTCTGACCTGCGTGGTCACAAATAACAACAAAACGGCTGTCCGCATCCGGATTTTCTATCCGGAAAGGTGACGGGTCACCGTCCTGCAGCAGTTTGAATTCGCTCATTTTTCTAAAACCTTACATCAACTGCGTCAGTACAAATCCGAACGGCGGTTTCCGGCGGAGCGGCCTCCCCCTTAGACTTTGCGCGCAAGCTTAACGTCGCGGTGAATACCCACAGAGAGAATTAGCCCAAATCCGAACAACACCGCCAGCATCGCCGATCCCCCGTTCGAAATCATCGGAAGCGGCACGCCGACCACGGGAATCAAACCCGTTACCATGGCGATATTGATGAATACGTATAACGCAAAATTTACGGTAATTCCAGAGGCAATCAGGCGCCCGTATTGATTATGACTGGCGCGGGCAATCAGAAAACCATACAGGATTGTCAGTACAAAAATCGTGAACAAAACAGCTGCCCCGATCAAACCCCATTCTTCCGCCATCAATGTGAAAATAAAATCCGTCTGTTTTTCCGGCAAAAAGTTTAAATGGCTTTGCGTGCCTTTCAAAAAACCCTTGCCGCCGATGCCGCCTGACCCCAGCGCGATTTTCGATTGCAGAATGTGATACCCTGCCCCCAGCGGGTCACGTTCAGGGTCCAGAAATACCAGAATACGGTTTTTCTGGTAATCATGGAGGAAATGCCACATCACCGGCAAAGCCGCCAGCACGCCGGCAATCACAACACCAAACATCCAGTAACTAACCCCCGCCAGAAAAAAGATCGCCCCGGCAACCGCCGTAATCATCAACGCCGTTCCCAGATCCGGTTGCACCAGTACCAGCGCCGCAGGCAGCGCCACCAATGCCAGCGGACGCACAAGGAACAGCGGGTGTTTCACATCCTCAAGACTGGCGCCGTGAAAAAACCGCGCCAATGCCATCACCACCCCGATTTTCATGAATTCCGACGGCTGTAATTTGATCACGCCAAGATCAATCCAGCGCTGCGCCCCCATACCGATATGCCCCTTCACCTCCACCGCAATCAGCAGCAGAATGGAGGCAATATAAAACGGATAAGACAGACGCAGCCACCAGCGGATATCAATCAAAGCCGCAACCAGCATACCGCACAGCCCCGCCCCGAAACGAATGCCGTGCCGCATCGCCCAGGGTTCGGTATTACCGCCTGCCGCCGAATAAAGCGCCACCACACCGATCAGCCCTGTTATAATAATCAGCATAATCAGGCCAAAGCTGAAGCGCGGCAGCTTTGCCAGCAGTGTCAATTCCTCGTGTTTTTGAAATGTCGCGCTCAACTTGCCGGATCCCTTTCTTTGGTCTTCAGCATCAGATCACGCGCCAAGGGCGCTGCCGTTCCTGAACCGCTGACTCCGTGTTCCACGACCACCGCACAGACATAGCGCGGTTTTTTCAACGGCGCAAATGCCGTAAACAAAGCATGGTGACGCTGTTTCCACGGCAAGTCTTCATTTTTTACACCTTCCGCGCGCTGCTTGGCGGTAATCCGCCGCACCTGTGCCGTTCCGGTCTTGCCACCCATCTGGAAAGCTTTATCCTCGATACGCGACGCATGAGCTGTGCCTTTCTGATGATTGACAACATTTGCCATCCCTTTTTTGACCAGCTCGAGATGATGCGGCGAAATACCGAGGGATTTAAATTCCGGCTGCGGC
Source organism: Pseudomonadota bacterium (assembly GCA_013285465.1). Classification (NCBI taxonomy): domain Bacteria; kingdom Pseudomonadati; phylum Pseudomonadota; species Pseudomonadota bacterium. The sequence goes on from CP053449.1 coordinate 1,774,960, forward strand.
ATAACCTCCGTTCCCAGCGTGTGCAGCAAAGTCGGCTTGACGGCGCGCCCGCCATTGACGATCCGCGCAAGCATCACCGCAAGCTGCAGCGGCGTGGTCTGGATATATCCCTGCCCGATGGCGGAAACCACCGTTTCCCCCAACTGCCATTTTTTGCCGAAATGCCCCAATTTCCAGTTTTTATCGGGAACCAGCCCCGGCGTTTCCCCCGGCAATTCGATATTGTGTTTTTCTCCCAGACCGAGCCTGCGCGCCATCTCCGCGATTTTATCAATACCGACCTGCCGCGCAATATCGTAGAAATACACGTCACAGGACTGCGCCAGCGCCTGTATAATATCAACACTGCCGTGCCCCCCGCGGCTCCAGCAATGGAATTTATCCCGCCCGATCTCCATATATCCGGGGCAATGCACACGGTGATCCGCTTTCACAAGGCCGGATTTAAACGCCGCCAGCGCCGTCACCATTTTAAACGTCGATCCGGGAGGATACTGGCCGGAGACCGCCTTATTCGTCAGCGGCGCGGCAGGGCTGGATAACAGCTCCTCCCACTGTTCGGCGGAAATGCCGCGTGTGAAATTATTCGGGTCAAAGGACGGGGTGGAACACATCGCATAAATCTGCCCGTTTACAGCATCCATAATCACCGCACTGGCACTTTTTTCCTGTGCCAGACGCGACTGACAGTAGATCTGCAATTCCGCATCCAGTGTCAAGCCGACACGGTCACCGTCCTTGCCGGGAATGGAGGAAATTTCACGCACTTCACGCCCGACCGCATTGATCTCGATCCGGCTGGTTCCGGCCTTGCCGCGCAGCTCCTTATCAAAGTATTTTTCAATACCCGTTTTGCCGATGCGAAAACCGGGCAGCCCCATAATCGGCTCATCCGTGAGCTCCGCCGGTGCGACAAGTCCGACATAACCGATTAGATGCGCCGTTGCCTCGGCAAGCGGATAGGCACGCATCCGCCCTTCATCAATCGACACACCCGGCAAATCGGGCAGATTGACGGAGATACGCGCAACCTGCTCCCAGTTCAGACCGTCACGCAGCATAACCGGCATAAAAGCGCGCTTGCTTTTAATGTCACGCAGCACGCGTTCCTCGTCTTTTAAAGACAGCGGAATATATTCACGTACTTTGCGGAACGTTTCTTCCAGATCAGGAGATTGTTCGGGAATCAGAAAGGCGCGGAAATCCTGCTCATTGACGGCCAGCGGCACACCGAAACGATCCACGATCTGTCCGCGTCCGGCCTGCAGGTATTTCATGCTGATGCGGTTTTCATCCGCCAGTGTCGCAAAGTAATCCTGCCGCGACACCTGCAAATGCAGCAGACGCCCTGTCAGTATTCCGAAACCGGCAAGATGCAGCCCGCCTAAAATAAAGGCGCGCCGCGAAAAAGAGTTATAGCGTTCCAGATCGCCTTTGCTCATGGTTTTAAAAGCCCGAAATCTGTTTGATAGGCGTTATTGCCGTTATGCTGTTCTGGCATCCTGCTGGCGCTTTTGCAAGACAAACAGCAGATTCCTCAGTTTGTGAAACGCCACCACAATAAACGGAAACAGCAGAATGGTCAAAAGACAGTTGAGAACAACGGGCACAAGCGGAATCATATGCCATGAAAACAGGCTGAAAACCGCCCATTGCGCGAATAAGAACGCATAACACATCAGACCGAAAGCAAGCCAGAGCGTGAAAAATGACTGCCCCAGCAAAAAGCGTTGCTGCGTGCGCATCAGCCATTGCGCCCCCAGCAGCAGAAACGCCGTCCCCCCTGCCGGAAGGCCGACGATCAGGTCAAAACATATGCCCAGAAAAAAGACCGCCCAAAACGGTAAAATCGCAGGGTAAAAGATGCTCCAGTAAAACACCGCCGCAAACAGCAGTGCCGGCTGCATACCGGTAAAAGATGCATAGCCCGTCGGCAGCACATTCAGAAAAAACAGCACAGACATGCACAGATAAAAGATTGCGAAAGACACAAAATACGGCACCATCGGCGAGAACAGGCGTTCCGCCTCCGCATCATGCTGCTTGCGCTGTATAAAGATATTAACCATCTATCCGTCTTTTACTCTTCAGGGTTTCGTTTTCAAATGTCCGGTGGACAAAGCACTATCGGCGTTGAAATCAATCACACGGACATATTCCAGTTTATCCAGATCATCCAGCGGGCTGACCTCGATCATGCCGCCGTTTCTGGAAACGATTGTTCCGATCGGCAAATGCGGCGGCAACACACCGCCGTCACCCGATGTTACAATACGCGCACCTAATCCGGGGCGACTGTCCAACGGCAAATGCTGCAAGGCCATTTTATCGCCGTTGCGCCCTGTCAGAATAGCTTTATGCCGCGTGCCTTCAATCAACACGGGGGCACGGGCGTTCAGATCCGTCACCAGCAATACACGCGACGCGTTTTTGCCTGTTTCCACGACACGCCCGATCAAGCCCTTTTCTCCCATCACGGCCTGCCCTTCACGTACGCCGTCATTGCGTCCGACCGGTATCAATACGCTTTTGATAAAACTGCCGCCCGGATCAGCAACCACACGGGTGGTGATAAAGCTGTAATCGGGTTCAATCTTGAAATTCATCAGTGATTTCAGGCTGCGGTTTTCCGCCTCCAGACGCAGCGCCACATCATACCATTGCTGCAAGCGGCGGTTTTCTTCCGACAGGCGCATATTCTCCGCCCGCAAATCGCGGATACCCGCCACGGCATCAATACGTCCCGTGGCATTCTGGATCGGTTCGGAAATACCGGAGAAAACCGGTGCAAAAAAATCCGTCAGCGCCACACGCATTTTAACGACCGGCGCGTCATAGACGCGGTGCAGGAAGACCATGGAAACAGCCAAAAGAATGAAAAACAGCGGCACAAGCCGCAAACGCACGACCTGCAGGGAAACCGGAAATGCGACGGAAAGACTTCTGTTCTTTTTGCTTTTTTTGACCAAAGGATATGCTCCGCTTTTCTGTCAATTCCCATCTTAAAACAGTCACGGACGGGAAAGCAATAACATATTGATTCAATGCATAAAAAAATACGCTGCCTGTTTTCTATTCTAACACAGGCACCGTAAGTACCATCTTAATTTTCGCTGCAATTTTAGATATGTTGTTTGCGCTTATCGCCTTCAGTACATATCGACCAGAACGCCTTTGAGCATCTTCATCTCTTCCAGCGCCTGTCCGGTGCCCAAAGCAACGCAGGACAAAGGATCATCAGCAATTGAAACCGCCAGCCCCGTTGCATAACGCAACACGTAATCCAGATTGGCCAGCAATGCGCCGCCACCCGTCATCACGATGCCTTTATCAACGATATCCGCCGCCAGTTCCGGCGCGGTATGCTCCAACGCACCCTTGACGGCATCAATGATTGCGCCGACAGGTTCCGCAAGACTTTCAGCGATTTGCCGCTCGGTAATGACGATTTCTTTCGGCACGCCGTTCATCAGATCGCGGCCCTTGATTTCCATGCTGCGCCCTTCGCCGTCTTCCGGCGGACAGGCCGAGCCGATTTCCTTCTTGATACGTTCCGCCGTGCTTTCCCCGATCAACAGGTTATGCGTGCGGCGGATATAGGAGATAATCGCCTCATCCATTTTGTCGCCACCGACGCGAACGGAGCGTGCATAGACAATCCCTCCCAGCGAAATCACGGCAACTTCGGTCGTGCCGCCGCCGATATCCACCACCATGGAACCGGTCGGCTCCGTCACGGGCAATCCGGCACCGATGGCAGCCGCCATCGGCTCTTCAATCAGCTCAACACGGCGTGCACCGGCGCTTTCAGCGGATTCCTGAATGGCACGGCGTTCAACAGCCGTTGACCCCGACGGTACACAGATCACCATTTGCGGTGATGCAAAGCTGCGGCGGTTGTGGACTTTGCGGATAAATTGCTTGATCATTTCCTCGGCGATATCGAAATCGGCGATCACGCCGTCGCGCAAGGGACGAATAGCCATGATATTACCGGGCGTGCGGCCCAGCATACGCTTTGCCTCTTCCCCGACAGCCAATACCTGACGGCGGCCGTTGACCATGGAAATGGCCACGACGGAGGGCTCGTTCAGAACGATTCCCTGACCGCGGACATAGACAAGTGTATTGGCCGTGCCAAGGTCAATCGCCATATCCGCGGAAACAAGTCCAAGAAGTTTTGAAAGCATGGACGTCCGGCCCCTCTGGGGAAATGCGGTTGTTAAGGTTTTAAATTACTGTTTGGCTTTCATGCGCGGATTTTCGGAATTGATCACATAAAGGCGAACTTTTCCTTTTCCGTCGCGACGGCGTACAACGCGGTTTTTCTGGTCGCGTTTAGCCTGTTTGCCGATCGAGTTTGTCTTTTTCATTGTCGTCCTCGTCATCATTAAAAATATTGGAGCATCAAGAACGGCAAACTAATGTGTTTTCTGCCTTCTGTCAACTGAAATTACAGTAATTTCCATGCCTTTTCTCAAGCGTGACGCAAGGCAATAATTACCCGCTATGCTATTGCTACGCCGCTTTTGTTCTGAAACAATATGAAAGACCGTTCGACATTCTTACTGTAAGGACAAAAATGACGACCTCACGCGACCCGACAATGCCGCCGCCCTCACATGAGCCGCCGCCCCAGAAACCTGCTAGCCCCCGTGAGCCTTTAACGCATTCCGCAGGTCTCTGGTCAATTTTCATCATTTGTCTGCTGCTATTCCTAACATCCTTCTCCCGGGAGGGCGGAGCCAAGGATTTCATGCAAATGCAGGCGGGGCTGTTAACCCTGTTCTTCTTTCCTCCCGTACAAGAGCGGCTCTATAGAAATAAAGGCGGCCTGTTTCGCCATACGACACGTGTTCTAGTCTTTTTTCTTTCCTTCACACTCGCCGGATTTTTCCCATCTTTTCAGAAGGGTGTAAAGGAACAAGTAAAAAATACGCCGACAGCAACGACCGCCATCGCGGATAAAAAACATCTGCCCGCACCCCGCAGAAAGCGTTTTGCCCACCTTCCCATCAATCAGACACTCACTGATATGCTGGCAGAAAAAGGTACCGCCCGAACCTTTACATTTATGACAGACGAACTGACCCGCATAGCGCGCAGCCAGACCAATACGGAGGGCGCAGCACAAGCGCTTGCCATCGTTGAATGGGCGCGAGATTATCGCACTGATCCGAATAAAAGCCCTGTTATTGGCATGATGGGAGCCATCACCATGGAGCGTATCCTCGCCGGAATGGGCGATAAAGACCTGCCTCCCGCCATTCACAAGGAACAGTATATTACTGCCGAAGATTACTTTCTAACGCATTTGCTACTACGCGAGAATATTACACGCTGCCAAATTCCGCCTTCAGCAACACGGGATATGTCGGCACTTGCCGGAGGACAGTTTGTCATCACCTCCGCACTACTTTACAAACGCTTCAAAACACTATTCGACAGCCTCCCTCCGGACGAGAGGACGAAGATTATCACTAATTTACAAATAAATGCAGAACAGCGCAAAGACCGCGCCCCCGACACAGAATTCTGCCTGCATAGCCATACAGGAACAGCCGCCTTTATCCCTGATACAGACTGGCAAACTGCGCGGCAGAACATCCTGTCCGAGATCACAGAGAATTTGACAGGACAGACCGACATAGAAAAGGACAGCAAATGACCACACCTCCTTCGCACATAAAAATATACCGCCGATGCCTATTTTCTGCCCTTTGCACCGCTCTTTTGTTTTTCTGCGGCGGCACGGCTCATGCCATTGATGACAATATCCACCAAAAGCACCGCAAAATGGCAATATATCAGGCACTGGACAAAATGGACCGCGAGCAAGGTGCCGATGAAACGCAGATATTCGTCCTGAACAAAATCTCCGAACTCCTGGATCCGGCGGCCAATGCCGGAAAAGGCGATGATTTGCGCGCCATTTTCACCTGGCTGCAGGATTGGCATGATATGAACAGGCATCCGCTTTACGGGCTGGTTTTGTCAGAGCATTTTCTTACCATGCTGCAAAGTGATCTGGCCATCCATGATCTGCAGCATGAAGAACTGGTCAAAAAGATGCTGCAAAATTACTTTCTGGCCTTTGTGATTATCCGCGAGGAAATGGCACGCTGCGCGCATCCCTCGCAGGAATCCGCCGCAGGCAACAGCTTTGTCGCCTTTTTGTTGCGCTACAAGCTTTACAAAACATTGTACAATACGCTGGATGACACGCAGAAAAGGCTGATCTACAAATATGTGGAAAAAAATGAGCAAAAACTGCATAACCGTCCGCGGACCGACAAATATTGCCTTAAGCCCGGAGAAGACGCCGCAGAGTTTCTGCCGCAGGATGAGTGGGAAAAGAAACGCGCAGACCTGTTTCAGGAATTAAAGGAGGCGATGGGGCAGTAATATATCAGCTACCTTTTGCCGCAGCGGCGATACTGTCTTTCAGCGCATCCGAACAGGCCGCAAAAAACGGATTTAAAAACTGTTCTTCCGTCTTGCCGTAACGCAGCGGCGAACCGTCCAGCGCCAGTACATGCCCGCCGGCGGCACGCAAAATCGCATCCCCTGCCGCCGTATCCCATTCACAAGTCGGGGCAAGACGCGGATAAAGATCAGCCACACCTTCGGCAATCGCACAAAATTTCAAGGAACTGCTGCGCGCCGCCAATGCCGCCACCTTATAGCCGCTGACAAAACGCTGAATTGCTGCGGGATTACCGTGCCGGCGGCTTTCAATCACCGTCAATCCCTCTTCGGGCGGTTTCCGCACAGTCAGAGGCGTTTTATCCCGCGTCCCCGTTTCCTGCATAAAGACATGGTTGCGGCCTGCCGCCGCATAAAGAACATCCTTCATCGGCAGATAGATCACGCCCAGCACAGGGATAAAATTTTCCATCAGCGCAATGTTCACGGTAAATTCGCCGCCACCGCCGACAAATTCCTTGGTACCGTCCAGCGGATCAACGCACCAGTAAGTGCCGCCGGAAATATCGGGAATCGTTCCCGCCGCAACAGATTCCTCGCCCAGAAACGGAATCTGCGGTGCCAGCTCCGCCAGTTTTTTAACGATCATCTCTTCCGCCTTTTGATCGGCGATGGTCACGGGGCTGCCGTCCTGTTTTATTTCGGCGGTAAAATCACCTTCAAAAATCTGTTTTTCCACCGCACCCGCCGCACGCGCCAATGCACAAAGATCATCCAGAATCTCCGCCATCGGGTGAAGAGCCGTCTCCGCACCGTTATCTGTCATTTTTTTGCTTTCCATGAAATTACCCTGCCTGCCTCAGGCATCCTCGCGCTTGCTTAAAGCCGCATGCAAACCGCGCAACACAATCATCTGCCCGACAGGCCCCGGCATATAGCCGCCGTCATCCGCCGTACTGGCGGCAACAAGCCGTCCGGCCGCCTTGGCCACAGCCACTGCACGCCCCATCAGATCACCGAAACCGACATGTTCGAAGAAATCTTCGATCGGCTCCCGCAGCTCTTCCAGCATTTCGTGGTAATGGCTGTTATCCTGTTCGTCATTCACCGGATTCAGCGCCGTCCATTTACTGTCTTTTCCGGTCGCATGGCGGTTCACTTCGCCCTGCATGACTTTCACCAGATCATCATGCAGCTTTCTCTTGTCATCTTCCGTGACCGCAGCGTTTTTCTTTTGTTCCGCGATTCCCTCCAGCCCGTAAACCGCCGCCAATGCCGCCAGTGCCGCCAGTGAAATATCCACGCCCCAGCCTTCGCTGATGAAATCATCAATCAGGATGTCGCAAAACTCGCTTGCGGCGGTTTCAAAAATCGCGCAGGTAATCACCGTTTCCATCAATACCCGCAAACAGCGCGCGACCGTCATATCAATCGCGCCATGTTCATGCCATTCGGGGAAATCACTGATAATCAACCCGATCACAATTTCATGCACGTCATCCAGACCTTTATCCAGCTGGTTTTCCGCCTCACGCGCAATATGCCGCCCTTTTTCGGTGAAGAAATCCATTTCAACCATATCCGGCAGAAATTCGAGCAATTGCTCAATCTCGACCTGTTCCGGCTCCGTCTCCAGCAGATCGGCAATCCGGAAAAAGGTTTGCTCCATCACAATATCGGGTTCTTCATATTCAAACAGCGTTTCCGCCAGCATACCGCCATACAGCAAAATCGTATGCAGCGCTTTATCGCGGTCAATCTTTTCCCCTACATGCAAAATCTTTGCAATATGGCTATGCAATTTTTTTGCATGTTCCGTGCGTTCGGTCATTGTGGGTGTATCCATTATTCCTTCATTCTTTCGATTTTTCTTCCGCCGCCGTATCGCCCCAAAGCGCCGCGGCAGGTATCCAGCCTTCATAGCCTGAAACGCCTATACTGCACCATGCTTTCACACATTGGTCAAGCTTTACGATGACCCCCGGCTCCACCCGCAGTAGAATCCGCGCATCCTCCGCAGGTTTTGCACGCATTTCACGTGTTTTATCACGGATGATCGCTGTTTTCCTGCCGGAGAGCAGATTCATATGCACCCAGCCGGTTTCTCCGTCAAACAGCTCGATCTGCCGCCAGACATCAAATTCACGGATAATTTTCACCGGCATCGTCTCCCGCGTCAGAATCCACTTCACCGGATAGCGCGCACCGGGGCCGCTGCGCAGATTGGTCTTGGCATCGCGCAGACTGGCATAATAAGCCTCTGCACCTGTTAATTTGGCCGTGCAAGGCGTCACCGCGAAACCAAGCACCAGAATACTCGCCAGCACAGCCGCTCTAAAAACGGAAAAACGGGATTTTTTTGTCATATATATTGAATTATCCATGTTTTTCCTATATTAAACAGAACCATTATGGTGTTTCAACAAAAACAAATACCGCAAGGCAATCGCACGGGGGGCAAACAGCCTCTCGACCGGCGCATTGCCGTTGCCCCGATGATGGGCTGGACGGACCGGCATGACCGCTATTTCCTGCGTCTGATTTCCCCCCATGCATTATTATATACGGTGATGTTAACCTCCGGCGCTTTACTGCACGGCGATGCCGCGCGTTTTCTGCAATTTGACCCGGCGGAACATCCTGTTGCCCTGCAACTTGGCGGCAGCGACCCGCAGGAGCTGGCCAAAGCCGCAAAAATGGGCGAAGCCGCCGGTTATGACGAAATCAATCTTAATTGCGGCTGTCCCAGCGACCGTGTCCAGCGCGGTGCATTCGGCGCCTGCATGATGAAACAACCGGCTTTGGTCGCGGATTGCGTCGCCGCAATGCATGAGGCCGTTGATGTTCCCGTCACCGTCAAAACCCGTATCGGCGTCGATGAATATGACAGCTATGATTTTCTGTGTGATTTTATCGGCCAAATCTCGGAAAAAGGCGGCTGTGACGTCTTTATCATCCATGCCCGCAAAGCCTGGCTTAAAGGGCTGAACCCAAAACAAAACCGCACAGTACCGCCGCTGCGCTGGGATATCGTCCATCGTTTAAAGCAGGATTTCCCGCATCTGACAATCATTCTGAACGGCGGGATTGATAATCCGGATGATGTCCGTGAACAATTGCAACACAGTGACGGCGTGATGATCGGGCGCGAAGCCTATCAAAATCCTTATTTTCTGGCCACGCTGGAAGAAGGTGTTTTCGGCACGCCTGCCGAAACCCTGCGCAGCCGCCATGAAACCATCCGCGCCCTGCTGCCTTATATTGAAGACGAGCTGTCAAAAGGCGCGCAGCTTTATGATATAACCCGTCATATTCTCGGCCTTTTTCAAGGGCTGCCCGGCGCGAAGAAATGGCGCCGCATCCTGTCGGAAAAGGCTTTCCTCCCTTCCGCAGGACCGGAAGTCGTCCTTGAAGCCCTGTCCCATGTCGCTGAAATCGGCGACGAAAAAAGATATGCGTAAATTCTTCGCATTTTCAGGGTTTTCCTTTTGGTTTTTTTACTGCTATACTTTTGCTTGTCAAAGACGTCTTCTTGGAATGAAACTTAAACGATAATGGTCTGGAAGCAATTAGAAAAAGAGAACGTTTCCGTGGTATTGGACAGGCTTGGTACTGATCCGAACGCGATTGTGTTCTCAAAAGAATTCACGGAAATCGTCTGGGACGATCTTCCGTTCTATCCGCGTTTCGACCTTTACCGCCTTGTCAATTACGCGACAATGCCGTCTTTCAGCATGGAATATCTTAGTGACGGCAATGTTTTTATTCCGCTCGATGGCACAGCAAACCCGATTTATGCCATTAATGAAGAATCCCCGATTAAACTGACGGAAAAAAACGTCGTTGATTATCTGGAGTTTTTCTTTTCCCATGTGCGCGGCAGCGATGGCGATATCTATCTGATCAAAGACCCGGAAAAAATGCCGGGCATTGAGTCACTTGACCCCGCACAGCAAAAAAATGTTAAAAACAGCCATAAACCGCTGACAATCGAGGCCGGATCATTCCCCGGCCAATTCATTATACGCGGCACGCTGTTCTATAGCGGCTGCCTGATTTCGGCGACCGTTCGGGTTTCATCGGAAGGCAGACTGTCTTTCATTGAACGGGACCTTCTGCTCCGCGACATTGCATTCCCGCACAATGCCGTAAATTACTACTGGATGGGAGAATAAGAATATGTCGGCAAGCGACAACGATCCTTTCAAAAACCTTGATGAGATTCTTGCGCCGGACAGCACCCGCAGCTCCACGCCCGATCCGCAGATCATGATTGAGAAATCTCTGGAAGTTTTAAGCCAAAGCAGTATGTCTTTCCCGCTGGTCGAAATGATTACGGAACACAGCTTGAAAATACGCGTTATCACAACACCGCGTGAATTCAGCTATGTGCCCGAAACAAAAGATGTTTATGTCGGGATTACCGCCGTAAACCCCGCACAGCCCGCAAAGTTTATCCTGCTTCTGGCCGACGCGCTGCTGGAGGCAAAACTTGATATGGAAGGCTATTCACAGCCTGCCATTACCGAAACGCGCGAAAAATATGTGACTGAAACGGCAGAAAGAAAAGCCCGGAAAGTCGGGCATTTATGTGCCATCGCCTTTGATCTTGACCAAAAAGAGCAGTTTGCAGGTTACCGGTTTATTGACGAAATGCATAAACTGGGACATGATAAAGCTATGGATGTTTTCGTTTCGAGTCTTTAACGACTTGTTAACCGAATCAATCCTATAATGTGCTTACATAATCACATTATAATAAAAAGCCAACTGCCAAAGAGCAAAGGAGACGTACCATGAAATACTCACAATCGATCAAAGCGGTCGAAGACGTCATAAAACCTGCGATCATGCAAATTGCTGCAGATTACCACAGTGATGTGCGCAAAGCTCTTGGTGTGGCCCCGTCCCTCTCGGGACCGAGAACCGTTCACGGACTGACGCGTTAACAGGTTTTTAAGCACAGAGATAACAGATTTTTTGGAAGCCCGGTCATTTGACCGGGCTTTTCCTATAAAGACGCCTAATTATTTTCTTTAAAATCAACATTTTGAAGAAGAAAGAAAAATCTTAATCAATTTTCTTCGTATTTAACCGTTCTTTAACCATATTATTCATATAATAGTAAACATAAAATATAGCGATTAAGATTGAGCGCAACGATATTCAGAGTTTAAGGTGTGAAGGAGTAAGTCAAATGGGATATAAAGATCAACGCACGCAGGTTGAAAATGCCGTAAGACCGGGAATTGAAAAAAAGGCCGGTGCACATCACGATAATGCGCGCACAATTCTGGGCATCGCCAATCAGCGTTTCGAACGCCGCCCCGGTCAGCAACTGAAAAACTGACTTATCGCTTTTATCAAAGAATTCGCGGGCTGCGCATTTCATAATGCGCGCCCGTTTGTTTTATCAATCTCCCTTACCGCCAAAAACGGAATCCGCAAGCGCTTTTGAGGATTCCTTTTTCTTCATATCCGCTTCGGCGCGATTAATCTCAGCCTTGAGTTCCTCAATATATTCTTTCAACTCCCCCACCGACATTTTTTCCAGATTGCGCGGGAATTCGCTGCCCTCTTTCTTGCGTGGTGCCTCTTCCAGATCAAAAACCATGTTTCTTTCTCCGCATGTGTCATGTAGATTTGAGACAATCGTAAAACAACAGTGACGGGATTGCAAAATGGTTTCTGAGAACGGACAAAAAATGCAGGCAGTGGAATTCCTGAACCCGGGAGAAAACGCGGAAGCGCGCGTCACGCCGCAACCGGTTCCCGTACCGCAAACAGGCGAAGTTTTGATACGCGTGCATGCCGCCGGCATCAACCGTCCCGATCTCGCCCAGATGGCCGGACGCTATCCGCCGCCGCCGGGCGCGAGCACCATTCCCGGACTGGAAGTCGCAGGCGAGGTTGTCGCCGTCAACGGAGAGACGGCTGGCCTGTCTGAAGGCGATAAAGTCTGCGCCCTCGTCTCGGGCGGCGGCTATGCGGAATATTGTACGGCCCCTGCCCTGCAATGCCTGCCGCTGCCGGACGGTTATGACTTCATCCGTGCTGCAGCATTGCCGGAAAATTTCTTCACCGTCTGGGTTAATCTGTTTGAACACGGACGACTGCAAAAAGGCGAAAAACTGCTGGTACATGGCGGTTCTTCCGGCATCGGTACCGCTGCGGTGCAAATCGCCTCTGCCCTTGGTATCGACGTTGCCGTCACAGCAGGCAGCGACGAAAAATGCGCTGCCTGTCTGGAGCTGGGCGCAACAACCGCCATCAATTACAAAACAGATGATTTCGTTGAGGTACTCGGCGAAAACAGCATTGATGTCGTGCTGGATATGGTCGGCGGCGATTACGTGCCGCGGAATATAAAAATCCTGCGTGACCGCGGACGCCATGTCAGTATTGCCGGGCTACGCGGCTGGACAACGGAAATTTCCATTTTTGACATCATGCGCAAACGCCTTGTGCTGACAGGTTCAACCCTGCGCCCACGCAGCATTGCCGAGAAAAGTATTATTGCCAAAGCCTTACAGGAAAACGTCTGGCCGCTGCTTTCTACTGAAAAAATCGCGCCTGTTATTCACGCTGTTTACCCGCTGGACGATGTCAGCACCGCACTTTCCTTGCTGGAAAGCAGTGCGCATATCGGGAAAATCATTTTAAAAATAGATGCTTAGCTATAATTTATTGCCGCGCAGCATAAAATTGTGCTAGACTGTCCTTTAAGGCCCGAGGGGAAATGACGGCCTGACAATAGAACGGTCGGTATGTTTTAGTCATTTTGTTAAACGGCTTGAGGGATAAGGCCATGACGGATATGCTTGCACAGGATAACACCCAGCAACCTCCCAACCCACAGACAGCGGAAGCATGGTGGCGCACACAAAGCGCGACAATGTCGCTGTTAAAACACGCCTATAAGAAAATCGGCGATGCCGAGGCCGAGCTGGCACGCCGTGAAGAGCGTATCCAGACGCTGGAAAAAATGGCGCTGACCGATGAAATGACAGGGCTTTATAACCGCCGCGGCTTTATGGCCGAGTTTGAACGTGACATGAACCGTATGAAACGTCAGAACGAACAGGGCGGCTTGTTTGTTCTTTTCGATCTCAACAAATTCAAGGACATTAATGATACGCATGGCCATATCGCCGGCGATAAATGTCTGCAACTGGTTGGACGGACATTACTGAAGCTGATCAGAAACACTGATATGGCGGCCCGTTTCGGCGGCGATGAATTCGCCCTGTTTCTATCCAGCACCACGCCGGAACACGGCGCAGATAAGGCTGTTTTTGTCCGCGAAACACTCTGTTCCCTTGTGCAGCCGTGGAAAAATACGGATATTGCCGTTAAAACCGGTATGGGCACAGCCTATTGCCCTGTCGGCACGCCTTTTGAACAGGTTTATGAAGCCGCAGATAAAGCTTTATACGCCGATAAAGGCTGCTAAAAGCGACCCATCCCCTCTCTCTTCCTTGAAAAAATTTTCACCGGTCATGCAAAACGGTCATATGCCCTCTTCCTGCGGGCATTTATTTTGTATATCGAATTGACATATCACATAATATATTGTAATATCTCCCGATTGAAAAATACATATTTACGGCGAGTCTTGCGGCGTTTCTTCTTCGCAGACATCCGCGGTTTTTAAAGGGTGGTGATATGGGTATCAAAAAAATTATTACAAAACCTGCGCTTGGTTTTCACAAATTCTGGGATGAAGGCGTCCGCGTAACCGACGGAGTCGGCCCTTTCGTACTATCCGCCATCTTTGGCGTTGTTGCAGGATTTTCTTCCGGGCCGCTGCAGGATACGCTCCGTCCCATTGAAGACGTCCCTCTCGCCGGACAAGAACAGGCGTTGCAGCAATATGATGCCGTTCTCACAACGCTGGCAGAACAACATAATATGCTGACAGGACGCACACACAGCACACAGCCGGGCGCTTTATCCGAATTGCTGGGTGAAGCAACCGCCCCTTCCGAACAAACAGCCGATATAGATAATTTGCGCACGAGCTATAACAACCAGCTGGAAAAATTCATCACAGCCGTCGCGGTTGATGAACGTCTGAACGAAGCCGATATTCAAAATTTACTGACCCGTTTTGAAAGCGAGCACGGACAGATTAACGACGTCACAGAATTTGCAGCGCCGGATTATGATGATATCAGCGAATCCCGCGCCCTCACCGTCAGTATTCAGGATGAAAAAGAACGCGCCACGGCGGTCTTCAATAAAAGTAACGAGACCAATAGCAGCCTCGCGGGTGATCTCGGCAGCGGCGTCGGCGTTTTCCTCCTCCCCTGGCTTTTATATCTGGGCATCGGCGCAGGTCGCCGCCGTCTGGAAGACTGGGAAGCAGGTAAAAAAGCACCGCGAAAAAGCGGTTTTAACCATTAATCCGGCAAGACATGCGACAAGGACTTTAAAACGATGAGCATAAAACAAAAATTTGCAAAAACCCTCAAAGGCTATTCCTCAGGTTTTGGAGAGGTGGTTGGTGAAGGTCCTGAATTATTGCTGACCATGGGTATTCTCACCGGTATCCTCGGCGTCGGTATCGGTGGCTTTGGTGTCGGCGGCGTCATGGATGCCATGGACGATATTGATAATCGCCCGCAGATTGGTCAGGAAATCTCGATCCAGCAGCATCAGGCGGCACTGGCCAATCTGGCCGAACAGCGCAACGCACTCAATGAAATGGGCGGCTATACCCCCGCCGGTGTCAGCGCTTTGCAAAATCTCATCGACATTCCCGAAGATGCGCAGCAAAACCGCGCGACAATGGAACAGCAAAATCAAACATACCGTTCCCTGTTGAATGACTTTGTGACCTCCGTCCATCTCGATACGCGCCTGAATGAAGCCGATGTCAAAAGCCTTGCCGAACAGTTTGAAGCCACACATGGGCAGATTGAAGATGTCACCTCATTTGAACATGGCATTGATTACGCGGATATCATGGAATCACGCGCACGCACCGATGGCAGCACATACGGAACGGAGCTGAAAAAAGCACAAGCCGTCAATGATATGGCGGACGGTTTCAGCGCAAATAACTTCAGCACAGGCGGCGCATTGGGACTTTTCCTGTTTCCGTGGTTGCTTGCCATTGCGGGCGGGCTTGCCCATAAACCGCTTGACCGCTGGTCGAAAGAACAGCCGGTAAAAAAGGGATTTAATCACTAATATTGTATCAATTCGGGAGCCGCCCTCATGGGTCTTAAAAAATCATTCGCCAAAAAAGCCAACAGCTATCAGCGCAGCATGAAAAATTACCTGAGCGAAGCAGATATTCTCTTCGTGATCCCTCCCGCCATTCTCGGCGCGGCGCTCGGTTTTGGCAGCTCCT
Organism: Pseudomonadota bacterium; assembly: GCA_013285465.1. NCBI lineage: Bacteria > Pseudomonadati > Pseudomonadota > Pseudomonadota bacterium. The sequence continues at coordinate 1,790,744 of CP053449.1, forward strand.
TCGCAATTGATACCCTAAAGCCTCTTGATAACCAGCCGCATATGGGGCAGGAAATCGCCGTACAGCAACATCAGGCCGCCTTGACGCAGCTTGAGCAGCAACATAAAGCCTTGCAGGATGCACAAAGCGCCGCCCATTTTACGCCACAGTCGCTGGGAGAAATCATCCCGCTCACGGAAGAAGATCAAAGCAATAAAGGCAGTGCGATTGAAATACAAAAACAATATGAAAGCATGCTGGATGCCTTCGTCACATCGGTACATGTGGATAAACGCCTGAATGAAGCCGATGCCAAAAGCCTGATGGAAGCTTTTGAAACCACGCATGGTGACATTGAAGAAGTGACCTCTTTCAAAGCCGGACTGGATTACAACGATCTGGACGAAGCACGCGCATGGGCGGGGGAGCCTTCTGAAGGTGTCAGCGAAAAAGAACTGGCGCAAAGCATCAATAAATATGCAGACCAGACTCATGAGCAGGGCACGTCTCTGATGATCGGCGGCGGCGCAGCGGTACTGCCGTTTCTGATCTCCATCCTGTTTGCCATGATGGGCGGCCCTTTGCGCCGCTGGGAAACGGAAACGCCAAAACCGACAAAGCCGGGTAAATACACGCATTAACCGAAAGATTTTGAAGAGATGACTATCAAACAAAATTTTGCAAAAAAAGCGCTCCGTTATGATGACGCACTGCATAACCCTTATAATGGCAAGACAGACAGGATGATCTCGCTCTTGATTGCAGGTGCATTCGGCTTGATAGGCGGCACCATTGCGACAGAAATGCAAAGCATGGATGACAGCATCAAACCCCATGCCGAAATTGCCATGACGGAATATACGGCGGCACTTGATGCACTCTCCGCCGCAAAAGGCGACTACAAGCCCGGTACACCGTCCCCTTTACAGGATTTGATCGGTAACAGTGAAGACGCCAACCGTCACCTACAAAACATCTCCGGTCAAAATCTGGAAACGCTTAGTAAAAAATTCGGCACCGCTTTGATCATCGATGAACGTCTGAATGAGCAGCAGGCACATGAACTTGCAGCAGCCTTCGAAAACCGCATTGGTGATTTTGAACGCTTCACAGGCTATGACCCCGATTTTTCCGATCTGGATGAGGCACGCAAGGTTGTAAAACAACACGCGACAATAGAAGCAACCGCGCTTGCGATTGATGAAAGCAGTCGCAAAGATTTACTGCGGAAAGATGTATTTTTTGGCGGCGGTGCCATCGGCATTCTGCTGGGCGCTTTTATGATGGCAGGCATTGCCACAAACCGCCGCCGGCTGGAAAGCTGGGCATCGGAAAAACCCTATAAAAAACAACCGCAATTCAAACATTAAGGTTTAAGAATATGAGTACGGAAAACAAACAGAAAAAACCGAATATCTTCGATGACCGCACTGTCGGCGAATACTTCACTGGAGAGAATCTGTTCTTTGGTGCTTTGTTCAGCGGTGTGATCGGTGTGTTTGGCGCGCTGGGCGGTATGGCTATCGATGAAAACCTCCCCCTCAGCGATGATGAACGACCCGGACAAATGCAGGCATTGGAACAATATAATGTCATGCTGACCGATCTGACAGCACAATATAACACGCTGCGGGAATTGCAGAATGACGGCTCAGGCATGCCCGCCACACTGAAAAACTATCAGGCCGCCAATACAGACAACCCGCTCAGTGAGCAGGAAATATCGACAAAACGTGACGCTTTTAACGCACTGGCACAATCTTTTGCGGTATCCACAACTATTGATGCACGCCTCAGCGAAGATGACACCCGCGATCTGGCCGAAGCTTTCGAAAAACGCGTTGGCAACTACAAAAGCCTGACAGGCCTTGCGAAACCTGACTTCGGTGATTTAGATCATTACCGCCCCGCATCATTAGCCGGTGTCAGTGACGAAACAAGACTGGCACAAGCAGTTGTCACAAACACGCGCAAAAACGTCGGATCTGTGACGATGGGCTATACCGGATTAGGCGGTCTTATGCTGTGGCCGCTGCTGCTGCTCGGCTTTATCGGCAAGGAATTTGTCACGGCCGAAAAAGGTCTCAATCTGCGCCGTCACTCAAAACTGCGGCACTAATTATTAATCAAGGTGAAAAAGATGGATCACGACACAGAGAGCAACGGCAAAAACCTTTTTGATAACAGGAAAATGAGTACCGGCGACAAAGTCGGTGCCTTAACTCTGATGACCGGCATTCTCAGCGGCGGGCTGTTCCTGATCGGTAGCGGCGCGGGGCTGATGATTGACGAGCTCGCCGTCCCGCCGAGCAATGACAACCGCGCAGGGCAGGAAATCGCCTTGCAGCAATATGACCGTATGTTCAATGTTCTGGCCGAACAGCGTCAAATCCTTGACCAGAAGAATATGGAGTTCGCCTCCCTCGCCGCCATCGATCAAACGCCGGATATGTTGCAGGATGTTGTCGGATTGAGTGATGAAGAAAAAGAACTCTACGGCGATGTCACACTCGCCAAACAGGAAATCGGGCAGGCCGAAGACCAGCTGCACAATCTGGCGGAAAAATTTGCCTATAGTGCGGTTGTTGATGAACGCCTGAATGAAAGCAATGTCCGCGACTTGTTCAACCGTTTTGAAAAAGATATCGGCACAATGGAAAGCGTTGCAGGGATTGAAGCGCCCGATTACGCCGATCTGGATCAAAGCCGCGCACGGATCGGGGCAAACGCCGATGACTATAAGGGCAACACCGCCGGCAAAGCACGCGCCATCAGCGATGACAGCAATACCATTAATGGCGATATTGCAACCGACATCGCCGGCCCACTGGGCGGCCTGCTGGGGATTGCCTTTATACTGTGGTTGGTCGGCGGGGAATATGCGGGGTCAAATTACCGCAAACGCGGGCGTAAACCGCAAAAATTCAATCACTGATAAAAATTAAAGCTCATTCATCGGCTTGCGCAGCACACTGCCGGCTGTCATGCCGAATCTTTGCTGAACGCCCTCAATCCACAATCCGGTAAACACGCCTTTTGGCGCGGCATAGCGCCATTTACAGCGAAAAGCCAGTAAAACGGCAGGTGTCACCGCAATCTGCGGTGACTGTTTACGCCTCGTTCGGCGCATTTTCGTCTTTCTGTTCGCCATCAGGCGGTCGCCTTCACTTTCGGTTTGGGCAGATCAAGCTTGATATGAATTTCTTTCAGCTGCGGCTCCGTTGCGGTCGCAGGAGCGCCCATCAACAGATCTTCCGCCTGCTGGTTCATCGGGAAGGCGATAACCTCGCGGATATTCGGCTCATCCGCCAGCAGCATCACAATACGGTCTACACCCGGGGCAAGGCCACCATGCGGCGGTGCGCCGAATTTCAAAGCAGACAGCATCCCGCCAAAGCGTTCTTCCAGCGCGGCCTTGTCGTATCCGGCAATCGCAAAAGCTTTTTCCATGATATCGGGGCGGTGGTTCCGGATGGCACCGGATGACAATTCAATGCCGTTACAGACGATGTCATACTGATAAGCTTTGACCTGTAACGGATCCCCGCCTTCCAACGCATCCAGCCCACCCTGCGGCATCGAGAACGGGTTATGGCTGAATTCGATTTTGTTGGTTTTATCGTCAAATTCAAACATCGGGTAATCGACAATCCAGCAGAATTTGAAGCAGTTTTCTTCAATAATCTCCATATCCTGCCCGATCTTCGTACGTGCCAGACCGGCCATATGTGCGGCTTTTGCTTCCTTGTCACAGACAAAGAAAATCGCATCACCGTCTTCCATACCGGCCAATTCGCGCAGAGCGGTCTGTGCGGCTTCGGGAACGAATTTTGCAATCGGCCCTTTTCCTTCATTGCCGTCAAACAGAATATAGCCAAGGCCGACTGCACCTTCGCCGCGCGCCCAGTCATTCAGCTTGTCAAAAAAGCTACGCGGACGATCGGAGACTTTCGGCGCACGAATGGCGCGGACAACCCCGCCCTTTTCAATCACGCCTTTAAAGGCACGGAATTCGACATCATCACGGGCAAAAATTTCCGTGACATCAATAATCACCAACGGGTTGCGCAAATCAGGTTTGTCATTGCCGTATTTCAGCATCGACTCGTCATAAGGAATGCGCGGGAACGGGTAAGGCGTCACGCTGCGCTTCGTACCTGTGAAATCGGCAAAGTCTTCAAACACGCCGTGCAGGACGGGTTCAATCGCGTTGAACACATCTTCCTGCGTCACGTAAGACATCTCCATATCCAGCTGATAAAATTCGCCGGGGCTACGGTCAGCACGGCTGTCTTCATCACGGAAACAAGGCGCAATCTGGAAGTAACGGTCAAAACCGGAGACCATCAACATCTGTTTGAATTGCTGCGGTGCCTGTGGCAAGGCATAGAATTTTCCCGGATGCAGACGGGACGGCACCAGAAAGTCGCGGGCACCCTCGGGCGAGCTTGCCGTCAGAATCGGGGTTTGAAATTCTTTAAAACCTTGCGCCCACATGCGCTCGCGCAGGGAACGGATCACCTCACAACGCAGCGCGATATTGCGCTGCATCGGCTCGCGGCGCAGATCCAGAAAACGGTAACGCAGGCGTACTTCCTCGCCATAGGGCTCATCGCTGTTGACCTGCAACGGCAGCTGCTCGGGCTCGGATTGTACGGTCGTTTCCTCGATCTTGACTTCGATTTTACCTGTCGGCAACCGGTCATTCACCGTTTCAGCCGTCCGCGCAACAACCGTACCCGTAATCGTCAAGACGGTTTCAAGGCGCAGATGCTCCACCGATTTGAAAACATCATTGTCCATATTGACAACACATTGCGTAATACCGTAATGGTCGCGCAGATCAATAAACAGCAAACCGCCGTGATCGCGTTTTCTGTGAATCCAGCCTGACAGCCTGACTTTTTCGCCCTGATGGCTGTCGCGGAGCTCACCGCAATGATGTGTCCGGAATTCGTGCATGTCATCCACCCTTAATTTTTATTAAACCGAATTTGATTTATGGCATAAGAACCGCCAGAATTCAAAGCTTTTCTGCACTCAGCAGCTCTTTTACCTTGCGGAAAATATCGTCAAACATCTCTTCCGTCAGCCGCCCCGTATTCACGTTGTAGCGGGAGCAGTGATAACTGTCGAGCAAGAGCGGTCCGCCCGGCAATTCATGCAAAGCGCCATGTCCGAATTTATATGCGCTCTGTTTCAGTCCGAGAATGCGCAAAAAGCTGTTATGGGCAATACCGCCCAGCGCCACCACCAGCTTCAAACGCGGCATGTCGGCGATTTCCTGCTGCAAAAAACTGCCGCAGGTTTTAATCTCCTCCCCTTCGGGCTTGTTCTGCGGCGGCACGCAGCGTACGGCATTGGTAATGCGGCAATCTTTCAGCACAATACCATCGTCTTTTTCCCGCTTATACACACCTGCGGCGAAGCCGAATTTTAATAAAGCGGCGTAAAGCGTATCGCCGGCATAATCGCCGGTAAAAGGACGTCCGGAAAAATTCGCACCTTTCAACCCCGGTGCCAGACCGACAATCAGCAAGGATGGATTATCCGCGCCAAAGGACGGCACAGGGGCATTGAATTTATCGGGAAACTGGCGCAGATTATCGGCGCGGAATGCGGCAAGCCGCGGACATAATCCGCAATCTTGTGCGACATAGTGGTGGAATTGTTGCTGTGCTGCGGCTGCGGACACGATTCTCTCCTGTTTTTACGGCTTTCGCAAACAGGATGCTGCCGCTCCTGAAATCGTCAGGCGGGAAGCGGCTGTGTATCCTGTGCGTCTTCAGAATAGAGAATTTTATCTTCCGCATCAATATAGTCACCGATCAAAGCCGGGATATCGGCAAGATCAATAAACTGGTCAGCCTGACGGCGCAATTCATCCGATGCCATGGACGGCGATGTCTGGATGGTACTGACCACCGTTACCCGTACGCCCTTGCGCTGAACAAATTTTACCAAACGGCGGAAGTCGCCGTCACCGGAGAACAGCACGACATGGTCAACATTCTCGGCCAGCTCGATCATATCCAGTGCCAGCTCAATATCGATATTGGTTTTGACTTTACGGCGGCCGTTCTGGTCAACAAATTCCTTCACGGGCTTTGTGACCATCGTATAACCGTTGTAATCCAGCCAATCGACCAGCGGACGGATCGGTGAATATTCCTGATCATCAAACATCGCCGTGTAATAAAAGGCGCGCACCAGACGCGATTCTTCTTTAAACCAGGACAGCAAAAGTTTGTAATCAATGTCAAATCCGAGCGCGCGCGTTGCGGCATAAAGATTCGCACCATCAATAAAAACCGCCACTTTCTCTTCGATATAAAAGGGATTTTTTGTCAATCTTCTTCTCCAGTTTTCTTATTTTTCTTGTTGTTCTTATTTCTTTTTTTTGCGTACAGAGATACTTTCCGGCAACGTCGAGCCGTAGATTTCACCTTTTCTCGTCAAGTTGTTAATCCCTCCCCAGGGCGGCAGTAATACCGGGGTGTTCGTCCATTAAAACAACCGGGCATTACTACGCGTATTTTGTGGAATTTCCGTGCCGTCTCCGACAATCACAGCCACTCTACAACTTTTACAACGCATCCGATTTGTATGCATTTCATTGACATTTGTCAAGATTATTTATGCTTATATTTTATCACATGAAATGCAAATAAAACCTTCGGCGGATGACTGAGAGAAAAAGCTGCGAATAAACACTTGCATCGGCACGGAAAATCGTATAGTTTCTGCACGCGAGAGGCTTTCCGCAAGGCCAGCCGCCGCAAGGATTTTAAAGACGACATTTAACAGAGGTTATGAAGAATGGCACGCGTTACCGTAGAAGACTGCATTTTAAAAGTTCCGAACCGTTTTGAGCTGGTTCTGCTCTCTTCGCAGCGCGCCCGCGAAATCGGCTCCGGCGCTGCACTGACAATCGATCGCGACAATGATAAAAACCCGGTCGTCGCATTGCGCGAGATTGCCGACGAAACTGTCGAGCTGCCCGAGCTGAAAGAAAGCATGATCAAAGGCCACCAGAAAGTCATCGAAGTCGAAGAAGACGAAGAAGATGTGATCGACCTGATGGAAGGCGAAATGAACGATATGGAGATGATCGCCGATGAAGAGGCGCTGGAAACAAGCGGCATGCACGAAGATACAGGCGAAGCCGTTGAAGATCTTGACGCCGAAACGGCAGATGCCGATACAGAGGCCGGCACGGATGAAGAAGAATAAAATCTTTTAAAATCCGATTTTCTTTTCAAAAAGCACCCGCCTAAGGCTATAATGTCCGGCGGGTGTTTTGCATTCCGGAAAAACAAAAAACTGAAAGAGACCGAGCGGCGGCATGATTCGTCAATACGAGCTTATCAATCGCGTAAAAGCCTATGATCCGGATATGGATGAAAATGCGCTGAACCGCGCTTATGTCTATGCAATGAAAATGCATGGCACGCAGACCCGCGCCTCCGGTGATCCTTATTTCTCGCACCCGCTGGAAGTTGCCGCCATTCTGACCGAACTCAAAATGGATACCGCCTCCGTCATCACGGCGCTGTTGCATGACACAGTCGAAGATACCGATGCCACAATCGAAGAAATCAGCAGCCTGTTCGGCGATGAAATCGGCAAGCTTGTCGATGGCGTCACAAAACTGAGCCAGATCGAGCTGCAGCGCCCTGAAGAAAAACAGGCCGAAAATTTCCGCAAACTGATCCTCGCGATGTCGGAGGATATTCGCGTCTTGCTGGTCAAGCTGGCCGACCGACTGCACAATATGCGCACTTTGCACCATATTTCCAAACCGGATAAACAGAAACGCATCGCACGCGAGACGCTGGAGATTTACGTGCCGCTGGCCGAGCGCATCGGTATCCATACATGGAAGGAAGAACTGGAAGATCTCGCCTTTACCTATCTGAATCCCGAAGCGCGCGAAAGTATCGCCAAACGCCTCGAGTTTCTGCGTTCAGAGGGGGAACAGGTCGTCGTCAAAATCATCGCAGAGCTGACAAAACAGTTGAAGGCCGCCAATATCGACGCCAAAATCACAGGGCGCGAAAAAACACCGCATTCCATCTGGCTGAAAATGCAGCGCAAGAATGTCTCCTTTGAGCAGCTCTCCGATATTATGGCCTTCCGCGTAATCGTGGATGATGTCTCCGCCTGTTATCATGTGCTGGGAATTATTCACGGGCTTTATCCCAGCGTACCGGGACGCTTTAAAGACTATATCTCCATTCCGAAAGCCAACGGCTATCACAGTCTGCACACCACCGTGATCGGGCCGGAAAACCAGCGTATTGAAATGCAGATCCGTACAGCGCAAATGCATGAAGAGGCCGAATTCGGCGTTGCCGCACACTGGGCTTATAAAAATACGGAAGGCAATGCCAAAAAAGGCGGCAAGCAATACCGCTGGCTGCGCGAATTGATGGATATTGTCGAACAGGCCGCGCGCCCCGAAGAATTTTTGCAACACACAAAACTGGAACTGTTTCAGGAGCAGGTCTATTGCTTTACCCCGCAAGGCGACCTGATTGAACTGCCCAAGGGCGCAACACCGGTTGACTTTGCCTATGCCGTTCACTCGCAAGTCGGCGATACCTGTGTCGGCGCAAAGGTCAACGGACGGATCGTGCCGCTGAACACGCAACTCCAAAACGGTGACCAGGTTGAAATCCGCACATCGGACAAACAGACCCCTTCCCCGAACTGGGAGCGCTTTGTCGTCACCGGAAAGGCGCATGCGCGCATCCGCCGCTTTGTCCGCATGCAGCAGGTCGAACAATATTCCAATCTCGGCAAAGCCATGCTGCAAAAAATCTGCCGGCAGGAAAACGTCGATTTTCAGGAGAAACCGTTCTCCTCCGTCGTGAAACAATTCAAGGCCGACTCAGTCGAGATGCTGTACACAGGTGTCGGCTCCGGCCATATCAACGGACGGGAGGTTTTCAAAGCCGCCTTCCCCGAACAGGCTGCCGCCAATTTAAAAAAGCTGAAACAGCCCAAGCTGGAAACATCAACAAAACCGAAAGCACAGAAAAAGCGTAAAGGCAAAGCCTCGCCGATGCCGATCAAGGGATTGATCCCCGGTATGGCACTGCATTTCGCACGCTGCTGTCACCCGCTGCCGGGCGATAAAATCGTCGGTATTGTTACCACAGGTAAAGGGGTGACCATCCACACTGTTGACTGCGAAAGTCTGGAATCCTTTGCCGACACACCGGAACGCTGGCTGGATGTTTCATGGGATGACGGCGAAGACACACCTGAAACCCATATCGGCCGCCTGTCGATTGTACTGGCCAATGAACCCGGAAGCCTCGGCACTCTCTCCACCGTGATCGGTCAAAAAAGCGCCAATATCACCAATTTAAAAATTATTAACCGGCAAACGGACTTCTGGGATATACTCGTCGACGTATTTGTCCATGATGCCGCACATCTGGAAGAAATTATCAAAGCGCTGCGGGCAACGCCCGAGATCGCCTCCGTCAAACGTACAAAAGGACGATAAATAGCGCCCGACAGACTTTAAGAAGATAAACCCGCATGTTTCAACGACGCAAAAAGAAATCATGGCTGTCAAAGTCCAGAGATGTTCTCTGGCCTAAAATGGGATGGGAACGTCTTGCCTCCTATTATCAACACCGTGTCGGACGGCTGCAGGGCACACCCTATATGATTGCTGCAGGCTTCGCCTCGGGTGCCGCCGTCTCTTTTACGCCGCTGATGGGCTTTCATTTCATCATTGCCATTGTGCTGGCCTTTGCCATCCGCGGCTCGCTGCTGGCGGCAATGTTCGGCACGGCTGTCGGCAATCCCTGGACATTTCCGCTGATCTGGTGGCTGATTTACAAGCTCGGCCATTTCATCATAGGAGAGAATCCCGCCCTGACCGGCAGCGGCGCCGGTCTTCCCCTGCATCAGATCCGCGATGCGCCCGCCGAATTTTTCTGGCCGGCTCTGGTCGGCTCCATCCCTTGCGCGATTATCGTCTGGTTTGTTGTCTTTTTTCCGTTGCGCCGTCTGGTAAAGGAATATCAGGCACGACGACGACGACGCCTTGCACGCCGTGCTGAAAAACGCGCCGCCAAAGCCGAAAAAGAAGCAGGGAAACTGGTTGCGGAAATCACACAGCATAAAAAAAACCGTCCCTCCGGAAGCAATAAAGGCGGCTCCGCATGATTATCGGCATCGGCACAGATATCATCCGCCTGTCCCGCATTGCGGAGGTCCATGACAAACAAGGACAGCGTTTTCTGGACCGCTGTTTTACCGCAGAAGAACAGGCACTGGCACAAAAGCGTCACGGCAAAGACGCACAAACCGCCTATTACGCAAAACGCTGGGCGGCCAAAGAAGCCTTGGCCAAGGCCTGCGGTACAGGGATCGGAGAAAGAGTCCGGTTTCAGGACATCAATATCAGTAATGACGCGGCAGGACGCCCGCATATCAGTGTCAGCGGCAGCACGGCGGATTACATCAAAACACTTTGTGAAGGCTGCCCGGCTGTGCTACATCTAAGTCTCAGCGACGAAAAAGATCTGGCGACTGCATTTGTCATCATTTCCGCCGGTCCGCCGCAAAATGGATGATGATTATGACGACAAGAAAGAACGGATAAGCACAATGCCGGAAACGAAAAAGAAACAAAAGACTGCCGCAGCCGCAAAAAAAACAACTGCGGCGAAAAAGAAAACCGCCCCGAAAAAGAAACCGGCAAAAGCAGCTAAAAAAACCGCCGCCAAAACGACGAAAAAGATTTTGCCGCCGCCGGTGACGGAGCAGGAATTGCGGGAGCGTGAAAAAGAAGCGCGCGCGGCAGAACTCGCCGCAGCCATTGAGGCGGATCAAGCCGTTCCGGAAGATGACGATACCGACGAGAAAGACGAACAGGAGATTAAAGAGGATTACGGCCTGCTTCCCGTTCTGGTCTTCGCCGCACTCATCGCCTTATGTTTCCGGATTTTTATTTTCCAGCCTTTCAATATTCCGTCGGGATCAATGTATCCGAACCTGCTGGTCGGTGACTATCTGTTTGTTTCCAAATATTCCTACGGTTACAGCCGCTATTCTTTCCCTGACTGGCTGTTTGTGGCCTTCAAAGGGCGCATTCTGGAGAAAGAACCGCAACGCGGCGATATTGTTGTTTTCCGCCAGCCTCACCAACTGAATGTCGATTATATCAAGCGTGTCATCGGTCTGCCCGGTGATAAAGTCCAGATGCGCGAAGGCCTGCTGTATATTAATGATGAAATCGTCCCGCGCGAATTCGTGGCCACCGAGGAACGCGGCGAAAACGGCTTGATCGATGTCTATTCCAAATATGAAGAAACGCTGCCGAACGGCGTCAAACATTACATCTACGAAAAGTCGGACTGGGAATTCTATGACGATACCAGAGAATATGAAGTCTCTGACGGTCACTATTTCGTCATGGGGGACAACCGTGACGGATCACTCGACAGCCGTGCAACCAACAAAGTCGGCCTCGTTCCCAAGGAAAACCTGATCGGTCAGGCGAAACTCCTCTTCTTCTCTACCGAGGGTGTCGGCAATGCCTGCCCGCTGGGCGACGGATTTTTCCGCTATCCCCGGAATTTGGGATGCCTGATATGGCACGGGCTGAAAAATATCCGTTACAGCCGGTTATTCCAGCGTCTCCATTAACGGCGATACAGCTAACGGATAAGATCGGCAATCTCTTCCGGCACATCATCCTGATCGAGAATGCTGCGCGCCGTGCCGTAGGAAAATCCGGCGCGCGCCAGACGCCCCAGATCTTTTTCACGGTAATCGGAACGGTCTGCCGCAGCGCGAAACGGGCCCAGCTTGCGCCGCCGCGCAAAACGCCATGCGGCAACATCTTCCGCATCTTCAACCGTCTCCGCATTCTCCAGAAGATTGCTATCCGTGGCCTTTAATGACTGCTGTGCCAATTCCGGATCGATGCCTTTTTCGTACATTTTCTGCAGAATCATCCGGGCCGATTTTCCTTTTGCGCGCAACGTGCGGGCAAGATTCAGCGCATAGCTTTCATCATTCAGAAATCCCGCCTGACAATATCTTTCGACCAGCGCATCAATCATTTCCTCCGCTTCTTCCAGCGGAGACTCGTGATATGCGCAGGAACGCTGTGCCCGCCGCATCAGCACCCGTTTCAAATTCACGGATGAGCTGGCATAACGGGCAAGGTAATAAGCCGCCACATTATCCAGATAACGCGGTGTGATTTTTTTCGGTTTTTTCTGTACCCTGCGGGGCTTTTTGTCTTCTTCCAAGTTCTTAAAATTCCTTGATTCTAGACCCGTTCCTTCATATAGTTCTTCATTCAGTAGAAATTTGCAAGGCAATGCAAAAACATAAAAAAATACGTAAGGCGGGCAATGGCCATCACGATCGGAAAAGGCGGAAAAGAGACCAGCGGCATCATTGATGATGACGTTGTCCAGCCTTTCAGTCTTGAATCAACCGGTTTGCGCGGACGTATGGTACGGCTGGGGCCATCCCTCAAGCAGATTATCGAGCTGCATGATTATCCCCTGCCCGTCTCCTATCTTCTCAGCGAAGCGGTCACGCTCAGCCTGCTGCTTGCCGCCATGCTGAAATATGACGGCATTTTTACACTGCAAATTCAGGCCGAGGGACCGATCCGCGCCATCATCACCGATGTGAACGCCAAAGGCCACATCCGCGCCTATGCCGCCTTTGACCCTGATGAAATTGCACAAATGGATCACACCAATCATCAGCAGGATCATAATTATTATCACTTGCTGGAAAGCGGCTACATGTCTTTCACCGTCGATCAGGGCGAAAATACCGAGCGTTATCAAGGAATTGTTAACCTGACAGGCAATAGCCTGATGGATGCGGTGCAGCATTATTTCGAGCAATCCGAGCAAATCAGAACCGCCATCCGCATGTCCATCCACCCGCAGGACGACCAGTGGCGTTCCGGTGCGGTCATGGTGCAGTACATCCCGGAAACACCGGAGCAAGAGGCGGATATTGACCGTCAAAGTGAGCGGCAGGAAGACTGGCAGCGTACGACAATCCTGATGCAGACCTGCCGTGACGAGGAATTGCTGGCACCCAATCTGCATTCAGCCGATGTTCTTTACCGCCTGTTCCATGAGGAAGGCGTACGCATCTATCCCCCCACCCCTATCAAACATGTCTGCCGCTGTTCACGCGAACGCGTCTCCAATGTTCTGCAAACCCTGTCCGCGGAAGAGCGGAAAGACGCACAGGATGAAAAAGGGGAAATCGATATTACCTGTGAATTCTGCGGGCGGCAGTATTTTTTCACCCGCAAGGATGTCGAAGCGCTGAATGAAGAAGCTGATCTGAAAAACTGATTATTACTTGTCGCTCTTGCGCGGGCGTCCGCGGCGTTCGACATAGCCGGTTTTATCACCGCCTGATTTCGCCATCGTCCGGATCATCTGCAAAAGCTGCTTACGCACATTTTCATCTTCAATGCTGTAATAAGCACGCACCAGCGTCATCGTCTCGCGCTTGACCATGATATTGTCTTCCGGCTCGAAAGCGGCCTGACCGTCAGAATCGGCCATCCCCTGCCGTGCAATTTCAGGGCGCGCACGACCGCGGCCTGTAAAACCGTCGATAAAATAATCAAAATCGACGTCCAGCACTTTGCAGAAATCAAATAACCGGCTAACGCTAATACGATTCGAGGCACGTTCATATTTCTGTACCTGCTGAAATGTCAGCCCAACGGCATCCGCCAGAGATTTTTGGCTCATACCCAGCAATAATCTGCGTGAACGAAGCTGCTGTCCAACATGTACGTCAACAGGATGTACGGGTTCACCTGCGGGTCGTCCTCTTGTTTTCCTTTTTGGCATGATCTTTATCTTTTTTAAATATTATCCAGAAAAATTATCTTAAATCTTCAGAGCTATTTTTATAGCATTGTTAATAAAGTAATGCAATCGTATTCACAGCGCCATTTCATGATGTTATATCCTCTTGCGTGATAGAAATGCCGCCAATATCAGAAAAAAAACAACAAAAACAAAAACCGTTTCGTGATGCCGCGCATAAAAACCGGGTGAAACAGCACGGGGCAAGGCAAGGTCAATCACCCCCGTCTCTCCAAGCGGCACGGCTTTCAAAACATGCCCGTAAGAGTCGATAACTGCGGAAATACCGGTATTGGCGGCACGTATAAGTGGCAACCCTTCCTCAATCGCCCGGGCACGTGAAAAGGCAAAATGCTGATACGGCCCGGGGGTATCCCCGTACCAGCCGTCATTGGTCACATTCAACAGCCATGCAGGCCGTTCTTGACCTGCCGCGGTCACACGACCCGGGAAAATGACCTCATAACAAATCAGCGGACTGAATGACGGAAGACCGAAATCAGACGCCATGTAAGGGCCGTCACCGGCTTGAAAATCCTCAAACCCCGACAATAAAGCCCCTAATGCCGCAACGGAAACAAATCTGCGAAACGGCACATATTCCCCGAACGGTACCAGATGTGATTTCGGATACTGGGCCTTCTCGCCCGTGCGGATATTCAACGCCATCAGACTATTGTAATAATGCTCCCTGCCCTGTTCATCCGGACGGCTGAAAATATTCCCTGTCAGCAGCACCGCATCGGCAGGCAACCCGTTCCGCAATGCCGTACCGACCGCGGGGAAGGCATCAATATCAGCCGTCAAGGCCGTTTCCGGCCAGATGATAATATCCGCAGGATTCTTTGCATTAGAGAGCGTCAAAAGCTTTTGAAAATTCTCCGCCTGTTTCTCCGCCATCCATTTTTCATGCTGCGGAATATTCGGTTGCACCACCCGCAGCATAACCTTGTCATGGAAGACGGTTTCACCCGCCTGCGCAAGACGCCACGCCCCCCACACCCACATCAGCAGCGGCAGCGCAACCGACACCGCCAATGCGGCACGGGCACGGCGCTTGCCGATTTTCAAAAATACAAAAACCGTCATCATGGCACTTGTCACCGTTAATGCGCCCAGACCGTAAACACCCGCCCATGACAAATTCTGCAGCACCGCCAAAGAATGCATCCATGCATATCCGGACAGATTCCACGGAAACCCCGTAAACAAAACCCCGCGCAGATATTCCGTGATGCACCACAGCGCCGCAAAGGCAAACACACCGCCAATGCGGCTGCTATATTTCAAGACCTGAAAAACGGCAAACCCCAAAAACCCCGTATAAACAGCTAAAACGGCAGGGATGCCAAACAGCGCCAAGGGAATAATCCACCACCATGCCGCCAGATCGACAAACAGCGCATGCGTCACCCAGAACAGCCCGCCCAGAAAGAATCCTGCCCCGAACAGCCAGCCGCGCAGGAAAGCCTGTTTGCGGCTAGCAGCATCTGTCAGTGTCAGATAAAAAAACGGCAATGTCCCCCATAACACGAAAAACAGACCCGCAGGCGGCATCGCCAAAGCTGTCACCAGCCCTACAGCAAAAATCAGCAGACAGCGCCGCAAAGGGGACATCTCCGCAATCACATCCGCCATATCAGCGAATTTTTGCTGTGCTGCTTTTTCTGTTTTTGTCATTTTCTCTCACAAAATGTTCCGGCGACCATAAACGTATTCCACCCTGCTGCGCAACGGTTTTTACACGCACATCCCCGTCTTTTACAAAGACCGTATGACTGCCGCTGCGCCATAAATCAAAACGGTCAATCACCGTCTCCGCACGGCATACATGCGGCACGGCATCCTGCGGCGCAATCAGAATATCCGGCGGCGCGGATTCCGCATCACAAAGCATCAAAAACGCCAGCGGGTTACGCACAATAATAATGAGCTTTCCATGCTTTTGCCAGCGGCAGCGCAGCCAGTCACATTGCAGATCCTCTCCCGCCTCCCCCTCTTCCGGCCAGACCGGCTGCGGCTGCCGCAAACCGGCATGACGCTGCCATTGTCCGGCTGTGAATTTTTCACGGCGCAGCGATGATAAGGCCAGTCTTCCGTCTTCAAGACGCAATCCCGCCAAATCGCCGCGGCCCGAAATATAAATATCGGGTTGCAGGCGCGGCGCAGTATAAACGGCCAGAAAAATACCTGCGGCAATCAGTGCAAATCCGCACAGCCGGAGTCTTGATTGCCAAAGACACAGCCATAAACCGCCCGCCACGATCAACAGCAAGGCAGAAAGAGACCATGACGGTGCGTAAATCAGCGCATTTCCGCCTTCCCCGATATCACGTGAAATCTCGTAAATCATATCAACGCCGATGCCCGTCAATTGCAGCGGCCAGTAATGCAGCCCCAGCGGCATCAAAATCAATGCCGCAATCCCTGCAGGCATAACCAGAAAAGCCGTCAAGGGCACAGCCAGCAAATTGGCAAACAGACTGACCAAACCTGCAACGCGGTGAAAATGAAAAAGGGAAAACGGCGCCGTCGCCAGCGAGGCAATCACTGTTGTCAAAATCGTACCGAAAAAATACAGCGCTGAACGATGCATGACGCTGGCCTGCCGGTACCAGCTTTTCCATTTTTCAGACAGTGCTTCATAGAAGGCGATCAAACAAACCACGGCGGCAAAAGACATCTGGAATCCCGCATTCAGAAGCGCATGCGGCGTCAGCAGCAAAATACCCGCCGCCGCCAAAGCCGCAAGCCGCATTGTCAGCCCCGTGCGGTCCAACATCACCGCCAGTAGCACAACCCCTGTCATCATCACCGCCCGCTGTGCCGAGACAGGCGCACCGACCAGACACAAATAAACGATGCTGCCGCACAGCGCAAAAGCCGCACTTATTTTCTTGATCGGCCAGTAAAGCGTCAACCGTTCCGACAAAGCCAGAACCGCACGCAAAGCAAAGAAAAGCAATCCGGCCACCAGACCGATATGCAAGCCGGAGATTGCCAGCAAATGCGACAGCCCTGCCGCGCGGATATTCTCCCATGTCTCTTTTGAAATGCCGTCACGCTCCCCTGCCAACAGCGCAGAGACCAGAGAGGCCGTCACCGTGTTTTCAGGAAAAGCCGCCGCAATGTCACGGCGCACGCTGCTGCGCAATTTTTCCCAAAACAGCGACCAGCCGTTTTTTCCGGCGGCCTGTTCCAGAGTCACAGGGCCCAACGCATAGCCCGTCCCGCCCAGCCCGTCAAAATACATCTGGCGACGGAAATTAAAGGCCCCCGGCATAACCGGCAACGGCGGCGGATTGACAATGGCAAGGACGGAAATACGCATCCCCGGCAGAATGTCACCGTCAAAGGCTTTTTTATAGATTTGCAGCCGCACCTTCTCCGGCGTTTTTTCCGGCGGGCGTTTTTCCAGCGCCACATCCGACAAAATAATCCGCCAGCCTTTATTCTCCGGCAGCGTATCCGCCTCCGCGACCGTGCCGCTGACCATCGCAGGACCGACACGTTTTTCCAGCATCGGCGTTTTCCGGTTTTGCGCCTGAAGTGCCGCAGCGGAAAATCCCAGCAATGTCACAAACAGGCACAGCACAACCGCCCGCAAAACGGGCTTTCCTGCCAGCAATAACAGCAACACCGCCAATATGGCGAGCGACAAAACAGACGCCCACAGCAGCGGCTCCTGCGGCAAGGCATAATAAACGCCCGCGCCGATTCCAATAAAAACCGGCAGCCACAGCGGCAGTCTTTCGCGCTCGGCGTTCAGAATTTCCGCCGCCTGCACAGAGGCATTCCGTAAAAAACGCTTTAATTGTTCCATCATCCATTTTATAAAGGAAAACAACGGCAAAGAACATAAGGAAAGAAATAGAAGCTATGAGTGTCATCACACGTTTTGCACCTTCCCCCACGGGCTATCTTCATATCGGCGGCGCACGCACCGCTTTATTCAACTGGCTCTACGCCCGCCGCCACGGCGGCACATTCCTGTTGCGTATTGAAGACACGGATCGCGAGCGTTCCACCGATGATGCCATTGAAAAAATCTATGAAGGCATGAAATGGCTGGGACTGGACTGGGATGGCGATGCGGTCTCGCAATTTGAACGCCGCGACCGTCATGTCGAAATCGCCGAACAGCTGATTGCCGAAGGAAAAGCCTATTACTGCTATTGCTCACCGGAAGAGCTGGACGAGATGCGCGAAAAAGCGCGCGCCGAAGGCCGCAGCACCGGCTATGACGGGCGCTGGCGCGACCGCGACCCGTCCGAAGCGCCGGAAGGCGTTGCTCCGGTTGTACGGATCAAAGCCCCGCAAACAGGCGAAACCGTTATTCAGGATGCCGTACAGGGCGAAGTACGCGTTGAAAACACACAGCTGGATGATATGGTGCTGCTGCGCAGCGACAAAACGCCGACCTATATGCTGTCCGTCGTTGTTGATGACCATGACATGAATATCACCCATATCATCCGCGGCAATGACCACCTGACCAACACCTTCCGCCAGATCATGATCTATGATGCGATGGGTTGGGAAAAGCCTGTTTTTGCGCATTTGCCGCTCATTCACGGCGCGGATGGTAAAAAACTGTCCAAGCGTCACGGCGCAACAGGCGTGGAATCATACCGCGATATGGGCTATCTGCCCGAAGCGGTGCGCAACTATCTTCTGCGCCTTGGCTGGAGCCACGGCGATGATGAAATCATCCCCACCGACAAAGCGATTGAATGGTTTGATCTGGAACATATCGGCCAATCCGCCGCGCGCTTTGATTTCGACAAGCTCGACAGCATCAACGCCCATTATATGGCGGAAAAACCTGCGGCAGAGCTTGCCGCATTACTGATACCGTTCCTGTCGGAAAAACTCGGACATGCCCCGACGGAACAGGCTGTGGCATGGATGACGGCAGGTATGGCTGATCTGGTAGAACGTGCGAAACGTCTGACCGATCTTGCCGATGAGGCACTGTTCTACGTGCAAAGCCGTCCGCTGCCGCTCAACGACAAGGCAAAAGACATTCTCGGCGATGCCGCCCGCGACCGCCTTGCCGGATTGAAGCAGAAACTCGCCGTACTGAATGAGGCGGAGTTCACCGCAGAGGAAGTCGAGGCCACAGTCAAAAACTTTGTCAAAGATAACGGATTGAAATTTCCTGAAATCGGTATGCCGCTGCGCGCAGCTTTGACAGGCACGGGAAGTTCACCTTCCATTACCCATGTCGCAGCCATTCTTGGAAAAGAAGAAACACTGGCGCGCCTTGATGATGCTGTCGAGCAGCGTCAGGCTGCCGCCTGACGCCGGACAGAGACTCTAAAACTGTGCGTGAAAACCGATCGGACGCTTCACTTCTTTCTGCTCGGTCGTCGCATGCATACGGCTGATATAGGCCTTGGCATCCGCTTTTGTCACGGTATTGCGCTCCTCATAGCTCATTGCCTCAACCGCCGCGATTGCATCATCATCGGCATCCGGCATCATGCGCAGCGCCATTTCCGTCGGCATTTTTTCAACGAAGTTGCGGACCACGCGAGCATTGGCAAATTGATCACCGACCGCCTCTTTATATTTCATGATCTCTTCAACCGCATAATCGCGCACATCTTCCGGGATAATCACATGATTGATCTTTGCAAAATGATCCATGATTTTTGACAGATCTTCCGCGCCATAAGGTTCCAGCACCAGCGCATTGTCAAAACGTCCGCGCAACCCTTTGTCCGAGCTCAGGAAACGTTCGATATCCTCGTCATAGCCCGCGACAACAATGGTAATATTTTCGCGCTGTTCCTCCATCACGGCAACCAATGCCTCGACGACACGGAAACCGAAATCGCGTTTTTCACCGTCACCCATTTCCGGCGTCAAATTATGCACCTCGTCGATAAAGAGCACGCCCCCCATCGCATCCGCCAAGAATTCTTTCATCGCATTTTCGGTCTGACCGATATGGGTCGCGACGACTTTTTCACGCGTCAAATGAACAAATTTACCGTTACTGCGTCCGATGGATGTCAGCATACGATTGTAATATTGCGCAAAGGTGGTCTTCCCGACCCCTGTCGGGCCGGAAATCCGCGTATGCAATGCCTCTTTCGGTGCATCTTCCGCACCATCCTTATGGCGGATACTGTCAAAGACAGCGCGCGCCGATATTGCCCGCATCATGTCCTTGGCCTGTTGCTGCCCGACAAAATTCTCGTTCAGATCCGCACGCACCGCTTTTGCGGTTTCTTTTTCTGTTTCCTGTACCATGGGCTTTCCATCATATCCTGTTTTGCCATTGCCTTTTTCTTTGGCATCCGATTTTTCGCCATTGAAAACGACAGGCAAATTTGACGTGCCGTTATTCTTTTTGGCTTCATTTTTGGTGCGACTGATTTCCAGTGCCCGGTCTTCAAAATCGGTATGTTTGTTTTCCACAAAGCTGATCAGCGGCTCAAGCGTATCTTTGCGGTGCCGTGCCAAAAACTTCAAATCCGGATCCGTGGCGGATTTTTCCGCATGGGAAATCACACTGATCAGCATGTTCAGTATGCTGCCGGTATCCGTGCCAAACGGCACCAACGGGCCGTCTTTCTGATACTCCATAAAGTCGGCATCTTTATAAAGCTCCCCCACTTCCGTCACAATCTCGCGCATAAAGTTTTTGACGTCACCGCCTTCTTCCAGAATGTCGCGGAAGGATTTTTTCATCAGCATATATGTCGTATCATAGGGCAGAACACGTTCGGCAATCACACCAGCCGCTGGGCTTGGCTGCCCGCGCATCGGTTTTTCACGGCCTTGCATACCGCGGTCCAGCAATTCGGAGACTGCCAGATTGACGAATTCCTCGTCCAGATCATCCATTTCATACAGGCGTTGCAGGAAATAAAGCGGATGCTCGTAATCTTCCCCCAGCTTCAATTCATCAATATCAACACCTTGCGGAATACTGTGGAGTTTCTCCAGATTTTGTTCACGAATAGCATCTTCCAGAATTTGTTCGGCAGGGTAAGTTGTCGTCATAGGGCCTTCCTCTTCTTTTATATTCTATCAACCCGTTTGCTACGGTTTCATTATAGAAAATAAAAGTTAAGAGATTATTACGACAAATAAGAAAGACGTTGAAAAATTAGAATCGCGGATAGGATCCGCCCTTGTTATTGCGGCGTTTAATGACGCGCAACGGGCGTTTACGCGTATTCATATGTGCGCCGTCAAATTGCGGCGGATTGGCGGTAAATTTAGCCAGTTTCTCATAGGCCGTGCGGATATGAGAATCATTTTGATGGTCCTTGAAATCCTTAAAAGACACATATTCCTTATCCTTGCCGTTGACAGTTGTCACACGCGTGACCTCGGCGGAGCGGAAATTGAAAATATGCGAAATCGTAAAGCTGTTCTGGCGGCTGCCCGGCAGACTTTCAAAATTCTGGACACGGCGGACGGTATCATCCCCTTCAATCTGCCAGCCATCACCCAGCACTTCCTGTTTGATCTTATCAAGGTGACGCCGCGTGGTGGAGTTGCGGGCGTATTTCATTGCCTTTTCATAGGTTCCGGCATCCCATTTATCACTTTTGGTAAACAGGGCGTGCAGCATTTCATGTGCACCGTCACCGGCAGCCTTAAGAATACCGCTTTCGACAATATCCTGCGGCCAGTCCTGACTTTTGTCCAAAAGTTCTTCCACCGTACGCCATTTATTGTGACGTATCATAAAGGAAAGCAAATAACCGTGCTGTCCCGTCACATCATCAATGCGGTCAATCAAGGCTTTGCGACGTTCAAATTCGCGTTCGCCTTCGCCGGAGCTGCGGTAATGTCCGGTCGTAATCATATCCGAATGAATATGCAGCGGTGTCACGACAGCACCGCGGCGGCGCAGCAGATCAAGCGCATAATCATTATTCTGGTCAATTGATGCCTGTACCAGATCGGGGTGGTCCAGCTTGTGATCCATTGCATCCAGCAAATAAAGCAGCTTTTTCGGCTGATCACGCAAGATCGCCTGCCGCGCCAGTTCCTGCGCATCCATTTTTTCCAGCCAGTCCGGTCCCAGCACTTTCAAGCCGTCAACATCGCTTTGCAGGGCGGCGGCAAAAATATCTGCCGTCTCGGCACCGTCCAGAATAGACGGAAATTTCTCTTTGACCCAGGCAACAGCCAAGGGCTTATCATAACGCAAACCGTCCATCATCATCTCGGCCACGGCGGCTTCGCGCTTATCGGTGTCAATCATCTCCAGAAGATGTTCCGCCATATCCGGACGCCCCTGCTGCAATGCTTCCATCAGACAGTTACCATCCACACGCGCACCGAATGTATAGAGCAGGTCAACCGCCGCGTCATTCTCGTAACGCACGGCATCACGCATAAAATAGCTGCTTTCTTTCTGGCGGGTCGCCCCCGCCTGCAAAAGCAGTTTCACCATATCGGGATTATTTTTATCCAACAGCGCGGCTTGCAGCGGGCCTGCATGCGCATTCACATCTTCACCGTCACATAGTAATTCCCAGACAGCCCAAAGACTTTTTTCCCGCACAGCCATTTCAAGCCGGAACGAGGTGTTGTGACCTTTCGCATTGCTCAATGCGTCCTTATCCGTTTCCGTCGGACGCGGAATTTCGACCGTCACCCGCTTACGGAGTTCGGTTTCGCGCTCACGTTTTTTGCTGTTACCAAACAGTCCCATTCTGTCTTTCGTTTATGTCATAAAGTTCCAAGATTGTTCACTTTACACGATGGTAAGGGGCTGAATCAAGGACAAAACAAAAACCGCCGTCCAGACCGGAGGCGGTTTTCATTTTTTCTATACAGAAGAAAAACTTAGCGACGCAGGCCAAGCTTTTTGATGATCTCCTGATAACGCGGCTCGTCTTTGCGCTTCAGGTAATCCAGCAGGCGGCGACGCTTGCTGACCATTCCCAGAAGACCGCGACGGCTATGCACGTCTTTTTTGTGTTCTTTCATATGTTCCGTCAGATTCGCAATGCGTTCGGACAAAATAGCGATTTGAACTTCGGGTGACCCCGTGTCATCTTTCGCGGTTGCATGAGTTTTAATCAACTCCTGCTTTTTTTCTGCTGTAATCGACATCTTCATTTCTCCTTATCAGGTTTATTTCGGTTTTTACAAAATGCCTTACAGGTTCAAGACCCGTACAGGCTTTAATTCGGCCCCTTCAAGCGATGCGAGTGCCAGCGGATTTCCGCCTGCCATCGCCAGGATAGGCCCCGCATATTGTCCGATCTCCACACCTATGGCTTTCAGACGTTCGCGGTCCTGAACCGTCAAAAGGCGCACCGTCTGTCCATGGGACATGCGTGACGCCTCGTCTTGTGTCAATGGCAGGGCCGGGATGTCGTCCAGCGCCGCTGCCACAGGCAAAAGCACCTGTTCAGGCGGTTTGTTATGCAATATTTCCTCGAGCTTTGCAAGCGAAATCGCGCTTTCTTCTGAAAAATTTCCAACACGCATCCGGCGCAGAACCGTCACATGACCGCAGGTTCCAAGGCGTTTTGCCATGTCGCGGGCAACGGCGCGTACATAGGTCCCTTTGCCGCAGCGCATCAAAAATTCCGCATGGTCTTTTTCCACCGCCAGACATTGCAAATCATAAACCGTGACCTCGCGCGGCTGAATCGCGGCGACATCACCGCGCCGCGCAATATCATAAGCGCGCTGTCCCTGAATTTTGATGGCGGAAAATTGCGGCGGCACTTGTGTGATGACACCGGTAAACTCCGGCAAAACGGCCTTAATCTCGGCTTCTGACGGGCGGTTATCGCTTTTTTCGATGACCTCGCCTGCGGCATCATCGGTATTGGTGGCCACGCCCCAGCGCACGGTAAAGCCGTAATCCTTATCCGCATCCTGCATATAAGGTACGGTTTTGGTCGCTTCCCCCAAGGCCACAGGCAAAACACCCGTTGCCATCGGATCCAGCGTTCCGGCATGACCGGCCTTGGCCGCTCCCGTTAAACGGCGCACCGCCGCGACAACTTTCGTCGCGCCCATATCCATGTCTTTGTCGATATTCAGCCAGCCATTCAGCGGCAGACCTTTGCGTTTTCGTCCCATGGGATGAAGCTTTACCCCATCCGGCGCTGTTTGTGCAAGTGTTTCACGTAGGAATAGAGAAGATTATTATCCGTGCGTATTGTCGGTTTCCGGCGCGGCAGTCTTTTCACCGCAGGCGATACCGCCTTAAAATCCTTATGCGGATGATTTTGCTGTTTCTGTCCGGATTTCCTGATTTTCTGAATGGCCTGCAAACTGCGGTAAAGCGGAATCGTGGCCATTCCTTCCGGCAAGTGCTCCATATAATTCCCTTTACCAAGCAGATCGCCAAGCAGGTAAATTTTTTGCGGGTTATTCAAATCCAGCCCGTCCTGATGAGTAGCTGTTCTCGTCTTTTCATCAAAATATTCCCCGGAACCGCAGGGAATTTTAATATCAGCCACACCGATATTTTTTGCATAGGTTTTCAGGCAACGGTCTTCATAGAAATTTCTGCGCCACGCATCATTGAAGAATTGCGTAAATCTCTGTGCCAGCAGTTCCGGCGTCTCCTCATTTACGCGCGGCGGATCAAACATATGTTCCAAAGCCGACAAATCAAGGTCTTGCGTAGCCGATTGCAATAGCCAATCCTCTTTCATCTCCTGTCGGCGCTTGGCGGAAACAGTTCGGCGTACGCTTTCTCCGACAGCAAAGGCATCCGCCTCGATAAATTTAATTTGCGTAATGTAATCTTCCGGTGCCTGCAACTGCGCCAAATTATCCGACAAGCTGGGGATCATACCATGAGAATCCTGCCAGGCATGGCGAATTTCATGCGCCAATGTTCCCACCAGCGTCAGATTATCCGAGGCTGCGTTCAAGGCGACGATCTTGTATCCCTGATAGTAATAACCGCCCGCCTTGGTCTGATGATCCATTTCGATGCGGATATTATTTTCATCCGCCCAGTTCAACAGCTCTTTTCCCAGCGGGCTTTTTGCCATTAAGCGGCGGATATCACGGATACGCGCCTTGTCTTTTTTACGGCGCGCCGGATCCTGCCCCGCCAGCACATCATCCACATTCTCGTGAAAGGCTTTGATCATGTCCGCTGCATTTTTTGTCATGTTCTTGTCTTTCTTACATTAGCCGCGGAATGGGTTTCAGTCCGGCATTCCCCTTGGCACGTGCCTTTTCCTCTGCCGCGTGAAGGGTCATAAAACGGTCAAGATTACGCTGCGACAAACCGCCGATAAACTGCTCATGCGTCAAAAGATCCAGCGGAATGTCCTTCAGATAATTATCCGTGCCGTCAAAATTACTGCCCAGTTTCAGGAACTTTTCCTTATCTTCAACATTCAACCCTTCATAAGGCGGCAATTGATGATCCTTGCTCGCACCATATTCCGTTTTTACTTTTGGAATACCGTCCCAGCTTTCCAGTCCGGCCAGTATCTCTCCGGCATAGATGCTGCCATCGTCATAAAGATTCTTACGTTCTCCCGTTGCGAAGAAACCGCAGAATCCGGCCCATAGTACTTCCTTGCCTTTCAGGTAATCCGGTGCAGATGCTTTTTGTTTCTCGGCAAGATCCATGCACATCTGACGGAAATGGCTCAGTTCGAATTCCGGATGCAATGCCTTCCACTCCGCACAGACCTGCATTTCATAGGCGGCGGCATCCGCTTCGATAAAGCGGAACTGTTTCAGATAAGTCCCCGCATCTTTATATAATGTGGCGCAGAAACCGTTTTCGCCCTGCCAGGCATGGCGCAGCTCATGCGCCAGCGCAATCATCATGCGGTCATCCGGCAGATGGGCATTCAGACAAACCGTTTTAGAGCCGGGCACGTAATAACCGCCCGCCCCTGCTTCTTCGCATTGGTAATCCAGCTTAATCTCAATGCCGTTTTTATCGGCCCATTCTATGATTTTTTGACCGGTCGCGGTTTCGGCCAGCATGTATTTGACTTTTTCAACCCGTGCAGCATCATAAACGCGGCGGTCTTCGGGTTGTGCCGCGAAGATGTCATCCGCATTTTCTTTCCATGATTTCAAAATTTCAGACGCCATAACCCTGCCTGCCGCATATATAAAACAATGCGATTATATTAACATAATACTGCGGCGAGGTCAATCCGTGATGACACGAAGATCAGGTACCCGTGCGGGTTTCATCTTCGTCATGTTTGGCAACATCATGGCGGACTTTCTCATCAGCCAGCAATTCATAAACATGTGCGGCTTTGAAAAAGCTTGTATCAGCAACAAAATTCAGGCGCGGCGTATAGCGCAATGTAATCTCGCGGCTAAGGTGTTTGCGAAAGTAAGAGGAAGCGCGGTTCAATGCTTTCATAAAGGCATCCATATCCACCACCTGTTCTCCCGGCGGTGGAACGATGTAAACCGATGCATTTTTGAGATCAGGACTAATCCGTAC
Source organism: Pseudomonadota bacterium (assembly GCA_013285465.1). Taxonomy (NCBI): domain Bacteria; kingdom Pseudomonadati; phylum Pseudomonadota; species Pseudomonadota bacterium. The sequence continues at coordinate 1,817,051 of CP053449.1, forward strand.
TTCCGAAATCGTCACGGCGTTCAGCCCTACCAAAGCCGGATCTGACATAAAGCAATCACGCAGTTCTGCCGACAGAATGTGGCGGATCTGTTCCCCCACGCGTAATTGTCTTTGATTTTGTGTCGAATAACCTGACATGAAAGCCTCCGCTTTATCATTCTTTTTTCCAATCATTGTCATAGCATTATATGAAAATAAGTCAAGCAAAAACCGCCGTTTCAACCTGACATAATCTATTGACAATGTTTTTGGGCGGGCGTATAAGGACAGCCTGCATGACGGCGAAACAGAATAAAAGCAACAATCAGCAATATTGCTGAACATGCAAAAAAGCATTGTTTATCAACACATTCATTTAAAACCCAATGGAGAATTCACCATGGCGAAAGCTAAAAAAGAACTGACAGCCGCTGAGCTTGAGAACCTGAAAGAAGTTCCTCTGGCCCTGACCCTGAAAGGGATTGCGGAAGGCTATACGAATATTTTCTACGATGCACCCGTGAATTTCGCAGCAAAAGTCGCACGTAAAACGGAAAATCTGACCAAACACATGATGACCGGCTTTGCCGCTGTCGTCACACTGCCGCTTGGAATCGTTGCCCGTAACGGATTGCGCAGCTTCCACGAGTCTCTGCCCGAAACGAAGAAGAAAAAAAGCGGTAAATACAGCGGATGGGGTAAATTCGGCGGCATCGTCGGTGCCGGCGTATCCTGGTATCTGGCAGGTACGGCGCTTTACGGACAGGGTCTGGCCATGGCAGGTGCCGCTGCCGTTGCAGGTAAAATCGGTATCGGCGTTGGTGCTGCGGTTGTATCCGGCCTGTTTGTTCCGGTTCTCGGCTTTACCGCCGGTGTTCTGGCAGCCGGTGCTGTTGCCGCCGTTGCAACAAAAGCTGTCTCGCTGGCACTTGCCGCGCCGCAAAATGTCGGCACGGGCTGGCGCCGTACGAAAAGCCGTTTCCAAGGCATCAAGCTGGATATTGACCAGCTGCAGCCTGAACTGACACGCGACTCTCTGCAGTCCCGCTACGAAAACCAGCGTTTTCAACGCGCGAGCTACGAAGTCGAGTATCTGCCGGAAGCCGGCCAGCGCAAAATCTACGAATCGCTGAAAGCAAAATTCGATGCTGCGAAAGCAGAAAAAACAGCAGATGCCACCGCTCCCGAGCAAACGGCAACAGCTGCTGCGAAAAAAGGACAAAAACATGGCCGTTAATATCTAACGCCTGTTTTTAAAAGACAAGAAAGCCCCGCCCGAAAAGCGGGGCTTTTTTATTATAACACCACATCCATATATTGACATATGTTAAATATTTCCGTATATTAATACCTCGACACAACCATAGGATAAAATAATGGCTGATCTCAGTTACCCTTTTCGTAAAGCCGCATGGTCTGCAGGGCGTGTTATCGTTCCGCACAGCCAAACAGGGGCTGTCCTGCGCCTTGGCACAATCGGCACCATCGTTGCCGCCGGTGTAATCGGCATAACGAATGTCGCACCTGACACAACACCCGTTGACGGACAGGATGCACGTATTACATCCTATGAACAACAAATTGACCAGCTTTCCGGTTTTTACGCCAATACCGTTGAAAAAACACGCGAAGCATGGCGCAGCAGCAGCATTGAGGGCAAAGAAGCAGCCCAGGTAGAGATGGATGCCGCACATGCAGAGTTCCAGAACACAGCCACGCAGGTTCTGGCGGGTATTTATACGGAAACGGGTATGTCAGAAGATGCCGCTGCCGATCTTTTGGATAAATTTGAAAACAGCATCGGCGATGTTTCCACCATTGAATTTAACGGGCAGAAATTTGCCGATATCGGTGATGCTGCTTTCCTGCGTGAAGCGCAGGCTGATTACACCTATCAGGGGGATGAGATGGATCGCGCGATGAAAATCTCGCAAAGCGCCGCAGCACAAAATGAAGGAGAGGCAAGCTTCAAATTCATGTCGCCGCTGTTCGGCCTTATGGGCGGCATGGTTTCCGTCCTGCTTATTTTGCTGGGCGAAATCACAACAAATGGCGGCATGTCGCGTCTAAGCAAACGTTTGAGCGGTCCACCGCCAAAGCCAAAAAAATCCAGCGGTTTTAATCACTAAACGGTTTTAAAAAAAGCTTACAGGTCAAGCAGCAAACGCTGCGGATCCTCGACGGCGTCCTTAACGCGGACAAGGAAGGACACCGCCTCGCGCCCGTCGATAATGCGGTGATCGTAAGACAGCGCAATATACATCATCGGGCGGATTTTTACCTCGCCCTTCACAGCCACCGGACGTTCCTGAATTGAATGCATCCCCAGAATACCCGATTGCGGCACGTTCAAAATCGGTGTGGACATCAGCGATCCGAAGACGCCGCCATTGGTAATGGTAAAGGTACCGCCTGTCAGGTCGCTCATCTCCAGCTTACCGTCACGGGCACGCGTTCCGAGATCCACAATTCCCGCCTCAACATCGGCAAAGGATTTTTTATCCGCATCACGCAGAACCGGAACCACAAGCCCCGTCGGCGTACTGACGGCAACCCCGATATCGTAATAGTTTTTATAGACAAGTTCATCACCGTCAATCGAGGCATTCACCGCCGGAAAATCTTTCAGCGCCTGAATACAGGCCTTGATGAAAAAGGACATAAAGCCCAGCTTGATGCCGTGGCGTTTTTCAAAACTGTCTTTATATTGCGCACGCAAGGCCATGCAATTCGTCATATCGATTTCGTTGAATGTCGTCAGCATTGCCGCCGTATTTTGCGCTTCTTTCAAACGCTCGGCGATACGCTGGCGCAGGCGCGTCATACGCACGCGCTCTTCGCGCGGGCCTTGATCGGCAACAACCGGAGCAGCAGCTTGCGGCGCGGCTTGCGGCGCAGCCTCCGCACCGCCTTCCATATAGGCCAGCACATCGCCCTTGGTCAGGCGACCGTCTTTACCCGTACCGGTAATTTTCGACGGATCAAGATTATTATCATCAACGATTTTACGTACCGCGGGGGACAGCGTTGCCGCAGCATCGTCATTGGCTGTCGGTTCTGCCGCGACTTTCTCCGCTTTCGGTGCGGCGGCTTTTTTCTCTGCCGGAGCAGCAGCGCCTGCGCCGATTTCACCCAAGACTGTGCCGACAGCGACATTTTCGCCTTCCTTGACCTTGATCTCCTTGATTACACCGGCGGCGGATGCATTCACTTCCAGCGTCACCTTGTCGGTTTCCAGCTCTACCAGCGGATCATCCACCTCGACATGATCGCCGACCTGTTTCAGCCATTGTGCGACGGTTGCCTCTGTCACAGATTCACCCAGCGTCGGAACAATAATCTCTGTCGCCATTTTCCTTACGTCCTTTTCTCTTCTTTCAAATCTTATTTCTTTTTCTTTAATGTCAGCGCTTCGTCAACAATCGCCGCCTGCTGTTCCAAATGATCTTTCAGCAATCCGGTCGCCGGAGAGGCCGCTTCTTTTCGTCCGACATATTGCGGGCGTTGCGCTTTATGTTTCAGTTTTGTCAGCACGCCTTCAATCCGGCGGTCGACAAATGTCCAGCCCCCCATATTCTGCGGTTCTTCCTGACACCACACAATATCGGCATTGGGATATTTTGCAAACTCTTCCGCCAGCGCATCATCCGGGAAGGGATAAAGCTGTTCCAGACGCAGGATGGTAATATCCTTGATCTTGCGTTTATCACGTTCTTCCGCCAAATCATAATAAATCTTACCCGAACAGATCACAACGCGGCGGATATCTTTATTCGCCGCCAGTTTTACATCCTCAAACAAGACGCGATGGAAAGTCTGGCCGTTCATCATCATATCAAGGGAAGAGATACATTCCTTTTTCCTGAGCAGCGATTTCGGCGTAAACACCACCAGCGGCTTGCGGAAATCCCGCTTCATCTGACGGCGCAGCACATGGAAGAAATTGGCGGGTGTCGTGCAATTGACAATTTGCCAGTTATCATCACCGCAAAGCTGCAGGAAACGCTCCATCCGTCCGGAAGAATGCTCCGGTCCCTGCCCTTCATAACCATGCGGTAGCAGCATGACCAGACCGGACATGCGCAGCCATTTTTCTTCGGCAGAGCAAATAAACTGGTCGATCATAATTTGTGCGCCGTTCACGAAATCTCCGAACTGCGCCTCCCACAAGACCAGCGCATTCGGCTCAGCCAGCGAATAGCCGTAATCGAAACCGAGGACCCCCGCTTCGGAAAGCGGACTGTTCCATGCCTTAAACGAGGCTTTCTGTCCTTCGATATTATTCAGCGGGATATAGCGGTCTTCCGTCTTCTGATCAATCAACACGGCATGGCGGTGCGAAAAGGTACCGCGTTCGCAATCCTGACCGGACAGGCGCACCGGGAAACCCTCCATACATAGCGCACCATAGGCCATTGCCTCCGCCGTTGCCCAGTCAAAACCCTCGCCGCTTTCGAACATCGCTTTTTTATCTTCCAGCTGGCGGGCGATTTTCTTATTCAGATTGAAATCATCCGGCACGGTTGTCAGCGCCTTCTTCAAAGGCTCCAGCATGGTTTCGGACAGAGAGGTCTTGCCACGGCGCGCGCCGTGTTCGGCACGTTTTAAGCCGCTCCAATGGCCTTCCAGCATATCCAGCGACGGTTTGTAATTCACCGCCTGCTGAAAATCGGTTTCAAGCTTGCGGTTAAAATCATCGTAAATCTCTTGCCCTTCGCCATCAGCCAAGACACCTTCCCGCTCCAACTGCGTCACATATTGTTCCCGCACTGTCGGCTGTTTTTTGATGCGCTCATACATCAGCGGCTGTGTGAATGCCGGCTCATCGCCTTCATTATGGCCGTAGCGGCGGTAGCAGATCAGATCAATAAACACATCACGTTTGAATTCCTGACGGTATTCAATCGCAATCCGCGCAACATGCACGACCGCTTCGGGGTCATCGCCATTGACATGGAAAACCGGTGCCTGAATCATCCCCGCCACATCCGTACAGTAAACGCCGGAGCGCGAGTCGGATGGCGAGGTTGTAAAACCGATCTGGTTATTAATGACAATATGCACCGTCCCGCCGATACCATAGCCGTTCAGCCCGGACATCATCAGCGTTTCCATGATAATCCCCTGCCCCGCGACGGCGGCATCACCATGCAGCAGCAGACCGATCACCTGCTCTTTCTCTTTGTCACGGCGTTGATCCTGCTTTGCCCGTACTTTACCGGCCACCAGCGGATTGACCGCCTCCAGATGCGACGGGTTCGCCGTCAGCGACAAATGCACGACATTACCGTCAAAATCGCGGTTGCTGGATGTGCCAAGATGGTATTTCACATCCCCCGACCCTTGCACCTCATGCGGCTTGGCGGAATGGCCCTGAAACTCGGAGAACACAGCCGTATAGGGCTTGCCCATAACATTGGCCAGCACGTTCAAACGGCCGCGATGCGCCATGCCCAGAACGATTTCTTTCACGCCCAGCTGCCCGCCGCGTTTCATAATCTGTTCAATCGCCGGAACCAGAGCCTCACCGCCATCAAGACCGAAACGCTTCGTGCCGGTATGTTTCACATGCAGAAACTTCTCGAAGCCTTCGGCGGCAGTCAGACGTTGCAAAATAGCCTTCTTACCCTTGACCGTAAAATCGGTCTGGTTGCGCTCGCCTTCAATACGTTCCTGAATCCATGACTTTTGTGCAGGATCCTGAATATGCATGAATTCGACACCGATACGGCCGCAATAAGTGCCTTTCAGCGTCGCGAGGATTTCCCGCAATGTTGCGGTTTCAAAACCCAGCACATTATTAATAAAAATCGGGCGGTCATAATCATCCTCGGTAAAACCGTAATTTTTCGGGTCCAGCTCCGGATGATATTTGGTTTCCTGCAAGCCCAGCGGATCCAGATCAGCCAGCAGATGACCGCGAATGCGGTAGGCGCGGATCAGTAACAGCGCATTCACGGAATCCAGTGTTGCACGACGCAGCTCATCGGTTGAAACCGGTGCAGCCGCCGTTTTCTGCGGCGCCGCTTTTGCCGCTTTCGCACCGCCCTTTGCTCCTGCTTCCGGCATACCGTCATCACCGTTTGCAGGCAGGACAACCGCCAGTTTCTCACTAGAGGGTGCCCAGCTCGCCCCGGTGATTTCCGCCAGAACATCGCGTTCGCTGTCACCGATATTTTTGAAAAAATCCGACCAGTCGGCACTAACCGAAGACGGATCGCGCAAAAAACGGGCATACAGCCCGGCAACATATTCGGCGTCCATGGAAGATAAAACGTGAAGAGGCGAAACGGCGGCGGAAGGGGATGCGGACATTGTTCTTTTTTCCTTGGTTTTCATCAATGCATATCCGTTTTCCATGATATGCGGAACGGAAGCAGATTCATAGAGCAAATCGGAATTTTTTGAAAGGGTTTTTTCAGCGGAAAACAGCAAAAAAACAGCGGTTATTCCGCATCCGCGTCAGGCCGCAGCACATAGCCCTGGCCGCGGATGGTGTGGAGGTAGCGGGGATTTTTTGAATCTTTTTCAAATTTGCGGCGCAGGCGCGTGACTTGCACGTCGATACTGCGGTCGGAGGCCGCCATCTCGCCCTTTGCGGCCAGTTCTTCGCGTGAGACGACCTGCCCGGGAACGCGTGCGAGGCAGAGCAAAAGACGGCGCTCGGTCTCCGTGAGCGGTATTATAATACCTTGGCCGGTATCGCGCAGCTCCTCCCGCGCGGTGTCAAATTCATATGCCCCCAGCTTGACGGGGCGGGTCTGTTCCGCTGCCATAGAAAAAGCCATCGTCCGGCGCAGAATTGCCTGAATACGCAGGATCAGTTCTTTCGGCTCGAAGGGTTTGGAGAGGTAATCATCGGCGCCCGCCTCCAGCCCTTTGATACGGGTTTCGGTTTCGCCCAGCGCCGTCAGCATAATCAGCGGCAGATCGCGGTGGGTTTTGCGGATTTTTTTGGCAAGGCTGATGCCGTCCTCGCCGGGCATCATAATATCGAGGATGGCGATATCGAAGAGGAAATATTTCAGTTTTTCCTGCGCATCCACGGCATCTTCCGCCGTGATAACGATGCAGTCCTGCTGCGTCAGATAGCGGTCGAGCAGTTTGCGCAGCCGCGCATCATCATCCACCACCAGAATATGCGGTTTTTCCGCTTCGGATTTTATAGGTTTTTGCTGTGCCACGACATTCCTTTCCGGCTTCCTTTCCGATAGGGCATGCGCCCGCTGTCATAGGAGTATTATAGACAAGACGCGGTATAAATCACCTGAAAGATTTTCATGTTCCGGTAATGTATTTGCGGCGCTGCGCATAGAGGACAAGGTAATAGGTGCCGAAGGCCGAGGACAGATGTTTCAATGTATGGCCGCTGACCGCATGGCCGAGCGCCGTGAAGATAGCCTGATCAAAATGTTCGAAAAATTTCGCCAGCGCATAGAACAGCATCAGCCACCACAGATATTTTGTGCCGCTGTATTTCGGCGGGAACAGCAGTAAAATCAGCGGTGCGGTTATCAGCGGGAAGAATTGCACCACGGCGTAGAAACGCAGATCCCCCCTGCCCGCCTGTTCGGTGATATGCCAGTACAGCGCCGCCGCCGCGCCCAGAACCAGCAGGAGAGGGAACAGGATTTTTCCCGCTTTTTTATGCACCCTTTCTCCGATCAGCATGGCGTAAATCGCCATAAAGCCGATGGTCATCGGCAGACGATCCCAAAACAATGTGCCGTTATCGGGGGCAAGGTGATAATATCCCGAGCCCAGCCCGACCAGAAAAATTCCGGCAAAAGCCGTGAACATCGCCTGTTTTTCAAAGGCACTGCGGAACCCCTCCGTATCACTCCTGCGGCGATAGACCGCCAGCATACCCAGCAGACCGGTCAGAAAATAGGGAAGGTTCGACAGGACGTCACCGAAATTGGCGATGCCCCACAGCCCCCGCTTATCCGCAAAGTCATGATAGGCCGGGTCTTGCGGCACGGGCGGCAGCATCAGCACCGCCGCGCCGCAGAGAACCGCCAGCACAATCAAAAGACGGGTTTTGACGTGATGTGATAATTTCATAGCCCGTCAGATATCTACCATTTCAAACCGGCATGCAAACGCACAACGCCTTCCGTGTCGTCACCGCCGGTAATCGGGTCGCCGTTTTCGTCTTCGTCATTGAACAGCAGCGTATTCTGGTAGAAATTTGCATCAAGCCCGACACCAAACGCATCCGAAATATGCAGGTAATCCATTTTCAGACCTGTTTTCTGGCGGCCTTCATCCAGGCCGACGGTCAGCTGCGGTGTAAACATGCCGGCAAATCTGTCGCTTTTGATGGATTTGACAATAATGCCGTCAACGCTCCAGCTTGTATAATCATTGCGTCCAAGCTGCACCGTTCCCTCAAGCGAGCCTGACAAACCCGCCTCATCATTAAACCAGCGGAAGCCCGTCCCCAGATCAAAAGCGCTGGGGTCATTATTGATTGCATCGCTCATCTCAAGCAGGAAATCGGCCTTCACGAAGGGGAAGAAAATATTGCCGTTAGAGGCATAATTATAACCGCCCTCCCCGCCGATGCGGAACTCGCTGGAATTGGAGGTATTGCTTGCCGTCACGACAGCCGCGGAATCGGTAAAGCCGTCGATATCACGATGCGATGCCGTATAGCCGAGCTTGCCCGCCAGCGTAAAGTCATCCACCTGTTTGGTCGCACGCGCGCGCAGGGATGCAAAATAGGTTGAGGCATCCGTATCGGCGCTGACCGGTACCGTTGATTTGGCACGCATCTGATCAATATTGCTAAACGTATATCCCAAAGCCCCATTCACCGTCAGCCAGTCATTGACCTGCCAGATGCCGTAAGGAGAAATCGTATAGGCGTTTTCATCATAATCGCCGTCGTTAAAGGAGGTATCAATACGAATGGAGGAATATGACAGGGCGAGACCCAGCAACTGATTGCTCCGCAGCTTGTAATCACCGCCTGCGGTGACCGTAAAGGCATCGCCGTTAAAGGCAGAGGCCGCGCGTTCATTATCAACTTTGGCAAATGAGGAATAAGCCCAGAGATTGACATTGCTGCCCGCAAAATTGGAACGGCGCGTTGTGCCTGTTTTGGCATCAGGAATAGCATCCTGAGTCTGGTTCATGCGTCCGCCGAATAATGTGACACCGTCACCGCGCGCCGTATCGAAATTCATATAGGGGCTCAACGCAACCAGACCGCTACGCAGATCATTTGTGCCTTCGGTATAGTTATAGCGGGAGGAACCCAGAACATCATCAGCTTTGGAGAACAAGGAGGAAACAGCGGCAGAAGAACCGGAAGAATACAACCCGCCGCCCATAAAATTACTGGCGTTATTTTGGCCTTCCACAGCATTCGACTGCATACCGCCAAGCATGCCGGTTCCTGTAATCACATCGACGTGATTTTGGATATTGTTCAGTGTTCCCGTTGTGTTCGCATTGGATGCCGCGGCATTCAGGGATGTGTTGCCCGTGCCGGAGCCGGTGCCGCCGGTTACCGTAACGCTGGCATTATTGAAGGTCCATACAAAACCGGCAATCGTATAATTCGCCGATATGGTGATGGTCCGCCCCATTGAATCCGTCCGTGTCATTGTATCGGTAAATGTTGCGTTAACGCCCCCGGTAATACGGCTACACGCATTTCCAGCCGTAATAGCAGTGCCCTGCAAATTGCAGCCATTATGATCTGTATTATTTGTACCCGCACCTGTGCCGACATTCGCTGCGGAATGAACGATGGCGGCTGCATCTTGCGAGAAAAGCGTGATGTCATCAAGCGCGGTTGAGGATGCCTGATACGGATTACCAACGGTACAGGCTCCCGCAGAGCTGTCATAAAAGACGACAAAGCCGGATCCGTTCCCGCCCCCCACACAATTGATGGTTGCCGCCTTTGCACTGCCGGGAAATGCTGTGACCGCCAACAACAGAAAGGCCAAAACACTGTACAAAACGTTCATTTTCACTCTCACCGGATGTTGCTCCCTTACAGTAATGCAGATATTTACAGGTTAAATCATTCTCGTGATAAGACATGACTTCCCGATAAATTGCAACCCGTTACATAGAACTTACATTGCATTATTCTTATCAATTCCTTCTTTTTATTGCCCTGCGGCAATGGTTCCTGATACGATGAGGCTTCCCGTCTGGGCGGGCAATATAACGATAAAAACAGGATATAAAGACAATGGCGGATCTGCCTTTTGACCAGCGCGAAGGCTGGATATGGTTTGACGGTGAATTCATCCCCTGGCAGGAGGCGAAGGTGCATATTATGTCGCACGGCTTTCACTATGCCAGCGCGGTATTTGAAGGCATCCGCGCCTATAACGGCCATATCTTTAAACTGCATGAACATAATGAGCGGCTGATCAATTCCGGTAAGGTGATGGATTTCAAAATCCCCTACAGTTCTGATGAGCTGGATGAAGCCTGCCGCGCCACCATAGAAAAGAACGGATTGAAAAACGCCTATCTGCGCCCGCTCGCCTGGCGCGGCACGGAGCAAATGGGCGTGACGGCGCAGAGATCAAAAATCCATACCATGATTGCGACATGGGAATGGCCGAGCTATTTCTCGCCCGAAGCGCGGGAGAAAGGCATTTCCCTGATTACCGCCCCGTGGAAACGCCCCTCCCCCGAATGTGCGCCTGTGCATACCAAGGCGATCGGGCTGTATATGATCTGCACCCTGTCCAAGCATTTTGCCGAGAATAACGGTTATAATGATGCCTTGATGCTGGATTACCGCGGACAGGTTGCCGAGGCGACAGGGGCGAATATCTTTCTGATGAAAGACGGCGAAATCCATACGCCGATTGCCGATTGCTTTTTGAACGGCATCACCCGCCGCACCATCATGGAGATTGCCGAAAGCCGCGGCTATCCCATCCATGAACGCGCGATCATGCCCGAAGAGCTGAAAGATTTTGACGAAGTGTTCCTGACAGGCACGGCGGCGGAAGTCACCGCCGTCGGCAAGATCAATGATTTGACTTATGAGGTCGGGCCGATTACGCGCCAACTGCGTGCCGATTATGAAGCGCTGGTCAATAGCGGCGCGGATGAGTGGATGCTGGCGGGGTGATTAACGGCGGAAAGGTTTGGCCGCTTTGCTTGCCGCTACGGGCGTTTGCGCCGGTTTTTCAAAACGTGTTTCGTAGGATTTGACGCATTTTTGCCAGTTGACGGGCTTGCCGTGGGAGGCTAGTTCGCCGAGGAAGGCGTCCAGCGCCTCCTGATTATGGACGGTGACTTTGCCGTCTTTGGCCTCGACTGCCAGCACGGCGTCTTTTTCCAGACCGTCACGCCAATAGAGCGATACTTCATCCGAATACGCGAAATATTCACCGACGCGGTCGGGGAACATGTTATTGCCCTTATCGAGAAAATCCTGTTTGGGGATGTAGCGGCGCTCCGTCTCGAAGCGTTTTTCGGCGCTTTGCCAGCGCACATCTTCGGGCGCATGGCAAATAACAGTGGCGATATGATAACCCGCTTTTTTGATATTCTCGTATAATGTCGGCGTGGCGGGGCTGGTGCCTGTGGTGCCGAAAACGATATTGCGGCCTTCGCTTGCCGCGCGGTTCATCACCGCATTTGACACATAGTTGGAGCCCCAGCGCCATTTCGTATAGGCGGCAACACGCATCACATCGGAGTTAGGGTCGGCTTTCAGCATGGATTTAAACCGCGTCATCTCCAGCAGCAGCTCATCCGGGTCAACATAAACGCCTTTGATATCGCCCTCGGCCAATTTGCGGCGCAGCAAGGTGGTTTTTCCCGAACCGGGGCCGCCTGCCGTGATATAGATTTTTTTGCCTTTTTTGCTGTTTCTTCCGCTGAAGGCAGCGGTGAGTTTTTTGGCCTGTTTTTGATAGAGGCGTTCGGCTTCGGATTTCAGATGCGTTTTTTCCGCATCGCTATAGCTTTCCTGTGATTCATCGCCCGCCGGTTCAATCCCCATGGACTGTTTTACAGCCGCATCAATGGCATAGGTTTTGTCGAGAAAGCCGTCGACGATCTCCGCCGGAACGATTGTCTTTTTTGCCGCCATAACTTTCCTCACAGAATAAAATCAAAGAGGAATTTTTAGCACAGTTTTTATAATATGTCAAATTGTAAACCCTGCTCTTTTACGGGCAGGTCGTGCCGTCCGTAAAGACGATCTGCCCTGTCGCGCCTGCGCCGATAATGTTGCACGTGCCGCCGTTTCTGACATTGCCCGTTGAGCCCGCGGCAATGCCGACAACATTTGTCAGTTGCACCGCAATCGGCGCAGTCAATGTATTGTTACTGATCAATACATTTGTGGAAGGAGAAATATCCATTGCTATTGCTGTTGCCGCCGGATTGAGGGTATTCACCGTAAAACTGTTGCCTGTGACAATGCCGTCAGGATTGAAGAAATACCATATGCCTCTTGCCTGTCCTACAAATGCCGGATTGGTATTGGTGACTGTGACGTTATTATTCAGCAAAGCTGCACTCATTGCCGCCAACCCTACTCCTGAAAAATCTCCTGTCGTGTTATTGGTGACATTCAGATTTAAACCCATGACCGTCGTATCCGTCTGGAAGATTGTTCTGACAACACTAAAGGAATTTGTTGCATTGATTGTCGGGCGCGTGCCCGGAACGACAAAGGCCGCCTTCCGTCCCGTCACGGTTCCTGTTGCCGTCAACACGGAGCCGCCCCCTGCCAGTATTTGTCCCTGCGGCATCAGGATATCCGTTCCCGCCGCCAGATTAATGGCACCTGCGCTGCCATCGACAATAACAAAACTGTCGACACCTGCGGCAGTCACGGCAGCGGGGACATCAGCGGTATTCGCATCAATCACGGAAACCGTCGTATAATTGCGTGTATTCTGCGGGTTGGCGATTGTGGCGTTTTCCAGCAATCCCGCCGCCGTTCCCGTCACGACATCGACATCACGGTGAATGCGGGTTGTCATACGGCGGTCAAGCGCCGAGAGCGGGCGGGTCTGCGTATCAGCTTTTTTCGCAAATGAGGATAGCGGTATGCGGAGCCGTGCCAGCGCAAAGCTTTGCCCGCCGCGCTGATGATCCCTCTGCGTCTCGATACCGAATGTAAGGCGTGCATCCTCGCCGATATGGGGCAGACCTGTTTTTGCCAGTTCCAGCCGTCCGCGCGGCCCTGCCACTTTCTCAAAGCCGGATGCATCAAAATAATAGCCGCCGCCATAGCCCCAGAGGCTCCAGCCGTTTTCAAACTCATGTCCCATACCCAATTCGGCATCAAAGCCGGGCAAAGCGCGCTCCCTGAAATTCTGCACCTGTATCTGCCCGCCATTGACGGTGCCAACGGGGGCGGCCTCCTGCGTTCCGGCTTCGGGAAGATAGACATTAATGCGTGCCTCGCGGGTGTCCGTCATGGCCTCGGCACCCAGCGTGACCTGATGGAAAATATTGTCATACCGCGTCCGGCGGATATCATAAAAACCGTAAACGCCGCCGATCCATTGATCGTTAAATTGTTTGCGCAAGCCGATGCCGAAATTGCCTTCCTGTGATGAGCGGTTGTCAAAACGGAAACGCAGATCGGCAAAAAGCAGTGAATCATCACTCTGCGCCAGCGGGATGACGGTTGCCGCTTCTCCCAAAATACGTTTGCCGAACCTGCCTTCCGTTTCGATATAAGGCTGCCATTTTTCCGCCGACAGTTTTTTCCTGACGACGGAACCATAGGCGGGGATGATGCGCTCCGCCCTGTTGCCCCAGGCTTTATCGCGGTGCCAGCGGGAATTGGCGGAAGCGGCAAATAAGTCTGCGGAGACTTTTTCAAGATCAATAACAATGCGGTTATTCTGTGCATCATCCTGTTTTTGCAGCATAAAGCCTGCTTTGATATGCAGATATTCATCAAATGCAAAAGTGATATTCCCGCTTTCGGCAGAGACATTCTCTGCCGTCAAAGGCAGGAAGGGCGGCACGGTTTTAAAGGAGGAAAGGTCAATATCCGGCAGCGTCACTGCAGGGATCCGCACGACAAGGCGGCGCGGATCATCCGCGATATGAAATTGAAAATCCGTATCTGTGTCGAGTTCGATCACGATGCGATAGACTTGATCCGCGGGCTGTCCGAAACGGATGTTTTTGATTTCCTGCGCAAACACCGTTTTTGGCAGCAAAAACAGCAGCGCCAGAAAGGCGGATATAAAAATCCTGTAACAAGTAATCGGCTTATAGAGCATCTGTTTTTTCTGATCGTTTCAAGAAAGCCAAACACAGGCACGGAATGCGCCTGATAGAACACTTGGCTCTATCATAATGAAAATATATGAAAAAATACTGAAGAGATTACGGAAAACCTATTAAGCGGCGGCGCGCATGGCGGCGGCAACGCGGGCGAGCCATTCATCAAAGGCTGTTAAGGCGCGTGCGGTGTAGAATTTTTTGCGGTCCAGCCCTTTTAATTTGCGCTTTTTGCCGTTCGGGGTTTCCTGCACGGGAACGGGCGGAAACAGGCCGAAATTGATATTCATCGGCTGGAAAGTGTCGCTTTCCGCGCCGCCTGTGATGTGATTTAAAAGCGCGCCCATTGCCGTTTCATGCGGCGGGGTCAGCACATCACGCCCCAGAATTTCGGCGGCGGCAAAACGCCCCGCCATCAACCCGACAGAGGCACTTTCGACATAACCTTCACAGCCTGTCATCTGCCCTGCGAAACGCAGGCGCGGCAGGGCTTTCAGGCGCAGGCTTTCATCCAGAAGTTTCGGGCTGTTGAGGAAGGTGTTGCGGTGGATGCCGCCCAGCCGTGCAAATTCGGCCTTTTCCAAGCCGGGAATGCTGCGGAAAACCTCGGTTTGCAGCCCGTATTTCAGCTTGGTCTGAAAGCCGACAATGTTATAAAGCGTGCCGAGTTTGTTATCCTGCCGCAGCTGGACAACGGCGTAAGGGCGTTCCTCACTATGCGGATTGGTCAAGCCGACGGGTTTCATCGGGCCAAAGCGCAGCGTTTCCGGGCCGCGTTCGGCCATGACTTCGATGGGCAGACAGCCTTCAAAATAAGGCGTGTCTTTTTCCCAATCCTTGAATTCGGTTTTTTCGCCTGTGACCAGCGCATCAATGAAAGCTTCATATTGTTCTTTATTCATCGGGCAGTTGATGTAATCCTTACCCGTACCGCCCGGCCCCGGTTTGTCGTAGCGGGACTGAAACCATGCTTTGCTCATATCAATGCTGTCTTTATAGACGATCGGCGCGATAGCATCGAAGAAGGCCAACGCGTCCTCCCCCGTTACGCTGCGGATGGCTTCGGACAAGGCCGGTGAGGTCAACGGCCCTGTGGCGATGATGACATGCTGCCAATCTTCGGGCGGCAAGCCGTCCAGCTCGCCGCGTTCAAGCGTAATGCGCGGATGTGCGGCAAGTGTTTCCGAGACTTCCTGAGAGAAGACGTCACGGTCAACCGCCAGCGCCGAACCTGCGGGAACGCGGGCATTATCGCCTGCGCGCATAATCAGCGAACCGGCGCGGCGCATTTCCTCATGCAAGAGGCCGACGGCGTTATGTTCGTGATCGTCGGAGCGGAAAGAGTTGGAGCAGACAAGCTCCGCACAGCCTTCGGTCTTATGCGCGGGGGTCATTTTCTCGGGCCGCATTTCATGCAGCACGACGGTGACGCCAGCCTCGGCAGCCTGCCATGCAGCCTCGCTGCCTGCCAGCCCTGCGCCGATGATATGGAGTGTTTTGTCTGTCATAATAATGACCTTATAATCGGGTTTTGCGGGGGCGTCAATGCGCTCTTATTATTATGAAGTTATTATTACTCTTTCTCCTGCGCGGTAGATGATTTTGCCAAATGTTCTTTGGCTTGTTCTAATAATTGCTTACTGTTGTCACCATTCCACTTGATTGCACGTTCCAGCGGCTCCAAAGCTTCTGCATAACGTTTTTGATAAAAAAGTGCGCGTCCATAGCCGGCAACATATCCCAGCCCGAAATCTGCCGCCTTATTCTCTGTGCGTTCCTTCCATTGCAGATATGCCTGTTCACCCCTTTTATACGTTTCCTCGGCGCGTTGGTAATCCTTGACGCTTTCAAGAAACGCCGCCTTTTTCAAATAAAGACGCGGATGATTTGGGTATGAGGCAATCATCTGATCATAAACCGTTATTTGCGCTTTAATTGCAGCCAGTTGCGGCAGAGCATCCACCCAACGGGGATGTTCATATTTTTCGCTATCGAGAGCATAGTAATCCTCGCACAAGCTCGGTACATAGCGACCTTCCTGATCTATATTCGCCAGAATGATATACCGCTTTCCCGCATCGTAAGAAACGCCTTGCCTGCCATCCCTTAAATGACGAATTTCAATTTCTTTACCAATTTTTCCTTTATAAGTTTCCAAAACCTCAAAAGCTGTAATGGCTGGATCTATGCCTAAACCAACAAAGAAAAACGCTCCAATTTCCGGCTCATACTTCTTATATAATTCCATATTAATTTTCTTTTGCGCCTCATCGCTTCTGACGGATAAAACCCGCCCTTCAAAAATGACAGGGTACGCCTCCACCATATCAAGAGGCTCACGGCATAGCGGCACAGCATAAGATGCGGAGGGCAACATAAGCATGCATAAAAATGCTACAATGATAATTCTTTTCATTTCCCCTCCCGTTTGTAAAAACTTCCCTTACAGCTTCGGCAATCGGATGGTTGATGTCAACGCAGTTAAGTCCTTACTTGCCTTTTAGGTTACTTAGGTTATGCTCCGCGCATGAGTTTGAGCTATCAGCATATTTATCATGCGGGGAATCCTGCCGACATCCATAAGCATTTATGGCTGATGGCGGTGCTGCGTTATATGACTAGGAAGGACAAGCCGCTGTTCTGGGCGGATACGCATGCGGGGCGCGGGCTTTATGATTTATCCTCGAAAGAGGCCGCCAAAACCGCCGAGGCGGCGGCGGGGATTCAAAAGCTGCTGGCGGCGAAGATCGACCATGTGCTGTGGCAGGATTACGTTGCGCAAATTAAAAAATATAATCCGCGCGGCGGTTTAGGGTCGTACCCCGGCTCGGCCATACTTGCGGCGATGCTGCTGCGGCGGGATGACCGCCTCTCCTGTTTCGAGCTGCATCCGCAGGAATTTACGCATCTGCAAAATTCTTTGAAAAAATACCGCCACAGCCATGCCGAAAAACAGGACGGGCTGCGCGGGTTGGGTGCCTATATGCCGCCGCCGCAAAAACGCGGCGGGGCGTTGATTGACCCCAGCTACGAGATCAAAACAGATTACGAAGCCGTGCCGCAAGCGCTGGCGCGTAATTTAAAGAAATTTCCGCAAGGCGTGTTTATGGTCTGGTATCCGCTGCTGCCTGCCGGACGGCATGAGATTTTGAAGGAGCAATGCGCCGCGCTGGAGGCGGAAGTGTTGATTGATGAATGGATTTACGCCGACCCTGCCGCTCCCGACCATAAGGGCATGTACGGTTCCGGCATGGTGATTATCAATCCGCCTTATACCGTGCCGGAAACGATGGGCGCGCTGAAAGAGATTATTCTGCCGCTGTTACGCTAGGCCTTGATATTTGCGTCTATCTGACAATAATAGGGGCGTGTTTCGCGGAGATGCGCGGGACAAAGATTCGCATTTATTTTTTAGAGGAGAAAAGACTATGCTGACCATCGGTGACAAACTTCCCGAATTCAATCTGAAAGCCGTTGTTTCCAACGATCTGAGCGATGCTTTTATCGATGTCAAAAACGACACCTATAAAGGCAAATGGCTGGTGCTGTTCGCATGGCCGAAAGATTTTACCTTCGTCTGCCCGACCGAAATTTCCGATTTTGGCCGTCTGAACGGCGAATTCGCTGACCGTGATGCACAGGTTCTGGGCATGAGCACGGATTCCGAATTCGTTCATCTGGCATGGCGCAAAGACCACCCTGATCTGAATAACCTGCCCTTCCCGATGCTGGCGGATATCAAGCGCGAGCTGTCCGAAGGTCTCGGCATCCTGCACAAAGACGCAGGCGTCTGCAACCGCGCAACCTTTATCATTGATCCCGAAGGCATTATCCGCCACGTATCGGTGAATGACCTCAGCGTCGGCCGCAACACGCAGGAAGTTCTGCGTATTCTGGATGCGTTGCAAACGGATGAGCTGTGCCCCTGCAACTGGAACAAAGGCGATGACACGCTGAAAGCGGCGTAAGTTTTTCGCAGACATATCTTTTAAAAGGGCATCCTTCCGCAGGATGCCCTTTTTCCTTGCCAAAATGCGCGGCTTGCCTTTATTCTTGTCGCCATTGTTACGATAAATTTTCAGCGGAGGAAAACGCATGGTTGCGCGGATCAAAACCGTCGCATTTCAGGGCATTGACGTCATGGATATTGATGTGCAGGTGCAGCTTTCCTCCGGCCTGCCCAGCTTCCAGATTGTCGGGCTGCCTGATAAAGCCGTGGCCGAAAGCCGCGAGCGCGTCCGTGCCGCTTTGCATGCCATCGGGCTGTCTTTGCCGCCAAAGCGTTTGACCGTCAACCTGTCCCCCGCCGATGTTTTGAAGGAAGGCAGTCATTTTGATCTGCCGATTGCGCTTGGCGTATTGGCGGCGATGGGGGTTTTCCCGTCAGACGAGCTTGACCATTATGTTGCGCTGGGCGAATTGGCGCTGGACGGTGCCTTGACGCCTGTGACGGGTATTCTGCCTGCCGCCATTCATGCCGCATCGCTGGAGCGCGGCGTGATCTGCCCCGAAAGCTGCGGCGCGGAAGCCGCCTGGGCGGGGGAAGAGGTCAATGTGCTGGCCCCGCATAATCTGGTCGCACTGATCAATCATATCAAAGGCACGCAGGTACTGCCTGCGCCGAAAGCCGTGCTGGAAAGCCGCGAAAAAGACGCCTATGCGCCCGATCTGAAAGATGTGCGCGGACAGGAAAGCGCCAAACGCGCCCTCGAAATCGCAGCGGCGGGCGGTCATAATATTCTGATGTGCGGCCCGCCGGGATCAGGGAAATCCATGCTGGCGGCAAGGCTGCCCGGTATTTTGCCTGATCTGATGCCCGAGGAGGCTTTGGAACTGTCAATGATCCACAGTGTTGCGGGGGAGCTGAAAAACGGCGCCCTGAAACGCACCCGTCCGTTCCGCGATCCGCATCATTCCGCCTCCCTGCCCTCGATGGTCGGCGGCGGTCACCGTGCCAAACCGGGGGAAATTTCGCTGGCGCATCACGGCGTGCTGTTTCTGGACGAGCTGCCGGAATTCGCCCGCGCGACGCTGGAGGCGCTGCGCCAGCCTTTGGAAACAGGGCAGACGCTGGTTTCCCGTGTCAATTACCATGTCACCTTTCCCGCCGATTTCCAGCTGGTCGCCGCAATGAACCCCTGCCGCTGCGGGCATCTGGCGGATGCCGCGCTGGCTTGCAGCCGCGCCCCGAAATGCGGGGAGGATTATCAGAACAAGCTCTCCGGCCCTTTGCTGGACCGGATTGATATTTATATTGATGTGCCCGCCGTCGATATCCGTGATCTGACCAATGCCGCACCTGCGGAAAGCAGTGAGACTGTTGCGGCGCGTGTTCTGGCGGCGCGGGAATTTTTCGCAGCACGACTGGACAGGCTGGGCATCAAAAATCCGAAATTCCGCAAAAATGCCGATATGGACGGTGATGCGCTGGAGGAAACCGCCGCGCTGGATGCCGAAGGCAAAAAACTGCTGGCCGATATTGCCGAGAGGTTGAAACTCTCCGCCCGCGGTTATTACCGTATTTTGCGGGTAGCGCGGACGCTGGCTGATCTGGAAAGAAGCGAAACCGTCAAAACCAAACATATCGCCGAAGCCGCCAATTACCGCCTGATGCGCCCGGGGCAGACGCTGGCGGCGTAAAGAACGCCGTATTGATGATGCCGGCGCGGCGGCGCTTCCACCCCCTCATGTCGCTTAACGGTTGAAGTTTCGCGGCAATTGCGCCATTATGGAATGAGGGAGCGGCAATTCCGTCCGCTTTCTGCATCAAGCGCATTCACGCCCAATCTCTGCTTTTTTCAAGGTATCCATGGCCACAGCCGATAACAGCCGCGACCGGATGGAACAAAATACCGCCCCGCGCCCCGCGGCGGTAAAGGGCGGATTGCACATTCCCGGAACGGATTTTTACATTGATCCCGCAGCGCCGCTGCCGGAATTCTCGAAGCCCCATGCGCCCGCCTATAGCGCCTTTCAGGCGGAAGGCAATAAAAAATTTGTCGCATTACTGACCGGAAAATCCGTTGTTCCGCGTTTCCGGCAGCTTTCGACGGTCAAGACGTTCTTTTCGCCCAGCCTGCAGCAATTTCACGGCGGCGGGGCGGTTTTATGGCCGGAGGATAATATTTATTATTATGCCTGCGTCTTTGACAAGCCGCGCGGCAAGCGCATCATGGACAGCCCCAAAGACGATTTGAATCTGGATATCAGTTACGAAGCAGCGGGAAAACCGCTTTTGACGAAATTCATCGAACCCGCCATCCAGCTATTGGCCGAATTGCACAAACATGACATCAGTCACGGCGCGATCAACCTGACCAATATTTACGCCCGTCCCGATTTTTCCACCACCGGCGTGTTGTTCGGCGAATTCCTCAGCGCACCGCATTCTTATGAACAGAATGTGATTTTTGAGCCTGTCGGACGCTCGCTGGCCGATCCGCTGGGACGCGGGCCCGCCAAAGACAAACATGATCTTTATGCGCTGGGGGCCTGTGCTGCGCTGCTGGCGCTGGGCAAAAACCCGTTCAAAGGTGCGAAAAACGGCGAAATTATCGCCCGTAAAATCGAACAGGGCTCCTATGGTGCGCTGGTCGGACGGGAACGTATGCCGCCGGGGCTGGCGGAATTCCTGCGCGCTGTTTTAAACGATGATCTTTCCGCCCGCTGGGGGCTGGAAGACGCGCTGAAATGGATGGAAGGCAGCCGCATGACGGTCAAGCCCGCCCGTGCAACCGCAAAAGCCGCGCGGTCATTCCAGTTCGGCGAGCATAATTACAGCTATCTGCGCAGCCTTGTGACCGCCATGGCCAAAACCCCGAATATGACGGCGCAGGTTTTAAAAGACAAGAAACTGCTGCAATGGCTGCAGCGCCATATTTCCGACAAAAGCACCATCGCCAATTTCGAGCGCCATTTCGGATCGGATAAAAATCCGGGAGAAAATTACGACAGTCCGTCTCTGATGGTCGCGCATGCAACCATCGCGCTCGACCCCGACGCCCCCATCCGTTACAAGGGTCTGTCCGTCATGCCTGACGGTTTCGGAAACGCGCTGGCACATGCCGTATTGCATGGCGAAGATAACGCGCCCTATCTCGAAATTCTGCAATACCAGCTTTATAATTACTGGTTTGAAATGCAGCATATCCATCTGCCGGACTCCGCTGCGCTGGTGCTGGAGATCGAAAAAGCCCGCAATTTCATGAAACAGAAAATGGTCGGGCGCGGCTTTGAACGCGGGCTTTATATGCTGTGCAAAGATATGCATTGTCTGAGCCCGACTGTCAGAAAATTCTTTATCCGCGATGCGGCGGGATTGCTGGCCGCCTTTGAGCAAATGGCGGAAGACGGCAAGCTCCCCGCCATTGACGGCTTTTTCGACCGCCATATTATCGCCTTTCTTGCCGTGCATGAGCCGCAGGTGATCGAGCCGTTCCTCAGCCTGATTTCCTCGAATAATGCCGGACGGCGCCTGACAGGCTTGATGCATTGCTTTGCCGCCATCCAGCGCAAATTTGACGGCGGCCCCGCCCCGCAGCTGATCGGCTGGTTTATCCGCAATATCCGCCCCGCTTTGGAGCGTATCCATGACCGCCGCCTGCGCCAGAAACTGTTTGAACAATTGCAAAAAATGCAGGACACGCAAAGCTTTGATACGCTGCTGAACGTGATTGATAATCCGGGCGTTATTAACGCAGACCGCAAAAGCTTTTTTGCCGCACGCACGGAATTCACCGTTCTGCAAAATGAACGCATGCATCTGCAAAAGCTGCTTGCGCACCGGCATACGCTTGGCAGCGACAAGGGACGGCAAACCGCTATGCTTGTCTCTCTGGGTTTATCATCGCTGATGATTTTGCTGTCGGTTTTATCCTATTACCACATTATTTAACGCAACAAACACACGGAAAACCATCATGGCCCGCACACAAAAAAAACATGGGAAAGCAAATGCGCTGCAAGTTCTGGTCGCGCTGCTGATGCTGGTCATGCTGGGCATTGCTTTCGCCGGCGCCGCACTTTTCCTGTTCCTTTGCATGATCCCGACCTATATCGCGCTGTTTATTGACCGTCAGCTGCCGCGGACACTGGGCTTAACCGTCGGCGCGGCCAATCTGGCCGGAACCGTGCCGAATTTTTTGGAAGTTCTGAAGTTGAATAATAATCCCGGCAATGCGCTGAGTTTTGCGCTGCAACCTTCAACACTGGCCATGGCCTATGCGGGTGCCGGGATCGGCTGGCTGATCCATCTGGCCGTGACGCGTTTTGTCGCGCTGGTGATTGTCAGCAAGGCGGAGATGCGCATCCAGAAACTGGCAAAGCGCGAGCAGGTTCTGATCGAACGCTGGGGGCCGGAAATCAAACAGCAATATGGCGGCACAGGCGGCGGCGAAGATTAAATGCAGCCCATATTGAAATCTGCGTGTTTTAGAGGGTGAATTTCTCGCCCAGATAAACCCGCCGCACATCCTTATGATTAACGATGTCTTCCGGCGCGCCCTGCATCAGCACCTTGCCGTCATGCAGAATATAGGCGCGGTCGACAATATCCAGCGTATCACGGACATTATGATCGGTAATCAGCACGCCGATACCGCGGGTTTTCAGATGTTTGACCAGTTCACGGATATCGCTGACGGCAATCGGGTCGATCCCGGCCAGCGGCTCATCCAGCAGGATAAATTTCGGACGCGAGGCCAGTGCCCGCGCAATCTCGACACGGCGGCGCTCCCCGCCCGACAGTGCCGTTGCAGGGGTCTGGCGCAAATGGGTAATGGAAAATTCCGCCAGCAGCGATTCCAGTATCTGTTCGCGGCGCTCCGCATCTTTTTCCGTGACCTGAATGATGGAGCGGATATTATTTTCAACGCTGAGACCGCGGAAAATTGATGTTTCCTGCGGCAGATAGCCGATCCCCAGCCTTGCGCGGCGGTACATCGGCAGATGGGTGATATCCTGCCCGTCCAGCTTGACCGTGCCGCCATCGGCATTGATCAGCCCCGTGACAATATAAAAGCTGGTGGTTTTACCTGCACCGTTCGGACCGAGAAGACCAACGGCTTCGCCTTGACGGACTTTCAGGCTGACATCATGCAGAATACGGCGTTTGCGGTAATATTTGACAATATGCGAGACTTCAAGCCCCTCATTTTTATGCACAAGCCGCGGCGCTTTGGGCTTGCGCATATCGGTCACATTTGAATCGCCGTTATTTGTCATTATTTTGATATCCGGTTTATCACACACCGTGCCGTTTTAACCGCTTTTGCGGCAAACAGTCTTCCATTATACACTAATTTTTGCCTGATGAGGGATAAAAAACGCCATGCACCCGCCCGTCGCCGCCGCTGCCGCCTGCAATCAGCTGGCTGACGCCTGTCTTCATATCCATCTGCGCCTTGTCGCCATGCAGTACATTCTGCCCCTGCTCGATGCTGATACCGCCCGTCATGACCGCGATATCGCTGGCCGCGCTGTAAACGGCGGCCTTGCCGCGGATTTTTTCACGCGGGGTCGACAACACAACATTACCGCGGGCGCGGACTTCTTTCAGCGCCAGCTTATCCGTATCGCCTTTGGCCTTGCCGAACTGCGCCGTCAGATTTTCCGCATCCAGTACATGCTGGCCGCGCACAACGCGCGCGCCGCCATTCGCCGTGAAAGTTTGCGCTTCACGGTCATATTCCAGCATATTTTGTGCGGTGATGACTTCCCCCGGCGTGACGATTTTTAAGTTATCGCCGATCAGCGTCGCCTTGCCGCCCGTCACATCATAAACGCCTGTTGTGCCATAAGCCGTATAAGGCGGTGATTCAACGCGGATATTGCCTTCCATTTCAATGCGGGAGATATTGCCCATGCCGCCTGCTGCACCCGTACCGTAATAGGCATACATCCGGTCTGCAAAGACGGCGGTATCCCCCTGACGAACCTCGACCGCGCCGCGTGCAATATAACGGCTGTGGCTTCTGTCCCATTCCAGCGCATGTTCTGCGGAAATCGTCAGAGGCTGTTGCCCGTCGGTCTGTGCATCCGTTGCGGTTGCTGCCGTTTCAGGCACTGTTTCCGCGCGGGCAGCCGTGCCGTAGCACAACCATGTACCAAATACGGCAATTACCAGACAGGAAAAAACGGTGCGGCGTAAAGGGGAAAGCATTTTCTAAGGTGCCTCCTTTAAAAACAGGTTTCTGGTTTGCAGGAACAGGGTCATTTTCGCCGGACCTGCAAAAATCACTTTATCATCTGCGGGTACAAAATCCATGCCCTGCGCTTCAATCGCGCCGGCGGGGCCGTGGCCTGCGACTTTTGTATCGGCGCGGACTTCATGGGTTTTTAAATCCATATGCAGGCCTTCGGTCAGCAATTCATAGCCGATATCATGGAAAAAGCGTACATGGTCTTCCAGAAACAGTTCCTGCTCTTTCTGCATATAGACACCGCGGCGGCTTTGCACGGCGATCCAGCCGCCATCCGTCAGCGTCAGATCCGCCATCGGGTCGGCCAGATGCACGACATCGGGGCTGTCGGGGCTGCGTGATGCTTCGGCAGCGGTAATCGTATAAGGCTGGCGTTTGTCATCCAGCCCGCCGTAACGCGCACCGATCATGGCAATTTTACTTTGCGCCGCAGCCGCCGGCATGACGCCTTCGGGCAGAACATCTGCCGGATTCCGCACGGGACCGATCACTTGCTCTGCGGCTTTGCTTTTCTCTTCCGCAGCTGCCTGACGTTCATGCTGCCGCGCCAGACTGACCGTACTGTGCCTGTCTTCGGTAAAGTTATAGACCAGAAGGCCGCAAAGCGCGACCACGGCCAGAAGAAGAATGATTTTTACACTGCGTACCGTCGCCGTATGGCGACGTCCGGCGCGATATTGCAAATCTTCCGTTGCAGCATCGGGAGCCGCATACAGCCAATCGCGGTTTTGATGTCCGTTTTCAGCTGTTTGTCCGCTCAAGAGAAGCCTGCTCTTAAACAATCATGAAGGTGGAGAATGCCGACGGGCTTACCGTCTTCCTGCACAACAAACAGGCAGGTAATGCGGCGGAAGCTTTGCGTGACATCATTCATAATGCCCATCGCCTCACCGACCAGCGTTTCCGGACGGATGATTTTCGGCGTTGCCGTCATGATGTCACCGGCTGTTTTGTTGAGGATATCGTCGCTGATATGGCGGCGGATATCACCATCGGTAATGATACCGGCCAGCAGACCGTCCGCATCAACAAGGCCGATAGCGCCGAAGCCTTTTTCCGTCATCACGGTAAAGGTTTCTTTCAAAGGCGCATCAAGGCTGATCAGCGGCACAGCATCGCCCTTATGCATGATTTCCGAGGCGCGCATCAATTGCTGCCCCAGCTTGCCGCCGGGATGGTAAACCTGAAAATCAGTCGCGGTAAAGCCTTTGCTTTCCAGCAGCGCAATCGCCAGCGCGTCACCGATTGCCAGCGACATGGTGGTCGAGGTCGTCGGCGCCAGACCGTTCGGACAGGCTTCGGGCAGTGCCGGAAGCTCCAGTACGATATCCGCGCTTTCGCCCAGCGTTGATCCCGGACGGCTCGTCACGCCGATCAGCGGAATGGCAAAACGGCGGGTATATTCGATCAGATCATTCATTTCGCGGCTTTCGCCGGAATTGGACAGGGCCAGAACGACATCACCGCGTACGATCATCCCCATATCGCCGTGACTGGCTTCACCGGGATGCACAAAAAAGGCAGGTGTTCCCGTCGAGGCCATTGTTGCCGCGATTTTACGGGCGATATGGCCGCTTTTACCCATACCCGTCACAATCACACGACCTTCGATTGCCGCGATCAGATCAACGGCGCGGGAGAACTCTTCGTCGCTCCAGATTTTATCGGCAAGGTTTTGCAAAGCATCGGCTTCCATCGCCAGCACGCGCGCGGCGGAACGGTTACTGGCGGAGACAGCCGCCATGTTTTCTTCTTTACTTTCCGTTACTTGCGCCAATGTTGACACTGTATCTTGCGGAGCCATGATGTATCCTCTCATATCGCGTTTTTTATGTGTTATTTTCTAAAGGATTTTTGCGTTATCGTCAAGTTTTCTGAAAAACACATCTTTACAACATCCCGCACGCCGTGCATGATAATTGCACTCCCGGAGTCATACAGGAACAGGCAATATTCATGCGCAAGAAATTATATTTACGGCAGTCCTGCCCGAAGGATCTGCAGAAAATTCTCGATTTTTACGATAATAACAAACATCCCTTTATCGCCGGACGCGACCGCGAAACCATGGAAGAGCGTGTCGATGCAGGGGCTGTGACCATGCTGCAGGATGACAACGGCGATATTCAGGCCATTTCCATCGCCTATCCCGTCACCGCCAAGGATGAGAACGGCGATGAGGCCCATAAATGGACGGAAATCGGATCAACCCATGTGCTGATGTCCAATATGGGGCTGTTTGATGTGATGGTCGGTGCACAGCTTCTGAACGCGTTTT
The DNA here is from genome assembly GCA_013285465.1 of Pseudomonadota bacterium. NCBI lineage: Bacteria > Pseudomonadati > Pseudomonadota > Pseudomonadota bacterium. Next base: position 1,843,751 of record CP053449.1, read on the forward strand.
TGCTGGAGCCGCCGGAAGACCGTTTTGTCATCGAAATCGACCCGACAAATCTGCATTCCAAACATGTCTTTAAAAAACTGGGCTGTGCCGATTACGACAACCCGCCGGAAGATATGGTCAAGGGCGTGAACGGCATTTTAGCGCCCGAAGATGCCAATAAAGGCGTTGACTGGCTGTATGCCGATCACGAAATGATGCCCGCACTGGCCAAAAAATTTCTGGACCGGATTGATAATCCCGTCATCACCAATAAGGCCACGGGCGAGGAATATGAGCTGGATGTTAGTGAGTCACCGCTGGGTAAACACTTTGTTGCCACGCTTGAAAAACTGGCCAAAAAAGATTACGGTCAAGGCAACGCGCCGGCCAATGACAAAGACAAAAAACAGGATGCAGATCCCGGCACAAAAAAAGCAAGAAACAACCTGTTCCACGGCCCGAAATAATCTTTCTGCTGCCGGACAGAGCTAAAAACCAGAGAAGACCCAAGGAAAATCCGGCGCATGTCCGATAGTCGTAAGAAAACACCCGCGAAACCGAAAAAAGCCGCACAGAAAAAAAGTAAAACGGCCAAAAAGACCTCTGCGGCAAAAGCGTCCAAATCTCCGGCTGCGACAGAAGAGGAAAATCTTCCTTTCTACCGTAAACATATCGCGATCATCGAAGGGGTCGGCTATATCCTGCTGGCAATTTTGATGTTCAGCGTGCCGCAGCTGATGATCCGCCACCCGAACAGTCTGGCCGGACAAATTCTTGTGGCCGCTCCCTATCCCGAGAACCATCCAAGTCAGCCGCTTTTCGGCGAAACCGTCATATTGATGACCAAACATACCCGCCGCATGGCGCACGGCTTTATCGTCAACCGTCCGCTGGAGAGCATGTCGGCGCGCGCCTTGTACAAAAAACTGGATATTCCCGCACCGGGGCGTTCCGCCAGCCTGTGGATCACGCCCGCCTATGCCGATGAAGACGCGGAGGATGCACCGAAAGAGGGCCGCAGCTATTTGAGCGACACGATGGAGCGTATGAGCTTTCCCGTCTATTGGGGCGGCCCGGTTGACGAAGATGAAGGGCATCTGCTGTTCCTTGACAAGGAATACAGCAAAAGCAAAATTACCCGTATCCCCAATACAAATGTCAGTTTTACCGACAAAATGAAAGTGATGAATAATGTGCTGGCCGCTTATGAGGAAGATGACGTCACCCCTTATAAAATCACTTTCGGACACGCGCAATGGGGACCGGGGCAGCTTGACAAAGAATTGAAAGACGGCCGCTGGCAGGTTGTGCCGTATGAACAGGAGATCGTTTTTTCAGATAACCCGAAAGGTTTGTGGAATGAATTGCAAAAACGCTTGGCAAAAAGCACTGAAACAGGTCAAGAAGATGGTCAAGAAAACACCGGCAAATAACACGGCCTTCGTGATCGGTATTACCGGTTCGATCGGCATGGGGAAAAGCACGGTTTCAAAAATGTTTGAACACCATGATATCCCTGTCAATAACGCCGATGATGATGTGCATAAAGCCATGGGACCGGGCGGCCCCGCCGTCGAGGCCGTCGGCAAACTGGTACCCGCCGCGCTGGCCAAGGATGAGAAAGGCCGCGACTATATCGACCGTAAGATCCTGTCCGCACATGTTTTTGCCGATCCTGATGACTTATCCATGCTGAACGAACTTGAAAAAATTCTGCACCCGATTGTCGGGAAATTGCGGGAGGAATTCGTCGCGGAACAATCCGCCGCAGGGCATAAAATTGTCATTTGCGACATTCCGCTGCTGTTTGAAAACGGGCTGGAAAAAGAGATGGATTTGACATTATGTGTCAGCGCCCCCGCCGATGTGCAGAAACAGCGCGTGCTGGCGCGTCCCAATATGACAGAGGACAAGCTGAACAGCGTGCTTGACCGCCAGATGCCGGATGCGGAAAAGCGCAAAAAGGCCGATATCGTGCTGGATACCTCGCTGTCGCTTGAAAAAACGCGGGAGCAGGTGGAGACACTGGTTCAGGATATTCTGGACGGTAAAATCACGAAAGCGCAATCGCGGAAATCTGACGCCCGCAATTCCCGTGGCCGTGGCGCAACATATGGCGCCGATAGCTGAAGAATTTTTCCGGCTGCGCGCAGGTATCTTCCCCCGCATCGCTGATTTGCGTCACACCCGCCGCCGCTGTCTGGCGCAGCACATAACCTGCCAGATCAAACAGGAAATGGTCGGGTTTCCCCGCGATCTTCTGAAATAAGGCCTCATTCTCCGCGCTTTGCCGTAAAAAGCGGTTATAGTAATCGCGGTCAATTTCATAGCTTTCCTGACGGATGGACGGGCCGATCACGGCTTTGATTTTTGCAATATCCGCCCCCTGCTGCCGCATCACCTGAACGGTTTTTGTCACAATGCCGCCAAAGGCGCTGGGCCAGCCCGCATGTGCCGCGCCGATCACGCCGTTATCGGTATCGGCCAGCAGCACCGGCACGCAATCCGCCGTCAAGACGCCCAATGCCAGATGCGGCGTTGTTGTCACCAGCGCATCGGCGGCGGGCGCTTCGGGCAATGCCTCCGTCACAACGGCAACATCCGTGCCATGTACCTGATGCATGGTTTGCAAAACGGGCGCCGCCGTTGATAAACGCGTCAGAACGCGGGCGCGGTTTTCCGTGACATTGTCCCGCGCATCCTCCTGCGCATAGGAGCAATTCAGCGAGGCATAATCCCCCGTACTGACCCCGCCCGTGATGCCGAAAAATCCATGCGGCGCATCTGCGAGAATTTTATCTTCAATCACAATCATGCCGAAAGCCCCATTACCTTAAATAATCTGCCCATTTCAGATGCGGCGGTCAAGCGCTGTACCGCAAGGATCAGCTCTTTCGCCTGTTCCGGCCTGGCCTGTTTGCGCAGATTTCCGGCATATTCTTCAATCCCGATGCCGCGCAGGAAATCTCCTTGCGTGATGATATCTGTGGCATAGACCCCTGCCGCCTGCACCGCCTTGCGCAGCACTGCGAAATTGACATGGGCGGTGATATCGCGCTCCCCCGGATCCCAGAGCGGGTCGGCATGCTGATGCGCACTGAGGGCCTGCAGCGTATCACCGATGGCCCATTCATCATCATGCCCGTAATCAATCACAAGGCACATCCCGCGCTGCGCCTTGATTTTGGCGGCAAGCTTTCCCATGATCGCCTCCGCCGCCGGACAATATTCAAATACTGCGCCGTCCTTGACGCGTTTGGGCAAGTCCATTTCCGGTTTTTCCGGCAGCAATGTAAAGGCAAAGCCCTTGTTTTTTCCGGTTGTGATACCGCGTTCGCGCCATTCCCCTTTTTCCATGACGAATTGGCGGATCGGCAATGCATCAAAGAATTCATTGGCCATCACGATCAACGGTCTGTCCTGCGGCAAATCATCAATACTGTCATGCCAGCTGATTTTTCCCTCCAGATGCGCCAGTGTTTCGCGCTGCCGTTCCTTTAAGACCGGACTGATTTCCACCAGATGCACCTCTGCCTGTGCGCAAAAATCCGGCGCGGCCTTTTCCGCGATGCGCCAGATATCGGCGGTCAGACTGCCGCGCCCCGGCCCCAGCTCGACCAGTGCGGGTTTTTCCGGTGCGCCCATTTCCTGCCAGTTTTCCAGCAGAAATGTGCCGATAATCTCGCCAAAGACCTGACTGATTTCAGGGGCGGTGGTGAAATCCCCGCGCGTTCCGAAAGGGTCACGCGTCATGTAATAGCCGTAGTCGGGATGCGCCAGACACAGCGCCATATAATCGGCAACGGAGACCGGCCCCTCTGCCGCGATTTTTGCGCGTAGCAGCGCCCCCAGCCCTGCATCCTTCTTGTTTTGACTGTCAGGATGATGCCGTGCCATGTTCCACCGTTTTTTGTTTTGCCGCATAACGGATCAGCCAGATGCCGCCCGCAATCATCGGCAGAGAGAGAATTTGCCCCATCGAGAAATATTCGGCGAACAGGCCGAGTTGCACATCGGGTTCCCGCACCCATTCGATGCAGAAACGCGCAGAGCCATACCATGCGAGGAACACGCCTGCCAATATTCCCGGGCGTTTCCAGACATGGAAAAACCGCGCCAGCACATAGAGCAGTAAAAACAGTACCAGCCCTTCCAGCCCCGCTTCGTAAAGCTGGCTGGGATGACGCGGAAACGGGTCGCCATAGGGAAAGACGATTCCCCAGGGCATCGCCGTCACCCGTCCGAATAATTCGCCATTGGCAAAATTGGCCAGCCGTCCGAAGAACAATCCGATCGGCACGACGCAGGCCACCAGATCAGCCAGCTGCAGCAGCGGAATTTTAGCCTGACGCGCATAGAGAAACAGCACGGCAATCACCCCTGCCATACCGCCATGGAAAGACATGCCGCCCTCCCACAAATAGAAAATCTGCAGCGGGTTTTCGATGTAAAAGCTGAAATTGTAAAACAGCACATAACCAAGACGACCGCCGAGCACGACCCCTGCAACGATCCAGGGCAGCATATCTTCAATATCCTGCCGGTTCGGACGCCAGTCTTTGCCGAAACGTCCCGCCAGCCATGAGCCGTAGCCCCAGCCGCCGAGAAAACCCGCCAGATAGGCCAGCGCATACCAGCGGATATGCAGAATACCGAAAATGCTGAACGCAATCGGGTCAATATCGGGGAACGGGATGCCTGCGACGCCCTGCATGGTTTTGCCTTTCCGCTACTTACCAGTAACGATCTTCTTTTGCGAGATGGGTTTGCACATAGTCGCGCACACCGTCTTCCAGCGATGTGAAATCAGCCATATAACCGGCGGCGCGCAGTTTCGCCATATTCGCCTCGGTGAAATACTGGTATTGCGCCCGCAAATCTTCAGGCATGTCGATATAGCTGATATCCGGCTCGCGCCCCAGCGCGGTAAACAGCGCCGTTGCCAGATCGGCAAAGCTGCGCGCCTTGCCCGTGCCGACATTGAACAAGCCGTTTTTATCGGCATTTTCAAAGAACCAGAGCATGACATCAACGCAATCCTTCACATAGACGAAATCACGCATCTGGCCACCATCGCCGTAATCGGGGCGGTGGGATTTGAACAAGGTCGCGCCGCCGCCTGCCGCCAGCGGTTCGTAGAGTTTGCAGACGACGCTCATCATATCGCCTTTGTGATATTCATTCGGGCCGTAGACATTGAAAAACTTTAAACCGACAAATTGCGGCGGCTTCGGTTCGATCTGTTTTAAGCGTTCATCTTGCGTCATACGCGCAACATAGCGGTCAAAGGCATGTTTGCTCCAGCCATAGGCGTTCAGCGGCTGCAAACCCGCCAATTTGTCAATTTCCTCGACATCGGTAAAGCCGTGACTGCCATCGCCATAAGTCGCTGCGGAGGAGGCGTAAATCAAACGCACATTATTGTCGGCGCAGTAATGCCACAATTTACGTGTCAGGATAAAATTGGATTTGACGATCAGATCGGCATCGCGCTCGGTTGTGGCGGAAATTGCGCCAAGATGAAAGATGGCATCAACTTTGCCTTTATGTTCCTCGAGCCAGTCAAACAGATCAGCCGGAAAGACAAAATCATAAATTTCGCGTTTGGCGATATTTTTCCATTTATCGCCTTCGCCGAGGTGATCCGCGATCACAATGCGCCGTCCGGGAAATTTTTCTTCCAATTTTGCAACCAGACAGGAACCGATAAAACCTGCGCCGCCTGTGACAATAATCATGTGTTTTTCCTTGTTTTTTCTGTTTTGTCTTCCATTTCTGCGTTCCTCTGTTATACCGTCAATGCCCCGCTTGATAAACAAAAAACTTGCCAAGAATACGTTAAATATGCTATGAGATTCCTAATGAATAAAAACAATAAAGGCAGATAAACGCATGACGAATGCTCCTTTTGAGTTTGCTTATAGCGGCGACAGTCTCAATCCTCTGGATCTTCTTGAAGAGCTGGCGCATGGCCGTCACTGGCTGTCCGAGCGGGTGAATGAAAACCTGATGTATATTCAGGCCGCCGGAAAAAATTCCCAGTACAAGCTGCAAATGGAATGGGATGACGAGTTTAACGCGTTGCAGCTCTCCGTACCGCTGGAAGATGTGCGTTTGAAAGATGAATATCTGCCCGCCGCCGCCGAAATTTTCATGAAAATCAATGACACAATGTGGATGGGGCATTTTGATTTGTCCTCCGGTGAAAACCGCCCGACATTCCGCCATACTTCCATGCTGCATACCGTTCCCTCGCCGATTGCGGTCGAGATGATCGCCGATATTACCGAGATTGCGATTACGGAATGCGACCGTTTTTACATGACCTTCAAAATGCTGGCCTCGGGCGATATCCGTTCGCAGGAAGCTTTCTCTATCGCCATGTTCCGCACCGCGGGCGAAGCATAAGCACAAAAATTAAGGTTACAGACTGATGAAACTGATTCTGGTCGGATTCGGCAAGATGGGACAAGCCTTGTTTCAAGGCTGGCGCAAGCAAAGCCCCGCGCCGGATTGTCTGATTATTGACCCTTTTGCCGAAAATGCGCCTGATGGCGCAACACTTTACAAAAACGCCGAAGATATTCCCGCAGATTATCAGGCCGATGTCATTGTTTTTGCCGTGAAGCCGCAGGTGATGGGCGAGATTGTGCCCGCATATCGCCGCTTTACCTCCGATACGACGCTGTTTATCTCCATTGCCGCCGGAAAGACGCTGGCGACGCTGGAAAGCCTGCTTTCCCCCTCCAGCGCCATTATCCGCGTCATGCCCAACACCCCTGCCGCCGCCGGAAAGGGCATTAGCGTTGCCTGCGGCAATAACTATGTGCGCGATGGCGAAAAGCAGGTTGCGCTGGATTTGATGGCGGCTGTCGGGCAAGCGCTGTGGACGGATGATGAAGGGCTGATGAATGCCGTGACCGCGGTTTCAGGCAGCGGCCCTGCCTATATCTTTCTGTTGATCGAATGCCTTGCCAAAGCCGGCGAAAATTCCGGCCTGCCTGCCGATATGGCGATGGCCTTGGCGCGGGAAACCGTGATCGGCAGCGCCGCCCTCGCCGCTGATGCCGCCGACACCCCCGCCGCAACATTGCGCGAAAATGTTACCAGCCCCGGCGGCACTACCGCCGCCGCGCTTGGCGTTTTGATGGCTCAGGACAACGGCTTACAGCAATTGATGGACAAAGCCGTTGCCGCCGCCACCGCGCGTGGGAAAGAGCTGGAATAATTTAACAGGCCTAAAAAGTATGAAAAAAATAGCCTTGATTGCCAACGTTGTCGCCAACGTATTTTTCTTCTTAGCAGGCATAGGAATACTTGCCTATGCATTACATGAATTCTCCACATTAACTGAATGGAAGGTCACGACCCTATTCGCGTATTCAATTATCATGTTTTTATTGGCTTTTCGTAGTAGCTTATCAGGTTTTTCCGTATTTGGCCTAAAAGCAGAACTCCGCGAAAAAATTAATGAAGCTGACGCTGTGTTGAATGACCTTAGAAATCTAGCGAAGCTAGTATTAAGCCCAACAATCACAACAGTAGCCAGTTTAGGACGATGGGGCGCGGGGTTTTCGCACAAAGAAAAGTACGACATTAAAATCCGCGCTGAAGAAGTTATGCAATCACTACATATGTCTGACAAAGAGATCGATGACGTTCTTTTAGAGTTGCATCGGTATAATCTGTTCGACCTCATGGCAGCAGCTAAAGCCCCCGCTCTGGAATTAATTAAGAAAAAAACTGCCGACAAGAGAAAAGAACATGAAAAACGCTTCAAAGGGACAATCACTGATAACGAGGGACACAATAAGTCATGTGAAACACTACGCTTTTACGGTGCACAACAGCAGAGATTCTCTGAGCATTTACGCGGATACGATGAAGTGTTTAATTATACCAAACACTAGTGCGTGAAATTCAAGCCTGTCCGATACTCACAGACGCAGAGAAAGCACAGCTTTGTGAAGACACTACTGCACTAGTTGATCTGAAATATTACTGCCAACATAAAGATTTTCGAGAGCCTAATGCACTCCCTTCATCAGTAAAAGAATAATCTCTGACTTTATTGCAAAATACTATAAATCGTATTAAACACTAAAAAACACACTTATCTTTTTTGCAGATAACGGCGGATCAACGCCGATTTTTGGGCGCCGGAATGGGCGATATGGGCGGACATGGCTTTGCTATTGGCGGGGTCGATGATTTTATATTCCTTGGCAAAGACCATCGGGGAGACAACCGTATAGCCATCGGGGTCGCTGCTGTTTTCATACAGCACGGTTCCCGGTTTGACCTGCAGGGGCTTGCCTTTGACCTCCAAAACGGTTTCCTGCGGCACAACGACATAGCGTTGCGGTTTGTCATCGCGCTGCAAATGCGCTTTGTCATTAAACAGCCCCTTTAACGCATCATCGGCATAGGCCGCATTGGTGCGGAAGCTGACATGGAAATCAATATCGCGGATATAGGTCGGTGCGCCATCCGGAAAAGTGACCAGAAAGGCAGGCTGTTTTGCCAGCGCATGGACGGGTTTATGGTTTTTGCCTTTCGGATAGACGGCAAATGCCTCGCCCTCTTTCAGGCGGTGGACTTCGGTGCCGAAAGGCAGCGGCATGGCGTGGCGGTTATCCAGCGCGACGGCCTCGAATTCTTCTTTAAAATCCTCATCCTCGTAGAACAGATTCTGGCCGCCCCTCTCGACCTGCCAGCCATCCGTATCGGCGACCATTTCGACCTCCATGCCGAAATTGCCGGGGGCAAGGCATTCTTCGCCTTTTTTGACGGGACGGGCTTTTACGACAGGCACTTGGCGGCACAGCCCTGCGCCCGCCTTTTCTTCCAATTCATGAAATATCTGCTGTAATTTCATCATGTCCCTCACCTCCACGGCTGGAATGCGCGGTTCCGCGCATAATCGGGGCTATCGAGGAAGTTTTTCAAGACGCTGCGGTATTGTGCTTCCAATTCCTCTTTATCAAAATCATCATTAAAATCGAGACCAGCCATCAAAGGACGCTCACCATGCCGTATCAGCTGGTTAAAATCAGCAAGAATTGTCGGCTGCTGCTCCAGACCGTAATCCATCAGATCCTTGCCTTCTTCCAGCTTGTATTCGTAATGGGAACTGCCGTCGCCGCCCATGACAAAATAATTGAACATGTCTTTTGCCGCGTGTAAGCGTGAAAATATGACATTGTTCTGATTTTGCCAGACATGACCGAGCTCATGCACAAAGAAGAACTCATCAACGGTGCTTTTTTGTGTAAAATCCTCCGCATATTCCGCCTGCGGCACAATCACCATACTGCCTTTTGTCGCCAGCCCCATCTTCATCATATCCAGATAGAAATCGCCGAAAGCGGAAGCGTGGATTTTGACCTTGCTGTAATCAATGGAATCATCATAGCCCATCTGCTGCAGCATTTTGGTTTCATTGTCATGCAGCGGGCGTCCGTCCAGAACATAGGGCAGCGATGCCTCCGCCGCCCACAGACCTGTAAAGGCCAGCGTCAGGGTGCGCGCGGCCTTCACAAAAATATTGGCTTTGCGGCTGAACAGAGTTTTATACCACGGGCGGCGGGTTTTGGCAGAAGGCATCTTCGCCGCAGCATGTTCTGCTGCGCCGCCCTCCTGCTCATCTTTCTCAGGATATTCCGTCATTCCCTAAAACCGCCTGCTCTGCCCATGTCAAAAACAAACATTATCCTATCACAATATTTTACATATCGCAATGGGATTGTAAGAAAAAAAGCCTGCGGGATTGTATTATTTCGGACGACGCAGATAACGGCGCAGGGCGTTCTGGCGATGGCCGCGTGCCGCGACCCGCTGCGTCTTTTCACCGCGAAGGAAATCTTCGCACATTTGGGCGATTTCCGGCATGTCGCGCTCACGCGCGTAATCCAGTGCCGTTTTGCCCTCGCGGTTCGGAATATCGGGGCGTGCGCCGTGATCCAGCAGCAGTTTGACCAGCTCCGGCTTTACCGGTTCGAAAATCTGCCACAGATGATGCGTCAGCGGTGTGCCGTAATAGGTCGAAGAGATATTGGGGTCGGCATTGTTTTGCAGCAGCACGCGCATGGTTTCCACCCCGCCCGAAACCGTGCTCGCCGCCAAGGCGGTATAGCCCATCATTTCATCAACGATGATATCGGGATTGGCACCGTTCAGCAGCGCGCAGGCAGCCATCAGCGCGGCTTCGCTATCATTGCCGTTGCCAAGGGTGATATTCACCGCATAGCGTAAATCCGTATCGGGGTCTCCGAATCTGAAACTGCCCATTGCGCCGTTTTCCTTTGATAAAATAAGGCGTATCATTAACATATTTGCAAAAGCGCCTGCAAGAATTTTGTCTTCCTTTATGAAAGCTGATATATTTCCCGCATGGCAAAGAAACGCTCCCCCAGTCACTATTCGACGCAAAAAAACAAGAAAGTTTATATCCAGCTGCGTGACGGTACGGAGTTTGTTGACCGTTTTCTGGATAAAAAAGGCAGCTGGCTGCATTTGCAGGAGCGCGGCAAAATTCCGATTAAAGACATTGCCGTTTTCACTCATGCCCGTATCGACAAACCCGTGCAAGATTGACATAATTTTGTAATTTTGCTATAGTCACCCGCTTATCGTAACATCTGCGGCGGAACCGGACATGCCCTATATCAAGGCTCATATTGTTGTCAAAGAACAGGACGAAAGACTAACCATCCGCGAGGGCGGTTTTTATATGAATGCCGAGAATGTCTATAACATCCACCGCTATGATTATCATCCCGTTTTGGGCAAAGACACGCCGCGTACCTGCGTTGAGCTGACCCCGCATAAGGGCGGAGAAAAGCGTTTTGTAATCTTCAATGCGCCACTGGAAAAAGTCGAGGATATGCTGCTGAACAGTCACAAAGCCGTGCGCCAATCAAAAAACCCGCGCGTGAAACATCTTTATAACGATATGAACAATATTATGGATGCCACGCTGATTACGATGTCGCAGAAGGAATTTGACGGCTATTACAAAGCCCGCCTTGCGGCAAAGGCAAGTGCCGAAGCACGGCACAGAGAGCGTCAGGCTGAAATCATGCGGCGCATTCTGCGCGACTATCGCGATCACCGCCGCTGATCAATATTAACAGTAATACCGCCGGTGATACGGATCATCATAGCCGTCATCCTGATAGTCCCGGCGGATTGTCGCGCCGAGGCTATCGAGCTTTTGCTTGAAATAGCCCGTCGGGTTTTCTTCAACCGTCACCGTGAATTTCTTGGCATCGCTGGATGCGACCTTTGAAAAATGTTCGGACAGGGATTTGATCCGCGGGAAACTCGCCTTATTGCCGGTAATGATAAAATTTGTGCCTGACATAGAGCTGCTCCGTTAACGTCCGAGGACACCTTTCATCAGATCCTGCGCCTTATCCAGACGCTGGTCCATATCGCTTTCGGGGATTGTGCCTGCCGCGCCGTCAAGTACGCTGCGTGCGCCTTTAAAGAAAGTATCGCCCAGCCCTTTTTCGCTGACGACCCTTATCGCGCCGCGTGCCAGCCTGTCCATGACTTGCGTAAAGACTTGTTCCGCCGTGACGGGTTTGGACTCCGTTCCCAGATTTTTTAAGACAATATCCGGCATTTTTGCACTGCCCTGCCCGCTGATTTTGGCAACAGCCGCCAGCGGCGTGACGGAAATATTCGTCAGCTGCAGCCGGTCGATCGCAATATCTTTGCCGCCTGAGGAGGATGACGCGCCTGATTGTCCCGCTTTCATATTATCCTGCAACGCGCCCAGATTGGTGCCGCCCTTCCGTACTTCGTAACGGATATCGACACCGTCAACCACGATCTCGCCCAGCGCCAGTACCGCGCCCGTCAGGTCACGCGCCGTCATACTGATCGTATCCGCATGCAAAAAATACGGGGATTGGAAAGCGCCCGGCGGGTTATCGACCTGAATGCCTTTCACCGTCACTTTTTTCTCGGCAATGGACACATCCAGCGCCGCCAGCGTGACTTTTGTGCCAAGCGCATGGCTTGCGACTTTCTCGACCATCGGTTTCAGCATTGTGCCCATATAGAAATAAACACCGCCGCCGATCGCTGCGAGAATCAAAATAAATGCGAGAAATTTTTTCATGAAAACGGCTCCTGTTTTGGGAAGAATCTGTGGAAAAATGGAGCGGGTGATGGGAATCGAACCCACGTAACTAGCTTGGAAGGCTAGGGCTTTACCATTAAGCTACACCCGCATCAATGCTGTAATCAGGACATATTTATAGCAACCCCGCGTAAAATTGCAAGCCTTTTACAGCCTTAGGCGGCAAGACGCTTCAGGCCGCTTTCCAGATCAGCCTGGAGATCCTCGACATCTTCCAGACCGGGATGGATACGCAGCAAAAATCCTTCCCCTTCCCAGGGTTTGGTAATGCGGGCCGCATTCAGCTGTTCGGGGAACAGCAGCGATTCATAACCGCCCCAGCTGAAACCCATTTTGAAAATATCCATACCGTCCAGCATTGCCGCGATTTTCGTACGGTCGGTTTCTTTCAGTACAATCGCAAAAACGCCGGACGTGCCTTTGAAGTATTTTTTCCAGTTTTCATGGCCGGGCGATTCCGGCAATGCCGGATGCAGAACTTTTTTCACCGCATCATGGCCGGACAGCCATCTGGCCAGTACAAGGCCGCTTTCGCGGTGGCGGTCCATCCGTACATCCAGTGTACGCAGACCGCGCAGGCCGAGATAAAGTTCTTCCGATCCCGCACAATTTCCCAGCTGGCGGATCGTATCGCGCACCGGTTTAAAGGTTTTTTCATTGCAGGAAATCACGCCCAGCATCATATCGGAATGGCCGGAAATATATTTTGTCGCCGACATGATGGAAATATCAATCCCCAGTTCCAGCGGCGTCAAATGCAGCGGCGTTCCCCAGCTGTTATCGATAATGGTGATCAGATCATGCTTTTTGGTGACAGCGACAAAAGCGCCGATATCCTGCACCTCATAGCTTAAGGAACCCGGAGATTCCAGATAGAGGATTTTGGTATTCTTTTTCACCTGTTTCTCAATATTGGCGCCGATCATCGGATCGTAATATTCGACCTCGATGCCGAAACGCGCCATCGTGCGGTTACAGAAATCACGGGCAAAACCGTAAAAATTATCCGGCAGCAGAATATGATCGCCTGCCGCGACAAAGGTCATAATCGCGCCGTTGATTGCCGCCAGCCCTGATGAGGTGACGACACAGCCTGCCGCACCGTCCAATGTGGCAATCGCCTGTTCAAACGCCGTTGAAGAGGGTGTGCTTTCGCGGCCATAGCGGTAGGGTGCTTCAAAACAGTTCAGGAAATGATCGTAAGTATCGATCACAAAGGTCGAGGCACGGTGCACCGGCGTGTTAACAACGCCGTCATAACGCAACGGCTGCGATCCCAAATGCGCCAAAAGTGTTTTGGCGTGTTTATCTGTCGGTTTTTCCGTCATCCTGTCGTGGCTCCCCTTGTTGTCGCGCCCTTTTCCTTGGGCAAATGAGCGCATGCGCCCCACTCTGTCCACGACCCGTCATACACCGCCACATCCTTGCGTCCCATCCGGAACAGTAAAAAAGCCAAAACACATGCCGTAACACCACTGCCGCAAGTGGCGACAACATTTTTTACATTTAACACGCCCGCATCGGCAAAGGCTTTGCGGCAGTCATCCAGCGGCAGAAAACATCCGTCTTCCGCAAAAAATGATAAAAACGGCAAATTTACCGAACCCGGAATGCGTCCGTGCTCAACAAAGCGCAGATTATCACGCGCATCAATGAGAACCGTATCCGTTGCTTGCAGACAGCTTTCGACCTTTGCCGCATCGCAGACCAGTTCGGGGCGAAAACCGGCTTTATATTCCGCATATTCAGGAGCCGCCGGACCAACACCGACCGTGCGTCCCTCACGCAGCCATTTCATCAATCCGCCATCGAGAATCTGCACATTTTCATGGCCAAAAGCCCGCAACATCCACCAGACGCGGCAGGCCGCCATGCCGGTGTTCATCTGTGCATAGACAATAACGTGATCCGTCTCCGTGATACCGAGCGCACCGAGTTTTTCCGCGAACAGCGCCGCATCCGGCATCATATGCGCATAATCCGCAGCAGGGTCGGCAATATCATCAATATCGAAAGCCACGGCATTACCGATTCTAAGATGTGCGGTTTCAGGCTGTGCGCCGCCGGGGAGGCTATAGGTGCCGTCCAGCAGCTTGACCTCCGGGTTATCCAGAATTGCCGCCAGTTCTTCCGTCGTGATCAACGCGTCCATCGATATCTCCTGTTTTTTAGCTCCATTTTTTCCGGAGCCGCGCATGGTGGCGCAAGAACCAGTTCAATAAAATCAGAGCATTGGAATTGTGCACTTGATCTTCATCAAGAAGCGCAGCAATTTCATCGGGTTTTACGGTGAAGGTTTCGATCTCCTCCCCCTCTTCGGCGAGGCCGTGATAGCGCTCTTCCGGGATTTTCGCGATACGCGCACAATAAAAATAACATTCCTCATCCGTTGACCCCGCACTGGGGAAAGAATGGCCGATATATTCCAAATCGACAATCTCTGCGCCGGTTTCCTCAAAGCTTTCGCGCCGCGCCGCCTGTTCGGGCGTTTCATCATCATCCACACAGCCCGCCGCGCATTCGATCATAAAAGGATCATCTTCGTTGCGCAAAACAGCGCCCAGCCGGAATTGGCGGCTAAGCAGAACGCTGTCCGATTCCGGATGGTAGAGCAGTACCACAGAGGCCTCCGACATCCGGCACATTTCGCGATTCATCACCGGCAGCCACTCATCTGCATCCGGATTCATTGTGCGGTGCGTAAAGCTGTAACGGTCAATCTTGCGGTAACCGTCATGCAGGCGTTCGCGCCCGCTGATGTGCACATCGCTGTTTCGCAGTTCCTCGATCTCGGATTGGGGCAGTGTCATATATCCGTTTTCCCTTCCTCTTTTCCGTCTGCAACGGCTGCTGCGGCTTTTTGCTGCTTGCGGTAGGACATCCAGACCGCCAGAGGTATCGTCGCGCCATAGGCGATTCCCATTGCCGCCAATGTCGGCCAGGGCGCATTAATCAGCCCCGCCACCAAAAGGCCGAATGCCCCCAGCGCCGGAATAACCAGTTTAGGCGGCAGGCGGATCTGTTTGGTCGAAAAGGTCGGCACATGGCTGACCATCAGCCAGGCAAATAGCAGCATCCACGCGCCGACGACTTCGGGATGCTGCATCATACCGATTTCTCCCGCAGCGGGCTTGTCCATCTGGAAATGAATAATCAGCGGCAACAGCGACATCCCCGCCCCTGTCGGCGACGGCACGCCGCAGAAAAAGCTGTGATTGGCTTCAGGGTTTTCTTTGCCCGCCGCATTAAAACGGGCAAGACGCAGTGCTACCGCAATGGCAAAGACCAGCGCAATCGTCCAGCCGAAACGTCCGGCAAAATGCAGTGACCATGAATGCAGCACCATCGCCGGCGCCACACCGAAACACAGGAAATCCGACAGCGAGTCGAGCTCCGCCCCCAGCGCGCTTTGCGCTTTCAAAAGCCGCGCCGCCGCGCCGTCAAAAGCGTCAAGAAAAGCCGCAATGACAATGGCCAGCACCGCCGCCTCGAAACGTCCGGCAATCGCGAACTGCATGGCCGACATACCGGCACAAAGTGCGGCAATCGTAATCATATTGGGAACAAGGCGGTGGAATGACGTCATCTTTGCGCCTCTCACGCCTTTTTCCTGAGCCGTTTTGCGCTTGCGGACAACCATCTTACCGCACCTCCCCCTCGCGGGCCTTTTCGTTGGACTGCAAATCGGCAAGCACCGTTTCGCCGCCGATCATGCGCTGGCCGACTGTCACCAGAGGCATAGAACGGGGCGGCAGATAGATATCCATGCGGCTGCCGAAACGGATGATGCCGAAACGCTCGCCTGCTTTATAGGTCGTGCCCTTTTTGGCATCACAAAGAATACGCCGCGCCACAAGCCCTGCAATCTGTACAAAAGCAATAGAGCTGTCCTTGGCGGCCAGTTTCATGACCACCGTGGCGCGTTCATTTTCCAGGCTGGCTTTATCCAGCGCGGCATTCAGGAATTTGCCCGGATGATACAGAACCTGTGTCACCTCGCCATCGGCGGGAACGCGGTTCACATGCACATCAAACACATTCAGGAAAACACTGATCCGTGTCAGGGTCTTTGCTTTGAACAGCGGATCATCTTCATAGCCGTCGCTGTCGATCTCCGCCGGAAGCTCGGCCTTGCCGATTGCCTGTACAATACCGTCCGCAGGGCTGATAACCAGACCTTCGCGCGCCGGCGTGACCCGTACGGGATCGCGAAAGAAATAGACGCACCACAGCGTCAGCACCAGCCCGGCAAAGCCGAGGAATTCGGATAATAACGCCAACAGCACCGATACGATCGCAAAGCCCGCAATAAACGGCCATCCCGCCGGATGAACCGGCACGACAAGCGTTTTTGTTGCCTGACAGATAACGGATTTTACCGCCTTTAACCAGTCAGGCAGGGAATCCCGCTTATCCTGCGGTTTTGTCGCTGTTTCTTCTTCTTTTTCGTCTTTTTCGTCTGTTTTGCTACGCAAAGCCTTGACCCCCGCGCCTAATTCATGCCATTTTGTTTCGCTTGAAACGAGAACAATACTTACTCAATCACGGTTAAAATGGCAATAAGAAAACAACAAAATCGCACCGTTTGCGTTTATTGCGGTGCCTCCTCCAATGTGAGCGACATCTATAAAGACGCAGCTTATGAATGTGGAAAAATGCTGGCGCAGAACGGTATCGATGTCGTCTATGGCGGCGGCCGCGTCGGGCTGATGGGCATTGTCGCAGATGCGGCGCTGGAACATGGCGGCAATGTCATCGGCATTATTCCCGGACATCTGCAGAAAAAAGAACCCAAACACATGCATCTGACGGAGCTGATTATCGTGGAAAGCATGCATGACCGCAAAGCACTGATGGAACAGCGTTCGGACGGTTTTCTGGTGCTGCCCGGCGGTTTCGGGACAATGGATGAGACCTTTGAAATCCTGACATGGAAAATGATCGGACTGCATAACAAGGATGTTGTGCTGCTGAACACCACGGGATATTGGGATCCTTTTATCGCTCTGGCCGATAAAATTATCAGCGAAGGCTTTGCGCAGGAAAAAGACCGCGGCTTTATCACCATGAATTCGATGGATGCCGTCATCTCCCATTACGGAAAGGCGTCCTTTTTGTTGGAGAAATAATCTGAATGGTATAGTATGATTCTGTACGTATATACTGTATGTACACAAAGCGGTAATAATGAATAAAACACATTGATTTAAAACCTATGGAAGAAAAATCACCGACAAAGATTCACGATCCCGGCGCCGCCGCATGGGAAAGGGTCAGCAAAGAAGGGCTGCGCCCCTCGCCCGAGATGTTTGAGCTGTGGTACCGCTATTATGACGGTGATCCGGAAATCTGCAGTGCGATTGACCGTCATGAAGAGAAGATTGACGAAGCTTTCTGCATGGGTGTCCATAAGAAATTCATTGCGCGCGTCTCCGTTGACGATGCCATGCGCAAGATCAATGACAATCTGCAAAAAGCCCTGATCGAAGTCTCCGAAGCCGTTGGCGGCATGCAGAATGCCACAACCGATTACGGCTCATCCCTTTCTGATATGACGGATCATATGAAAGAGGCGAATAGCATTGAGGATCTGGAAAAAGTCATCCTGTCGCTGGCCGAAGATACAAAGAAAATGGTGGAATATAACAAGTCGCTGGAACAGCAGCTTGATACCTCCTCCAATCAGGTCAATGCCCTGAAAGAAAATCTCGATACCGTCCGCCACGAAGCCATGACCGACGGGTTAACGGGGCTGTCGAACCGCCGCGCTTTCGATATCTATCTGAAAGAAGCTGTGATGCGGGCGGAAGAAGAAGGCAAGTCACTGGTATTGATGATGCTGGATATCGACCATTTCAAACCCTTTAACGACAATTTCGGCCACCAGATCGGGGATCAGGTGCTGCGCCTTGTTGCGCGTTGTCTGATTGACGGCGTCAAAGGCCGTGACCGCGCCGCGCGCTATGGCGGTGAGGAATTTGCGATTATTCTGCCGGAAACACCGCTGAAAGCCGGTATTGTCGTGGGTGATGCCCTGCGCAAATCGGTTGAAAGCCGCGAAGTGGTCAACCGGACAAGTAATCAAAATCTGGGTAAAATCACGCTTTCCGTCGGTGTTGCCGAATTGCAGCCCGGTGAAACGGTCGAGTCTCTGATTTCCCGGGCTGATGCGGCGCTTTATACCGCCAAACAAAACGGCCGTAATCAGGTCGCTGCCGCCTATCCCGAGAAGTAATCGCGCCGCCCTGTTCGAATAATGGGGAATTGCGCTGTTTTCTTTGCGTAAGGGGATTGAAGAAAAGTGATTTTTTTGCTTTTATGCTAATGGAACAGTTTTTATTTTTGGAAATGAGGAAAACCATGTCAGTCAAAAACCAGCCTTTGTTCGTAAAATTGATGGCGTGCTCCGTTGCCGCCCTGATCGGTGTCAGCGCGATGCCGGGCGATGCCGTTGCCGGATTTAAATGGCAGGGCCCCGCCAAATCCGAGGCGACCGTCTTCCCGGATGAAAAAACCTATATGGAGCCGGAAATCCGCTGGCACGGCGAAGGCAATAACGCCGCACCGACGGCGGAGCTGATGGATGATGCGACAATGGTTGACGAAGCCCTGCCTGCCCCCGTGACGTCCGAAACACTCGGCAGCCTGAGCGGCATGGAAAGCTATCCCGAAGATTCAACGCAAAATAACGGCGACCTGATTTCGCAAATTGTGAGTGACGCACCGCAAACATCCGCCACGGCACCTGCCGCTGCACCTGTCCTGTTCGTCGAGAATGCTGAAATGGCGCAGGGTTTCGGCAGCGATATTCCGCTGGTGATGGCCATCCGCCAGATTATCCCGTCCTCGCAGGCTTTTGCCTTTGAGCCGGGTGTTGATCTGGGTGCGCCCGTTTCCTGGCAGGGCGGCGCGCCCTGGCCGGAAGTGTTGAGCAACACGCTGTCAGCGGCCGGACTTTACGCACGTATGCACCGCGATATGGTGATTATCGGTAAATATGACGGCGGCGCAGCCCCCGCACCGGTTTCCGGCGGTGAAGACCATGCGGCTTTTGACGCACCGGTCACCTCCATGACGGCTTCCGCTCCGACACAAAGCACCAAACCGCAAACGGAAATTGAAAAAAGCATGGCCGGACAATCCGGCGGCATGATGACCGCCCCCGCAAGTGATACGGGTATGAACAGTCCGGACAGCGCCCCTGTTGCAGCCGCCGCGCCGCAATGGAGCGTTACCCCCGGCCAAACCCTGCGTGACGCCGTCACGTCATGGGCAACGGAAGCAGGCGTTAAGCTGTACTGGACCACCGATTATGATTACCGTATTGATGCAAGCCATGTTTTCCAAGGCTCTTTCGAAGAGGCGCTGGCACAGCTTCTCGATACTTTTGCCGATACAACACCACAACCTTACGGACAGCTGCATAAAAGCTCCGAAGGCGGCCAGATCCTTGTCATCAAAACATATGACAGCAATCTGGGCTGAGCCTTATATATAAGGTAAATTCTGTTTTAGAGAGCGCGCTGTTTTACAGCGCGTTTTCTTTTGGCTTGTCTTTGGGCATTGTGACATCCGGCGGACGGATATAAAACGGCTTGGCGGGATAGCGGGATGACAGATCAGTATCCGAGACTTCCGCCGCTTCCATCAGCAGCCGTCCCAGCAATATTGATGAATTTTCCGCCGCAAAATCATCCGGAATATCCGGCGCATGATAGCCTGCGGCGTCCAGCTCCCGCAAAACCGGTACGGCGTTCCCCGTTAGCAGCAGACCCTCTTTTTCGGTAAAGCGCGCCATAATACCTGCCGCATCTTCCTGAAACGGGTCGTCTTTCTTTTTGCCGTTTTTATCAAACAACTGGCAGAAACATTCCTTGCGGTGGCTTTCCAGCAGGACAAGCCTGTCCCTGCCCGTATCCGGCGCTGTAGGCAAAGCATAGATAGAAAAATTGTCAAACCCCGCCAACGGCAGACCGGAGGCAAGCGCGATTCCCTGCATGGCGGCAAGGCCGACACGGATGCCTGTAAAGCTGCCCGGCCCCGTTGCCGCCGCCAGCGCATCCAGACCGGAAAAACCGAGCTCTGCCGCTTTCAATGCCTCCATAACCGATGGCAACAGGCTTTTCGCCTGATCGCGCATCTCGCCGGAAACGCGCGTCACAACCGGCACACCGTCACGGAAAACGGAAACCGACATGCCGCGCGTCGCGGTATCAACAGCCAGAATATTCAGCGTGCCGGACATAGGGGTTAAACGATCTCGCAGGCCTGTTCAAAGCTCAGACGCGGACCGCGCGGATGCAATAAGGACGCATCGCCGTAACCCAGATTGCACAGCATATTGGCTTCGAAATTGCTGTCCGGGAAGAACGCCTCTTTGACTTTGCCGGGATTAAAACCGGACATCGGGCCGCAATCCAGCCCCAGACCGCGCGCGGCCAGCATAAAATAAGCCGCCTGCAGCGAGCCGTTGCGCATCGCTGTCTCCCGCACATAGTTTTCTTTTCCCGCACCGGTAAACCAGGATTTTGCATCGGTATGCGGAAACAGTTCCGGCAAATGCTCATAGAATTCCAGATCATTGGCCATGATGACCGTGACCGGTGCGGACATGGTTTTTTCGACATTTCCCGCCATCAAAGCCGGTTTCAGCTTTTCCTTGGCGGCAGGGGATTTGACGAAAACGAGGCGCAGCGGGCAGCAATTTGCCGAGGTCGGGCCGAATTTCATCAATGCGTAAATCTCCTGCAACAGGGCATCATCCACATCTTTCGCCAGCCAGCCGTTATGGGTTCTGGCTGTTCTGAACAGGATGTCCTGTACTTTTGCATCGATTTGCGCCGCATCTACGGCCTGTTTTTCCGCCTGTTGCATACTGCTTTCCTTTCTATTGTCCGGTCGTTTTCCGGTTTTTTATTGCAAATTCCTCTTCTTTTATATATCACTAAGGGCAGATTGCAATGATATTCGAGACTGTATTCAAGCAATGAGGAACCGCCTTCTCATCTTCTGCGCTATATTATTACTGCCCTTCTGCACCGGAAGCGCCCATGCGGAGGATATTCACCGCATTGCCCAGGATCGCAGCAAAGCCGTCTTTTTCGTCTATTTCCACATTGGTGAAGACCAGTATCCCGGTGCCAATATCCAGATGGAGCGCTTTCGCGAACATGTACTGGAAATGAAAACGGCGGGCTATAACGTGCTGCCGCTGGGCGAGATTGTCAGTGCGCTTGAAAACGGCACACCGCTGCCCCAGCACACGATCGGTATTACGCTGGAAGGTGCTTACCGCAGCTCTTTTGAAAATGCCGTGCCGCTGCTGCTGGAAGCCGGTCTGCCCTTCACGATTTTCCTTGCGCCCGAGCGCATCGACCGCGACAGCGATTTTTACATGAACTGGCGCGAGGTCAAGAAACTGGCGCGCAACAATCTGGTGACCATCGGTGCCATGGCCTATTCCTATGATCATCTGATCCGTATGGAGGAAAATGCGCAACGCCAACAACTTACCCGCGCCATCGCCCGTTTTCAGGAAGAGCTGGGGACCACGCCGGAGTTTTTCGCATGGCCGCATGGCGAATATACGGCCGCGCTGCAAGAAACGCTGCCGGAGCTCGGCTTTCGCGCCGGTTTCGGGCAGCAATCCGGCGTTGCCGCACATGGCGGCAGCGATATGATGTCCTTGCCGCGCTTTTCCATGACGGATCAATATGGCGGGCTTGACCGTTTCCGCCTGACGGCGCAAAGCTTTCCCTTTCCGGTTCTGCAGGAAGACCCGCCCGGCATGATCTGGGAGGACGGGCAGAACAGTATCAGCTTTACCCTGCCGCAAGAGCTGCGCGATGCGGCGGAGCGTCTGGCCTGTTTTGTTTCAGATACCGGCAAAGTGCCGCTGACGCGGGCGGATAACGGACGCATCACATTGCAACTTGAAGACATGGTCGCGGCAAGCCGCATCCGTATGAACTGCACCCTGCCCGTCCTGACAGTCGAGGAGACGAAGCACCGTCAACAGATCTGGCGCTGGTATGGCCGGCTTTTCACAGGCAAAGACGGCAGCGAGGCCGGTGATGATGACGAAACACTCATCAGCCTGTCACCTGAAAACGGCGCTTCCAACGAATAAAAAATAGAAAAAACGTCTAGGATTTCTGCAAATCGGCGCGTGTTTCCGGCGCGGTTGCGACGGATGCGTTTTTATCTCTACCGCCGCGGAGCGGTTTCTTCTTGAGATGGGTTTTGTGCAACACGCCCGCTTTTTCCAAAATCGGATAGGCGACAGCCGTCAGATAGCTGTTGATGCGGCGCAGATCTCGCAGGATATCCAGATGCAGGCTGGATGTGGCAACCGTCTCGGCAACACCTTTGCGCAGACGCTCGATATGGCTTTCCGATGCGCGGATTTCGCTTTTGCGGATAGCGGCTTTTTCCTCGACCAGCTTATAGGCCATATCCATATCGCCGGACATGAAAACATTCTGCGCCGCACGCAGATTTTCCATGATGACCGCATGCATTGCGGCAATCTCCTGAAAGCCTTCGTCAGAAAAAGTATATTGGTTACGGATTTTCTTGGCGGCCATTTCCATCAGGCTTTTATCAATGATATCGCCGATATGTTCCAGATTGGTCGCAAAAGTCAAAATCTCCAGATAGCGCTGGCTTTCCTTTTTATCCAGATACTGTCCCGACATCTGCGCCATATAGCGTTTGATATCCTCGTAAAGCCCGTCAACAACATCATCCTGTTCGCGGACGGCCTGTACGCGTTGCAGATTATGGGTTTTGAAGCTCTCCAGCGTGTCGCGCAACATGCGCTGGATATAATCGCTCATCCGCAGCGTTTCGCGCATGGCGCAGGACAGCGCAGCCGGCGGCGTGCTAAGCGCGGAATTATCCAGATAACGCGCCTTGCCTTTTTCTTCCTCCTCGCCCTGATTTTCCGGCAGAATTTTTGCCACCAGTGCCGCAACCGGTTTGGTCAGGAAGATAAAGCTGAAAGCCAGCGCAAGGTTGAACATCATGTGGAAACTGACCATCTGCCTTGCGCGGTCATCACCCATGCCGATTTTCATCAAGGCACCGTGAATAACACCGCCTTCAACAAACAGCGCCTCGCCAATCAGCGGCAGGAAGGGCATTGTTACCATCACAAAAATACCGCGCATCATCAGATTGGCCAGCGGGATGCGCCGTGCCACGGCATTTTCACTCAGCGTCATCATCACAGGCGCAATCGCACCGCCCAAATTCGCGCCCAAAATCATCATTAATCCCATTTGCGGCGGGATGGTCCCCATGCCGACAAAAGATGAAAACAGCAGCACCATCGCCAGACTGGAATGGGCAACCCATGTCAATAAAGCTGCCAGCATCACCGCCAACAACGGTTCAGAAGAAAGAGATTCCACCAAAGCTGCCAGCGTAGGGGAACTGCGCAAAGGTTCGGAAACCGTCACGACCATTTTCAGCGCCAGCAGTATCAGTGCAATCCCGATCATTGCGCGACCGACATGTTTATATTGCCCTCCGCTGAGAGCTTTATTGGTGACATAGCCTGCCGCCAGCAGGATCGGTGCCAGCAAAGACAGATCGAATGTCAGAATTTGTGCGACGAGCGTTGTACCGACATCCGCCCCCAGCACCACGGCAATACCGCCCGGCACTTGTATTAAGCCGCGCCCGGCAAAAGAAGACAGGATCAGCACGGCTGCCGTACTGCTTTGCAGAACCAGCGTAGCCGCCATCCCCGATACCATGCCTTTAAAACGGTTGCTGGTCGAACGCGCAAGCAAACGGCGCAATTCGGCCCCGAATGCGCGGTTAAAACCGGTATTGACCATACTGACGCCCCATAATAGAAGGCAGACACCGCCAATGATGTGGATAAACACTGCAGTAGCGCTAATGAGTTTTCTCCCTGGAGTGAAAACGCGGCATGCGCGTATCTGTTATCTTAGCAAAATATTTGAATAAGCAACAGCGAGATTTTTCAATCCCGCCATTGCGGCAATCCAAAAGAAAATTTACGGGCTGTTAATGCACATCGGCCCAAATGCGGCGTTTTGCGGCATAGGCAAAGCCGGCAAAGAAGAGCATGAAAAACAGAACTTTCAGACCGATTGTTTTACGGTATTCCATATGCGGCTCGGATGCCCAGGCAAGAAACTGCACAACGTCACGCGAGGCACTTTCAACAGAGGCGGAACGCCCGCTTGAATAGGTAATCTGCCCGTCAGACAGCGGCTGCGGCATGGCAATCTGATTCCCGGGGAAGTAATGATTCCAGTGCATACCATCGGGAATATCCACATCTTCCGGCGCTGTGCCATAGCCTGTCAGGAGGGCATAGATATAATCTTCACCGCCGTGGCGGGCTTTAATCAACAGCGACATATCCGGCGGCAATGCGCCGTTATTCGAGAAACGCGCCTGCTCGTCATTTGCGAAGGGAGAGACAAAACGGTCTGCCGGCGCAGCAGCGCGTTCAAACATATCGCCTTCATCATTCGGGCCGTCCATCACGGTGGCCTCGGACGCAACCGCCTTCACTTGCGCTTCGGTAAATCCCAGATCCTGCAAATTCCGGTAAGCCAGCAACCGCAGAGAATGGCAGGACGCACAGGCTTCACGGTAAACCTGAAAACCGCGCTGCAGGGCAGCCTTATCATATTTGCCCATAAAACCTTTATGCGGCCAGTATTGCTGCGGCAGCGGTGTATTGCCTTCCGCAGCATGAGCTGCAGCAGGCAGTACCATCATCATCGCCAGCAAAGCCAGCACCGTCAACGGGTAGATACGCATCGCTTTTGTTGTCATTATTGCGCTCCCTCTTTATCCTGCAAGACCGCAGCATTAATGCTTTTTGGTACAGGCAGTGTTTTCTCATTACGGCTAAGATACGGTATCACCGCCAGGAAGTGCAGGAAGTAATAACCGGTTGCACAACGTGCCAATGTCAGCATCGTGCCTTCAGCCGGCTGTGACCCTGCATAACCCAGGATAAACATTGCCAGCAACAGCAGATAGTTACATTTACGATAAGTCGGACGATAGCGTGAGCTGCGCACAGGTGACTTATCCAGCCAGGGCAGGACAAACAGGATCAGAACCGAACCGAACATCGCGATAACGCCCTGCAGTTTCGCCGTAAACACAATGCCGTGTTCAATGATGAAACCGGTAAACGGAATATGCAGATCCACCGTAAAGGAGCGCAGGATGGCATAGAATGGCAGGAAGTACCATTCAGGCACGATATGCTGCGGCGTCACCATCGGGTCAAAAGGCACGAAGTGATCGGCATGTGTCGCCGCCAGCGGTGCGAAGAATACGATCAGCATATAGGCGATCATAAACACGGTCAGACCGAAGGTGTCCTTAATCGTGTAATAGGGATGGAACGGAACCGTGTCCTTTTTATTGGCCGGCTCAACACCTGACGGGTTGTTTGATCCGGTGATGTGCAATGCCCAGACATGCAGGAACACGACACCGACAATCACGAAAGGCAGCAGGAAATGCAGCGCAAAAAAGCGGTTCAGCGTCGGGTTGCCGACCGAAGGACCGCCCCACAGCCATGTCACGATGGAATCGCCGAAGAACGGTATGGCCGAGAACAGATTGGTAATCACATTCACGCCCCAGCCGGACATCTGGCTCCACGGCAGCGAATAGCCCATAAAGGCTGTCGCCATCATCAACAGGAAGATCAGCACGCCGAAAATCCATAAAAGTTCACGCGGCTGTTTATACGACCCGTAATAAAGGCCGCGGAAAATATGGACATAAACGGCAAAGAAGAAGAAATGCGAACCGTTCATGTGCAGATAGCGCAGCATCCAGCCGTAATTGACATCACGCATAATACGCTCGACACTGTCAAAAGCCATGCTGGTATGCGGCGTGTAATTCATCGCCAGAAAAATGCCCGTTGCGATCATCAGCATCAGCATCACCATCGCGATGGCACCGAAATTCCAGAAATAGTTGAAATTCTTCGGTGTCGGATAAGCGCCATATTCCTTATCCATCATCGTAAAGATCGGTAAACGTTCGTCTACCCAGCGAATAACAGGATTTTCAAAGCTTGATTTATTCAGTTTCGCGGCCATGTTCGTTCATTCTCTTTATGTTTTTTTATGGTCAAATCAACCGATTTTAACAACCGTGTCCGAAAGAAATTCGTAAGGCGGCACCGGCAGGTTTTTCGGCGCCGGACCGGCACGCAGACGCCCGGATGTATCATAATGAGAGCCGTGGCAAGGGCAGAACCAGCCGTTAAAGTCGCCATGCGGCTGACCGGCTTTACTGCCCTGCGGGATACAGCCAAGATGGGTGCAAACCCCGACAACGATCAGCCATTCCGGCTTTTGCGTACGGTCGGAGTCTTTTTGCGGGTCGCGGAGATCCGCTTCATCATCGGCGATTGCCTGTGCGATTTCCTCTTCGGTGCGCCGTTTGATAAAAACGGGTTTTCCCTGCCATTTTACCACGCGGGTCTGTCCGACCTCGATGCCCGACAAATCGACTTCCGTCGTTGCCATTGCCAGCGTATCCGCTGCGGGGTTCATCGTATCAATCAGCGGAACAAGTCCCGAACCGACACCGACGGCACCCATGGCGCCGACTGTCAGGTTAAGAAAATCCCGTCTGCTTTGCGTTTCCGAATCTTTTTTTGCTGCCATTCCTGCACGGCTCCGTTTTTGTTGTTTTGATCCTGTTTTGTCGCGCACTTGATTTAAATCTAGTAACCCACCATTACTGAATAATCCTACAAAAAGCTTTTGTAAAGGCCAAGTTACATTTTTTACTTATCCAGGAAATAGGTATTTTTGTCATCGGTATAGATTGCCATATCCTTATCTCCCGCGGGATCATTGCGGTAGATATATATGACATTGCTGATATACATACCGCGCCCGAGCCTTGTTTTTTCCCAGCCGTTAAACTCCTCGCCCGATCCCGGCATCACGGTGCGCGTCAGATGGGGAAAGACCGAACGCAGCGTATTATCCATACGGCGCGTATAGTCATCCTCGAAATGCGCACTGGCGATCGAGTTCATAATCATAAAACCGCCCGGCTTCAGCGCCGCTTTTACATCCTGAAAATATTCCCGCGTCAAAAGATGTTCGGGCATCGCGAAGCCGGCTTTAAACGTATCCAGCACAATCATATCGTAGAGTTCACCACGCTCCGCCGCCTGATGCACATAGGCGCGCGCGTCAATGACGGCGAATTTCTTGTTTGCGCCCAGCTTGTGCAGCAGCAGATGGTCTTCCGCAGCCTTTTGCAGCGCGGGATCAACATCCACAAACAGATAATCATTATGATCGTCAAAATCACCCAGCGTAAAACCTGCCGCGCCCAAAACCAGAATCTGTTTTTTCGGATCCGCTTTGGCAATCGGTTCCAGATAAGATTTGCGCACCAGCTTGGCGTAGTTGAAGATACTGCCTTCACCCGTTTTATAGCTGGAAGACAGATTGTTATTCAGCAGCATCAGACGGGTATCCTCATCCTTGGAGGAATTGAACACCTGCACCGTGTTATAGCCGTTATTGCTGACAATCCCCAGACTGCGCATCTGTTCGCTGCTATTGGCGGCCAGCATAAAGACAAAAGCCCCCGCCGCCGTTGCCATATAGGCGATTTGACGTTTTTTCGCCAGCAGGAAGATCAGCACGCATAACAGAAAAATCACGAAGACAGCCGTGTAATGCACCCCGACAACCGCCATCAGAACGACGCTTGAAAACACCGAGCCCAAAAACGATCCCAGCGTTGAAAAAGACAGCATTTTCCCCGTCATTTCCGACAAGGCGCTTGAGGAAAAATAATGGCTGACCAGCGGAATGGTTTGCCCCAGCAGAAAGACCGGATAGACCAGAAAGACCGCGCAATAAATCGCCAGCTGTAACAGGCGCTGTTCAATCCCCAGATTATTCAGCGCTCCGAAAAACACTTCCAGCAGAATATAGGACAAACCGACGCACAGAATCAGGGTCGAGCGCGTAACGTTTGACAGCAGCTTCCGGCGCACGGAGATATGGCCCAGCCCTTTTTCACGGCAGCGCTTGCGGAATGTTCCGCCGAAATGATAACCGAAGGCCAGCGGCAGCAACACCGCCGCAATAATAATGGAAATAACATCCGTTCCCGTGCCGATCCATGGCAGCACCAAGCGGATCGCCAGCAGTTCCGATGCAAGGACGATATAGCCCTCCATTAAAATAACCGCAAATAACAGGAATTGCATAACCGCTCCGTTGTTTCTCTGTCGAAAATTCTTTAAAATCAAGCTAGCAGAAAATAACGGAAAGTGACAACGAGAAATGCGCCTTGCCCTTTATGAACCCGACATTCCCCAAAACACCGGTGCGGTGATGCGCCTGTGCAGCTGTTTTGACGTCCCGCTGGAAATTATCGAGCCCTGCGGCTTTGTGCTTAGCGACAGCCGTATGAAACGTGCGGGAATGGATTATATGCAGCATCTGGACCTGACCCGCCACAGTAACTGGCAGGATTTTTACGAAAACAGCCGCAAACACGGGCGGCGCATCATCCTGCTGTCCACAAAGGCGGATTCTTTCTATACCGACTTTACCTTCAAACCGGGCGATATCCTGCTGGGCGGGCGCGAAAGCGTCGGCGTTCCCGATGATGTACATGCCGATGCCGATGCGCGGATTACGATTCCGATGGCGGCGCATGCGCGGTCGCTGAATCTGACGCAAAGCTGTTCCATTGTTTTGGCCGAAGCACTGCGGCAAACGGGGCTGTTTCCCCGTAAGGGCAGGCTTGTCCGCTCCTGATAAATATGGTATCACGGGCGCGGATATCCTTAAAAAAACGCCGGTCATATTTCATGCAAGGAGACTGCACCATGACAGCACATGCCCCGCACCATCGGAAGGAATTATTTCACCTGCAGGGAGAAGACCAGACACGCGCGGCGCTGTGGTTTGAAAAACTGCGCAATGACATCTGCGCGGAATTTGAAAAACTGGAAGATGAATTGACGGAAAGCGAGCTGCCCGCAGGACGCTTCACCCGCAAGACATGGGAACGCGACACATCAGGCCGCGACGCAAATGGCGGCGGCGGCACGATGTCGCTTATGCGCGGGCGCGTCTTTGAAAAAGTCGGCGTGAATATCTCCACAGTTTACGGCACGTTCAGCGAAGAATTCCGCGCGCAAATTCCCGGTGCGGATAAAGACGGTTATTTCTGGGCCAGCGGCGTCAGCCTTGTCGCCCATATGCGCAACCCGCATGTCCCTGCCGTGCATATGAATACCCGCCATATCGTGACATCACAGCGCGGCTGGTTCGGCGGTGGCGCCGATTTGACGCCTGTCTTCCCGCTGGAGCAGGATATTCAGGATTTTCACGGCGCAATGAAAGCGGCCTGCGATCTGCATGATGCGGATTATTATCCCAAGTTCAAAAAATGGTGTGATGAGTATTTCTTCCTGCCGCACCGGAACGAAGCCCGCGGCATCGGCGGTATTTTCTATGACCAGCTGAGCAATGATGACTGGGAAAAGGATTTCGCCTTTACGCAGGATGTCGGACGCGGTTTTCTGGACATCTATCCGCAGCTTGTCCGCCGCCATATGCATAAAAGCTGGACAGCGGAAGACCGCGCCGCCTTACTGCAGAAACGCGGACGCTATGCCGAGTTTAATCTGATTTATGACCGCGGCACGGCTTTCGGTCTGAAAACGGGCGGCAATGTCGAAGCGATTTTAATGTCGCTGCCGCCGGAAGCCAGCTGGGCTTGATGAATCTAATAGGATGCGCGTGCCTGCAGAACTTTCAAAAGCAGGTCATGCACTTTCAGATGTTCATGATCATGCAGCATCTTCTCCGTAACCGCCAGTAGCCGCGTCTGCACCTTTTCCGCGTCAAAAGCGCCGCTTGGCCGGATGGCTTCGCCATTATCGAACATGCTGTAAAGCGTCTGGATATAGGCATTGGCAAGACGCGGTTGATAGCCTTCCAGAAAGGGGCCCTGTCCCTGATCAATGCCGATGGAAATCAGGATGCTGATATTCTGCGTTTTCCCCTCGCGGCTGATGACGGGCAAAAGAATCGGGCTCATATCCACATATTCCAGTGCGCCGTCCTTTTTTTCAGCCTCCGGTTTTTCCGGCGTTGAGGCTACGGCCTGTTGCGGCGGCACAGCCAGCGCCATGCCGCAAAATAACACGCCAATCCACATGTAACGGAGAAACCGCATCAATTCTTTTTCCCTCATCTGCCTGACCGCTTCTGCTGCGGCAGTTTTTTATCTTCTTCCCTTTAGTCTACAGGGAAGAGGTTTACACTTGGTTTAAGCAGGCCGTAAAAATACATACGGCGCTTCTGCGAAGCGCCGTATCTGTTCTCTCCCCCCGAAAGAAACTTTTTAGAAATCAATGCGAATGCGCGGAAAGCGGCGTTTGCGTTCGGCACGGGCATCTTCGGTGAACAGGGCGATATCATCATCCTTCACCACTTCGGCAGTCAGTTTTTCCGGCATTGTGAAGACATGTGCCTCCGCGCCGTTTTTCGCCAGCAATTTGGAAATCACTTTATAACGCGTATGTTCCATATCGCGTTTTTTCACCGCGCGGGTCTGTTTTTCCTCCGGCGAAGACATGGTTTTTTCATCATCAAGCTTGATGTATTTTTCCAGCGCACGATCCAGCGGCGTGCAGCCGTCAAGGTCGCGCTCGCTCAGTTTTGCGCCGTTATCCATCAGCACTTTCATCGCGTCAATATTGCCGTGAATGACCGCCACATGCAGCGGGGTCGAGCCTTCGGCAAATTCCGGACGCGTTCCCAGCGGGTTGGTCAGCGAATAGGCCGATTCAGAGACGCGCTGGAACTGGAAATCAATATCCGCACCTTTTTCAATCAGCGTGCGCATCTCGGAGCCTTTACCTTTTTGCGCCGCCTGGAAAATTTTGGTCAGACCCTGTTTATCAACAGTGTTCACATCTTTTTCCTCCGGCAGATATCTGCGGATATTCCAGATGCTCGGTTTCTTCTCTGCCATGGGTCGTACCTCCAAAAATGTCACATAATGAATATTTCGTAAAAAAGCTGCTTGCGGCAATATATAAAAATCGCTCCGGCTTGTAAATGGTCTAAAGACTTTATATTTCTCTTGACCGCACCGCCTGTTTTTGCTGTCTTGGGTGCAGACTTTAAAAAACACAATATGTTGAAGGGCGGCTAAAAAATGGCTGATATTCTGGACGAAGCGCAGCAGGATCTGAAACAGGAAAAACTGGAACTGCTCTGGCAGGAAAACAGGAATTTCATTATCGGCAGCATTATCTTTGCCATCTTACTGACGGCGAGCCTGTCTTATTGGCGCAACTGGGACTATCAGCAGAAGATGGATGCCACCACGGGCTATTACCATGCCTTTAAAAGCAATGATGTCGATACGATTCTGAATTATGCCGATTCCGCGAAGGGCGACCACGCCGCGCTGGCGCATTTATCTGCAGCCGGTGTTCTGTTCAAAAAGGGACGCAATGACGACGCCGTCAACCAATTACGCGCCGTGCAGGCCGAAAGCGGCGCGGATAAAATGTATCGCGACCTTGCCGCCATAATGGAGGCATCGCATCTTTTGAACAGTGCCGATCCCGCCGCGCTGGAAAAGAAACTGCTGCCGCTGAGCAGCGGCAGCGCATGGAGCCTGACCGCACAGGAGTTCCTGGCCGTATTGGCGGCACGGCAAAAAGATTTCGACAAAGCCGTGCAGATTTTTGACAATCTGCTGCAAAAACCGGACCTGCCGCAAGATATGCGCAGCCGCATCGAAAAACTCGGAGCCCTTTACGCCATCAAAAAGGCGGAAAAAAACGCCTCTCTGCAAAACTAGATCGGATACGGCATGACATCTTTCCGGATGAAATATTTGCGTCATTTTCTTTTTGTACTGTTGCTGACGGCAGTTATGCTGCCCGCCGCCGGCTGCAGCCGCATCAATAAAATCTTTGATGACGGTGACGACCCGCCGCTGCCGGGGGATCGTCTTTCCGTTCTGCAATATCAGGAAGAACTTGAACTTGATCCGGTTCTGGCCGCAACGCAGATGGAGCTGCCGGAAAGTTGGCGCAACAGCTTTTGGCCGCAAGCCGGGGGTTATCCCAGCCATGCGATGGGGCATCTGACGCTCGACACGCCGCTGGTACAAAAATGGTCCGTCTCTGCGGGCAAAACCGGCAAACGCAATAAACCGGTGCTGACGCAACCCGTTATTGCGGATGGCCGCGTTTTCACGATTGATGCGGGTGCCCGCGTCTCCGCCTTTAATGCCGCAAACGGCAAAAAGCTGTGGAACCGCAAAATCGTTCCGAAGAATGAAGAGAATATCGGCACGGCAGGCGGCGGCCTCGCCTTTTCTGACGGGCATCTTTATGTCACGGCAGGATACCGCCAGATTTTATCCCTAAAGCCGGACACCGGCGAAACAATCTGGAAACAAGAGACGACGTCTCCGACGCGGTCTTCACCTGCGGTGGCAGACGGCCGCGTTTTTGTTATTACGCTGGACAATCAGGTGCAGGCCTTCGCCGCGGAAGACGGCAAATTCCTGTGGAATTACACCGGCGTGGTTGAAACCACCAACCTGCTCGGTTCCTCAAGCCCTGCCGTTGACCGCAACACGATTGTTGCCGCACTGTCTTCGGGCGAAGTACTGGCGCTTAGAACCGAAAACGGACAGGTTTTATGGCAGGATAACCTTGCCTCGCTGAAACGCTATGGCGCTTTGCCCGGCATTTCCGATATCCGCGGCATGCCGGTCATGGATCGCGGCATTATATATGTCATCGGTGCCAGCGGGCGCATGCTGGCACTGGACGAAAATACCGGACGGCGCGTCTGGCAGAAAGAAATCGGCGGAACGGAAACGCCGTGGTCGGCAGGTGATACTGTTTTCACCCTGACATCCGACCAGCAGCTGGTCGCACTAAGCCGTCACAGCGGGCAGATCCATTGGGTCACCCGTCTGCAGACCCTGCTGAATGAAAAGGATCAGACCCCTGCCGTCTGGACAGGGCCTGTTCTGGCCGGAGAGCGTTTAATCCTTGCGGGGAATACGGGACATGTTCTGCTGGTGAACCCCTATACGGGTGAGCTGACCGGCAGGCTGAAAGTGAAAGGCGGCACGATTGTACCGCCGGTGGTTGCTGATGGCATGCTTTATATATTGTCGCGGGATGCTCGGCTTTATGCCTTTGGCCTGTCGGAGAAGTAACGCCGCCTGTTGCCATGCGCGCTGTCTATTCCGCCATCATTCTTTATCAAGGTGATTACTTTTTAAAGCCGCCGCCTTTATGGTCGGGCTTGCGCTGTTGCGGTGCTTTTTTCGGCTGATTGCCATTCGCCGCGCGGGGCTGATATTTCCCGTCAAAGGGGTGACCGCCTGTCAGATCTTCGAGCAGGTCGCGGCGGCGGATAAACAAAGGCTTTCCAACAGATTTTCCTGTCATGTCCTCGACCTTCCGCAGCTGCGAACGCAACGGACCGAAGACCGGACGCTGTAAGGCGCCTGTCAACTGGCGTTCGCATTCCGCCATACCCTCGGGGTCGCGCTCTCTGTTCTGTTCAATGCGCTCTTCAACACTGTCCAGAATATCCAGCAATTCCTGCACCAGCGGCTTTATGCGGCGGTCAAAGACACGCTGCGCATCCTCGCCGGCATTAAACTTGCCGGAGACGCCGTTTTTTTGTCCTTTGCCGGATTTCTTTTTCCGCGCCTCTTCATATTCCTGAAAAATGCGGGCTTCCGACGTCAATTGTCCGGCCATAACACCGATCTGATAGATTTCATTCGAAATGCGGCGCTGATGTTTCCAGACATGTTTCTTCTGTTCTGCGGCATCTTCCGGCACATACATATAACATTCGGCCTCGGTTCGTCCGCGGGTAACCATCATCATGGCCCAGCTGGTATCGCCGGGTTTTAAATTCGGCAGCTCCTGCACCTCGTTAATGGCGTTTTTGATACCGTCATGAATACTGGACGGCAGCAGGATCAAATTCGAGAAATGATTGACCTTATAGGTTTTGCGGTGGCCGTTATGGATGCTTTCATCCAGCTCCTGATCATGTCCCCAGTCGCCGCTTCCGGAGCGTTCGATAATGTGATCGACGGTCATGTTATAAACGGCGCGGTCTTCATCGGCGGGATCAAGCCCGTTTTTCATCCGCTTGATACCGTGGTCGCAAATGCCGAGTTTTTTCAGATCCGCCGGGAACTTATCCGCCAGAAACATCAGGAAACGCGGACGGACATAGTCGGAATATTCGCGTTCCGTCTTTTTATTCTGTTCCTTGGAAATACGGGTATAGATCAACTCGCTCAATGTAAATTGCGGCGGAATGTTTTCCAGCGCCTCTTCGAATTTTTTGAGCTTTTCTTTCTGGCTGTCGATGCTTTTCTGAAGTTTTTCGATCGCCTGCTGATCGCTTGTACGGGCGAGTTCTTTCTCTTTTTGGGAAATCATCATGCCGAAACGGCCACGGATATTTTGCAAGAAGAATGCGCGGGATGGCGACGACGATAAACCTTTCGCAGAACCGGATGCCTGCTCACTTAAACCACGGGCCGTATCTGCGGAAACGTTGTGTTTCATCTTCTCCCGGTCTTGATAAAAGCTGTACTTGCCATATGCTAACGGAAGGGCGGCTGTTTTGCAAATATTATTTCACTTTTCTGTCATTTTCGGCATTATTTCATCACATTTTTACCGTTTTAAAAAAATTATACTGTTTTTTAAGACCGTTTCTGTAGAATACAATCTATTGGGGTGAGAAACTATCTCTTACCCTCTTCTTGAGGGGGACTATTTTGGAAGAGCAGATAGAAGAAAAGCCGACAGGCAAGTCGCTTAAAAAAAAGGCTTTTTCTGGACGGACCGGCGAGTTTAAGATTTCGCCCATGCAGCTGTGGTTCAGCCGAATCGGCTGGAAGATCAGTATGCGCGCCTTTTTTACGCTGATTATCATCCAGACCCTTGCCCTTGCCGTCACCCTGCCGAATTTCCAAAACGAATATATTGACCACCTGAAAGAAAACGGCAAAATCGCCTTGATTTCCTCTATGGATCACATGGCGGTGAAACGTGACGTCTCTGTTTTGCCGATTAGCGATAAATCCGCCGATGCCTTGCTGACCCGCACACTGATCATCGGCTTGTCTATTTATGATCTGGAATATAATCATCTCGGCGCCTATGGCAATCTGCTGAAGATGTCTGACGAGACCATTAAAAAAGCCGCAGAAACCGGCATAAATCAAGTCTCTCTGAGCCGCAAAAAAGATTTCCTCAATGTCGTCTATGCGCCGCTGGATCTGGGCCGCCCCTATACGATTGTCGTTCACATGGATTCTTCAAATCTGGCTAGTGCGCTGAAAAGCTATATCATCAGCAGCGCCGTCATCATGCTGATCCTGTCCAGTTTGGTCACCATCGTTCTGATGCTGTCCATCGGCCGTTGGCTGTTGGAGCCCGTCATCCTGCTGCGCAACAACCTGATCGATGCCGCCAAACATCCCGAAACACCGAATATCATGCAGCCGCGGGCGGAAAGCAGTGATGAGGTCGGGGTGGCGCTGAAAATCGCCAATGACCTGATCCGCCAGAATGCGACAAACCTGCTGCGTCTGCGTTCGCAGGCGGAAGACCGCATTCACAAACTGGCTTATTTCGACCGCCTGACCAATCTGCCCAACCGCAGTATGTTCATGGAAAAAATGGATGAATACATCAAAAACATGGTCATCAAAGAGGACAAAAAACTGGTTGTGATGGCGATTGACCTTGATAACTTTAAAGACGTCAATGATACGCTGGGGCATGAAGTCGGTGATAAGGTTCTGGAAGCCGTTGCCCAGCGCTTTGTCCACAATATGCCGGAAAATGCCGTTATCTCCCGCGCCAGCGCCGATGAATTCAATATTCTGGTGCCGATGACGGATAAACAGCGTCCGCAGGATTTTGTCGAAAAAGTCTTTGCCGCGCTGGAAGAACCGATCACCATTTATCAGGAAAGCTTTAAAATCGGCGGTTCCATCGGTGTTTCCAACAGCCCCGGTGACGGTATCGACGGGGCCAAATTGTTGAAAAACGCGGATATCGCCTTGAACCGTTCCAAAGAAGACGGCCGTAATACGGCGCGTTACTATTCCGAGGAGTTCGACAAAGCCGTCCAGAAACGCTTCCAGATGCTGCGGGATCTGCGTGTGGCACTGGATGAAGATCAGTTCCAGTTACATTACCAGCCGCAATTCGACCTGCATACCGGCAAGATGATCGGTACGGAGGCGCTGCTGCGCTGGTGGAAACCGGATAAAAGCAAAGATGGCGGCCATTTTATTTCGCCTGCCGACTTTATTCCCGTGGCCGAACAATCGGGCCTGATCGTCCCGATCGGCGAATGGGTGCTGCGCACGGCCTGTCAAACGGCGACAGAGTGGCTGAAAGAGGGCTTCCCGCCGATCCGCATGGCCGTCAATATCTCCGGCGTGCAGTTCCACCGCAGTAATCTGGTGCGTATCGTCTCTGATGTTTTGCAGGAAACCGGTATTGACCCGAAATTCCTGGAACTGGAAGTCACGGAAAGCATCTTTATGGATGAAATCGAAACAACCATTGCCACGCTGAACAAGCTGCACCAGCTGGGGATCGAGCTGGCGATTGATGATTTCGGAACCGGCTATTCATCCCTTAGTTATCTGCGTCAATTCCCGATTGACCGTCTGAAAATTGACCAGTCCTTCATTCGCAACGCCCTGTCCAACCCCGATGATATGTCGATCACCAAAACCATCATCAGTCTGGGACACAGTTTGAGCCTGAATGTCATCGCCGAAGGCGTTGAAACCAACGAACATGAAGCCTTCCTGAAACAGGAAGGTTGTGATGAAGTTCAAGGCTTTAAATACAGTAAACCGATTGCCAGCGCCGAATTAATGCAGTTCATGCGTACCTATGCGGATGATTTGCAGCCGCCCGGCAAATTAGCCTCCGTCAAGTCCTAAAGCCCGTTTCAGGGGCTAAATATGCGAAAAACCGTTAAATAATTCGTTTTTAACCATAAAACCTACTTTTGTTAACGAATTTGTCATTTTTATATGTAACTCTTATAAGGGGAACAAAGGTCAATAATAATAACCCGCTAACCAATGAAATAAAAAAATGATAGGAATGAGCAACAATATGACATCGGACACGGATAAACGGAATGAGGAAAACTCGTCCGATTTATCCTTTGACATGAATCCGAGTATTTTGCCTGCCGCCGAAGAAAACAAAGGCGACACTGCGCCCGCTCATCCGCCGCCGAACGGGAATGGAACGCCGAACGGAAACGGAAATGACTCCCCCGGCGGCAATGCCGATAGTGACACGGGCGGATTATCTTTGGAACTTGAAACGGATAGCGGCGATGATGACGCCGCCCCGGTCTCCTCCGATGCGCCGCCCGCAGCAGATGCGCCCGCGGAAGCGGGAAAACGCCTGCCGATCGGTGAGAGGCTGATTGTTGCCGGGCTGATTGATAAAGAACAGCTGAACGTCGCCCTTTACGAGAAACAAAACCACCCCGACAAAATGCTTGGGGAAATTATCGTTGATCTCGGCTTTATTACCCCGAATGACCTGTCGGCGATATTGGCGGAGGATGCGGGTTTTGAGAACTTTAACCCGAAAAACGTTCTTTATGACTCTGAAATTCTGGATATGGTCTCCAAAAAAGACGCCCAGAAATTCCAGATGCTGCCGATTTCCATCGACAAAGAGAAAAACGAAGCCACCGTCGCGATGGTTGACCCCTATGACGTTGTCGCAATGGATAAGCTGCGCCGTCTGTTGCCGAAAGGCTGCATTATCAAGCAGCAAATCTGCCCGCAAGGGGTTCTGACGGAGGCGCTTGATGCGGCCTACGGCTACGCCACATCGGTGGAAGGTATTCTGAAAGAGCTGGCCGGTGAAGATGTCAGCAATATCGAGCTGGATGATATTAGCGAAGATGCCGGATATAGCCACCCGATCGTCCGCCTTGTCAACGCGCTGGTGATGAACGGTGTGAAAATCGGCGCCTCGGATTTGCACTTTAACCCCGAGGAAAGCTTTGTCCGTATCCGTTACCGGATTGATGGTGTTTTGCGGTCAACCTATATTATTCACAAAGAATACTGGACCGCGATTGCCCAGCGCCTGAAAATTATGGCCAGCATGAATATCGCCGATAAGATGATGCCTCAGGACGGTCGTTTCAGTATTGAGGCGGCGGGACGCGAGGCTGATTTCCGCGTGTCCTCTCTTCCGACGGTGAATGGGGAAAACTTCGTTCTGCGTGTTCTGGATAAAAGCTCGGGGATTGTGCCGCTGGCGAAGCTGGGCTTTAGCGATCACAATATGAAACTGATTAAAAAAGCCCAATCACGCCCTGAAGGCATCATTATCGTCACCGGCCCGACGGGTAGCGGTAAAACCACCTCGCTTTATTCCATGCTGAATGAAGCCAACCGCGTTGACGTCAATATTATGACCCTTGAGGATCCGGTGGAGTATTCCCTGCCGATGATCCGTCAGGCCAATGTCCGCGAGGGGTCGGGACTGACCTTTGGTGACGGTGTCAAAGCCCTGCTGCGTCAGGATCCGGATATCATCTTCGTTGGTGAGGTACGTGACCAGACGACTGCGGAACAGGCGCTGAAAGCCGCCATGACCGGTCACCAGGTTTACACCTCGCTGCACACCAATGATAGTTTTGGCGCCATCCCGCGTCTGCTGGATTTGAAATTGAAACCGGGGATGCTGGCCGGTGCCATTATCGCCTGTTTTGCCCAGCGTCTGGTACGGCTGTTATGTGCGAATTGCAAACAGGAAAAAACAGCCACGGAAGAGGAATGCCGCCTGCTGGGCGTTGACGCCTCCAATCCGCCCCAGATTTTCGAGGCCAAAGGCTGCCCGCATTGTGACAATACCGGCTATAGCGGCCGGACGGCTGTGGTGGAAATTTTGTTCATGGACGAGGATCTGAACGATCTGGTCGCGGAAAATGCACATAAAGCGCAATTAAAAGCAAAAGCCAAAGAAAAGGGCTTCAAAAGCATGCTGGATGACGGCATTCTCAAAATTCTCGAAGGCAAGACATCCCTTGAAGCTCTGATGAAAGTTGTCGATTTCACAGACAGGATTTAAACCTGCCGCAATATTATGGCTTGTGCTTTTCGGCATGTGATGCCACTCTAAAAGAGTACGTAAATAATGTGCATCGTGCTTTTCCATGATGACGTTTTTTAGGTATGTTTCCGGTGGAGGATGTTGAAAGTAAATGTCTGTAAAATTCAGTTACCGCGCACTTAACACAAAAGGCCACCCCGTCCGGGGTGTGATTTCCGCTGCGAATGAGAATGATCTTGCGCAGCAGCTGGAAAAGCGCGGTTATGAGCTGATTGACTGCAAAGAAGTCAGCGAGAAAAAAGGGAAACTGAGCGCCGCACTGACCCGCGGCGTTAAAACCCGTGATCTGATCCAGCTTTTTGTCCATCTTGAGCAGTTGCAGCGTGCCGGCGTACCGCTGATGGACGGGCTGGCCGATATCCGTGACACAACGGAATCGGCAAAGTTGCGCGATATTATGATGGATATTTACCGTGATGTGTCGGAGGGGCAGTCCCTCTCCGCCGCCATGGCCGTGCACCCGCGCGAATTCGGACAGATTTTTATCTCGCTGATTGCCGCCGGTGAAGAGACCGGTAACCTGACCAACTCCTTCAAACAGCTTGTCCATCACCTGAAATGGACGGATGAAATGAATACGAAGGTAACAAAAGCCACACGTTACCCGAAAATCGTGATTGTCGTGATTTCACTGGTCGTATGGCTGATGATGGCCAAGGTTATTCCGCAGATTACCGAGTTTCTTTTAAGTCTGGATCAGGAAATTCCGCCGATTACCAAGGCGCTGATTGCCACATCGGATTTTTTCGTCAATTATTCCTTGCACACGCTGGGGGTTATGATTGCTTTCTACATGTTCATGAAAGTGATGCGCAGTACCTCTTACGGTTTCCGGCGCGCGACTGATTCCTTTGCCTTGCGCCTGCCGATGTTCGGTATGCTGATCCGCAAAATCAGTCTGTCGCGTTTTGCCCAGACTTTCGGCGTCCTCTTTAATAGCGGTCTGGAAGTTCTGAAATGCCTGAAATCCGCCGAGCAGACCGTCGGAAATCTGGTTCTGCTGGAAGCGCTGGAAGATGTGCGGGAACAGGTGCAGCAAGGAACGCCGCTATCGGATGCGATGGAAACATCGGGGGAATTCCCGTCAATGGTGGTGCGTATGCTGAAAATCGGCGAGGAATCCGGTAGTTTGACAACCGTTTTGAATCAGGTCGTGGAATTTTATAACAATGATGTCAACGATGCCGTTGATGCAATGATTCAAGCAATCGAACCTGCGTTGACAGCCGTACTTGGCTTGATTATCGTATGGATTCTGGCGGCCGTTTTCGGACCTGTTTACGATACGGCCACCACAATGGGAATGTAGGAAAGGACTTACCAAACGCATGGCGAGAAAGCTTCGCGTACTTGTACTGGGTGATGAGGGAATCGCGCTGTTCTTAACGAACGGCACGAAGATCGAACGCGAGTGCTCGCTACCCTGGGCTGTTCCAAATCTTGAGCAAGAGCTCGTGGAAGTTCTGCAAAACAAGAAAAACATCAATACGCCCGTCTTTATTCTTTATGATGCGCTGGAACAGCAATACCGCAAGGAAGATATTGTCCGCACCAATATTCTGGACCAGAAAAAACTGGTGAAACGCAAACTGAGCAGTCTGTTCCCGAATGTTCTGGCCTATTCCTTCGTGCATTTGAAGCCGCCCAAAAAGGCCAAAGTCAAAAGCAAACATAATTCCTATCTGATTGCCGCCCTGCCCTCGACGGAGCATATGCGCCGCCTTGAGGGTATTTTGAAGGAATCACGCGTCGATATTGCAGGTCTGGCCTTCCTGCCTGTTGAATCCTCGCATTTTGCCGGAGCTTTCATTGATAAGCTGACAAAAAAATCGAGCAAGAAAAAAGACAAAGATGCGCCGACCTCGCGCTGGACGCTGATGATCAGTCACCATGAAACGGGCGGTCTCAGGCAGATTTTCACCAAAGACGGAACGCTGGCTCTGACGCGTCTGACGCCGCTGGCCGATAACTCACCCGAAAACCCGAACTGGGTGGAGGAGCTGTATCACGAATTTACCGGTACGATGGGCTATATCTCGCGTTTCGGCTTCTCGACGGCGGACGGGCTGGATATCGTCATCATTTGCAACGAGAACAATAAAAAAGAGCTGCAAGGCCGCGACTTCAAAGGCGCGAATTTACATCTTTATACCGTGGACGAAGCTGCAAAAGTCTTTGGTTTTTCCATTTCCAGCAAACGGAAAAACCCGAATGACCAATATGCGGATTTGTTGCATGCAGGTTGGCTGGCCCGCCAGCGCCGGCTGAAAATGCCGTTCAAAATCGGCTGGATCGAAAAAATCGCCGTACCGCGTCAGGTTGCAAAATCAGCCTCCGGCGTTTTGGCGCTCGGGATGCTGGCACTCTCTTATCTGGCTTTTACAACCTGGCAGCAATATACGGATTTCCAGCAGGATATCGCCGACCGCGAGGGTAATAAGCGTATTTTGGAACAGGAATACGAGCAGGAAGCCAAGATCTTTGATGTGCTGCCTGTCCGTCCGAAAACCGTGCGCACCACACTGGAGATGAAAGACAAAATTGAGGATAGTACGCTTTATTCCTATTCCGTTTTAGAAAAAGTGAATGGCGTCATCAAGGACCGGGCTACATTGCTGAGCCTGACCTATGACGACAAAAGAACGCCAGATGAAGAAATTGTCGATAAAAAGCCGCAAGCCAGAACCGGACTTGCCGGATTGCGCAGCGATAATGAAAACCACTTCTCTGTTTTTGTCCGCTTCCGTTTGCCGGATAAAATGCCGATCGAAGAAAAAATCAAAACCGTTGA
This sequence comes from Pseudomonadota bacterium, assembly GCA_013285465.1. NCBI lineage: Bacteria > Pseudomonadati > Pseudomonadota > Pseudomonadota bacterium. The sequence goes on from CP053449.1 coordinate 1,885,940, forward strand.
TGCGGTCAAACTGTCTTTTGAACGCAGCTTTCCCGGTATGAAGGCCGAAGTCACAAAACAATACGGCAGCACTGCCGATCAGATGACTGACGGCGCTTTAAGCGGCAATTTTCAGGACAATGAAAAGAAAAACAAGCAGCAGAACATGCGCCCTGAAGAAAATTACGCTGAAATTATGCTGAAAGGTGCGCGCATATGATGGACACCCTCCGCATTATCGGTCCCAGATTGCTGGCAACACTTGGTGTGCTGGTGGCCTTTAACCTCGCCTTATTTGCAACATGGTTTCTGTGGGCCACGCCAATGCGGACCGATGCGGAAAGAAACCTGCGCAAGCTTGACGGCGAAATCAAAAAATTGCGCAGCTCTATCGTGAATATCAAAGACGAAATGATCTATTACAATGACAATATAGATAAATTTAATGCTTTGAAGGACAAGGGCTTCATTCTGTCCGGAGAGGAAGACAACACCCAGGCGCAGGTCTTTGACTTCATCTCGGCACAGCGCACGGCAAACCGCATTATCAATATGCAGTATGAAATTACGGAACCGACCACCATTAAAAGCCGTGAAATTGAATTAACCAAGCATATGCTGCAAAAGCGCCAGATTACGCTGTCCAATATTGCCGCCTTTTTTGATACGGATATCTTCCGTATGATACACCAGTTAAATACGCAGGCTGCCGGACATACGCGCATTACCTCGGTTTCTTTGGTCAGACCCAACCCCGACAATTTCGAGAAATCTTTGGAACGTATTGCGCTTGGCACGCAAGAGGGGTTAATAACGGCAACGATCCTGCTGGACTGGTATAATATGGCACCATTGCCTGAGGAGAATTTGCCGACAACACCGCGCCGCTGAACAAATGGCACGGAAACATTTTGGAAGAATTGCCGCGCGGAGCAAAAACCTCTATCTTAAAAAAGAAGTGTTTCGCGCATAACAGTATCTTAGGGATATATGAAAGAATATTTTGTACGGATTTTGTGTTTTGCCTGCCTCTGCGCATTTTTGATGGTGCCGCAGCAGGCTGTTTTTGCGCAAAATTCCGCCGCAGACGTTATCGGCGCCGTCAACGGCACGGCGGACACGCCGCAGAACGGAGCGGAACCCGCGCCCATAGATCCGAAAGCCGCACCTTACGGCAAAAGCCTGTTTTTTACGGATGAAGAAATTTCCGCTATTCAGCGTTCCTTGCTTGGCATCAGCCCGACAGGTGACACGCAATCCAACAAACCGAAAAAACCGCGTATTCTGAAATTATCCGGCGTTCTTTACAAATCGCCTGAGGATTGGGTCGTCTGGCTGAACGGCCAGCGCGTCACGCCGAAAAACATCCTGCCCGAGATTATCAATATCGAGGTTGAACCGACCAAAATCCATCTGAAATGGTTTGATTACGGCTTTAACGATGTTATTTTTATCACATTGCGCCCGAACCAGTTTTACGATATCGAGACGGGGCTTTTGCTACCCGGAAAAGGATAAGCATGGCAACGAAAACTTCAAAAAAAACCGCAAAAAAAGCAGCCGCCATTTCCATGAAAGATGTCGCCGCCGATTACGGTAACGGCAATGTCGTGGAACATGTGAGTTTTAATGTTCATACCGGAGAAACCTTCGGCATGATGGGACTGAACGGCGTCGGGAAAACCACCCTGATTAAAATCATGCTGGGATTGATGCCGGCCAGTGCGGGGGAAACAAAGATTTTCAACACCCAGATCCTTGACCGTAAAAGCAAGGAAAAGCTGGCCTATCTTCCCGAAAAATTTGAACCGCCCGCTTTTCTGACGGGGATGGAATTTATCAAATTTTCCCTGTCCATGTATAAAACCCCGTTTCATGAACTGACGGTGCTTGAGGCTGCCGAAAGACTGGCGCTCGACCCCGATGCGCTGTTCCGCCGTGTACACACCTATTCAAAAGGTATGAAGCAAAAAACCGGCCTGCTTGGCACAATCCTGACCGACTGTCCGCTGCTGATACTGGATGAGCCGATGTCGGGTCTTGACCCTTTGGCGCGCGTATTGGTGAAAGACGAAATCGTCGCTTGCCGTGAAAAAGGCATGACGATTTTTCTGAGTTCGCACATCCTGGCTGATATGGATGAGATATGCGATCGCGTCACGATTGTCCATGACGGCGGTTTGCAATTCCTTGGAACTCCCAAAGAGCTGAAGAAGGAAACCAAGGAAGACTATTTAGAACGTGCCTTTTTGAAAAAAATCGGTACAGTAGATAAGAAAAAGGCTGCTTGAAGAACGACCTCTAATCCTTACTGGGAAGATAAAAATGACCGACGAGACAAAACAGGAAAATCCGGAAATCACAGCACCCGAACAGGCTGGCGCCGAAACCGCACCGCCTGCAGCGGATGATGGGGCATCTTCTCTGTCGGATGGCGGCCTGACACTGGATGACAGCGAGCCTGAAATTCCGCAACCGACGGAAGCGCCAACGGAAAAGCCTGCGGATGATATCCCTGAAACCAGCCTTTCCCTTGAAATGGATGAGCCGGAACCCGTTGCGCCCGCCCCTGCGGAAGAAGCGCCCGCACCGGTAGAGACTGCCGCGGAGGTGCCGGTCACAGAAGCTCCCGCAATAGAAGACAACGCTGCGGCACCTGTTTTTGACGATAACGGCGCAACGCAGGAAACGGCACCGCCGGCCGAAGAGCCGGTCATGACCTCCCCGATACAGGAAGAACCCTCTTTTGCTGAAAATCCGGCAATTGAGACGCCTGTTGCAGATGCTCCGGCGGAACCTGCCGCGATGACCGGTACGGAAATGCCGCCTCCGCCGCCTATTGCCGAAGCCCCGCAAGATGATTTCGGTGATGATGCGGGTGGCGCATTTGATGAATTCCCCGGCGATGATACTGCCGCATTCGGCGGTGGTGATGACGGATTTGGCGGCGATGATTTCGGTGATGATGACGGTTTCCCGTCAGAAGACGGCATGATGCCGCCGCCGGAAAAATCCGGTTCAAAAAAGAAAATCCTGATGGCCGGTGGCGCATTAGCGCTGGCCGCCATTGTCGGCGGCGGCTATTTCGTTCTATCTTCCGCAGGCGAGGTTACCCCGCCGCCCAAACGCGTGGCGAAAGTCGCTCCGCAGGACCCCGGCCCCGCACCCAAAAATGATTTTGCCGCTGCAAATACGGGCAGTGATAGCAGCAGCGGAAGTGATGTGATCGGCATGGCGGCACCGCCGCAACCGACCCCCTTGACCAACACTGACAATCTGGATACCGGTTTTGGTGAAAAGACAGAGCTGGCGGCAGTTGCCGTTGAGAAAACCAGTGCCGTCCCCCCGACAGATTCATGGACGATGAGCGATGAAGGCAGCACCGATGATATGCCCGGCGATCTCGCGGCTTTCGGTGATGCTTCTGCAGATGATGCCCTCACAGGAGATGCTTTGGCAGACGGTGCCGAAGATACGGCAATAACTGCACAAACAGCGGATACCGGAACGGCATCCGATTACGACCCGTCGCGGGAAACCGTGACTGTGACTGGCCTTGATGACGGCGCATTGCCGCCGCCGCCCGTTGATACGGAAGCCGATGCCGCACCGCTGGACTTCACCGGAACCGGGGACGATGCTGCGGCAGAAGCAAGCACGGAGACAACGGACGCAGAAAAAACATCTGCTGAAAGCGATATTGTTGCGGACACGGCTACGGATGATCCGCTGACAGCATTGGAAGCAGAGGATTCGCTGGCCGGAGAAAACGGTTTTACGGATTCCCCGCCTGTCGCCATTTCCGATCTGGAACCGCCCGGCATGATGGGTACGCAAACAAGCACAAGCACCGTAGAAACGCCGCAAATCGAGACAGCCACAATCAAGAAGGCTGTTGATCCGCTGGCGGAACCTGCCGTTAAAGCCGCTATTGCGCCGAAAGCGCATGATCCGTTAACTCCGGCGCCCGCCCCCGGTGAGCCGCCGCCGATTTTGTCCAGCACCACGCAGGTCAAAGACATGATGCCGCCGACAAAGCCGGAATTAACTCCTGCGGAACAGGCGCGTATCGAACAGGCACGCATGGCGATGTCGCAGGGACAGCTTGAAGGTGATGCGATTGAAGAACATAAAAAGACTCTGCGTGAAGTGCCGGCGAAGGAGGCCATGATCCGCCCGCTGCCGAAATCCTATCTGATCATGAAACGCGCCGACGGTAAAGCCGGTCAAGCAATCGAGGCACCGCAGCCGCAAGCAGGGACGTCTTTGGCAAATATTTCCAGCAAGCCGGATTTAATGGGACAGGCCGTCGCCGAACAACGTGCGGGGAATACCGCTGCCGCATTGCAGACATATGAGAAAATCCTCAGCGACAACCCGTCGGATCTGAATGCGCTGACAAACATGCTGGGTATTCTGCGCAAGCAGCATAGTACGCTGGCACTGGAAAAGCTGACCGAACTGCACAGCCTGTACCCCCGCCATCCGGGTGTTGCCGCGCAGCTGGCCGTCACCTATGCCGATAAGAAAAGCTATCGGGAGGCGCTGCATTATTTCGATATTGCGGCTTCTTTGGATACGCCGAACGCCTATTACCCGTTCAGCAAAGGAGTTATCCTTGACCGAATGGGGCGCAGAGGCGAGGCAAACAGCTATTATCAGGAAGCGCTCACGATGCTGGAACAGGGCAAAACAGGCCGCCAGCAGGTTCCGCTGAACGCCCTGCGCAGACGTCTCGGCATTCCCGCCTATTAAGGGCTGATATGTGCCTGACCAATAGCTCTTCGCGAAAAGGATGATCATCCGTGCCGTCCCTTCCGATATCTTCGGCTTTGCCGCCATTTCCCTTCTGGCTTGTCACCGGCGGTGTTTTTGTGCTGGGGCTGTTTCTGGGCAGTTTTGTCAGCGCCTTGTCATGGCGGATGCCGCGCGGCTATTCCATTTTAACGATTGAAGGCAGTCAACGCTCCATCTGTCCGCATTGCCGGACACCGCTGGGGGCAAAAGACCTTGTGCCGCTGTTTTCTTATCTTTTTTCCGGCGGCAAATGCCGTCACTGCCACAAAAAGATTAGTCGGCGCTACCCGCTCATCGAACTGATTACGGCCGTGTTTTGCACGGTTATTTTTGCCTTTACCGCATTTGCGCAGGCATCATTGCCCGGCTTTATCATTATGATGATGCTGGCGCTTGTCCTCTCGGCCATGTTTGCGATTGATCTGGAACATAAAATTATCCCGGACAGACTGAATATCGCCGTCGCCGTTTTGGGGATTGCCGCTCTTGTGCTGCCCTCTATAACGGCAGAGACGCCTTTGGCAACACTGGGGGATACACTGGTGACCGCCACTGTGGCCGCTGCCGTTTACGGCGTTCTTCCCATCGCAATTCGCTATATTTTTCTGCTGGTCATGAAAAAGGACGGGCTTGGTTTCGGCGATATAAAATTTTTTGCGGCAGCAGGTTTATGGCTCGGTCTGCCTGCCCTGCCGCTTTTTTTAATAATGTCCGGATTTGGCGGCGTTCTGCTTGGTCTTTTCTGGAAAAAAGCAACGGGAGAAGACGCATTTCCCTTCGGTCCGGCATTGATTATCGCTTTTACGGTCTGTTTATGCCTGCCGGAGAAAATTCTTTCTGCGTTTTTATAGTTTCTTAACCTCCTACTGCGTAATCTAGTAGGAGACGTTTCTGCCGAATGACAAAAAAAGGGGGGCATATAACGGTGGACATTACGGAACTTTTGGCTTTTACGCTTAAAAACGGCGCATCTGACCTTCATTTAAGCGGTACCAACTCACCCATCGTCCGCGTTGACGGGGAGCTGAGACGAATCAAGGCCGACCCGCTGACACATGACATGATTCAGGCCATGCTCTATTCCATCATGACGGAGGAGCAGCGCTCGGAATACGAACGCGATCTGGAAATCGATTTCGCCATTTCCTTTGGCGAAAGCGCCCGTTTCCGTGTCAACGCCTTTACCAACAGACACGGCTCTGCTGCCGTTTTTCGTATCATTCCGCATGAAATGCCGACGCTGGAGGAATTGAACCTGCCGCCGATTATCCGCAGTCTTTCCCGCCTTGAAAAAGGCATCGTGCTGGTCACGGGGCCGACAGGTAGCGGTAAATCAACAACACTGGCCGCCATGATTAACTATATCAACCGCCGTATGTCCAAACATATTCTGACGGTTGAGGATCCGGTGGAGTTTTTTCACTCCTCCATCAAATGTCTGGTGAACCACCGTGAGGTCGGCACCGATACCAAATCCTTTGCCCGGGCGCTGAAAAGTGCCCTGCGTGAGGATCCCGACGTTATTCTGGTTGGTGAGATGCGTGACCATGAGACCATCGCCCTTGCCCTGACCGCAGCTGAAACGGGTCACCTTGTTTTCGGAACCCTGCACTCCAACTCTTGTGCCAAAACCATTGACCGTATCATCGACGTGTTTCCCGCAGCGGAAAAAGCGATGGTACGCGCGATGCTGGCCAGTTCCATTCAAGGCGTTGTGGCACAGACACTACTGCGAAAAGCCGGCGGCGGCCGTTGTGCCGCACAGGAAATTATGGTGGGGACAAACGCCGTCCGTAACCTGATCCGCGAAAACCAGTTGGCGCAGATTTATTCCATGATTCAAACCGGTGCCCGTTACGGCATGCAGACCATGGAAGATGCTGTGACAGATCTTCTTGAAGGCGGTATGATCACGCCGGAAACGGCCAAGGAAGCTCTGGCGGAAGCCGGCGGCGAAGTCAGCGACTTTGACGATGAGGATGAAGCACCGCTGCCGGGCGGCGGCGCACCTGCCGGGCAAGCCCCTGCTCCCGGAGCACCTCCCGCAGGTGCGGAAGGTGATGAGGGAGGATATTCGTTTTGAGCGGCATTGTTATTTACAGCTATCTCGAAGAAATGGTCGAAAACAAGGCCAGCGATCTGTATATCACGGTCGGACTGCCGCCGACGATGCGTATCGAAAACGAGCTAAAAGCGCTTGATTCAAACCCGCTGGCTCCCGATACCGTGCAGGATATGCTGTCCAAGGTTTTAACCAGCCGCCAGCGCCGCGAATATGAAAGCACGATGGAGCTGAACCTTGCCCTTGATATGGGCGATAGCGGCCGTTTCCGTGTCAATGTCCTGCGCCAGAAACAGTTCCCTGCTATGGTGATCCGGCGTATCACATCACAGATCCCCAGTTTCGAAGAACTGCATCTGCCTGATATTTTTCGGACGCTCGCGCTGAAAAAACGCGGATTGATCCTGATTTCCGGTGTTACCTCATCGGGTAAGTCGACCTCGCTTGCCTCGATGGTTGATTACCGCAATCAGAATATGGGCGGCCATATCATCACCATTGAAGATCCGATTGAATATGCGCATGACCATAAAAAAAGCATTATCACCCAGCGCGAAGTCGGGATTGACACCCAATCCTATCAGGTTGCGCTGAAAAACGCACTGCGGCAAAAACCCGATGCTATTCTGGTCGGCGAGATCCGTGATGCGGAGGTTATGGAGATGGCTTTGAACGCTGCGGAAACCGGGCATCTGTGCCTGTCCACCATTCACACTAATAACGCCATTCAGGCCATTGAACGCATGATCAGCCTTTTCCCCGAAGAGAGGCATAATCAGGTGCGGATCGCTCTCTCCATGAATTTGAGCGCAATTGTCGGCCAGCGTCTTGTGAACAACAAATACGGCGGTCTGACCCCCGCCCTTGAGATTTTGCTGAATGAAGCCCTGATTAAGGATCATATTCTCAAAGGCGAAACCAGTAAAATCCGCGAAGTGATGGCCAATAACACCACATCGGGCATGATGCTGTTCGATGACTGCCTGTTCAAACTGTTCCGCGAAGATTTCATCGACGAGAATACGGCTATTGCGGAATGCGACATCCCCAGCGACATGAAGATGCGTATCCAGCAATACCGCATGTCAGGTGTCGTCAATGAAGGCGGAGAAAAATCAGGAGCCTTTGATCAGGTTGACACCTCCAAACTCTCTCTTTAAATGCCGCTTTTACAGACAGTGCGGTTCCGCGACAAAATATACCGCCGGGAAAAGTGTTTTTCCCCTTCTCATGCCAGTTAAAAACCGCTAGAATTTTGCAAAGCGAGTTTATTTGCAAAAGAACAGGTTAATACACGCCATGAAAAACGACCGCCTTTCCATTTTATCCGTTATTGCACTCTGTTGCGCCCTGATGTTCCTGACCAGTTGCGAAATGGCCAAGAACAGTATGCAGTTTGACCGCAGCGCCAACAAAGAGCAGCAGGATTACCGCCGCGCCCTTGCACCGCGCCCCCTGCCGAAAGAAGAAATGGCCGAGGATAATCTGCCGCTTGAATCCTATATCGCCACAGATGCTGTCGAAAAAACCGTTTTTCCGCTGGTTTCCGTTTCCGTCAACCAGACGGTTTCACTCCGCGATCTGCTGTTTGAACTCTCCGAACAGGCCGGTGTCGATCTGGAAATGGATCCGCAGATTCGCGGCACGTTGATTTTCACCGTACGCAACCGTCCTTTTGATGAAGTGATCGAACGTATTACGGCGATGGCCGGTCTGCGCTATACGCTGGATCATAACCTGTTGCGCGTCGAGCTTGACCGCCCTTACGTCAAGAATTATGAGCTGAATTATCTGAATGTCATCCGCAAGGTCAAAAGCAGTATTGACCTTGATGCCTCCGTTATTTCCGAGGATGAGGCAACTGTCGGTTCATCTTCCAGTATCGAGAGTGATCTGGAAACAGATTTCTGGACCAGTCTGGATGCAAATTTATCGCAAATCCTGACCTCCTCGGAGAACCCGATCACGCTGGCAACACTGGCGGATCCTGCCGCCCAGCCCCGCGCCACCCCGCAGGCCGAAAGTGTCAGCATCACAGATATGTCACAATTGCCGCCGCCCATTCTTGATGTCCGTGCGCCGCCGACTGCAAGTGACCCGGCTTTACCGAACCCGGCATCTTCTTATTCCGTGAACCGTCAGGCCGGCATTATCACCGTCTTTACGACACAACGTCAGCACAAGCTGGTTGAAAAATATCTGGTGGATTTGAAGAAAAGCGCCACAACGCAAGTCTTGATCGAGGCGAAAATTCTGGAAGTCACACTGAATGACGAATTCAACACCGGTATTAACTGGGACGCCTTTTTCCGCCATGACCTCACAGGCCTGATTGATTTCGGTGCCAATTTCCCGCGCCCGGGTCTGTCGTCACAGCCTGCCGATGCCTTTAATATCGGTGTCAGACTGGGAAGCGATATTGCCGTTCTCGTTGATGCCATGAACCAGTTCGGTACGGTTCGCGCGCTTTCCAGCCCGCGCCTGACGGTCTTAAACAATCAAAGCGCCATTTTGAACGTCATTGAAAATGAAGTCTTCTTCGAGTTTGATTTTACGCGTGAAACCGACCCGAATACCGGTGCCGTGACAACAGATGTCAGCACGGAAATCCGCGCCGTTCCGATCGGTATCATGATGAATGTCAATCCGTCCGTTAATTTCAAAACCGGCGAGATTACGATGATGCTGCGTCCAACGGCTGTCGCAAAATCCGGCCCCGGCGTTGTTGACCCCAGTATCCGTATTGCGCTGGCCGGTGCAGATGCCGCGACAATTCAAGCATTGGGCAATATTCCGGACAATTTGATTCCCGAATTATCAGTGCAGGAAGTCGATTCCGTTATCAAACTGCAATCCGGCGAAGTTGTCGTAATGGGCGGTTTGATGACCGATAAAAATGCCGTCACACGTACCGGCGTCCCGGTTCTCGGAAATATGCCGGTTGTCGGAAAGCTGTTTAGTTCCCAATCCGATCAGATCGAGAAAAACGAGCTGGTCATCTTTATCCGTGCCACCATTTTACCGGGCAGCGACAGCATCCACGACTATGATAAAGAGCTGTATAAAGAGTTCGGTCAGGACAGACGCCCTCTCAAAATGTAAAGACTGTGCAATAACGGAAGAGAGACAAAGAAGACATGTCCATTCTATCCCTTCCTTTGGTTCGCTACGTCCTCACGGCGGCATTGCGTGACAAGATCGTTATTACAATTTTTCTGATGATCGCCGTCGGTGCCGGTACCGCCAGTTTTCTTGGCGCGGCCAGTGTTGCCGAGCAGCAGGAGCTGGCCGTTGTTTTCGGGGCGGGCGGATTGCGCTTTCTAGGGGCTCTGGGCACCATTCTCTTTTGCTGTTTCCACATCCGCCGCAGTTTCGAACATAAAGAAGTTGAATTTTTGCTGTCGCGCCCGATTTCCCGTATCGGTTTCCTCATCAGCCACGCTGCGGCCTTTATGGTGATCGGAACCGCCATCGCGACTGTCATCAGTATTGCCGTCTTTCTGATAGGTGACGCGAATGTCGGCGGGTTGTTCCTTTGGGGCAGCAGTCTTGCCGTCGAATACATCATTATTGCGACCACGGCACTGTTCTTTTCCATGGTTATTTCCAGTGCCGCCGGTTCCGCCATGGCCTGTCTGGGCGTATATGTTCTGGCGCGACTTGTCGGTATGCTGCTGGGCATCACCTATGTGATGGATAATCCGCTGATGGTCTTTTTGGGATATATTATGGAGATGATCTCCATCATTATCCCCCGCCTTGACCTGATGGCGCAAACCAGCTGGCTGGTTTACGGCGTTGAGGGAATCGACAGCATCGAGTTTATGGGACAAGGCAGCGATATGAGCACTCCCTGGACCGTCTGGCTGTTTGAACATTTGCGCATCGGCGGTTTTATCTTTGTACAGGGGCTGTTTTTTACGGCGCTTTTATTAGGAGCGGCTGTTCTGGATTTGCTCAAAAAACAATTTTAGGGGCAAGCTTTTCGCAATGGAACACAGCATTCTGCAAAGCCGCACGGCAAGCCTGCTTTTTCTGATTCTTGCGCTGAATTTCCTGTTATGGTCGGCCTCGCATAATGTCCGCGCGCGCTGGACAGGTATCCCCCCCGCCCCGTCGGAAAATACCGCGGCAGGAATTACATTGGGTGACCGCCAATTTGCCTATCGCAGCGGCGCCTTGACCCTGCAAAATCTTGGCGACACCGGCGGACGAACGATTGCCTTAAAAGACCTTGACTACAATAAGCTTGGGAAGTGGTTTCACCTTCTCAACAGCCTTGATCCTGTTTCCAACCATGTTCCTCTGATTGCCGCCTATTACTTCGGCGGTATTCAGGCATCGGAGCAAACTTCAGATAAAATACGAATCGTGATTGATTATCTGGCCGGTATCGGCAACTCGCTGGAGCACAATAAATGGCGCTGGCTGGCACATGCCGCCTTTTTGGCGCGGCATAAAACAGAAGATCTTGATTATGCGCTGGAACTGGCCAACAAGCTGGCCTCCATGGACCCCGGCGGCAAGATTCTGCCGCTCTGGGCACGGCATATGCCCGCCTTTATCCTGACCGCGCTGGATCAGAAATCTGCTGCACGTGCCCTGCTGGAGGCCGTGCTGCTGACCGACCCCGACCTTCCGCCTGCGGAAATAAACTTTCTACGCTCCTATCTGATTGAACAACTTGGCGTTCCGGAGGATGAAATCGGCAATTCTTTGGTGACTGTCCCGCAATAAGCGGTTACACTTTACATGAAGTATGTCGCTCCGTTCCGTTTCCCCTCTGACGAAAACCCATGTCGATTTTTTTTAACATCTCTTTTGTCTTGATTGAATGGCTGGCCATTACCGGGCTTGCGCAATGTGTCCTGATTATCGTCTATATGCTTCTGCGTCTTTATAACTGGCGTCAGGCGGTAATCCCCGTGCTTTACTTTCTGGCGCTGGCCTGGGTTTTCTGTATGCAGTTTTCTTTCCGGCTGGAATATGTCGAGAATCTGATAAGGCTCTCTCTTTGGAGCGGCTGGGCTCTTATACCGCCCTTGAACTATCTTTTGATTTTGCAGATAGCCTCCGGTCAACCTCCGAAATTCCGTTATTCCTGGATCATATTATTGCCCATGATTGCGGGTTTTGTGGTTTTCGCCGCCAACAGGGCGGGCTATGTCTGTGAAAACGGCCAATCCGTCTGCGGCACCTTTTTTGAATTTCTGTATCTCGGCAACGGTATTATCGGCGCCATCAGCCTGCTGTTCCTGTTCGGGCACAGCCATTTATTTGAAGATATTAAAGGCAAGGCGCAGGGCGGGCATGAACGATACTGGCTGGTGATCAGTCTTATCCTGACCAATCTTGCTGCGATCGGCATTAATATCTACCGTGCCGCCCAGCCGGATTTGAGTACGCAAACAGCCGATGCCCTCCTGATTATCATTGCGCTGGGCTTCACCTATCTGGCGACCACAATGTTTTTCCGCATTTACCCGCCCGCCATTGATCTGCGTGCAGTGGAAGAAAAAAAGAAAAAACCGGCCAATACCGGACAATTAAGCGATGCCGAATACGCGCTGGCTGAAAAAATCCACGACCTGATGGAGCTGGACAAGCTCTACCATGAACAGAGTTTCAGCCGTGCCGATCTCGCGCGGGAGCTAAACATCTCCGAAAATGCCCTTTCCGCCATCATTAATACCGCCTTCGGTAAAAGTTTTCCGCAGCTTTTGAACGAGCACCGCGTCGAAGATGCCAAACGCATGCTGGAAAATCCCGAAATTCCGATCCAGACGGTTGCTTTCGAGGTCGGTTTTAACTCCCTGCCCTCTTTCAACCGCGTTTTCAAACAAATGGTCGGTCAATCGCCTTCCGCCTTCCGGAATGACAGTCTCGGGTGACCGTTCCCCTCATTTCATCAAAATGAGGATGAATTATCCCGCAAAACAATATTTTCTTCACCTTTTTCAGGAATAATGGGAAAAGGCATAAAAACAGCACAAAAAAAAGCCATGTTCCAAACAAAGACGCAACATATTTCCGGTTTTACCCTTGTCGAACTTTCCATCGTCATGGCGATTATCGGTATTTTGATCGGCGGCGTACTGAAAGGCCGCGAAATGATGATCAATGGTAAGATAACAGCGACTGTCGTACAGATACATGCTGTCGAGGCAGCTGTCACAACATTCCGTGACACATACAACCAGATTCCCGGCGACATGCTAAATGCCGCCGCCCGCATTCCGCATTGCACAGCCCTGTGCAATCCCGACATTGCCACGGCAAGCAACGGTGTCCTTGGCGGTACAGACAGCGCTTTATTAAATAACAGCATGACAGCGACACTGCCTCTGCCGGGCGGTGAAGCCAATGAAACGACATTATTTTGGGCGCATCTGGCCTTGACGGGATTACTTGGCGGTATAACCGATTCCGTCATTCGCGGAGAAAATGTTGCAGAATGGGGAAAAACCCATCCGGCGACAAAAATAGGGGGCGGCTTTTTTGCGGGCATCTTGGCGGATCGCCCGTAACCGTCGCCGGCGCCGGCGGAGGTGGCGGAGGCGGAGGCGGCGGACCACCACCGCCGATGGCACTTGTTCCCGGACGTCCCGCCACGGCTACAGGGCTGTTGCCTTTGGGGCTGGTGATGGTTCTGCGCCATACGATTGAAGGGGATGTGACAGCCGATCCCGGCGTACAACCGCTATCTCCTCACCGCGCTGCACAGCTTGACCGCAAAATGGATGATGGCAATCCGGCGACCGGTATCGTGCAAAGCTATGGCGTCAGCACAAGCTGTTACCGCGATCTGGACGGTACAGGCGTCCATTTCGACTATACGGAGAATCTGTCAAATAATGATTGCGGCTTAATCATACAGATCCAAGGCTGAAAATTCCCAAATGATTCTGATAAATCTTCTGATATCCGGCCACTATCCGGCCGCAATGCCTTGATTAAACTGCATACAATGTCATGCATACTGCGGAATCGGCTTATTTGACGAAAACACGTAATAAAATTACAAAAAAATGCAAAATGAGCAGTCGGGGGCCGATTTTTCATCAAAAATGTGCAAAATGAGAAGAAATGCCTATTCATTCCCCCCGCTATTTTACGAAATGATAAGTCGTCCACCTCAATTTTACAAAATGAGGTGTCATAGCACGTACGGCTTAATTCTTATATTACAATAACTTATGTGAATTTTCACACTCAATTCGCCAAAATGAGGGACAAGGTACGCTTTTGGTAACATTTTGTTCATTTTTTTATTGAAAGATGGAGAATATAGGTTCCAAAATAGTAATAAGGCTTTTGCTATTTGCAATCGCTTGATACTGGGACGGTAGCTTGTAAAGCTTGACGTTAAAATTTGTCAGAGGACTTCAAAGACCGAATGTGCCGCTTAAGATTTTTTTAAAATGGCCTATTCCAGAACACCGACAAATGAAGACGAGCAATGAAAGTAAATTTTTAAGCAACCTGTTAATCTTGAGTAAGGAGTGAAGTAAATGAAAACACGAACCAACGAAAAAGGCTTTACCCTTGTGGAGCTTGCCATCGTGATGGCCATTATCGGCCTTCTCATTGGCGGTATTCTTAAAGGGCAAGAGCTCATGGAAAATGCCCGTGTCGCATCCACTGTGACACAGGTAAAAGCAATTGAAGCGGCAATGACCACATTCCGCGATACCTTCAACGCCATTCCGGGCGATATGGCACGTGCTGATGTCCGTCTTCCGGCTTGTAATGCAAACTGCCTTTCCGGCGGTGCGAATGTCGGTGACGGTACGGTCGGTATCCCGCTTGCCGCAGGTCGAGAGCAAGGCGTCACAACAGGTACGGCACTGCCGGGCGGTGACGGCGATGAAACAACCCTGTTTTGGGTACATATGCTGGTTGCCGATCTGCTTGGCGGTCTGACGGATGTTGCCATTCAGGACGGAAGCTTCATCGGATGGGGTGACACGCACCCGGCCGCGAAAATCGGCGGCGGCTTTGTCGTCGGACATTCCGGTGGTTTGAACACGACACAACTTACAGGACTTCCGGGGCGCCCTGCAGGTGCTCCTGACAATATTCCTGTTGGAACGGTTCTGGTGTTGAAATCTGCCGTTGCCGGCGACTTTGACAACACGGCCGGTGTTCAAGCCGTATCACCGCTGCGTGCCGCACAGATTGACCGCCGCATTGATGACGGTCAAGCAGCAAGCGGAACCGTACAATCTTACGGTGATGCCACCAGCTGCTATTTCGATATCAATGCTGATGGTAGCCAATACGTCTACGCTGAAACGGTCAAAGCCAAAGACTGCGGCATGATGTTGCAGATCCAAGGTTAAGCCTGACAATCAGCTTAGCTGAAGACAAAAGACACCCCGTCCAGAAATGGCCGGGGTGTTCTTTTATGTGTGTTTTTTTATTAATTCAAAACGGATGGCAGCCATGTTACCAGCTGTGGAAAAACGGCCAGCAATACCAGCATGGCTATCTGCATGATAACGAAGGGCAAAACGCCCATATAGATTGTTTTGGTCGATATCTCCGGCGGTGCAATACCCCGCAGGTAAAACAGTGCAAAGCCGAAAGGCGGCGTCAGAAAGCTGGTTTGCAGATTGACGGCGATCATCACACCGATCCAGACCGGATCAAGCCCCATCACCAGCAAGACCGGCGCGACCACGGGAACGACAACGAAGGTAATCTCGATAAAATCAAGAAAGAACCCCATTACAAACATCAGCAGCATCACCGCCAGCATCGCCCCCATCGCGCCGCCCGGCACAGCAGATAGCCAGTTTTCGACCAATATGTCCCCGTCCAATCCACGGAAGACCAGCGAGAAAATAGACGCCCCCATCAAAATCAGAAAAACCATTGCGGAAATATGCACGGTTTCGCGCATCGCATCCTGCAAAACCTCTCCCGTCAGGCTTTTATAGAAGAGCCCCAGTAGCAGGGCGCCTGCCGCACCGATCGCGGCAGCCTCGGTCGGGGTTGCAACACCCGCCAGAATGGAGCCCAGCACCGCAGTCATCAGCAAAAGCGGCGGTAACAGGGTTTTCATGCTTTTTTTCCACAAATCCCCGCCTGTTGCCGCATTTTTTTGTACCGGCACAGCCTGTGGACGAAAAACTGACAAAATCAGCACCCAGAGCATATAGAACCCGACCAGCATTAAGCCCGGCACAAAGGCTCCGGCAAATAAATCAATGACGGAAACGGGCTGCACATCCCACATCCCTGATTCGCGCTGTGCAGCCGCGTGAGCGCCCTGTAAAACGTCTCCGAGCAGTACAAGCACGATAGAGGGCGGAATAATCTG
The DNA here is from genome assembly GCA_013285465.1 of Pseudomonadota bacterium. Taxonomy (NCBI): domain Bacteria; kingdom Pseudomonadati; phylum Pseudomonadota; species Pseudomonadota bacterium. Next base: position 1,902,103 of record CP053449.1, read on the forward strand.
CCCCAGCGTCCCTGAGGCGCAAATCAGCCCTGTCGCCAGTTTCGGATCATATCCTGCGCGGATCATCGGCATCAGGCTTAAAAGCCCCATTGTCACGACCGTGGCACCGACAATGCCGGTCGATGCCGCCAGCAGCATGCCGACAAACACCACGGACAGCCCCAGCCCGCCGCGCAGCCGCCCGAAACAGGCCGCCATCGTATTCAGGAGATTTTCAGCGATTTTTGCCTTTTCCAGCAATAATCCCATGAAAACAAACAGCGGCACAGCCACCAGAACCTCGTTGGTCATGATGCCGAAATAGCGCGAGGGTAGCGCATTCAGTAAAGCGGGACGAAAATCACCCGTAACGATACCGATTCCCGCGAAAATCAGCGCGACACCGCCCAGTGTGAAGGCCACGGGAAAGCCCAGCATCAGCACGCCGCAGGTCGCGGCAAACATGACCACCGCGAGAATCTCAGCTTCCACGCCGGACCTCCCGGATGTTTTGCAACAGCAGCGCCAGCGCCTGCAGGCCCAGAAACAGGCAAAACAGCAGTAACGCCGTTTTCAAAAGGAACAGCCCCTTCATCCCGCCGGCCTGATAGGAGGTTTCAAAACGCTGCCAGCTATCGAGAACATAGGGAAAACTTGTCCGGATAATCACCGCAATCATCGGAAACAGCAGGAATAACGTGCCGCATAGATTAACCCATGCCTTGCGGCGCGGCGACATATCCGCATAGAAAATATCGACGCGGACATGACGGTCATGCCGCAGCGCATAGCCTGCCCCCAGCGTAAATAACAGCCCGTGCATCCAGACATAAAGCTCCTGCATCCAGACAAAGCCCGTATCAAAGCCGTAACGCAGCACAACCACCCCGACGGCGGTCAGCGTCATCAACAGCACCAATATGGCCGTACAGCGTCCGATCTGCTCGTTCACGGCATCAATGGCTTTTATGATTTTATCCATCAAGGGCGGTCCGTAATGTCTTTAAGGTTGGAATAGGACTTTTTTATCTATCATATTTTCAAGGCAATATCCATCCGCACCGCGGCATTCCCCCGTTTACGCTTTATTTACACTTTTGCTTTACAAATAATGTGGAGACAAGAACCAACGGAGGCATTTCGCATCATGAAAACGGCAGATGACAAATTGCTCGAAGCCATTGCTGATAACGATCTGAACGGCGTCAAAGCCGCGATCGGTGCCGGTGCCAATGTCAATGAGATCGGTTATTTTGATGAAACGCCGCTGATTTACGCCGCCCGTTGTCACATTATTGACCCTGAAATTATTTCGCTGCTGCTTGATTGCGGCGCTTTCCCGAACCATCGCGAATATTGCGGCTTTACAGCACTGATGCTGGCCGTCACACGCCGTTCGACGGAGGTCGTCGGCATGCTGCTGAAAGCCGGCGCAGACCCTTATATGACACTGCAAGGCAAGAATATCATCTGGTATGCCCTGCAATCGCCCAATGAAGATATGGTTGATTTTCTGGTATCCTGCGGATTTGATCCCGATATGGTTGATCCCGAAAGCGGATACAGCGCATTGGATTGGGCGCATTACCACAAAATTCCGGGCTATGTCAGCAAGCTGACAGCTGTCCAGCATACGGCTTGCCGTACGCATTAAACGTGCCTCCCTCTTCTGAAATTCTTAACCCGTAACCGCTTGCGTTGCGGGCTTTTTTTTGCTTTTTTCTTGTATTATACATAAAAATTTGCTATAAGAATGAATCGCACACAAGATTTTGAAACAGGCATAAAATTGTCATGGTTTGGCTAACACTCAGAAATTCAGAGAAAAAAGATTGTCTGATACAAACAGACAATATTACCAAAATCGTCCCCTTTGGCGGCGGGAAAAGCGGCAGCACGCCGGGTGTCACGATTTATTTCGGAACCGAGCGCTCGCTAACGACTTATACAAAACGGGAAGATCTTCTGGTGCAGATCAAGGCTGCGGAAAAAGAGGAACGGCTTGAAAAACTCGCCGAACAACAAGTGCTGGTCACGGCTTTTGCCGAGGCACTGGCCGAAAAGCTGAAAGAACCGCGCCGCTATACGGCGCATGACAAAAAAACACCCCCTAACAACCGGACAAATGCAGGGAAACGTCAATGAATGAAAAACTGATACAACTGGCGCATAAAGCCGCGCTGTTATCCACGCAAATTCAGGTCGCAGGGCTTGTCGAGGAAGGATTCGTTCCGCCGGAATATGCGGCGGAGGAATGCCTGCATATTATGGAGACCGGGCCGCTGGCCAAAGTTGAAACAGCGCATAATCTTCTCGGTAACCGGCTGACGGACACGCTGATGACGGGGTTGCTGCTGCAGGATGCCCTGCACGCCATTGTCGAGGAAGAGATTGCCGCCGAAAGTGATGATGACGAGGCCGAACCGCTACCCGACCATATGGAAGAAATGCTGGATGGTTTAAAACAAATGATTGAAGGTGTGAAATCCCTGTCTTCCGATGTGGCTGACCTGTTTGAGGAAATTGAAGAAACCCACCGCCGCGATGAGAATTACAGCGATCCCGCCTATGATGATTTCGATTTTGAGGATGCTCTTTCCAAATGCTCGGAAACCTACCGGCAGATGCATATCCTCGGCTATATTGATGATCTGACCAAGGCGCAGAATGCCGCGACCGGTATTGACATCAACGAATACAGCAATATCCCGATGGATGATATGAGCCTTGAGCTTTATTTCGAGGAGTTTGAAGCCGCACAGCCGCTGCCTGCGGAAATGAATAGCAGTTTTGCCCGCGCCTTCAATGCCGTGGCGCAAAGCCATGATTTCGGACGCTGCATTATGCCGACAGCGGATGGCAAACACACGCTGGGGCTGATTGCGGCCACAGGAGGCAGCGAGAAATATAACTGGACGCGCCGTCCTTCGCGCGGCGGCGGCGGATTCGGGATGTAACAACCCGCCATAAAACAAAACCCTGCAGAAAAATCTGCAGGGTTTATGTGGTTTCTTCATAACGGAAACCGGAAACTTATTTACCGGTGCCTTTTTTCAAAACGACATCGTTAAAGCAAGCCGCTTGCGTGCTTTGCTCATCATCAAACCAGACGCACCAAAAGCTGCGTGGGTTGTTCTCATCCGGACGGCTGACCGTCATTTTCGGGCCACCGCTTTTCAATTGCACAACATCTCCTACATTAAAAGCCATTCGTCTACACTCCTGATCAAAATTATAAAAAAGGCGTCCCACAATATAAGTGTGACACACGTTTATAAGATTAGCCTTATAAAGGTTAACAAAAAGTTACCACGAAAAGATTAAAGATGGAGCGGTCAGGACCGGAAGCGCTTATTCCGGTTTTGCGGCTTGCGCGCTTTGTCCTTGTTATCCTGTTCAGGCGTTATTTTCCAGACAAATTCCGGCACATGTTTTTCATTGCAGAATTCCTCTGCCTGCGCGATCTTGCGCGTTTGCCCCTGCTTATCCGCCTGATAATAAACGCTGTTTGTAATATCATAAGCCGTCAGCCAGCCGCCTTCGATCGTATCGACACAGGTAATATTGCCTTTCGCGGCAGGATGGCCGTTTTGCATGGCGGAATGGCCGCAGATAATCTCTTTGCCGAATGCCGGATCGGGGGTAGCCTCGGACAGGAAGCGGTAACGCAGGGTACGCCGCTCTTGTTCGTCCATGGTCTTATCGCTGTCCCAGCCGGCATGTACGAAAACATGGCTCTCGGTTTCATAGGCCGTGACCGTGTTCTCCAAAAATTGGCGATGGCTGTCGGGAATGTTTTCGCGGAATGTCGCGCAATCCTCGGCGCCATAGGATGACAGCGTTTTTCCGCCGCCATGTTTCACCCAGAAATATTCCAGCTTTTCACTTTCGGCCTGGTCTTTCGGCGTATCCAGCCCGTAAAGCATCCATTCTTCATGATTGCCGCGGATAAAAACGCAGTCATGTTTCTTTTCAAGATCGATCAGATAATCCAGTACGCCTTTTGAATCCGGGCCTTTATCAACAAAATCGCCCAGAAATACCAGACGGTCATCCTCTTGCAAATCAAGGGAGTCGATTAATGCGGTCAGGGCGTCAAGATGCCCGTGAATATCGCCGATGGCAAAAGTTCTCGCTGTCATGATAGAGGAAACCATAAACTCTTTTCCCTGTACTGGCAAGATATCAGGCCGTCTTTTGCCAAGAAACGGCGATAAAAATAATCTGAAAGGGTAAAAATGAAATATACTAAATCATTGAAATAATAGCAATTTACACGCCATATATTGACATAATACTACTTTACCCTTATAGTGTCTGATACTTTATTTTCTAAATAGACAGATTTATGAGGCGCATATGACGGCATCACATGCTGTAAACCCGTTAAAAGCCAGTTTTACCTCTCTCCTGCTTGGCGGCTGCGCCCTTGTTTCCAATACGGCTTTTGCGGAGGATAATCCGCAAGAAAGCGGCACATTGCCCGATACGGTTCCGTCGCTACAAGGCGGGTATGAGGATGAGACATCCCCTTATAACAATATTCTGCGCGACCATCGTAGCCGTACGCATAATATGGAAGATAACGTCAATGACTTTTTCCAGCGCAAGCCGAAAGTGCGCGTCACCCGCGAAAGCCTGTTTATCGGCCCCGCGACACGTTACGATATCCCGCTTCTGCCGGTTGATTCCGGCTTTATGACCGTCACCCGCCAATATATCGAGCTGAAACCGCTGCGCAAAGAATGGTACGGACATGTCAGCGGCATTGAATACGGTTTCCGCGCAGATCTTGGCAAAAGCAGTTACAGCCTTGGCGGCGCGGATTGGAATTTCAGCACCGGCGCAACAATCGGTTATTACGACAGCATCCGCCATGATTATCAGGGCGAAGAAGAGGATGCCCCCGGCAGCTATACCCGCGACAATAACCAGGGCAATAACCGCGCCTTTGCCTTTATTGAAGGGCAAAGCGATTTATATATCGGTAACCTTGCCGCAAATGTGATCGTCGGAACCAGTTTTAACCGTGTTTCCGGCCCCGATATCGGGCATGCCAATGATGCGCGTCTTTATACGCGGATTGAATTTCCGTCATTGTTCGGCGGTGAAAACCAAGGCCATAGCGGTCTGCCCGGCAAGTTCTCCGGCATGGTTTCGGCTTATGGCGGAACGGAAAGTTACGGTGCTCGTCTGGGCATCTATTTCAATGACCTGAAAGCTGAAGGTAAAGGCATCAATTACAGTTTCGGGCCGGAGGTTCGTTATGATAATGAAAACGGCGCGTCCGTAAGGTTGCGCGTCCGCATCGCGCCGAAATTCTGGTAAGAAAAATCGCTACATTTCCAATAATATATAAAAATAAAATTGACAAGTGCCGCAAAACTGGTGATTATACGGAAAGTATTTTTTCCGGGTGCGGCAACGCGTAAGATAAGATACCAAAGAGTTACGAATGAGCGTGTGTTCACTATTATCCAGTACCGTCTTCAAACCCGCCGCTTTTAACGGCGAGGTTCTTGATGCGCTGTCCGGGCAAAAACGTGCCCAGCGCGCCACGGTTCTGGAAGCGCTGGATGCCGCAGAAGGCCCCGTTCCCCTTAATTACACCGAAATGAAAAACCGCTGGGCGGATTTTCGTGAACGTCAAAAAACCGCATTATCTTTGGATGATGTGCAAACAACCATGTGGGCACTGGATAAGGCGGGACAAACACCGCATTTACAGACGATCAGCAGCAAGAAATACGAAAGCCCGCTGTCACAGCTGGAATTTTACGAAGCCGTGCAAAAAGGCGTCACCGATGCCGAGAAACTGAAACAGCAATTGCAGAAACTGCGTGACGAAGCAAAGCAGGAGCGCGGCTATCTGCAAAAAGCTTTCAGCATTTTCTCGAAAGAAAAGCCGCTGGACGAGGTTCTGGGCGATGTTGCCGATTTCGAGATGTATTGCCGCCGCAACCATATTAAATTCGACACCGTCGATAAACAGCTGAAAAAAGGTGCGCGCCATAATACGGCTTGCGAAAAAATCAAGGAATTCCGCTTTTTGGCCGCCGCGACAGGCGGTCTGGCGCTTGGCGCTGCCGGCGTAAATGCCGCAACTGCTTTGCCGTTTCTGGCAGCCGTTCCCGGATTGTTCTTCGGTGCCCTGCCCTATGTCGCCGTCCCGTTCATCTGCCTGAATATCTATAAAGCCTTTTCGCAGAAAAGCATCATCGAAGAAGCCGGAACTTTCGGGCGTTTTGCCGGAACCATGACAGCGGGATTTCTGATCAGTCTGGGCGTCACGACCATGATGTCAGGCATGCTGAATCCTGTCGATATTGCAGGTGTTGACGCACTTGCCCCCAGCGCCAGTGAAGCCGCTGCCGCAGGCGAGAAATCATTCAGCCCCGCACAATATATTCTGCACGGCATTGTCGGCTCTGCCGCTTTTGCCTCAATCTACCGTTCCGCCAAAAGCGGCAAGGACAAACTGATGAATGGCGACGGCAAATTGTCGAAACTGTTTAACGGCGCGCATGATCTGGTCATCAACCGTTACACCCGCCCCGCCATCAATGCGACCGGTAATGTCGCCAACAAGGCCGCAAACGGTATGGACAAGTTTTTTGGCCATTATATGAATTATCTCGGTATTCCCGCGATTTTTACAATGATGTCCTCCACCTTTGCCGCAGGCGGCATCGGACAGCTGGCCGGCTATGCGGGATATTACCTGACCGTCTTTACGGGTTTCGGCGCGGCGGCGGTTGCGCTGGGCGCGGCCTCCTATCTTTACGGCTGCCGCAAACAGCAGCTGAAATCCATGTTTAAAACCGTTGCCACGGCTTTCAGTATTTCCTCCAGCGCAGCGACCATGCCGGTAACCAAGGAAAGCCTAAAGGAAATCGGCGTTTCCGAAAAGACCCGCAACTCCGTCGTGCCGCTGGGAGCAAATTTCAACATGATGGGAACGGCGCTGTATCTGGGCACAACGGCGGCCTGTGCATCCGTTATGTTCGGTATTCCGCTGGGCGTGATGGGAACAGTCGCCGTATTGGGAACGGTTCTGGCGACGGCTTTCGGTGCACCGGGCGCACCGTCTTCAAATCTGATCCTGCTGGATCCGGTGCTGAACAAACTCGGCATGATGCCTGCACAAATACAGAAAATGTATTCCATTGTTCTGCCGGTCGACCGTATTTTTGACATGTGCCAGACCTCGCTGAATGTCTGGGGCGATATGATCGTCGCCATCGGCAAAGATAAGCGCGAAAAGAAAAAGCAGGCGGCCATCGCTTCGGGAGCCACTCATCACAAAATCATTGAGAAACGCGCACAATCCATTCTGAAAACATCGTCCAAAGCACTCAAAAGCCGCACGATCTAAAGCGGCGGCTTGTCTGAAAATCATATAAAAGAAAGATTTATTCTTCGGAAGGTTTTCCGTTTTTTACAACGCTCATTTGTCCGACTTGCGGCGCTGTCTGGCGGTATCCGCCGCCGCTATTATAGGGTGCGGCATTTCCGCCGTTCCCCATCATTCCGCCGCCACCCATACCGCCGGGGCCTTGCATACGCGGTGCCATCATCAGATTTTGCTGAAGACTGGGCTGCGGTTGTTTCGGGGCAATGCTCCAATTATGCAGAATCTGCTTGGCGACCGGACCGACAAAGCTGATATCGCTTCCTTCCACAAGCGCCACATCCGTTACACGGAAACCGCCCGGATGCGCGTTCTTACCAGCGCCGCCGCTTTCCTCTTCGGATTTATTTAGATCTTCTGCAAAATTTTGCACCGGAATAATCCTTTTATTTTAAAGTCGCTGTCGCAATCAGCGTCTTTCGTCAATAAACACGACAGGAAGTTCTAGAATATTTGATACCTCGCCGTCAAGAATATAAGCGAAATAGGTCTGCCCCTGCCGTTTCCATAGTTCGACTATATCATATTGCAGTGGATATGACAAGTCTTTTCCATAAACATTTTCCTCGTCATATATGAGGCGTACCGTCGCATCTTCGGTATAAAAGCCGATCATAATCGGCTGCACGGGAAGCTCGCGGTCACATAAAAGACAGGTTTTGCCGTCATCGGTTCTGGCCACGGCAATATTGATACCCTCATGGTGTATCTCCATCTGCTGTTCGATGGTCAATTTTTTGAAATTAATGTCTTTCATCATTGCTTTGCGGCCTTCTGTTTCCGGGGCATGATGCCATGCCCAAGGCAAGAACTCAAGAAAACAGACTGAAAAATAAACGGAATCTGTGCATTCCGCACAGATTCCGCAAAACTGTTATCGTCGGTTTAATCAGCCGAAGGATTTGCCTTTCGGCTTACGCGGCTGTTTTTGTTTCGGCGCTTCCGAATCTTTTTTCTGAGCCCGATCCACAAGGGTTTTTACCCCATCGACGACACCGTTGCCGAATTTACTTTTTGCAACAGGGCTTTCATCTTTTTTCGGGCTATCCGGCTTTTTGTCCTGATCTTTTTTCTGCTCCGGATCTTTTTTCGCGGCGCCGTCTTGAGACTGGCTAACGCCGGCCTGTTCCATGACTGTTTTCGAATCTCCACTTAGACCGGCAGCAGAGCCTTGTACAGGTGTTACACCGGCTTCGGCTTTTTTGAGCGTTGCCGCCCATTTCATACCTTTGAAAGCCATTTCAACCGCACGTACGAGACCGTAGGAAACTTTATAGCCAAATTCATAACCGGCACGGAACTCTGCCGTACGGTTTGAGTAAGCTTTCATATCCTGATCCAACTGTTTCATCAGCGGATGACGGTTATCTTCCGGATTCACCCCGTCACGGATCTGTTTGAGCAAATTTTTGGTCTCATCATCATTATCGTTTTTCTGAGACTTTTCCCCGCTCTTATCGCCATCATCATTATCATCTTTTTTCGGCGGTTTCGGGCCTTCGTTTTTCGGCTCGTCCTTTTTGGGTTCATCCGGTTTTTTAGCGTCTGCCTCCGGCTTTTTATCTTCAGATTCCGGCTTTGTCGGCTCATCATCCGCCATTTTCGGAGTCGCGGGCGCCTCCGTCACAGTGACGTCCTGATCCTTTTTGCTACCCGCATCATGCGTTTCCACATCGGGTGTCGCACCAAATTTTGTGCCTTTAGAAGCCTGTTCGTCCAACGCCATTGCCGTTACTCCTTAAAAAAAACCCTTTATTTGACCTGTGTCCGCATTACATATCGACAAATATCACATCGATCTCGTAAATATCGGAAATACCGTCCTTGCTGACCACAGCAAAATAGGTCATACCCTCACGTTTCCATATATTGATTTTATCATAATCCAACGGATATTGCAAGCGGAAGCCCTCCGTTCCAAAGTCACCGCCGATCAGATGAATGGCGGCCGTATTATTGTCCAGTACGACCACGCTCGGCAGATGTTCCAAAGGATAGTCGCAATAAATACATGTGCGGCCGTCTTCCGTTTCGGCAATCGCGATATTCAGATCTTCGGCCTTTACCTGACATTCGACAAAGGGGATTTCGATGATTTTTTTCTCGCCATCTTCGGGAGGGGTAAAGCGGCTGCTACTCATCTGATATACCTCGCAATTTCAACATTTTCCTTTTAACAGGACTCCACGGGCGGAGCCGCAATCTCTGTCAAAACCGTAAAATTATACATTTTCCGGACCCGTCTTTTTCGTCAGTCCATTCTATATTGTCATACTTAGCATATCGTTAACGCAAGACAAATCTTTCTTTCCCGCAGTCTTGCAAAATCCCGCATCTTCTCTATGCTTGAGGGCGGTTCATCACGATATATTATAGAGGAGAATGATCATGACACTTGCAACCGCCCAAGATAAAGCCGGAGATGTTTTCACACTGCCGGAACTGCCCTTCGCCAAAAATGCGCTGGAGCCGCATATGTCCGCAGAGACATTCGATTACCATCACGGCAAGCACCACAATGCCTATGTCGTTAAAGCCAATGAGTTGATTCAAGGCACCGGTCTTGAAGACCTGCCGCTGGAAGAGATTGTCCGTCAGGCAAAAGCCAAAGGTCTGGGCCCGCTGTTCAACAATGTCGGACAGCATTTCAACCACAGCTTCTTCTGGCAATGCATGAAGCCGCAAGGCGGCGGAGAGCCGACAGGCGCGCTGCTGGAAAAAATCAATGCCTCATTCGGCAGCTTTGACAAATTCAAGGAAGACTTCGTCAATGGCGGCATCGGCCAGTTCGGCAGCGGCTGGGTCTGGCTGGTGGAAAACGGCGGTAAACTGGAAATCGTCAAAACGGCCAATGCCGAAACACCGCTGACCGAAGGTAAAAAACCGCTGCTGGTTTGTGATGTCTGGGAACACGCCTATTACATCGACTTCCAGAACCGCCGCCCGGATTTCCTGAAGTCATTCCTGGAAAATCTGGTCAACTGGGATTTCGTCGCAAGCAATCTTTAACGCGGCTGAAAAGAACTTTTAAAAGCGTCGCAGCCTTAACGGTTGCGGCGTTTTTTTTTGCACTTGATATATTGACATATCACAATACATATATATTATGTATATTATGAGCAATATAACCGCATTGGACATTACGGAGATCGAGCAGCAGCAGCGCCGCGTTATGACGGGGCTGGACCGCCTGCGTGATGACGACGAGGTGGAAAGCCACCGCAAAACATTTCTGCGCATCGCCACGCCGTCACGCACACATCTTGATTCCGGCGATATCGGCTTTTTTCATGCCCGCATCAAAGACGCGGACAAGGTTGATGAAATACGCGATGTGCTGTCAATTTACTTCAACCGCTTGATCAATGACGAAAAACATCTGCGCAAAGACAACAACCAGCTGCTCAATGTCGTGGATTACAGCTCGGGCACCAGTTGGGACGGCACACATTTCCGCGAGATCAGCGTCGAGATCATTTCAGGAAACCGTATCCGCGTCAGCAATTCCTATGAAAGCCATGTGGTGGATACGGAGCTGGAACCGCAGGAATTTCTCCGCCTTTGTCAGGACAATGCCCTGCCCTATGCCAGCTATTACAAGGATTTTGTCACCGCCGCGCAAGCCATCCCCGAAACAGCCGCCCTACTGAAACAGGTAGAGGATCAGAAAAGCCGCCCCGCGCGCGATGCCGCGCGCATCAGCAAACAGCAGGCGCTGCGCAATCACCTGCGCCGCCGCCGCTAATTCCCGTTATTCTATTTCAAAGACCGCACGGATATTCGCCGTCACATTGATCTGCCCCGGCGCAAAACCCGCCGATTGCAGCGGATCGGCACCGCCTGCGCTGAAATTCTGGATCACATTCTGCGACATCTGCGCATGACCGCCGCGATGGCGGTTATAAGAGCCGTTGCCGTAAGAGCCGTAATAATACCAGTTTGCCTGTTCGACATTGATCGTCAGCGGACGCAGAACTTTTGCCCCCATCGCCGCTGCAACGGCATCCGCCTTTTCACGCGCCGCTTTTGCCGCCAGTTCACGCGCATGGTCGCGGTGTTCGCGCAGCTGATTGGTCAGGAAAGTAACATCGACAATCTGCACCGTGACGCCTTCACGATTGCCGCGCGCCACCAGAGCCGTCATCAAAGCTTCGAACAGGGACAGGTCCTGCAAACGGATCACCAGCCCCTTGGTCGCCGTGATGAAATCAACGCGGGTATTGTCGCAATCGGGATGTCGCCTGTAGTCGCAATCGACATAGGTCGGTGCCAGCGCCATATGATCGGTATGGATGTAATCACGCTTGACGGCAAATTCCTGCTGCACCGCCTGCACCATGGACAGAACGGTTTCATCAACGCTTTGCTGTGCTTTGACCAGATCACGGTCGCGCCCGATGATATCCAGAACAATGCGTACTTCATCCGGGGCAACGCGAATCATCGCATCACCCGCAACGGAAATTGTCCGCGGCATCTGCCCTTCTTTCGTCACCGAAACCAGCTGTGCCTGTGCCGGCGATACCATCATCATCAAAGCCGCCGCGACTGTCAAAATCTTTAAAAACCGCATCATTCCACCCTTTCCTGTCTTACAGATAAACCTTGGTCATTCTACACGGGGGCAAAAAAATCGCCAATTCAAAATATCCTTTTCCATAAATTAATACTTTTTTCATAATTTAACTTTATTCTATATGTATCTTGAATATGTCAATAATTGGAGCAAGCAAAAAAATGACAAATAATACCTCCAAATATTCCGGCGAATACAAGGCAGCCAGCGCCAAGCCGAAAATGACCCTTGAAGGCGTCGACTGGAAACAGGCTGATGAAAAATACGGCCTGATCGAATTTTGTAACGGCAGAGATCAGAACGGGCGCCTTTACTGGGCGTATCTGACCCTGTTCCCCAGCAAATACCGTGAATTCAAAGCACGCGCCGCAGCAGGCGAGAGCTTTCACCTGCTGGATTACGGCGAAGAGCTGGCATCGGGCTGGGGCAAACATCCGCCGGAACATGTGAAAAAAGAGCTGGAAGAAAAATACGGGCTGAACCACAAGACCAGCCTGGAGGATGACGTCAGAAAACAACTGGAAAAAACACAAACGGGATAATAACAAGAAAATCTGAAGGAGACGACAATGACAACCGTGGATAAACCCAATCTTTCGGAAGGCGTATTCGATATTGATGTGCATGTGACGCTTGATGCCATGGACAAAAAAGAAGAACGCGCCATGAAACGCGGTGAATTTCTCAAAGACTTCACCGCTGTCCTGGCGGCAACGGGGCTGGGCTTTCTGGAAGCCAACGCACCGGGGGCTGCGATTGCCTTTATTTTCGGCGCCATCGGCCTATTCGCGAAATATTCCGGTATTTTCGGCGGCAATGATGCCGAAAAAGACTGCAAAAGCGAACGCAACATGCCGCTGCGCCCCGCAATGGCCACCGTTCCGGCTTAAAGAAATACTTACGGGCAGGTAATTGACTTTTACCGCCGGCAGGAGGATGATTTTTCTTAAAGAAACATCCCAAGAAACTATCGGCGGCTTTTTATGACATCAAAAAAATCGACTCTTTTCTCCGCGGGAATTTTTTCCAATATCCGCGGAGATATTTATGGCGGCATTACGGTCGCCGTTGTTGCTTTACCATTGGCGCTCGCTTTTGGAACGGCTTCGGGGCTGGGGCCTGTCTCCGGACTTTACAGCGCCATTGCGCTCGGCTTTTTTGCCGCGCTGTTCGGCGGCACGAAATGCCAGATATCCGGCCCCACAGGCCCGATTACCGTCATTATGGCCGCTATTGTTGTACAATATCAGCATGATCCGGCCATGGTTTTCACCATCGTCATGCTGGCGGGGCTGTTTCAAATTCTGTTCGGTGCCATCAAGATCGGGCGTTATATCACCTATATCCCCTACCCCGTTATCAGCGGATTTATGAGCGGTATCGGATTGATTATCATTATCCTGCAGCTCGGCGTCCTTGCCGGATATAAAGCCCCCGATCAGGTGATGGCCGTCTTGCCGAAACTGCCGGAATTCTGGGCGCATCCATATTGGCCTGCCGTCAGCGTCGGCCTCACGGCGCTTGGCATCATGATTTTTATGCCGAAATCATGGCGCAACATTCTGCCGCCGCCGCTGGCCGCACTGGCAGCCGCCACATTGTTATCGCTTTTTGTGATACAGGGAGCGCCTGTACTTGGCGAAGTCCCGAAAGGCCTGCCCGATATCCATCTGCCGAAATTTACGCTGGATGCCCTGCCGAACATGCTGGGTTCCGCCCTGATTATCGCTTTGCTGGGAACCATCGACAGTATTCTGACCTCATTGGTTGCCGATACTTTTACCCATACCCAGCATAATTCCGACCGCGAACTGATCGGACAGGGAATCGGCAATATGGCCGCAGGACTGCTCGGCGGCATTGCCGGTTCGGGTGCGACCATGCGGACCGTCACCAATATCCGTGCGGGCGGACGCACCCCCTTATCAGGCATGTTCCATGCGCTGCTGCTGCTGGCGTTTCTGGTCGGGCTGGGTTTTGTTATTGCCGATATTCCGCGCGCCGCGCTGGCCGGTGTGCTGATTAAAATCGGCTGGGACATTATTGACTGGCGTTTCCTGCGGCAATTGAAAATGGCGGGTATGCGCGGCGTGGAATATCACCCTGTTGTCATCATGCTGGTCGTTGCCGGACTGACCGTTTTTGTCGATCTGATTATGGCGGTTTTTCTCGGTATTCTCATGCAAAGCCTGATTACCGCCGACAGCCTTGCCAAACACCAGATCGAGGAGGTCGAGTTTGCCTCGAAGGGAACGCTGAAGGGCAAAAAGAAAAAACTGCGCACGAAAGAAAAGAAACTGCTGCAACAGGCCGGTGAACGCCTGCTGCTGCTGCGCTTTGCGGGACCGCTTAGCTTCGGCACGGCACGCGACCTTGCCGCGCGGCTGCATCTGGTCAGCCGTTTTGACAGTATCGTCATTGACTTCAGCGACTGCAAAATGATGGATGTCTCCATCATGATGACGATTTCCGACATGATTACGGAGCTGACGCAGGATTGCAAAACCCTGTTTTTATGCGGCACGGAGAATGAAATTTACGCCCGTTTGCAGAAATACGGCATTTTGTCACCCGTGCCGGAAAACCAGATTTTCACGACGCGGCTCGAGGCTTTGCAGGCCGCTGTTGCGCAACTGGAAAACAATATTTGACAAAACGGCACAGAATCACATATAAATATATTATGTGTAAAGAAATGAACGCAGAATCCTGTCTTGATATCACCGAAAGCGCCCTGCTTTCCGGTTCTGTTTTCTTTTGCCCGCCGCGACGACGTACTCGCTGACCGCCCCATCAGGGCACAGGTCTTGCAAGAGACACGTTGCACATCACACAACTAAATCTTCAAAGTCTTAAATCCTGATACTAGGCGGTTCTAACAAGAACAGTTTTCCCAATTTTTTTGTATCGGATATTAAGACAATGACAAAGAGTAACAACAAGAATGACATTTTAAATATGGGCACGCTTTGCAAAAGCGGGCAGAGCTATACCGTCAAGCTGCTGGACGCGGATTGCCTTGATGAAATTCTGGGCTTGCAGCAGAAAATCATCGACTCCCTCCCTGACGACCAGAAATCCTTCATCCTTCCCAAATCCAAAACCTTTTTCGAAAACCATTTTAAACGCGGCGCCAATACCATGATCGGCATTTATTGCGAGGGCGAGCTGATTGCGCAATCCATCGTGCTGAACCCGAATGCCGCGCATCCCGAAACAGGTATGGTCGATATGGAGCTTGTGGATACGCCCGAAACGCTGTCTATTATCGAGGGCGTGCTGGTTGACCCCGCCTATCGGGGCAACAGGCTGATGGAGGAAATGGTCGGGCATTGGATTGACTATGCCGAACAGATCGGCCGGAAACATGTGATTGCCGAGATCGCCATTGATAATCCCTATAGCTGGGGCGTGTTTCTGGATAAAGGCTTAACGCTGCATTCCACCGGCACCGACCCCGATGACGGCACAGAGCTTTACAACGCCCATGAAAGCATCGCCAATATCCGGTCAAAACAGCTTTCGGGCGTGTTTAACCATTATGCGGAAAAGAAACATTGTGATGCGCATGATCTCGACACGCAGAAAGAACTTCTGAATCAGGGTTTCAAAGGCGTAGCCTATGACCGGAAAAGCAAAAAGCTGACCATGGCAAAATAGCCCTGCCGCCCCTCTTTCCCTCAAAACCATGCTATAATGGAAAAAGGGGGAACATTGATGGAAAAAAGCCAGTCGTCGCAAATGGCGATTCTTATCTGTGCCACTTTTACAATGGTGATCGTACTACTGCTTGCCGCAGCCGGGTGGTACAGTCACGGCCTGCGCACCACATATTACACACACAGGCATCATTTTGATGAAATTGCCGTCTTCATATTCATGAGTGCGATCATCTGTCACATCTTGTTTTATACAATGGTTTTTGAAATCCCTTATAAAAAACATGCTGCTTCTTTGCTGTCTTTTATCAGTATTTTATGGCTTGAGGGAGAAGCGCTGAGCTACAGTCATTTCTGGATCAAGAGTTTCTATTTATTACTGGCCGCTTACAGCTTCTATATTCTCTGGCAACTGCGCTGGAACGCAACCGCTATAAATAAAACAACATTTCTTTTTGCACTGATGATCGCTTGTACTGCGGCTTTCATCCCTTATACATGGCTTGAATTCAAACCTCCTGTATCGCATATGCCCATATGCAGTATAGGGAATATCACATATCCATAGCAATCATTCCGAAAAGCGCAAAACGGCAGGAATTTATAAATTTTGAGAGGGTGGAGGTGGTGATTTCGGTTGCGGATTATTTTCCAGCGCGGCGGCGGGCTTCTCATTATCATTCGCGGTTTTTTCGGCCTGTTTTTCGGCGGCGATTTTGGCGATTTCCTTGCGCGTTTCGGTCAGCGTGGCGCGCGCGGTGGATAGCGGATCACTTTGACCGGGCAGGTGCAGATAATTCACATCCGACAAACCGCCAATTCTTTCGACCCAGTCATTTTCCAGCGCGCCTGCGGATAAGCCATGTTCCTTGCTTTTCGCGCAGAGATTTTCGATGATTTTTTCATGCAGGTTTTCCGTGTCATGGTCGTAATGCGCCACGCGGGAGGGTTTGGTAAACCATGCATCAAAAGCCGCACGTTTGGCGCGGCCATCGTAAATTGATTGCGGATCGGCTTCATAAGCGGCTTCATAGGCACGGCACATCTCCTCGTAACCGACCGCCGCCGTTTTTTCGTAGGGGCCGGCATCGCCCGCCAGCTTTAACTTGAACGTCACATCAATCGCCGCCGCTTGCGCATCGGCCTCCTGCACAGCGCGGAACAGCTGATGATCCTCCAGCGACAGCAGCATATCGGGATTGCCCAGATCATTCATATGATGGCGCATATGCTGCGCCTCATGCACCAGCGCCTGTGCAATATTGTCGTCATGCAGGGATTCATTCAGGATAATCTTGGTGCCGACATAGATATATTTGCCGTTTTCAATACGGTCGATGGTCAGGGATGAGGCGGCCTCGAATAAAGCATCTTTTTCAAAGCAGATCTCGATCTTGTGATCATTCAGGAAGGTGACCATATCATAGCCTTCGGACACAGCGGCCAGACGTGCGAGAATATCGTCGCAACGGGCGGCATGCTGTTTTTTCAGCCGTTTCTCGCGTTTTTTCGCGGTCATATATGTCGTTTCCCTGTCCTGTAAGACAAGATACTATACGAAACTGTGCAAAATACGACAATATATTTCAAAAACCGCCGTGTTTTTACATGCCTAGTTGCCTTCAACCCTGTTTCAGCCTAACATCAGGAGATATTAGAGGATATTGATGTTATGACTGAAAACCTGCATCCCGTGCTTTTATTTTTCTTTTCGCTGAACGAAACCATGCAATCGCTTTTGCTGGGCAGTTTGATTGTTGTCGGCATTTTGCTGATTGCGCTGATCCCCGCCCGCGCGGCCAAGAAATTTCCCGTCATGCATCTGGCGCTGGCGCTCGGCCTTGTGCTGGCCTTCCTGCTGCCGCAGAAAATTACCCGCAATCTTGAAACCCGTTACGGCCATCACTTTGTCGTCACATCGACATTGCAACAATCGCCTGCGCTGGGGGATTTGTTTGCCGCCCATCCCGATGCTGCCGAAAACTTCCGGCAATATGCGCAAGACGCGATTGCACAGGGTTTGACGCGGGAGGCGCTCTCCGCACAAATTGCCGCCGAAGTCTCGCATATCATCAGCAAATACACCGAAACCTATATGCCTTTTGCCACGGATGAGGCTGTTTACAATAATTTGAAATTCTCGGCTGAAACGCTGACAAAGCTGAAAGAAAATCCCGCTTTATGCCTGATCTATACCGATAACATGATGCGCGAAAAAGAGCTGGATATGCTGAAAGAGGCACTAGGCGATGATATTCTGACCCGCGCGCAAAGTTTTAAATATGCGATTATCGAGAGCGGGCTTGCCAATACCGCAAAAACCAAAGAAAAGCCGATGGCGCTTGAAACGCTGCTGGACAAGCTGAAAGCCGGATATGCCGCAGCCGGCTTTAATATGGCGGAGCTGGCGGCTCTGGACGGCAGCGGCAATTTCTCGGCCGCCGAAAGCTGCAATGCGCAGGCCAATTTCCTGACCGTTCTTTCCGCAATGTCTCCGGAAGACGGCGCGCATATTTTCCGCAGCATTGTCGAAATGTCGTCTTTAAGCCAGCCGCCGGAAATACCTGCCGCCGCGCCGCCTGAAGAAATGCCCGAAAAAGCCGCCGTTGAAGCGGCACCTGTTCAGGACGAGACAGCCCCTGCTCCGGAAGCACCCGCAGAGTAATTCTTATCATCAGTCGTGAAATAATTTTTAAACGCCGTCAGGGTTGCGGGGGATGTTTTTTTTTGACCTTGGTATAATTCTGACGCTCCTCCGCAGGAACAGCTCCCGTCGCGCCTTTGATCAATAGCGGCAGATCTTCAAAATCCGTCATCAGGAATTTAACGCCGGAATTTTGCAGTTTTTCTTTTTTGCGCTCGCTAGCGGCAAAACCGATAAACAGATAGCCCTGATCAGCGGCAGCCTCCGCATCGGAAGCGGAATCGCCGATCACCAATACGGGCGCATTATCATCGCCGCAATCCTTGCGGTATTGCGCAACAATCGATTCCAGCTGTGCCGCTTTTAAGGTCCGGCTGTCCAGCCCCGCATCGCGGGTATTATCTTTGCCCCGGATATAATCCTGCTGAAACAGCGGTTTGATGCCGTGATAAGTGATCTGATCTTCCAGCGCATCTTCGCGTGTGCCGGTATAGATGCCGAGTTTATAGCCCTCTGCCGCCAAATCTTCCAGCGTTTCGCGCACATGCGGGAACAGCGTTTCCTGCCAATCATCACGGAACAGCATGGCATCACATTCCTTGTTACAGCTGTTCATAAACTTGCCCTGCAACCCGGTATCGATATCGCCGAGGAAATGCTGCGTAATCTCTTTCAGGTTTTTATTGCCGAGCATTTCCATGACCTCATCTTCATCCGGTTTCGGATAACCGAAGCGTTCGCACATATCGGAAAAGGCACGCACATAGCGCGGCCCCGCATCGGTCAATGTTGCGACCAGATCAAAAACGATCAGAAGATTTTTGCCTTGTTCTGCCATATTCTTCTCTCTTAACGTCCCGGCCCTTTTGCGGCAGGCTTGCGTTGCGCGGTGTTTTTATTGGCCGCATCCGGCTTCGGTTTTGCCGCCAGCGTTGCGAGATATTGATCCGCTTCCAGCGCTGCCATACAGCCCATACCTGCCGCCGTCACCGCCTGTTTGAATTTGCGGTCTTTCACATCACCTGCGGCAAAGACGCCCGGTACATTGGTTTCGGTACTGTCGGGTTTGGTTTTGACATAGCCGTCCTTATCCAGATCAATATGACCGTCAAAGACTTTGGTGGCAGGCGCATGGCCGATGGCGATAAACACACCTGCGACTTTTTTCTCTTCTACCGCGCCGGTTTTGTTATTGCGCAATTTCACGCCCGTGACACCGATAGAGGCCATATCGGCGCCCGGCGTTCCCGGAGGCGTGCCCAGCACTTCATCCAGTTCGGTATTCCACATCACATCGATTTTATCGTTATCAAACAGACGGTCCTGCATGATTTTTTCCGCCCGCAGGCTGTCACCGCGGTGGATCAAGGTGACTTTATCAACGAATTGCGTCAGGAACAGCGCTTCTTCCACAGCGGTATTGCCGCCACCGACGATCACGACTTCCTTGCCTTTATAAAAGAATCCGTCACAGGTCGCGCAGGCGGAGACGCCGTAGCCTTTGAATTTTTCTTCGCTTTCCGTGCCCAGCCATTTCGCCTGCGCACCGGTTGCGATGATAACGGCATCCGCCGTGTAAGTATCGCCGGAGGTTCCCGTCAGTTTTTTGATATCACCGCTGAAATCAACATCGGTAATCGTGTCATTGATCATTTCCGTGCCGAAATTTTCAGCCTGTTTTTTCATCTGATCCATCAGCCACGGCCCTTGCACGGGATTCTCAAAGCCGGGATAATTTTCAACATCGGTGGTGGTGGTCATCTGCCCGCCCGGCTCCATCCCTGCCACGATCACGGGCTCCAGCCCTGCGCGCGCCGCGTAAACCGCCGCCGTATAACCGGCAGGGCCCGAACCGATAATCAAAAGCTTTGTATGTTTTGTTTTTGCCGCTTTTTCCGTCATGGCGCGCCTCCTGCTTTTATAGAAAATATATGATATCCGATGCGCAGGATAGCACCGCACAGGCCGTTATGGCAAGCGTTTCCGCAATATAGAAAAGCCGCCGCATATGGTGGTGCGGCGGCTTTTGCAATCATGCCTGTTCGCTTATTGAGCCGCGCCGCCCTGCTGATGAGCTGCGTCTCTCTCTTTCATCATCTTTTCCTGCATTGCAGTGTGATGCGCCAGAACTTCCTCTGTTGTGACACGGCCATTCGCATCCTGATCCATTTCAGCAAAGCGTTTTTCCATGACTTCCATAAACTCGGCCTTTGAAACCGCCTGATCGCCATCGGTATCATAGAATTTGAAAAAATGTTCGATGGATTTTTTTCTGAGTTCCTCGAGTTTCACATCCGGAATTTTTGCGCCTTGCGCATAACCCGTACCGGAAGACATCATCACGCCGGTCGCGATTGCCGCCGCCATCAGTAGTTTTTTCATGCTCTAATCTCCTTTGCAGATATTTGTTATCCTGCCCATCCTAAAACCGTGAAGAATAACAGTCCAGAGCTTTCTGGTTTAAGGCTTTGTTAAAGCAAAGAAAGTATAATATGAACAGGGTAAAATTCCTGTAACGAGTAAAGGAAAACGTCATGTCCCAGGATGAAACACATGGCAAAGCAAAACGCGGCGACCATGAAAGCTTTGGCACCACCTCCGGAAAAAGCCTGCTATATTCCGATGAAGCACAGGCAACCGCAAATAAACTGATTGGCGGCACCCATTTCAGCATGGAGGGGGAAAAACCCGCCCAGCCGTCCATGGAAGAGCAAATAAAGCAAAAGCTCCTACTTGCCGGCCTGAAAGATGAACAGGCGCAAGCTGTTGCCAGCGGTATCCGCGAATGTATAGACGGCATTCGCCAACAGGGCGGTGACAACACAAAAGCCGTGCGCACTGTGCAAGTCTTTCTGGATGGAACAGGTGTGGATAAAAAAGTGGAACAAGCCGTATGCATGACCTGTCTGGATGCGTTAAAGCCGCAAAAATCCGCGCCGAAAAACAACACAACGACAACGCCACGCAGAGATCCCCCTTCTCGCGGCATGAAGTAAAGCCCTGTTATCAATGGACAATAGCTGGAAATTTATGGGCGCAGGCTTTTTGATCGCCGTTTTCTTAAACCTGCCGCTGTATCATTATATTCACGACATGGACTGGTTCTGGACGGAGAATTTTGTCATGTCCGCATCGGCGCTTTGTCTGGAATATATGGCAACGTTTTTTCATGAGCTCGGCCATACGCTGTTTGCATGGCTGTATGGCTATCCGACCATTCCGGTTTTTGATTTTGCCCATGGCGGCGGGCTTGCCATTTCTGTGACAGGGCAGAGTTATCTTGTCAGAGGGGCGGCGCTGGCGGTCATCGGCTATGGTGCTTATCTGCTGCGCGACTTTACGCCCTTTATGATCGGGCTGGCTGTACTGGGCGTATTTATCCTCGCCACCGGCTTTAGCGAAGACATACATATGAGCATGGTGGATTTCATGGGTCCCGGTGCCGAGGCATTGGTTGCGGGGTTTTTGCTAACGCGGGCGCTGCTGGATATTTCTCCCGGCGGGGTGACGGAACGGTTGCTGAACGCCGTTTTCGGTTTCGGAATTCTGTTCCAAGTTTTCATTAAAGGCTTTGCCCTGCTGCGCAATGATGCCTATCGCCTTGTTTATTTCGAGCAAAAAGGCACGCACGGTTTTGGCGATTTCGATAAAATTGCCGAGCGTTTTCTTCCGCTCGGCTTTGACGGTGTCGTCACCATCTGGCTGGTACTGGCCTGCCTGTGTCTAAGTGTTCCGTTCTTTCTTTATTGGCAAGACCGCAGAGCCGAAGGTTAGCCTGCCGTTAACTCTTTACACGGTACAATAAATGAGTTGGCAGGTTTACCCCTGCGCTCAATGAACAGGTGGGTGTGTCTTGCTGCGCATTGTGTTGTATATACAAAATTTTATCACCGCCTATTTCGCGGTGTTCCTTCTTATGCAATCGGATCGAGGCTCACTCTATAGCGGCGTTACGCTTGCCGTAGCGGTTTTGCTGAATATTTATATACTCCTCTCCAGAACATCCATCGCGACGGATGAACCCTCCTTTCTAAAAAGTATGAGCGTATTTTTAAACCTGTCCAGCTTTGCCATTCTGGCCGCTGCCGTCACACCGGAACAGCTTGACCACAATACCTGGTTTCTTTTCTGGATCGGATACGGCATATGGTTTTTTATTAAATCTCCCTATGCCCTCAACAAGCACAAGAACCGTGTGGAATATTTTTATAATCTGCTTGAATCCGGTATCGACAGCGCCGATCTGATGCAGCAAATTCCGCCAAATGTCCAGAATGCACAAACCCGCGCCGATTTACGTGAACAAATTTTCCAGCATAAACGTACCGCGCATGAGGCACTGGAAAATTACCGCTGGCATTTTCGTACCGCCTTGATAGCGCAGCCCGGCATAACGGAACAATATGCCGATGCCTATCTGGAATATAACCGCGACACGCTTGCCCTGATGCATTTGCGCGGCGTAACGCCGGAGAAAGCCGCCCGTCTGATTTTTGATGATTTGCAGGCACGCGGCGTGCGCACCGATATCACCACAGCGCCGTCGGTTGCGCAAACCGCTGCCGCGACAGCAACAAATAATACACCCCCTTTGCCGGTCATCGCCGCGCCGACACAAAGCGAAATTGATGTCCTCAATGATATTCTGATGCGTCCAACGGCTGCACAATCCGAACAGATGCGTCATATTCAAGCCTATATGACGCTGCCCTCCAATCATGACAAGCTGGGGCCCGCAAAAATATTTCTGGATAATCTTGTCCGAAAAGGCATTGTGCAGGATGAAAACAATCCGGTGCATCGTGACCTCTATGATTTGCAAAGGATTGTGACACTGGGCGATGACGGGCGTTACCATTTGACGGGTATTGCCGCCGCAGCAGCCCCGCAGCCGCAAAAAACCATACCGATTCCCCAGACAATCCAAACGGCGCGCAAGCAGGCGCAGCCGCAAAAACTGGGATGGCGCGGACAGGCTGTCGTTTATAGCCTGTTGGGGCTGTTTCTCTACAGCTGTGTGCCGGCCTTCAACGTCTCCGCTGAAGTCTTCGTGCCAAGTGATACATGGCGCTATATCGGGCACAGCATTGCCCTGCCTGTTAGCCTGTTTACCGCCATATGGGTTTACCCCCGCGCCTTTGCTGAGAAATTCTTTCCGCAGGCCTGGGGCGTTTTCTCGTTTTTCCTGCTTTATTTCATGTTCTGGTCTGCGCTGGTTTCAGGAGGCGGAGAAGTTTTCACGGAACTGACAGCCCCA